>JBBDML010000024.1:0-51526 GCA_040878345.1 Acidimicrobiia bacterium | reverse complement strand
CCCCCCTTCTCTTCGCCTCTATCGGAGGAGGCTCACACCCTGCGGTCCTGCCGGAGCATGGTCCGGATCGCCGAGTTCTTCCAGATGTTCCCGAACTGACTCCACTGCCGCCTCTTGTCGATGAGGGCGACCTCCATCGAGACTGGTTCTGCGCTGCCGAAATGGCCACTGAGCCGGGTCAGGGTGTGGGTCCAGATCTGGTCCTCCAGCCTGGAGGTGTAGAACTTGAAGCTGGCCTCGTACAAGGGGTCGTTGGCCCTCACCAGCAGATGGACGCGGGCAGTGGTGGCGCCTTCGCCCACCTCATGGGCACTGAAGGTGATGATCGCCGCCCAAGGATGACCCTCAGGGGTCATGTATGACCAGGAGCGGTCGTCGGCATAGATCACCCTGACCCCGGTGGTCACCTTGGTCGGCCCCCTTCCCCCGCTGATCATCGCCACCTCACCGGGGGCGATGCCGCCCGCAGGGGCGTAGAACTTGTTGCTTGGGGGCCAGAACTCGCCGAAGTTGGCCTTCCAGGTCTCGATGACCTGCTCGGGTGTGGGCCCCGGGATCCGAACCTCGTATGACTTCTGCCAGAGCTGGCCGAATCCCTGCAAGGGCCCGGTCGGCTTGCGCCCTTCGACGTTGCCCTTCGCCACTCCGTCGGCCATTTCCTCGACGTGGAAGCTGTCGACTGGCTTGGCCCAGTTCTCGGCGTCGCGTGGCTCGGTCATCATGTCTCCTTTCTCTGGCTTTGTAACTGGTTGGCGTTCCGCAACCGTTACGGAGGGCGGTTCACCAACCCGTAACGCCAGATCGGGCACAATCGAGGGATGACTCAGTACGACGCATCAGTGGTGGGGGCCGGCCCCAACGGGTTGGCGGCGGCGGTTGAGCTTGCACGTTCGGGCCGCAAGGTCCTGGTAGTCGAGGCGGCCGAAGTCATAGGGGGCGGGGCGAGAACCGAGGAGCTGACTCTTCCCGGATTCAGACACGACGTCTGCTCGGCGATACACCCGTCGGGGATCGCGTCACCCTTCTTCAATCACATCGGGCTCGAAGTGGGCTGGATCCAGCCACCGATTCCGTTCGCCCACCCATCGGATGGTGGCCGGGCGGTGGCACTACATCGGTCCGTCGAGGAGACAGCGAGGCAACTCGGAGAGGACGGCCCCAAGTACTCATCGCTCATCACACCACTCGCAGACCAGCTCGAGGAGTTGGTCGAGGACGTGCTCAGCCCGATCACCTTGAACCCGAAGCACAAGGCGGCATTCGCTCGCGTGGCCGTCATCGGTGGTCTGCCCGCCTCGATCCTCGCCAAGCGATTCGACTCGACCGAGGCAAAAGCCTTGATCGCGGGCCTGGCCGCCCATGCCATCGCTCCATTCACCGCCCCTGCCACCAGCGGGGTGGGTCTGATGCTGGGCGTGATAGGTCATGTGATGGGATGGCCAGTGAGCCGCGGAGGGTCGATGGCCATAACCGATGCGCTGGCCGCCCAACTCGCCGAGCATGGTGGGGTCATCGAGACCGGCCGGCGGGTGGCCCACGTCTCCGAGCTTCCAGGGGATATCTTGATGCTCGACGTGATGCCACCGGCCGCCTATGAGATGGCGAGGGATCGGATTGCCTCGTCGAATGTGCGGCGACTGACGCGTTGGCGTCCCGGACCAGGGGTGTTCAAAGTCGATTGGGCCCTTGACGGGCCGATCCCATGGGCCGATCCGCTGAGTGGCCAGGCCGGAACGGTCCATGTCGGCGGGACCTTCGAAGAGGTCGAAGCCGCCGAGCGCTCCGTGTTCAAAGGAGAGCACCCGGATAGGCCCTTCGTGTTGTTGGCACAGCAGTCGCTGTTCGACGACACCAGGGCCCCGGCCGGCAAACACACCGCCTGGGGATACTGTCATGTGCCCAATGGCTCCACGGTCGACGTAACCGACGCCATCGAGGCCCAGATCGAGCGATTTGCCCCCGGGTTCAGAGACCTGATCCTCAGGAGGAGCACCCGCAACGCTGCCGAGTACCAGGCCTACAACCCCAACAACGTCGGTGGCGACATCGGTGGGGGCGGTTTCGGGATCGGGAAGGTCCTCCAGATGGGGACCAAGCGCCCATACACCCTGGGCGGTGGGGTGTTCCTCTGCTCCTCAGCCACCCCGCCAGGCGCCGGGGTTCATGGCATGTGCGGCTATCACGCCGCCCGGGCCGCCCTCGACCGAGACTGAGTCAATGACCGACGGCGGCGGCGCTCTCGTCGTCGAAGATCCCGATCGCCTCGTCGAGACGGGTGAGTGAGAAGATCTGGCGGTAGTGATCCGATAGGCCGTAGGCACGAAGGGCGTGCCCGTCTCTCTGGGCCCGGATCAGGGTGGTCACCAAGAGGCCGATACCGCCGCTGTTCATGTACTCGAGCCCGCTGAAGTTGAGGATCACGGCGCTGGCCCCGGCGCCGGCAGTCTCATGAACAGCTTTGATGTCTTGTTCCGAGAATGAGGTGATCTCGCCGACGATGTCGATGACACGGACACCGTGGGACACCTCTCGAATGCTCATCGTCAGATTGGGGGGATTCACCTGTGCCTCTCCTCAGTCGCTGGTGGATGTTTGCTCGTAGATGTTCATGAAGTCGGATAGCCGGGTGATCTCGAAGACCTCCCGGTAGTGCTGGGTGAGGCCGCGGGCGCCCACGGTGCGGTCTCCGGACCTGGCCATCGCCAGGATCCCCACGATCACCGCGATCCCGGTGGAATTGATGTAGTCGACGTCGCTGAAGTCGAGCATGATCTCGCCGGCGTGGCTCGAAGCCTCTACATAAGCCGCGTCCAGCGGTTCCTTGGCGACCCGGTTGACGGTGCCCACCAGGTGGATCACCGGTCCCTCGTCACCGTCGCCAACCGTGGCTCTGAACTCCTCGTCCGTCATCACATCGCTCCTTCCCGGTGCACTATCAATTCCACAACCTGTCGCCCGTCCTGACGGCTCCGGTTGACCTCGTCGACCATCTGACCGATGAGAAACAGCCCCCACCCTCGGGCTTCCTGCTCCCCGGCCAGCTTCGCCTCCAAGTTCGGAGTGACCGCCTCGGGGATCTCCTTGTCCCGGCCGGCGTCGGTCACCATGACTTTCACTCTCGAAGGCGACGCCGTGACCTCGACCTCGACTTCGAGGTCGGGGTCGTACTCGTTGCCGTGTTCGATGGCGTTCATCACGGTCTCGCCGACCGCGGTCTTCAGTCGGTCGAGCTTGGCTCTCTCCAGGCCGAGTGGCTCGACGGCATCGGTGACCTTGGCGATGGCCATCCGCTCATTGCCTTCCAGGCTGGGAAGGGTGAATTTGACCAGTGACTGCTCATCGAAGGTCTCGGCGGCGCGGGCGGCCGAAGCGGTGCGGCGGATCACGACCAGTGTTATGTCGTCCTCCTGGTCGGCACCGGGGCCGGTCCACCGCTCGAGATCTGCGATCATCGAGGCAACCACCCCGACCTGGTCCCCGGGACGCGAGGCGATCCTGGCCATCAGCCTGGCGAAGCCATACATCTCTCCCTCGGGGCTATGGGCTTCGGTGATCCCATCGCTGGTGAGCACCATGAGCTCGCCGTCCCCGAGCCTGTAGGTCTTCTCCTCATACGTCATCTCGGCCATCAGCCCCAAAGGCATTCCCACAGCCCTCAGCTCGAGGACTCCATCCTGGGTTCGCACATAGGGGAGATTGTGACCGGCGTTGGCGAAGACCACGTCCCCGACCGAGGTGTCGATGATGGCGTAGAGACAGGTGACGAACATGGCGGGCGGGATCTCGGGAACCAGGTTGTCGTTGACCTCGGCGAGCACCAACGACGGCGATTGATGGTGGCCGGCTGCGGCCCTGAGCATCGACCGGCAGGTCGCCATCACCAGAGCGGCTGGTACACCTTTGTCGGTGACGTCGCCGATCACCACCCCCAGACGTCCCTGGCCAATGTCGATGAAGTCGTAGAAGTCACCACCGACGGCGCGGGCCGGGCGGTAGAAGGCGTCGACGCTCCAGCCCGGGATCGAAGGCAGCTCCTTGGGCAGCAGGGTCTGTTGGATCAGAGCCGCGACTTGGAGCTCTTGCTGGATCCGCTCCCGCTCCTCCGCCTCGACCTGTTGCTCACGGATCAGCTGAGCCACCTTCATCGCCGGCGCCACCTGGGAGGCGAGATTGCCGAGGAGACGACGATCGTCGGTCGAGTAGGGCTGGTCGGAAAGGCGGCGCCCGAGAAAGAGGGCGCCGAGAAGCTCACCCTGGCCGATCAAGGGGATCACCAGCTCGACCCCGGCCTCTTTCAGCTTGTCGACGGTCGGAGACACGAGCTCTAGCGACCGGACCTCCAACGGTGCCCCCGAGGTGAGGAGCACCGTCTCGAGCGGGTCGCCAGCGGGAATCGGGATCGGGTCCATCATCGTCGAAGCCTCCCCGGGCGGGGCCGAAAGGGGCGGGGAAGGGCCATCCTTCACGGTCTGACGCCGTCTCCCTAGCTGGACCATGGCTTATTGATACTGAAAGATCGTCCCGAAACCGTTACGAGAGGGTTGACCATCCCTGCGCCATCTTCACGCTGGCAATGAGCATCATCACCTGACCGGGTCACTGACGCACCCAGACTCCCACGGACGAGGGCTGCATGGTCTGGGTCACGACACCAACCCAACCCTCGACCACACCATCAGGGTCCACCCGATCCCGCAGCGACCCCGCAAACTCGGACATCACCCGCTCGGCGTCATAACGGGAACGGTTGAAACGACGATCCACCCAACCCTGAACCCGACGACGGACCGGGCTGAACAAGGCCGCCACCGCCAACGTCGACACCGCCACCACCAGCTGGTTGTCACGACCCACCCAAGCACCCAAACCGGCGACCAGACCAAACAGGACCAACCCCAACACCCCCACGATCACCGCATAAGACACCGTCCGAGAGATGATCCGATCGATCTCATACAGGCGATAACGGGTTATGGAGACCCCGATTGACACGGGAAAGCCCACTGTTATCAGGAGAGTGGGCACCAATCCCACCCAATCAGGTGCGACCTCACCAGGCCATAGGGGGATCAAGGCACCGATCACCAGACCCAGCATGACCATCGTTAGCGGCAGGCCGATCTGACGACGTAGTATCGGGCCTCCCGTAATACCACGATGCAGAACGGCGCCGAGTGCCCCGAGTAGGATCGTGACGATTCCGTACCCCTCGACTTGGGCCATGAGAGCGGGCTCCACCAGACGTGCCACACCGACGAGGGCGACCACGCCAGCCAGAAAAACACCCCTCCACAGCTTCGCTGGGAGCAAGCCATCAGGGAACAAGTAGAGGGCACTTAAAGCAATGAGAAGGCCGACGCCGCCGAGATCGTCCCCTAGACCTTCAAGACCATATTCATCCAGCGCGACACCTGCGCCGACAAGCCCAGAAGTGGCCATGACCATCCACCCGAAGACATTGCCCGGGATTCGAAGTGTCAGGATCAGTCCAACCACCAGCAACACGCTGAACGAGATCGCCCAAGTGGCGTCTGCAAGGTTGACATACGGAGGAGTGTCGAACATGAACGCAGCTGCATATGCCGCAACACCGAGAACGAAGAGGGACCAGGAGGCGACCCTGAGGCGAAGTCGACCCACGGCCATCACGGTCTCCACGGTTCGACGGTCGGGCCGAATGACCAGTCAGCGACAACTCTCCGCTCTGTCAACGCACCCACACTCCCACGGACGAGGGCTGCATGGTCTGGGTCACGACACCAACCCAACCCTCGACCACACCATCAGGGTCCACCCGATCCCGCAGCGACCCCGCAAACTCGGACATCACCCGCTCGGCGTCATAACGGGAACGGTTGAAACGACGATCCACCCAACCCTGAACCCGACGACGGACCGGGCTGAACAAGGCCGCCACCGCCAACGTCGACACCGCCACCACCAGCTGGTTGTCACGACCCACCCAAGCACCCAAACCGGCGACCAGACCAAACAGGACCAACCCCAACACCCCCACGATCACCGCATAAGACACCGTCCGAGAGATGATCCGATCGATCTCATACAGCCGATAACGGAGCACCGAGGCGCCCACGGCAAGGGGAAGCCCCAGCATCGAGATACCGAACAGCATGTTTGCCGCTTGGTCCGATACTGGAACCCGGTCCGAGATGAGGATCCCCACCAGAAGGATCACGCCTGCGACTGCCAGCCACCTCAGTTGTAGCCGCTCCACACCACGGGCTCTGACGAACCGAAAGATAAGCGAAGTCACCGCAGCCAAGAGAAAACCGAACACGAGCAAGAGCCCGATGTCGGCGAAGGGCCCATACTCGGGGTTTGGGATCCTCGGGATCCCTATGGGGTTTGGAGCCCAGGCTTGGCACACGTCCCCCTCGTCCACGCAGACCTCCTCGACAAACATGTAGCTGAGGGCTTGAAAGGTCAAGATCGATCCCAACCAGCCGACCCATCGCCAGCGCGACGACACTGCTCGGCCGGTGGGAAACCAATAGATGAGAAAGCTCATCGAGACCAAGAGCAAGAACCACATCGCCCCCCCGATGGCGTCACCTATCAGGTTGCCCTGATCGGAAACCCACCCGGCCACACCGGCTCCAGCCATCGAGATCGTCAGCATCATGAGAGCCCAACCCACCCGATTCCCGTCGGTTCGAATCAGGATGAGATAGCCAACGACAACGCTGGTCAAGGCGGTGATCAACAACGGATAATCGGTTGTGGCTCCCCCCCACTCGAAGACGACAACCAGCCCAACCAAGGCAACCGCCACAACGAGCCCGGCGAGGGCGCCGAATCGGACCCACCTTCGTGGGACGGTTTGGGCCCGACCGCCTCCGGTCTGGTCAGACATGATCCTCAGTCTTGTCGAAGCCCGTTACGTAACCGCAACCGATTTCACGGAGTTGGTGGGCAGCGGGCCATGGATGGGGAAGACAGGACTCCTGGTAGAGCTCGCAGGCGAGGCCATCGGCTAGGAGATGCGGCCACGGACGCGCAATCAGCACCGTTCCGAGGAGAGGACATCTCAGAAATCGTAACGCTCAAGTATCTTGTCCACGGAAAGAGGAACCTGCTTGCTCGATATCAGGCTGCTCGGGCCCCCCGAGATAGCCATCGACGGTCGCCCCCTGGAGGTCGATACCCGTAAGGCCATCGCCCTGGTTGCCTATCTGGCGGTCGAAGGCGGGTCGAGCCGCGACACGCTGGCTGCCCTCCTCTGGGCAGAATCGTCCACCGAGAGGGCCCGCGCCACTCTGCGCCGAACCCTCTCGTCGCTACGTACCGGGGCGGGGCCCGGCTCGGTGGTCTCCGACCGAGACCGGGTGATGCTCGACCCCGATGCGGTGATCGACATCCGCGAGTTCGAGTCCGAGATCGAAGCCACCACGGCTCATGCCCATCAACCAGGTGACGTTTGCGCCGACTGCATCCCCTACCTGGCCCGAGCCACGGCCCTATACCGTGGTGAATTCCTCGCCGGCTTCATGGTGCGTGAGGCTCCCGAGTTCGAGTCCTGGGCCCGCAACGTCTCTGAGTCACTTCGGCTGAAGGTCGCCGACGCCACCCAGCGGCTGGCCGTCGCCCAGGCTTCCACCGGTGACTATCGCTCCGCCATCTCGTCAGCTCGCCGTTGGATCGACCTCGATGAGTTGCACGAGCCCGCTCATCGGCTCCTCATGCTGCTCCATGCATGGTCGGGCGACCGACCCGGCGCCATCGAGGCCTATCGCAGTTTCGTCGGCATCCTCGACAGGGAGTTGAGCGTTCCCCCGCTCTCGGAGACCACCGAGCTCTACGAGGCCATCCTCGACGATGACCTTCCCCCGGCACCAGGAGCCCGCCGACGGGTCAGGGCCGAGCCCACCGCTTCCTCACCCCGGCCCGACCAGCTCCTCGACCGTGAGCTGGAGATGTCGACCCTCAGGGGGTGGTGGGCAGAGGCGCAACATGAGGGACAAGTGGCCGTGGTGGGCGGCGGGCCATGGATGGGAAAGACCAGGCTCCTGGAGGAGCTGTCGAACCAGGTCGGCGCCCAGGGTCATCGGAGCCTGGTGGGCCGGGCCTACCGCAGCGAACAGGGCCTGCCCTACGGTGTCGCCACCCAGATCTTGCGCGGTGGGGCAGACCTGATCGAGATGGCCGGAGACTTGGTCCCCACCTGGGCACTCGAGGAGACATCACGGCTGATCCCAGGAGCGAGGCGAGACGAGACTGGGACCAATGACCGTTTCGGTGAGCTGAGACTCCTCGAGGGCCTCTACGAGACCGTGGCGGCGATGGCATCGCAGGGTCCCTTGCTCATGGTGATCGATGACGCACAATGGCTGGACCCGGCCTCGGCCTCATTCGTCGCCTATCTGGGACGAAGGGTGGAGGGGCTCCCGATCTTGCTGGTGCTGGTGCTTCGCCAGGGCGAGGCCACTCCGGCGCCGATCCTCGACCTGGTCCGCAGCGCCGACCGTCTCACCCTGGTCCCGCTGACCGTCACCGACATAGCCGGTGCCCTGGCCGACCCCGAAGAGGCAACGGCAATCGTGGCTCGCACCGGGGGGGTCCCGCTGCTGGTCCGAGAGATGATCGATCAGGGGATGCAAGTGGAGAACGGCAGCGTCCTCAGGTACCTGGAGCTGAGACTCTCCGACCTCACCGACCTGGGGCGACAGGTCCTGGCCACCGCGGCGGTCCTGACCGGGATCTGTGAGGTCACCCTGCTGCGCGAGGTCTCAGGTCGCTCGGAGGTGGAGGTCGTCGAGGCGGTGGAGGAGCTGGTGGGGTCGGGTCTGATGCGAGACCTTCCTGAGAGCCCGGGATTGGGCCTCACGCTGGAGGCCCTGGAGCGCACCGCCTATCAGTCGATCTCGATGGCGCGACGCAGACTCCTCCATAGGCGAGCCGCCGAGGCACTCTCGTCCAGGCCAGGTGCGGCGAGGGACCTTCGCCTGGCGGCCGCCATCGCCGGCCAGTTCCAGGGGGCAGGTGACGACCGCGCCGCTGACTGGTTCCGACTCGCCGGTGACCTGGCCCGTTCGATGTATGCCAATGAGGAGGCGACCAGCTTCTATCAGTCGGCCGAGGCCCTGGGGGCAGCCGACCAGGCACACATACGTCTGGCTCTCGGTGAGCTGGCCATGGCCCGTGGCGAATATCCGATGGCCATCCAGGAGCTCACCATCGCGGTCATGCTCGCCGACCCGGACTCGGTGGGCAGGGTGGAGCATCGACTCGGCGAGCTGCACCGGCTCTTGGGCCGGTTCGAGGTGGCAAGCGAGCACTTCGCCAGGGCGGTCTCCACCCATCCCCACCCTGCCACTGTCTACGCCGACTGGGCAATGCTCCACCGTCGGATGGGGGACGACGGGGCGGCGAGATCGTGTGCCGTCGAGTCGTTGAGGTCTGCGGAGTCGGGAGGCGACCCCCATGTGCTCTCTCGAGCCGAGAACGTATCGGGTGTGGTCGCTTCCGACCCGGCCTTGGCACTGGCCCACTTCGATCGAGCCCTCGCCCTCGCCGGCCCCGACGACCTGGCCCGGATGGCCGCCCTCAACAACAAGGCACATGCCCTGGCGGCTTCGGGTGACGTCGAGACCGCCTATCCGCTGGTCGAGCAGGCGATCGAGATCGCGGCCTCGACCGGGCATCGTCATCGGGAGGCGGCGCTCCGCAACCATCTCGCCGATCTCCACCACCGCTCCGGCAGGACCGATGAGGCACGTGAGGAGTCGGTGCGAGCCGTCTCTCTGTTCGCCGGCATCGACGCCGGATCATGGGAGCCCGAGGTATGGCTGCTCTCCAGTTGGTGACCCTGGGTCAGCCGGCGATCACCGCGGCTAGGTCGTCGAGAGGGATGGCGTGGGCGACCCGACCCTTCTGGCCGGTGGTGGTCTCGGCGGCGCACAAGGCGTTGAGGATGGACTCCTCCGTGGCGTCGGCCACCGCGTGGAACAACCCGTCGATCTGATCCATGGCCAGTGCCTGGAGCGCCCAGACTCCGGTGGGTTTCGAGGGCAGATGGTTCCCGGTGGAAAAGCCGAGGAAGATGTCACCGCTGGAGTCATGCCCATACCCTCCCACCCGCCCCAGGCCCACCGTCACCCGTTTCACCAGCCGGCGGCATTGGATCGGAAGCAGAGGAGCGTCAGTGGCGACGATGACGATGATCGAGCCTCCACTCGGGGGCTGGTCCCAGGGGGAGGGGACACGATCCTTGCCGATCAGCGTTCCCGCCGGGCGACCATCGACTCTCAGGTCGGCTCTGCGCCCATAGTTGGCCTGCACCAAGACTCCGAGGGTGTATTGGCCGTGCCCGGTGTCCACGATCCTCGAGGAGGTCCCGATCCCACCTTTGAACTCGTGACAGATCATCCCCGTGCCGCCTCCGACACACCCCTCGGCCACGGTCCCGCCCGAGGCCTGGTCGAGCGCCGCTCTCACGTCATCCTCGGTGAGGGCGAAGGCCCCGATGTCGCTGAGCCACCCGTCCCAGGTCTCTGCCACCACGGGCAGGTGAAAAGCCTGGTCGACATCGAGCTCCTCGGCCCGGCGAATGATGAAGTCACGGACCAGGCCAACCTGATTGGTGTTGGTGATCCCGATCGGGGCGCCGATCAGCCCACTCTCCTCCACCCAGGGAAGACCCGTCATCTCCCCATTCCCGCTGAAATTATGCCAGGCGGCGAACACGTAGTCCGACCAGATGTCGGGCCGGGGCACCACCATGGTCACCCCGGTGCGGACCACCGTCGGCTGGTCGCGGGTCACGGTGGCGTGACCGACCTCCACACCGGGGACGTCGGTGATCGCATTGTGCGGTCCGGGTGGCAGATCCCCGATCCCCACTCCGAGATCTCTTAGCCGAGCCCTCATGATCGACGGACGCTAACGCCTCGACCGGGTTCAAGAGATTTCCCGGAATTGCCGATCATCTCCGTCATGACAACTACAGATCAAGTCCTGGGAGACTGGGCGACACACCCCTTCGGCAAGGCGGCCCGGGTGGCGATGGCCGTCGGCGGGATGCTCACGGGGGTGATGCTGATGCTCATTGCTCCGGCGGTTCATGGACAGCCCTGGTTGCTGGTCATCGTCGCGACATCGCTGGTGATCACCTCGGTCAGGGCCGCTCGCTTCCCCAGCGTGACGAGGCTGGCTCTGGTGGCGGCCAACCTCCTCGCCATGCCGTTACTGACCAATCTGACCTGACGTTCGACGGGCAACGGGCAAACCGGGGCCTGCACGTCGGCGACGGCCACCGGCTAACGGTGGCCGTCTGCCTTATGCCTAGAACTGGACGGCGGCCGCCGCCCAGTGGAAGCCGGCACCGAACGCGGTGAGCAGCACCAGGTCGCCGTTCTCGATGCGGTGGCTCTCCACCGCCTCCGAGAGGGCGAATGGGACAGTGGCCGAGCCGGTGTTCCCGTACTCGTGGACATTGACGTAGACCCGGTCCGGCTCCAGACCGAGCTTCTTCCGCACGCCTTCGATGATCCTGAGGTTGGCCTGATGGGGTATCACCAATGCCACCTCCCCGATTGATCGCCCCACCTTGGCCAAGACCTCGACCGAGGCCCCGCTCATCCGCCTCACCGCCTCGCTGAACACCTTCTTGCCATCCATCACCAGCCGGTTGTAGTCCCCGTTGAGCAGGCTCTTCTCGTTGAACGGGTTCCTGGTCCCCCCCGCGGCCAGGGTGAGGATCTCAGCACTCCCGCCATCGGTCCCGGAGACAACGCCAAGCACTTCGGCTCGGCCCTGATCGGGGGTCATCACCACTGCACCGGCGGCATCGCCGAATAGCACGGCGGTGGCCCGATCTTCGAGGGAGATCATTTTGGAGATCACCTCGACACCGATGACCAGGATGTTCTTGGGGGATACCGTTATCCGCGAACTGGCGACGTCCACCGCCTGGACGAATCCAGCGCATCCGCTCCCTCCGAGGTCGTAGGTGGGGATGTTGCGACATCCCAGCTGATACTGCACCAGGGCGGCGGTGTCGGGCGTCATCATCTCCGGTGTGTCGGTGGCGAGGATGATCTCGTCGATGTCACCGGCGGTCATCCCCGCGTCCTTCATCGCCCTCTCTGAAGCCGCGACCGCCAGTGTCATCGTGGACTCGTGCTCCGCGGCGAAACGACGGCGTTTGATCCCGGTCCGCTGGGTGATCCACTCATCGGTGGTGTCGACCCGTGATGCCCACTCTTCGTTGGTTACCACCCTCTCGGGCGCATACCCCCCGAAACCCGACATGTGCGCCATTGGCCGGGGAGGTTAGGGGGTGCGGTCTGCCTGCGCCGGGCGGACCTTAATCTGCCGGCCGTCCATCCTGGAGCCGTGCAGACCCTGAATCGCCCTTCGGGCGAGGTGGTCTGACATGTCGACGAAGCCGTACCCCTTCGAGCGACCCCGGCCGTCGGTGACGACCTGGGCCTTCCTCACTTCCCCGTACCCGGCGAACATCGCCTCCAGGTCGTCGGAGGTTGCCCTCCAGGGGAGGTTGTTGACGAACACTCTCATCGACTCGGCGGAGGTGTTGGGGGTGGGGGCAGCCCGGGGACGGGTTCGGGCACCTCCGGTCAAGGGTGCCGGGGGGGCTATCGGTTCATTGATGTCGAGGTCGCGCTGGATGCGGGCGGCATCCCGCCTCTGGTCACCGGTCACCAAACTGAAGACGGCCCCACCGGCGCCGGCCCGGGCGGTTCGCCCCGAGCGGTGGAGATAGTCCTTGGAGTCGGCGGGCAGGTCGAAGTGGATCACAGAGGCCACGTCGTCGACATGTATCCCGCGAGCTGCGACATCGGTCGCCACCAGGGCAAGGGCGCGGCCCGACGAGAACTTCTCGAGGGCCCTGGTCCTCTGGCTCTGAGAGCGCCCACCGTGGATGGCCACCACCTCGACGCCAAGCCCGTTCATCTGCTTGGCCAGACGGTCAGCTCGGTGACGGGTCCGGGTGAACACGATCGACCGTTGGGCCTGTTTCACCAGACTCACGGTGTGCTTCACCCGATCTGCGTTGTCGATCAACCAGAAGTGATGGCGGGCCTGGCCCTGCTCGGTCCGGATGGCCGCCGCTTCGTGACGCACCGGGTGGCGCTGGTAGACACGGCTCAGGACCGCCACGTCACCGTCGAGGGTCGCCGAGAACAGCAGGGTCTGACGATCTCGGCTGGTCTTGTCGAGGATGCGGCGCACCGCAGGGAAGAACCCCATGTCCGCCATCCGATCCGCCTCGTCGACAACCACTATGTCGACCTGGCTCAGGTCGACCGAGCCCTGGGCCATGAGATCCTCGAGACGGCCCGGTGTCGCCACGAGTACATCGACCCCCTTGCGAAGCGCGTTCTTCTGCGGGCCGTAGCCGATGCCGCCATAGACCGCCATGACCTCACGGCCCACCGTCTTGCCCAGGGGAGCGAGTGCCCTTCTGATCTGGTCGGCCAGCTCCCTGGTGGGTGCAAGGATCAGGGCGCGTGGCCGGTTGCGGTCTCCCCTTCCCACCCGGGCGAGCAAGGGGAGGCCAAACGCCAGCGTCTTGCCGGATCCCGTCGGTGCCTTGCCGGAGACATCTCTGCCGGCGAGGACGTCGGGGATGGTGGCTGCCTGTACCGGGAATGGGACGGTGACGCCACTCTTGGTGAGGGCCTGCACCATCGGTGGGGGAAGCCCAAACGCGGTGAAGTTCGAAGTCATATCTACTCCTGGCCCTTTGGGGCCGTAGCTGGGATGTGCCGTGTCTCGCCCGACCGAGCGCAACCAAGAGGGAGCAGTGGTCGAGGGTCGGCCGAAGAAGGCAATCCCGCCGGTGAGAATCAGAGCCGTGTCAACATCAGGGAAGCGACGATTCGCTGGCCTCCACCTGATGCGGCTGCTGTGATGGTACCAGGTGTCGATGATGAGCCGGAGATCGGCGTCTCGAGGCCGGGTCCGGGCTAGGCGCCGTCCGCTTCGGATTCGATACCAAGGGCAACGAAGATCCGGTGTCGCTCCTCGGCGTAGTGGTCCGCGGTGACCATGTCGGCCTCGAACTTCTCGCTGAGGGCGGCGAACTCCTCCATCAAAGCCGTCTGATCCTCGGCAGGAACCGTATCCACCTGGCTGGTCGCTGCCTCACGCCGCTCTCTCTTGTCGACCCTCTGTTGCTGGCGCCGCACCTCGCGTGCTCGTTTGGCCGCTGCCTCGCGGCCCCGCTTCGCCACTCAGCGAGCCCCTGCTCGAGGGACGTGACCGCATCCGAATTGGCCGTTGGCTCGGCGCGCAGAGATGTGTGTTCTCACGTGATTCCAAACTGGGGACAGGTCCTACCCTAGCCGGGTCGGTGCAGTTGGCTGAAAGCCGACTATTTCTCGTAATCGTGCAGGGGCGATTATGATGATGACCACAGTGCACGCCTGAATGCGTGCTGCGCCTTCTTCGCTTCTTTCGTTCCGTCGGGTGGAGTCTTCGCAGGGCACATGCCGACCCCCCCGTTTCATCCGAGACAGAGTGGTCGTAGTTGCCGGTGCGACGCGCAGGACCATCGACGGTTCAATGCTCGAAAGGAGCAGCAATGTCAACCAACCTCTACGTGGGAAACCTCACGTTCGACACCGACTCGAGCCAGCTGGAGAAGCTTTTCGCCCAGCATGGCGTGGTCACCAGGGCCCAAGTGGTGACCGACCGGATGACCGGTCGCTCCCGTGGCTTCGGGTTCGTCGAGATGGACAAGTCCGACGAGGCCCAGAAGGCCATCGCGGCCCTCAACGGCCACAACCTCAATGGGCGTCAGCTCACGGTCAACCAGGCCAAGGAGCGCACCAGCCGCTGAGGACCATCGGTCCGACTACCGAAAGGGGGGCGACCTGGTCGCCCCCCTTTCTTCGTCACGAACGGTGCACAACGGCCCGTGACCCGGTAGGGGCGAGGCCCTTGGATGTCGTCCGGGCCGACCCCTTTGGCTCTGTGGTCACGGCGCTTCGCCTGACGTTCCGGCTCGTGAAGCTCGAGGGTGACGCTGCGTTGATGCGCTGACCGGTTTCGGCCCAACGATCAGATAGGGGGTCAGCAACCCCTTGCCCTTGACCTCGATCGGACCACGGGTTTCGAACGAGAAACGGTGGCGAAGAAGCTCATAGGCGCGTTCGGTGACCTGGATTCTCCCCGGAACGCCATGGGACTGCATGCGGCTCGCCGTATTGACCGTGTCGCCCCACAAGTCGTAAGCGAACTTGCGCCTGCCGATCACACCTGCGGTGACCGGCCCCACATCGATCCCGACACGCAACCTCAGTGATTCCCGGAGCAACGACGCCTGCTGTTGCATCTCGATCGCCATCTGGGCTGCAGAGCCCGCAGGGTCCTGCGTCGGGACCGGCAGCCCACTCACCGCCAAGTAGGCATCGCCGATTGTCTTGATCTTCTCCAGCCCCCACCGGTCGGCGAGAGCATCGAACGCAGGGAACAGATCGTCCAACAACCCAACCATCTCCTCAGGGGAGAGAGTCTCGGACATCGAGGTGAAGTCGACGATATCTGCAAAGAGAACAGCCACCTCTTCGAACCTGTCAGCAATGAGCACCTCGCCGGCCTTGAGCCGTCTCGCCGTGGCGGCAGGGAGCACATTCAACAAAAGGCGCTCCGAGCGCTCGCGCTCCATGGCCAATCCCCCCATGAAGTAGCGCATGACGAAATAGATGACGCCGGAGACCGCTCCGATGTTGAGAACGAAGAAGGCAAGGTTGACCGCGACGGGAACCGGTGCAGGATCGAGGAGGGGCTCGATGAGCCCGGACAGGATGACCAAGAGCGTGTAGGTGACAAACCAGCGAATCGGGTGCTGAGCGAAGATCAAAGCACCAAGGGCGGCGACCAGAGACCAGAGGATCACACCACTCGACGCCACAAATCCCCCGAGGCTGACCTGAAGGAACAGCGGCAGCGTGAGCCAGAGCACGAAGTGCAGTCGGGAGAAGTTGTCAAAATCCCCGCCCCTAGCCAGAACGGCGAGGCTCACGACGGCGATGATCTGGTAGGTGAACGGGACCGCCGCCGACAGGTAGAACCCCAACAGCGCGTATGTGGCCACCCAAACCACGCTCAGCACGATGATGAGCAGCACCACCAGGTTCAGAGCGGCCTTCCTGAGCCTCTCTTCCTGGGAGTCCTCCTCGTCGATGCCAAAGTCGGCGATACGCCCTATCCAGTCGGGCAAGCGGCCCAACCACCCCGGTCTTGGGGTCTGCCCTTCATCACCAGATCCATGATTGTCAGCCGTGCGTTCTCCTCGGCTCGAAGGGGTCGAGTTTACGAAGGGCCCAATACTGCGAGGTGACTAGCGCACCTGACGCCGGCAAAAAACGATCTTCTCGGCCATTGGATGCTTTGGGCACACTCGGTTGGAATGTCATCGAAGCGCCTCGATACTCGGTGAGACGCGTAGCCGACCAGATGAGGCTCTGGTGTCGGTCAAACGATGCCAAGCCCGCCTAACCCGAGGGGCGAGGGGTCGTGGATGACCCACGACTTCAAGGCTCTCGTCATACCGGGAGGCGTTCACTGTCCGTGTTGTAATGACCACTGACCGTGGTAGCTTGCGGGACGCGAGGTGGGCCGAGGCGACCAGGACAAGGGGAGAGGGACGCCATGGCTACTCGCTGGTCCAAGCCACGCGGTGCGGTCGGTATGCTCTGCACGCTGTTCACAGTCTTGTTAACGACCGCGCCGGCGGAGGCCGCACCTCCCGCCACCTGTTCACAAGTGACCCTCGTCCTCGACGAGTCCGGATCGGTCAATCCCTACGAGGGCACGGTCCGTGATGCCCTCCATGCTTTTCTGGGCACCCTCACCGACCTCGGTGTGAACGCCTCGGTGGTGGAGTTCGGCACCGCCGCCAAGACAGTGTTTGGATACACCCCGATCACCAGCGCCAATCTGAGCGGGGTCTTTGATCCCTACGTGGACGCTGTTGCTGTGGGGGATGTCTACGACTCGCCTTCACAGATGGGCCCCGCCACCAACTGGGACGACGCCCTAGACGAAGCCAGCGGCATCAACGCCGGCAGCGGGGTAGCCCCACTGGTGCTGTTTCTCACCGACGGCGATCCCACCGCCTACAACCTCGATCAGTCGGGTGAGCCGGGGGGCGTGGCCGTGACTGGCGTCACTACCCAAGCCGTGCTGCGGGCGGTAGCTGAGGCCGACGAGATCCGCGCCCAAGGCTCCCACCTCGTGGCGGTCGGAGTGGGGAACGCCCTCTCCGATCCCGCAAGCGTCAACCGTCTGGTGCAGGTCGCCGGGCCGGACATCTACAGCGGCGGCACCCTTGATCTGGATTTGGCCGACGTGGTCCTGGTCCCCGAATTCTCCGACCTGCCCGAGGCACTGGCGTTACTGGCACAGGCGATGTGTGCCGACCCGGGGGTAACTGTCGAGAAGTCGGTGAATCTGGCCAACGTAGCCCCAGGAACCACGGTCACCTATCAGGTGGTGGTGACCAACACCGGCAATGTCCCCTTACACAATGTGGTGCTGTCCGATCCGGCGGTTCCGGGATGTTCCCTGACCATCGGAGACTTAGCAGTCGGTCAGTCGGTGACCACCAGTTGCACGGCGACCGTGTGGGCGCCGCTCACGAACCTGGCCATCGTCACCGGCGACGATCCTTTCGGAACACCGGTGCGCGACGAGGATACGTCCGAGGTCGGCCTGGTGCCTACTGGTACCGGCACCCCTGGCTACTGGAAGAACCATCCTGAGGCTTGGCCGATAGTCGGCAGCGAACTCCTGGTTGGTGACTGGAACCACAATTGGGTCTGCGATGCCGGTGAGACCTGCCTGGTCCTGACCACCGAGGAGGCATTGGCTGCCTTGTCCACGCCACCGAGGGGGGACATGACCTGGAATCTCGGTCGGCCCCTGGTGGCGGCGTGGCTCAACGTCTCCGCCGGCAACGATGCCTCATGTGTGGCTGCCACCATCGATCTCGCCACTGATTGGCTGTTGGCTCACCCCCTCGGCAGCGGGGTTGGCGGCGGCGACCCATCATGGCAATTGGCCGCAGCGTGGGCCGCGTTGCTCGACGACTACAACAACGGTCGACTGTGCGCCGAGTCGCGGGACTCGGCGGAGGCGGAGATGGGTGCGGACGAAGTCGATGGTCCCGGGCCTGCCAGTCCTGCTTCCCCACCACAGCCACACTCCGAAGATGACTCCGGGAACAACCCGGGCAACGGCGGAAACAACCCACCCCCGCACTCATCGGGCCAGGGCTCCAAGTCGAAGCCCAAGCCCTAAATCCGGTCCGGGATCGCTGGCTCACCCCGTTACGGGGTCTGCCTCTCAGCCAAAGACGCCGGCCGCACCCCGTCATCTGCTGCCCTGGATCTAATTGAACTTCTCCACATCAACACATCATCGGTGACGCCGGCTTTCTGAGGTGGATCATGGCCGCTGGCCTCGTGGTGGGAGATGGCGAACTGGTGGGCGCGGCGGTGACCTCATTGCGTCCCCAGCCTCCGCCCTTGTGATGGCGGTCGATGAGGGCTATGTGGTCGACGTGCTCGGCGTCCTCAGGGCGTAGCGGCCGACGGCATCCGGGCAGCGGATGGCCGGATTCGACTTACGGCCGACCGACTCAGCTCCGCCCGCGGCACACCGCGACGTCGCTTCTCCACTTCGATGTGTAAGTTCATCTGAGGCGTGGACAGCGGTGAGCGTGGAGACCCTGCAACATGATGTGCTGATTGTCGGCGGCGGCGGGGCGGGGCTCCGCGCTGTCATTGAGGTGGCCGAGAACCACCCCGGCCTCAGTATCGGGTTGATCTCCAAGGTCTATCCGATGCGCAGCCACACCGTCTCGGCCGAGGGCGGAGCCGCCGCAGTCATCTCCCCGAAGGACTCGTTGGACGACCATGCCTACGACACCATCTCGGGTTCGGACTGGCTCGCAGATCAGGACGCGGTGGAGGTTCTCGTCGAGGGCGGCCCCCGCGAGATGCTCCAGCTCGAGCACTGGGGATGCCCTTGGAGTCGTGAGCCTGACGGCACGATCGCGGTCCGTCCCTTCGGAGGTATGAAGCTGGAGCGCACCTGGTTCGCCGCTGACAAGACCGGGTTTCACCTGCTGCACACCCTGTTTCAGACCTCCCTCAAATACGACGCCATCGTCCGCTACGACGAGTGGTTCGTCACCAGCCTCATGGTGGAGGACGGGCGCTGCCAGGGGGTCACCGCCATCGAGATCCGCACCGGCGAGATGCGAGCCATCGGGGCCCGCTCGGTCATCCTCTGCACCGGCGGCGCCGGGCGGGTCTATCCCTTCACCACCAACGGGAACATAAAGACCGGCGACGGCATGGCATTGGCCTATCGGGCGGGTGTGCCTCTCAAGGACATGGAATTCGTCCAGTACCACCCCACCGGCCTTCCCGGCACCGGGATCCTGATCACGGAGGCCGCCCGGAGCGAAGGGGGGATCCTGGTCAACACCGAAGGCCGCCGCTACCTGGAGGACTACGACCTGGGCCAACCCCTCGATGTCGATGACCCCGAACATCCTCGGAAGCGGAACATGGAACTGGGTCCCCGTGACCGTCTCTCCCAGGCGTTCATCATGGAGCGCGAAGCAGGCCGGACATTCCAACACCCCGATGGTGACTATGTCCTCCTCGACGTACGGCATCTCGGGGAGGAGAAGATCGATCGCAAGATCCCCATGGTCCGGGAGCTTGCGACCCGCTATGTGGGCGTCGACCCGGTGCACGAGCCGATCCCAGTGCGAACAGTGGTCCACTACATGATGGGCGGGATCGACACCGACATCGACGGCGCGACGTCGCTGCCGGGCCTCTTCGCCGCCGGGGAGTGCGCCTGCGTCAGCGTCAACGGGGCCAACCGTCTCGGATCCAACTCGCTCACGGAGATCCTGGTGTTTGGGGCTCGCGCCGGTTCTGCCGCCGTGAAGCACCTCGGCCAGGTACCGCACCCTTCCGGGCGGCTACTCGAAGAGACGCTCAGGTCCGAGCAAGACCGGCTGGCCAACGGTCTGCTCCGTCCCAACGGCGGCGGCGAGTCGGTCGCCGGGATCAGAGGCGACTTGCAGCAGAGTCTCGAGGAAGGTGCGGGCATCTTTCGCGATCAGAAGACCCTCGACCGCAGCGTCGCCACCATCGCCGACCTAAAGGAGCGTTATGGGAAGCTGGCCCTCACCGACAGGAGCCGAACCTTCAACACCGAGCTGATCGCCGCTCTCGAGTTGGGAGCCATGCTCGACGTCGGAGAGGCGATCGCCCACAGCGCCTTGGCCCGGACCGAGTCGCGGGGATCCCACCAGCGCACCGATCATCCCCAACGCGACGACGAGAGGTTCCTCATGCACTCCCTGGCCTACCACAGCGAAGGCGATCCGCAGATCGAGTACAAGCAAGTCACCATCACGAGGTGGCCGCCGGGAGAGCGGGTCTACGGCGATGTCTGATCGGGCCGTCCTGGAAGTCCAGCGGTATTTGCCCGATGAAGACCAGGAGCCGAGGTTCCAGAGTTACGAGATCGCCTATGACGACAGGTGGGTGGTCCTCGACGCCCTCAACCACATCAAAGCTCAGGTCGACCCTTCCCTCAGCTTCCGCTGGTCGTGCCGGATGGGGATTTGCGGAAGCTGCGGGATGATGGTCAACGGGGAGCCCAAACTCACCTGCGAGACGTTCATCAGGAACTATGGGACCGAGACGATCCGGGTGGAGCCGCTCACCAACTTCCCGGTGGTGCGGGACCTGGTCATCGACATGGAAGACTTCATGGAGAAGCTGCCCCGGGTGTCTCCCTGGCTGATTCCAGCAGAGGAGAAGACTCTTGACGACGGCGAGTACCGCCAGACACCGGCGGAGCTCGCCCAATACAAGCGGTTCAGCATGTGCATCAACTGCATGCTGTGCTATTCCGCCTGTCCGGTCTATGGACTCGACTCGACTTTCCTGGGACCAGCCGCCCTCGCCCTGGCTGAGCGATACAACCTGGACTCGCGGGACCAGGGCAGCGATGCTCGCGCCGACGTCGTTGCCGCCCATGAGGGCATCTGGGAGTGCACCTATGTGGGCGAGTGCACCAAGGTGTGCCCCAAGGACGTGGATCCGGCCGGGGCGATTCAGATGCTGAAGCTCTCATCGGCCCTCGACTGGGCCAAGTCCCTGGTCATGCCGCGGGGAGCGAAGGCTTGAACCGAGACTTGGTCCGACCCCTCCCCCGCAGCTGGTGGTTGCGCAAGCCGCCCTACTTCCGTTTCATGGCGAGGGAACTGACCAGCGTGGCGGTTCTCGCCTACTCGGCTCTGATCATCGCCGCCTTGTGGTCGGTAGGTGACCCAGACGCTTTCTCCGGGTTCTACGAGTTCTTGAACAGCCCTTTGAGCATTTGGCTACACGTTGGGGTCCTCGCTCTCGCCCTGTTCCACACCGGCACCTGGATCGCCCTGACCCCCAAAGTGATGGTTATCTGGCAAGGCGACCACCAGCTGGACCCGGATCTGATCGCGGGGTGGGTCACCCTCCTCTTCCTGGTCGTCTCCGGAGGCCTGCTTTGGCTGGCGCTGGCCTGATGGGCGGACGCGATCGAAGCGCTCCACTCTTCTGGCTGCTCTTCGCCGCGGGGGGAACCGCCTCGGCGATGGTGCTGCCGGCTCTGGCCTTCGTCACTGGTATCGCCATCCCCGCCGGTTGGCTTTCCGAGGCTGATCTGGCAGCTCTGATCCGCATTCCACTGACCCGACTGGTCCTGGTTGGCCTGGTATTTCTCTTCCTCTTCCACTGGGCGCATCGTTTCCGCTACGCCCTGGTCGACCTGGGACTCGGACCGATCGGCAAACAGGCCTGGCTGTTCTATGGGGCGGCCACGGCCGGTACTGCCATCGCCGCCGTCGCCGCCATCGGTCTGTAGTGTCGACCGAGAGACAGGGTGCCATCGTGGACGAGTTCGAGTTGAAACCGATCACCTCCGACGGCCTCCAGGCCGCGATCGAGCGGGCCGAGCACTACCGGCTCCTCAACCAACCGGTCCAGTCTCAGAGCATCTGTCTCGACGTCTTGGCCGTCGACCCCGACAATCAGCTGGCGCTGATCACATTGGTGCTGGCGATGTCCGACGAGTTCGACAGCGGGCACAGCTCGGTCACCAAGGCGAGGGAATACGCCAACCGTCTCACCGGGGAGTACCAGCAGTCCTACTACAACGGCATCATCGCCGAGCGTCAGGCCCGGGCCCTGCTCACGAAGGGGCCGAGCGCCGCCTTCGCTTACGACGGGTTCCGGGAGGCCATGGAGTGGTTCGAGAAGGCGGCCGAGTTGCGGCCCAAGGGCAGCGACGATCCCATTCTCCGCTGGAACGCCTGTGTTCGGACCATCAGGGACCACAACCTGAGTCAACGACCACCTGAAGCCGAGCTGTTGTTGGAGTAGACCATCTAACGGTCGCAGGCTGCGAGGGTGGATCGCGGTTTTGAGCTCGGCCGGAGCGTATCCCGGTTCATGTCATCGACTCCAGGTTGCGATTGCGCGCGAAATGTGATCAGGCGGTTATCAGTGGTCTGCACCCGGACGCGTCGCATCGACCAGAAACGGACCTTCACCAGGCCTTTCGCGGCGCGCCCGGGGCGACTCGAACACCCAACCTCCTGATCCGTAGATGTCCAAGGACGTGTCCATGCAGGTCGCCTCGTATCCGCCGGCAATTGACTGGAGGGCGTTGCATTCCATGGGCGTCCACGGACGTTCGCACAAATCCGAGGTAGATGGCTCCCAACTTGGCTCCCACGAAGGGGGTCGGGTCCCGGCTGTGGTGACCCGGAGGAGACGCAGGTAGACCAGTCGGAGGGGCACGGAGGACTACCGGTTCGTGGTCGATCTCGACTCGATCGGGGCGACCAGGGCACAGTAGCGGTGGGGAAGTAGGGTAGGGAGAAGGCTCACGGCGTGAAGCGGGCTAATCACCGTCGACCGAGGATCGGCTACGGCCGACGTGTTCTATAAAAGGTGTCGATGGTGAAGCCTGTTCTCGTTGACGTGGTGGTTGTGGGCGGGGGTCAGGCGGGTCTCGGCGTCGCTTACCACCTCGTCGATTCCGGCGTCGACGTCGTCGTTTTGGAACAGGGCCGGGTGGGGGAGACCTGGCGTTCCCAGCGGTGGGATAGTTTCCGCCTGAACACCCCCAATTGGATGAATGGGCTTCCGGGAGCGGAATACGCCGGACCTGACCCGTTCGGTTTCATGACCCACATGGAGTTGGCCGAGTCGTTCGAAGAATACGTGAGTCGGTTCGACCTGCCGGTCCGCACCGGCGTGACGGTGACGGGTGTCGGTCCATCGGGGGACGACGGGCGCTATCTGGTTACCGGCGAGACAGCCGGCGGCGAGACCGTGTCCTACCTCGCCGAATCGGTAGTAGTTGCATCCGGGATCCTGCAATCTCCTCGTGTTCCCTCGATCAGTTCGAAGATCCCCGGCCACATCGTCCAATTGCACACCGCGACCTACCGGTCGCCGGACCTGTTGCCGGAAGGGGCGGTGGTGGTGGTCGGAGGTGGCCAATCGGGCGCCCAGATCGTGGAAGACCTCCTCAACGCGGGCCGCATCGTGTATTTCTCGATAAGCAAGGCGCCCCGTGTCCCTCGAAGCCACCGGGGACGAGACTTCATGGACTGGTGGCTCGAGATGGGGATATGGGACGTCGCAACGGACGAGGTAGACGATCCCGAAATGCTGAAGACGACGAACCCGCTGGTGTCGGGTGTCGGATCGCGGGGTCACAGCGTCAGCTATCAACAACTCGCCCGAGATGGCGCCCGCTTGATGGGCCGCCTCGAAGATGTGGTTGGAGGAGACCTCATCACCGATGACCAGGCCATCGAGTACATCCGGAATGCTGACGCCCGGTCCATGGAGATGAGAAACAAGATCGACGCATACATCGAGGAGAAAGGCCTTGGGGCACCGAGCAGTGTTCCCGAGCCTGCCGACGTGCCACTGCCACCTGACGAGGACTTGGACATACTCGCCATGCTTCACCTCGAGGAGGCGAACGTCGGTGCCATCGTGTGGTCCACCGGGTTCACGGCGGACTTCTCCTGGATCGACCTACCCGTCACTGACGACACCGGAAGGCCGGTACACAGCAACGGCATCAGCGATGTCCCTGGCATCTATTTCATCGGGTTTCCGTGGCTCTCGAAACGTAAGTCCGGGGTCATCCTTGGCATCGACGAGGATGCGCTGCGCATCACCGACGCGATCCTCAACCAAGCCCAGACTGCCTGAAAGGAACCCAAGGCCAATGACCTGTTCAGGAGCGGGAAAGTCGAGCCCAAATGATCGACGCTGTGGCCGGGTGTGGCGGTGGAATTCGAATCCGAAGGCGCCGTTGTTCGCGGGTTTTGTACGAGGCGACGGACGGAGTGCCACCTTTCCCCATCGTCGTCATGACTTCGGCACCTCCAGCGGGTCCTGAATGATCGGCCAGGTGCGGTGGGGACCTCTACGACACCCAGCAAATCGAAGGAGACGAAAGGTCCGCCGGATCCGCCGTCACCCTCGTGCTATTTCAGGGCGAAAGGCCCCCGCATAGGCGCCAAGAATGTCAGAAGGTCACGATGGCTGTCTCATCGAAAACTCTCGAGCAAGGGCCTCGCTTCGCCCGCGACGCCGTGATTCTTATAGAGAATGGCTCCCGAGGACCGCTCCCATGGCAGAGGCGGTGGCCAAGTCCGGGAGCCTCATACAGTGCCGACACGGCTTCTACCAGGGGGTTCGCTCAGCGCGCCCGGGGCGACTCGAACACCCAACCTCCTGATCCGTAGATCTCCAAGCCGTGTCCAGGTGCGTCCACGGGGATCCGCAGAGCCCGAAACGACGGGCTTTCAAGTCCACCGCCGTCCACGCCTGTCCGGTCGGGTCCATAGAGAATGGCTCCCAACTTGGCTCCCGGAAGCGGAGCCCTCCGAACGAGATCAAGCGGTCGTACACTCCTGGGCATTCGATTCACCGCTGCCGTGACTCACGAGCCGCCCTGGTACGTCGCCTGCTCCCTCAAGGTCGAGGTCACGAGCCACGGCTGGAGGGATATGCCCGCGGATGGCTGATCCGGTCGGCAACATCATCGGGGACTACCGGGCGTTCGCGGCGACGCAGCGTGACCGGCTCGCCGCCAGAGGTATCGACATCGCGCCGTACGCCCTGAGCCACCTCGCCTACCGCGTCGCCGACTGGGACCTCTACCTCCACCTGCGCACGCTCCTTGAGCGACACGCCACCGCGAACCTCGAGAACGTCTGGAACGGCCGGCCGATCTCGAAGATCGTCCTCGCTGAGCCGCTCGAGGTCCTCGACGGAATGCTGGTGTCGCTCATCGAGCTCATCCCGCCGGTCCACCAACGCGTCTATCGGATGGGGCTCGAACACCTCGGAGTGGTCGTCGGCGAGGAGGTCGATGCCTTCTCCCAGGAGCACCGCGCCGCACTGACAGGGCAGCAGTTCCAGAGCGCGGACAACGAGCCGTACTACGCCCTGTTCGAGGACTTTACGCACGTGAAGTTCTATCGGCGGTCCTTGTACGACGGGTGCGTCATCGAGGGGGCCACATTCGACGGCTTCGTCCACGTCGATGACTGGGTCCCACAGCGGCTCGTCACCGCGAGCGGCCCGGATCCGCTGCCGCGGTGACCGGAGCCATCCCCCCTATCAGGGTCGCACACGTACACGGAGTATGGCTCCCAGCCTGATGTTTTGACTCGGCGCTGAGGTCCGCCGATCACTCGGGTTCTTGCGCCGCCGCATCAGAAGGAGGACCCCTACCCAGGACCCAGACGGGAATGAGTCCGAACGCCGCCGCCCAAACGCCGTAGGGCAGAGGTTGATATCATGGGTGCCATCGAGCCCTGGAGCTGGAGACGATGGCAATGTCCGGTGTTGGCGCTCATGCTGTTCGCCGCGTGTACGGCCTCGGGCACAGGGGGAACGTCGACGACCGCCCAACCTGGGCCGACGACCACCATTCGTCCTCCGGTCACAACGACGACGCTCCCGCCGACCTCCGTCACCTCGACCACCCTGGCGGCGACCACCACCACGGCTCCACCGCTGGACCTGACCGAGCCGCTGGTGTGGTTCGCGCCAAACATGGCCTCCACCGACTTCGTCGAGCTCTTCTCCGAGCCCGAGGCGTGGGCAACGGCCAGGGCAGAGGTAAACGTCTTCAAGTTCTACTCGGCCAACCTGTTCCCCGATCCGTGCGAGATCTGTGGTGACATCTCGCTGGGGGTTCTGGCCGACGCCGACGCATTCAGCCTGCTCGGGGAATGGGGGAAGCCCATCGCCATCGAGGTCGGCGCGGTTTACGAGGGTGGCTGCCGAGGCGACGCCACCTTCGAGCATGACGCCGGTGTGGTCATCGACAACGTGGCGCGGAGCGGTGGAGCGGTGCGCATCGTGGCCATGGACGAGCCATTGCTCCACGGCGGAGTCAAGCCGATGACGGGCTCGTGTGACTACACCCCGGCGGAGGCAGCGGCCGAGACAGCGGCGTTCGTGGCCGCTCTCCACACCGCTCATCCGACGATCATCGTCGGCGACATCGAACCGTACCCCCACTACTCGGTTGCTGAGCTACAGGAGTGGATCACGGCGCTGCAGCACAACGGCGTCGTGCCCGCCTTCTTCCATCTCGACGTCGACATGGAGAGGGTCCGGGTCGAGGGACATGACGTCGCCGCCGACCTGGCCACCATGCAACGGTTCGTCGAGGACCGGGACATCGTGTTCGGGGTGATCCTCACTTCGAACTGGACCCAGGCAGGCACCGATCAGGCGTACTACCAGTCGACAATGGAGTGGGTGAGGAGGGTCGAAGCGATCGGACGCCCGCAGCATGTGATCTTCCAGAGCTGGCAAGGACCGGCGGCCAACGGCGATCACGAGGTGCCGATCAACCTCCCCGACGCGGACCCGGAGACCTACAGCCACACCAGGCTCATCCTCGAGGGGTTGGCCTCTCTGGGCGGCTGACCAACGAGTGTCGCTGTGGTGATAGCATGATAGCCGTGCTATCGTGTTATCGTGGATCCGGAGCTTCCGTGATCCAGCAACCGAAGACCTGTTCAATGGTCGCAACACGAAGGCTGCTCGACAGCGGCTACCCCACCCTCTCTGGAGAGTGGCTACGAGAAGACTCGATGCGCTCGACCAAGCCGAGATCCTGGACGACCTGCGAGTGCCACCCGGCAATCGCCTCGAGGCTCTCCGCGGAGACCGTCAAGGTCAGCACAGCATCCGGATCAATGACCAGTATCGGATCTGCTTCCGATGGACGGAAACGGGTCCGGTCGACGTGGAGGTAGTCGACTACCACTGAGGTGAACGATGAACCGCATTCCAACTCACAGGCAGCCAACCCATCCGGGAGAGATGCTGCTCGAGGAGTTCCTCAAGCCGCTCTGCCTGACGCAACGTGAGCTCGCTGACGCCATTGGCGTGCCTTATCAGCGTGTAAACGAAATCGTGAACCAGCGGCGCGGGATCACACCGAGCACAGCTCTCAGACTCGCCAGATACTTCGGCACCTCCAGCGGGTTCTGGATGAACGGCCAGACGCGGTGGGACCTCTACCAAACCCAGCTAACCGAAGGAGACGAAGTCCGCCGTATCCGACGTCATCCCCGCGCTGCGTCAGGGCGTGAAGCCTCCGCCTAAGGAGGGCGTCAGAAGGTCGACGTGCCCTGACTCATGTCAAAGCCCTTGGGCAAGGACTTGGGCTCGCCCAGCGCCATCATCATGGATGAAGAATGGCTCCCGAGGATCGCTCCCACGGCGCCACATCGACCTGAGCCGTGGACCCCCGCCGCGCCGAAACCCCAGCCTAAGCACGGGTTTCGCATAGCGCGCCCGGGGCGACTCGAACACCCAACCTCCTGATCCGTAGATGGCCAAGCGGCGTCCGTGGGCGTTCACAAGAGTGCATTCGGCCCCTTGCCGAGTGGTTTCGATTCCATCCGTGTCAACGGCCGTCCAGCGTCATCGACCGCGAATGGCTCCCAACTTGGCTCCCAGCCCGGGGGCTGCCAGCGATGCGGCAGCAGACACACTGGCTTCCGCAGAGCGACCCACATATGGCGCGAACGCCTGGCGGTACTCGCAGGATGGCCGGCTATGGGCGGGTCGTCGAGCGAATACGGTCCGTGGGCGTATCGGGCTTCCGGTGGCAGGTTTCCTGGCTAGCCCACTGGTGTGGGGGAACGGAGAGTCATGAGTCGAATTCCGACGGCGATCCAAGCGATCCCTGCCAAGATTGCTCCACCCTGCTCGGCTGAGAGCATGAAGCCCAGCACTCCTCCCGAGATGACCCAACCCACCCAAGTGGGAACGGCTTGGGACTTGGCCAGAAACACGCCGAAGGCCACTGTCCCTATGAGCCCGATCAGCAGCCCGGACACGTAGAGGGCTCCCAGGGGTTCCAGGTGGGCGCAATGTTCGATCCCGTTGGCCACTCCGGCCAGGATGAATCCCGCCGCGGCAACTCGCCCCACGATGCGCCCTGCTCTTGACAGCTGGTCTCCGCAGATCCGGGCAAGGAGCAGCACGGCAAGGCCCGTCAACCCGTATTTCAGGAGATCGATGAGGTTGACGAGGTAGGCGGCTCCTGATACGCACGCCACATCGTCGGTGTCCGGCATGATTCTGCTCAACGCCTCGCCGACGACAAACATCACCCCAGCGAGGATGGCGACGCTTCCGGCAATTCGAGTTTCAGCTCCGGTCCGCACCAGGCAATATACCTTCGGCACACGGCGCTACTCCGGGGAGCACTGCCCTGATGGTGTCGGTTCGGTCGATCGATCTTGCGTGTCCAAGTCTTCCCCAACCCGGTGCGCTTTCGTTTCAACACATATCGACCCCCAACAAGCTACGGAACACAGGTCCCACAGCCACCCACATCTCAAACAGGCACATATTGTGCGTGTCAGTTGCCAGGATGATCGCCCGAAGGTCCGATCGGGCGAATGGCTCCCAAAGGTCGCCGTGCTCGCACCCTTCAACGAGCACGGGACACGTGAAATCCCCTGCTACTACAAGGACTTCGGCGGCGCGCCCGGGGCGACTCGAACACCCAACCTCCTGATCCGTAGTCAGACGCTCTATCCAATTGAGCTACGGGCGCAAGAATTGTCAAGTGCCACAAGGGTTTTTATCGGTTGGGCCACCTCGACCCTCGAAGCACAGCGGTGATTCAGCCGTCTGACTGCTGAGCGCCGCAGCAGGGCATGGTAGTAGGCGACCTCCGCCACCTCCTCCCGTCATGGGAGCTCCACCAGCGGACGTCGCCTAGTCGCCGCGACATCACGACATTCTCGAGACGACCCACCTACCGGTCAACTTCCCGAAAAGGGGGAGGTCCCGAGCTATGAGATGTCCAATGGCACTTCTGAGGTAGAAGGAAGGTCGCGGCCGACGAGAGCCAGCCAAACATGTCCATGGGAAAAGCCCCGACATTTTGCAGAGGACGTTCAACGAGATATCTCGCGCCCTCAGTGTCACCTGGCCCCGGCTCTCCCGGACCGACGAAAACGGTGTAGGGCTCCCTCGTTCACTGACTACTTCCTCAGCGGGTACCGCCATAGAGCTCCGTGCTGAGGTAGCGGAGCCCGGAGTCGACGATGATGGTGACCACCGTGGCGCCGGCTCCCAGCCGCTCGGCGAGCCGTAATGCCGCCACGACGTTGGCACCCGAGGATGCTCCGGCGAAGATCCCTTCCTCCGCCGCCAGACGGCGGGCCATCGCCCAGGCGTCCGCCGTAGTGACCGTCTGGATCTCGTTGACCATGTCGCGCTCCCATAGGGGCGGGACGAACCCGATCCCGATCCCCTCGATCCGATGGGAACCGGTCGGCTGTCCCGAGAGCACCGCCGATTCGGCCGGCTCCACCGCAACAATCTGCACCTGTTCGTCGTGGGCCCACAGGGACCGAGTGATCCCATGGATCGAGTGGGCGGTGGCGACCGCATGCACGAAAGCGTTGACCTCCCCGGCCGTCTGTTCCCAGATCTCCTCTCCCAGCGGCAGGTATCCCTTTGTGGCGTCCCGGTTGTTGAGCTGGTCGCACCACCAGTGGCCGGGCCGCTCGGCCATCTTCTCAGACACCCGGATCATCTCCTTGATGAGCGCCTCCGTGATCCGCCCCTGGTCACTGGGCACGTCGGTGATGCCGGCTCCGAAGGCGGCCATGGTGCGACGCTTCTCGTCGCTGAAGGCGTCGGAAAAGACCACTTCCAGCCCGTAGCCGAGGGCAGCGCAGACGAGGGCAAGGGAGATGCCCGTGGTCCCGGCCGTGTACTCCACCACAGTGCCGCTGGGCGGGAGCCGGCCGTCCATGGCCGCCGCCTCGATGGCGGCCACCGCCATCCGGTCCTTCATGCTGCCGGTCGGGTTGGCCCACTCCAGCTTGGCGAGCACGCGGGCTGACCCCGCGGGGACGACCCTGCGAAGCTCGACGAGGGGAGTGGAGCCGATGGCGTTCAGGACCGTGGGATGAACGGGCGTTACGTCCTCCTCGAGAGACGCCCTAACGCTACTCCTCAGAACTGTTCGATCACCGTGATGCGTTCACCTTCAAAAACGCGCCGTCGCGCATCGAGATCAGCCAGTCTGCGTTGGCCGTGATCCGCGAGTCGTGAGTGACGATGACCAGCGCGTGCCCGAACACGTGCAGGCTCTCGAACAGCTGGAGGACGTCCAAGGTGGCGGCGCTGTCCGAGATTTCCCGTCGGCTCGTCGGCGAGTACGAGCAGCGGTTCGTTGCTCAACGCCGGGGAGACCTGCCTCTGGACATGTTCCCCGCTATCCAGATCATCGAACTCGGTTCGCCAAGGATCTAACGGACACCCGCCAGTTGGGTGAGCGTCCGGCTAGTCGTCGCCGTCGATCCAACAGCGTCTGATTCCGAGGTTTATGCTCGTCGCTGACCAGGGTTTTCCCTGATCCGCACAGCGTTCAGTGGCAGACACTCCGTAGTCAGACGCTCTGTCCAATTGAGCTACGGGCGCAAGGCCTTGTGGTCTGGACCGCCCTCGTGTTGTCTTCTCCAGACTCTCAGCACGAGCGCCTCTCTACGTCGACCACGACGTCGACCTTCAGAGGAGCCGACCTTCCGCACTGCGATCTTGGGCGCTTCCCTGCTCGACGGCTGCTCCGGTACCGTGTAGGCCAGAATGGATCTGGTCGGGCGCCACGACGAGATGGCGCTTCTCGAGCGGTTCTTGAGTCCAGACCCAGTCGAAGCGGGGCCGCGAGCACTCCTGCTGCGCGGCGAGCCTGGCACCGGGAAAACGGCTCTAATCAACCACGCCTACGCCACCGCCCACGGAGTCAAATTTCGCCTCAATGCGCAGGAAGCCCTGCAAAGCGTGGCGCTGGCAGCAACTAGCGAAATGCTTCGGGACCTCTTCGAGCTTCGTGATCAGGAGGGCATCGTCTCTCAATTGATTTCAGGAACGGGAGCACAATCGCCAGTCCAGATATACGAATCGGTGCGTCGACGACTGACCCGCACCAAGGCCACTCTCGTTATCGACGACCTCCAGTGGCTCGACGACGTCTCGGCGGGTCTTGTCCACTTCCTGATGAATGCGGCTCGTAGCTACGAGGAGGATCTACGAGTCGTCGCGGCAACTCGTCCGGGTCCAACTGCTTCTGCGTTCATCGATGCGACGCAACGTGCAGACATCAAAACCGAGGTCCGAGAGATTGGCGGGCTAGGTGAAGAAGACGGGATCCGGCTGATACAAGGTCTCGCACGCTCCGTCGACACCGGTAGGGCGCGAGCCATCTGGGAGCGCTCTCGAGGAGTTCCTTACTGGATGATCGCCCTCACCGTGAACCCTGAGGCCGAAGCGCTCGGGTCGGTTCTGGAGGCGCGTCTGCATGGTGCCAGCGACGACGCCGCGGGTCTCCTCGCGTCCCTCGCAGTGATCGGGCGGCCCGTCGATGTCGCCGAGCTGGCGTCAATCCAGTCATGGGGCCAGGACAGAGTCAAGGACGTGGTAGATGAACTGGACAGTCGAGGTCTGGTGCGACGAACCGGCTCGAGGTTTCAGGTAATCCACGATCTCATCAGAGAAGCGGTGGTTCAGGACCTCACGGACTCTGCGTATGTCGAGGCACACCGTCGCATCGTCACGTGGCTCGAGAGCAGCGAGGAACCCTCTCGAGAAAGGCGCTTGGAGACGATCGAACACCGTATGGCTGCGGGTCTCCCAGCCATCTCCCACGCCCTCGAGCTGACCCGATCTGACGGTCGTTTCCTTCTTGGGGATGATGGGTTGGCCACGATCGTCCGTGTAGCGGATACAGAGGAAGCGAAGAGGTCAGACGATCTACTGGTGGCGGTGGCGGCTCTGGCTTCCGACATGGGAGTCGCCGAGCTTGCCCTGGACAGGTGGTCGATCGTCTTCCATCAGAGCTCCGACTCGAACACCCGGGCACGCGCAGCCATCGGGGCAGCAGCCGCGGCATTGGATCTGGATCGGACGGTGGATGCTCGGCAATGGGTGGAGCTGGCGAAACAGACGAAACCTACTGATCCGGCAGTGGTCGTGGAGAGCCTCGCTGTTGCCGCCGGGCTCTGCATGTTCCACGAGCACGCCGCCGAAGAGGGCCGACGTCTTGCAGAGGAATCTGTCTCTCTCGCCAACACCGCGCTCGGTTCAGACTCCGGTGTCATCCAGGACGAGCACGTCATGAGGGTGAGGTTGAACGCACTCCAGGCTCTCCACGACGCATACATGATGCACAAGAATCCCACCAAGGCCGCGTCGGTCGCCGAGGCTATGGTCCAGGTCGCGCCGACCGCCCGGGACAGGCTCGTCGCCTTGACGAACGTTGGAATAACGATGAGACACCTGGGCCGGATCCGGGAGGCAGCGTCTGTTTTCGACACCGTCTGGACCGAGTCCAATCGCACAGCCCTTCTTTCAGTGGCCGCACGAAGCGCTCCCTGGTATGCCGCTGTCCTCTTCGAGTTGGGCAGACTCGAGAAGGCAAAAGAGGTGGCGGCGGAAGGCCGTCACATTGCGGATCGTCTGGGACTGACGCGATACCAGAGGTTCACTGCTCGGCAATTCCACAACGTCGAGCTTCTGACCGAGGACTGGCATGCCGGCCTGGAGAGATTGCAGGCCGGTGTCCGGGTGGAGGAGGATCCTCATTGGCGTCTCGCACTCCATGAGCTGATCGGACGGCACCTGAGTCGGATCGGCACAGGTGATCCGACTCATGCGCTGGCGGAGATCGACGCGGCCTACCAAGACGCCCTCATCGCCGACTGCAAGCGCTGCATGACCGATGTTCTCGTCGAGGGGATTCTGATAGCTGCCAGATCGGGCGACAGAGCACGAGCCGAACAGTGGATCGAGCGATATCGCCGGGCCGATGTCGAAGTTGATCCCTACCTCCAAGCCAGCCTGGACCACGCCCATGCCCTCCTATCACACGAGGACACAGACTTGAAGCTGGCGGTCGCAGGCTACGAAGCGTTGGGAATGCGTGTCGGAGAGATGTGGGCCAGGCTCGATCTCGCCAGGGTGTGGGCCCGGGAAGGTCGTCGTTCGGAAGCAGCCGAAGCCTACAGAGCACTGGCGGAGGCGGCCGCGTCGATCGGAGCCGTCACCGTTCAGGAGATTGCCGAGAAAGGACTCAGACAGCTTGGTGTGCGCACCTGGCGGAGAAAGGGTGCCACGGACCGGGCAGCCCTCACCGAGCGTGAGCAGGAGATCGCCGCACTGGTGGCCTCCGGCGCAACCAACCCCGAGATCGCCGAAGCCCTCTTTCTGTCACGAAAGACGATCGAACGCCATGTGTCGAACATCCTTGCCAAGACAGGCTCCCGAAATCGGATCGAGCTGGCACGTGCCTGGGACCATGACACCAATGAGGGAGCTCCCCGATGATCCTCGGCGGAAACTCTGACATAAGTCCCTTCTGAGACCTCGCGGTGGAAGCGAGGGGGAAGGCACAGACATGTCGATGCTCTTGGTGGTGACCGAAGAGGCAGGGGTTTGGGCAGAGGCTGAGGCCCTGCGCCAGCTCGGCCGTTTCGGTATCACCAGCCTCTCCGTCCTCGAGGCTCCGGGCAAGGTAGCGTTACTCGTCCAAGGCTGGGCATTCGACGCTGACGCGTCCGGGGAGAGGGTCGTCGAGATCGTCACCCCCGGCGCCTCCGATGTCACCGTGTTCCACCCGGTCGTCCAGGTGGGGGTCACTTCTCGAGTGAAAGGAGACAGCGATGAGGAGGCGGGTGACGAGATCCCCCAAGAGCTTCACCCGGGAGGAACAGGACTGGGGTGACACCCAACCCGCCATCAGGTGTGCCCCGGACGTGGGCACCGAGTGAGAGACAAGAAAGAGGAGGAAGAACCATGCGAAGAATGAGAAGAGGAGCAGTCACGCTGGCACTGGTTGGTGCATTGGTTGGTGCATTCGCACCGGTCGCTCAGGCGGAAGGGGTGTTCGTCATCGTGCCGTCTGGAGGTAACGCCAGATGTGTTGGGCCCGAATGGTCGAAGACCGGAGCAGTCGGAATCCTGGGCCCGTGGGAGGCACATTTCAACAGTGGCGGTGTGGTCACCCACTCATTCGCCGTGTGCGACCACAGCTGAGTCACACGATCACATAGGTATCACATAGGTGCTGTCTGGCTCTTTCAGACAGCACCTATGTCGAAGGGAGCGAACATGACTGGATCACGAAGAGTGCTGCGTGACATCGCCGTGTTCGCCATGGTCTTTCAGGTCTTCCACTTCATCGAGCATGCGGCTCAGCTCACCTACTGGTTCGGCTATCCCACCAAGGCTCCCTTCCTCACCCCCTGGGCCGTAGCCGGTCGGGATATCCTCGCCGTGGACGGAACTCACGGTGGCGGCAACGAGCTACTGCATCTGGTGGGAAATCTGATCTTCCTTGGTGGCATCGTCGCCTTGGCGCTCGTTGCCCGCCACTCAGGCCGGAAGACTGTTGAGATCCCGTATCTGCGTAAGGCGATGGTCCTGCAGGGGATCCATGTGGCCGAGCACGTACTGCTCACTTTCTCCTATTTCATCTTGGGGTTGGCTCTTGGATTCACCACCCTTTTCGGCGCTGCCCAGGGTGCTTTCGGATCGAGTCTGCGGATTTGGGCACACTTCCTGCTCAACCTGGTTGGGACCTACTACGTGTTGCGAGCCGCTTGGGAGATGTACGGGTTGGGCATGATCCTGGACCGTTCGACCGGGGCGCGGAAAGAGACCCGTCGCGCAGGCATTCACCTTTGAGGCTGTTGCCGGCGCCCTCGACGATTTCGAAGCCGGATGAAGAGATCAATTCCCAACCATCGTCCAACAACAGGCGCCTAACCTTCACCGAAGCACTCAACGATCTGTTCGCAGCCTTTGACGATCAGCCGCAGACGATGCCCGCGGTCTCGGCTGAGTCGTTGGCCATGGCCCGATGACCGTCGCGGCCTCGGTGCGGATCGACGGGTCGCCCTACTGGCGTCACAGGAAACGGCCGCAACTCGACCGTTTGCCGATTTGGCTAAGATTCGGGCCGCCCCAGGGGAGTTGATTTTCGCGTGCAACTTCGTGTGCTGCGCCTAATCGTGCCGATCGTGCTCACCGTGAGCGCGTGCAGCGCCGAGACCGGCTCGGACGTCGAAGTCCTCCCGTTTGACAAGGTCCAGGCGTCAGAGTTCTCATTCGAGGGCGATCCGACCAACCTCAGCCGTGCGATATTTCGGGTGACCACGACCGAGCCGATGATCTGCGCGATTGTCTGGGGCGAAGATGAGAGCTTCGGGAACTTCAACAACTCGCTGAACATGGCGGGGACCGGGATCGTCCAACATGACGTGTTCCTGCCTGGGGCTGTGCCCGGTGTCGAGTACAGCTATGTGGTTCAGGGCACGACGGCTGATGGCACCCTTTATCGCTCTGAGGTGGGGACTTTCGTGATACCGGAACCGGAGTCGACGGGGACCACGGGCGAGGAGAGGACCAACCTGGCGCTGAACGCCGAAATCGTCGAGGTCAGCTCCGAATTCAGCGACGCGTTCGCGGCAACCAACGCCGTCGATGGCGACGTGGCTACCGAGTGGTCCAGCGCCGCAGACGGCGACGACGCATCGATCACCGTTGACCTCGGAGAATCTGTCGACGTGTCCGGATTCGCGTTCCTCACCAGATCGATGACCGACGGATCGGCGATAACTGACACCTTTACCGTCACCATCGATGGGGGCGATACGTTGGGCCCGTTCCCGGCTGGGAATGCTGCCGATCCCCACCCGAGCGATGTGGAGGTCACCGGTCAGGTGTTCACCTTCGATGTCGAGGCCTCGAGCGGGGGCAATACGGGCGCGGTTGAGATTCGGATCCTCGAAGGTTGATCCTCCGTTCAGTGGAGGGACGAAGCCCGAAGAATCCCCCAATGAGCAGAGTCGGCCTATCGCCATGAGTTGCCAGTCACGCCGACGTCTGGTCGCGTAGGTCGCCCACGTTCCAACCCCGATGATCGCAATCGCTATCTGACATAGATCTGTCGCCAGAACCTCGCGGTGGGAGCGTGAAGGAGGCAGGCACATGTCGATGATCCTGGTACTCGCAGGCGAGCCGGGTGTGCTCGACACCGAGAGACTGGCCCGGCTGGGACGTCCTGACCGCCACCTATTACGTCCTCAAATCTGTCTGGGAGATGTACGAGACGGGTCTGGTGTTCGAACGCCCCCTTCTCAAACCACAAGAGGTATCCGCGCGAGGCAGGAGCGTCTGACTTGCCTCAGAACCAGCGGAAGAGCCAGCTCTTCTCGAAGATGACCTTGCTCAGATGCCAGCGGCGTCTCACCGGATACAGGTCGACCCGGGGGGTGGGTGCGGCGTAGAAGTCGCCCCGCCCGAAACCGGCGCGGCCGGAACCGGCCTCGATGAAGCATTCTCCGTAGCCGTCGAAGGCGGCTGGGTCGCCCTTACCGGTGATCTCGTGAGCGATGTTCCGGGCTACGACTCTGGCGTCCCGTTCCGCGAATACCCCCGCCTTGGGCAGCGGCTTGCCCATCTCGAGTGGGATGCCGTTGACATCGCCGATGGCGTACACGCGATGGTGGACCGTGTGGAGCGTGTTCCGGTCGGCGGGGACCCACCCGCTCTCGTCCGTCAACCCTGCCTCCAGGACGACTCTGGGGGCGCGATGAGGCGGCACATAGGCGAGAAGGTCAAAACTGGTAGAAGCGCCATTGGCGAAGTGGAGCTGCCGACCAGCCGGGTCGACCTTGACGATCTGATGTTCAGGGTGGTAGCCGATGCCTCTGGCCTCCACCATGGCCCGCACCCCGGCGGACACATCTGGCCCGGCCACCCCCATCGGCCCCGGCCCGGCGGCGTAGACGTCGACCTGGCTCTCGCTGGCGATGTTCCGACTCCGGATGTGGTCGGCGATGAGCATGGCGGCCTCATAGGGAGCTGCAGGACACTTGTAGGCGGGAGCGGCGGTGAGAATCACGATCCGGCCACCGTCGAATCGTCCCAATGCATCTCGGAGGCTCTCCGCTCCGGGGAGGGTGTAGAGGTTGTGCCCCACCTCGGCCAGACCAGGGATGATCTCGGGTGCGAGCTCCGCACCGAGCGACACCACCAGATAGTCCGCTTCCAGCCCCCGTGTCGCCCGACCGACAGAGTCGCTGCCCTCGACCACCGTGATGCGTCGGGCCTCGGGGTCGAGCTCGGTGATATCGCCGAACACCATCTCAATGTCTCTCCGGGCGAGTCGGTCGAGGGGACGTGTGATCTGACGAGCGGTCCGACGTCCTGTCATCAGCCAGAGCAGTGAGGGGGCGAAGAGATGGCGGCGATCGCGGTCCACCACAACAACGCGGTGGGGCTCAGCGAGTTGCTTGCGCAACTCGTTGGCGGCGACCACACTACCGACTCCACCGCCGAGAACCACCACTGCTTTGGCTTGGCTCATAATGACTCCTGCTCGATCAGGACGGCTCCCTGCGAGGATCCGCCTGGGTGTAGTTGCACAACGCCGGGATCTGCTCGCGCATCGTCTCGTCCAGGTGACCCTCGAGAATCCCCCCGGGTCGGGGAAGGCTGGTTGAGGTCCGGATCAGCTCTTCAGGCGTGACGATGAGATCGAGGGGGAAGTCGTGCTCGATGACGGGGATGGTCCCATCTTCGACGATCTGCAATGAATGCACCGTGGTCACGACGAGGGTGTCCCCGCGAATCAGGCCGGCCTCGGTAGCAATTTCTGTCATTCGAAACCCCGCACACCCATCCGCCCGAATTGCCTCACGATCAAAGCAGGTAGCGGACTGTGATGACCCTGGTTGCGGGTTACGAATCTCAGGGCCAGAGCGGCAACCGCAAGTCCGAGCCGTTGACCAGCAGCCTCACGGAGGTCATCCGAGGGCCAACGTTAATCCCCTCCGCGTTACAGCGTCTGATTCTGACGTTTACGCTCCGCCGTGACCTGGGATTTCGCTGGTTAGCACAGCGCTCAGTGGCAGATACTCCGTAGTCAGACGCTCTATCCAATTGAGCTACGGGCGCGGGAATCGTCATTTATCGCAGGGGTTCCCGGCGATGACCAGCCGATACAGAGCATGCTAGGCCCATATCAAACGCTCAATCCCATGGGTGGTCTGATCAGCCAGATCCTCAACTATCACATGGCTTCTCGGGATCTGACACGATGACTCAGGGGTCTGCACAGCGCTCATACAGCGTCTGATTCGCGAGCGGAGCCGTCGAACCATGTTGCTCGATAAGCGCATACCCAACGATGAGCTCCTGGAGTCCGTTCGCGGTTACGAGATCCTCTACGCGTTGGGTGAGATCCCCTACGACCGGGAAGTCATTGAAGCTGCATCTGATCTGAAGTTGATCGCGGCGATGCATGCCTCGGCCAAGTTCGTGGACCGGGAGGCCGCCTCGGAACGGGGGATTCCGATCACGATCATCCCCAACCGCATCGCCAAGACCACAGCCGAATTCACCTTTGCCCTACTGATGGCTACCGCATGGCGGCTGCCTGAGGCAGACCGGCTTCTTCGCGATGGGAAGTGGCGGCAGAACCAATCCATGGCCTTCCTCGGGACCAGGCTCTTCGACAAGACGCTCGGCATCGTCGGCATTTGGACTATCGGCACCGACGTGGCGATCAAGGCGAAGGCGTGTGGGATGCGCATTCTCTACACCAAACGTAACCGGCTTACCCCGGCCGAAGAGAACGGACTAGGCGCCGACTACAGATCGCTGATCGATTTGTTCGGGGAGTCGGACTTCGTAATAGTGACCGCCACCTTGACGAACGAAACGAAAGCGATGATCGGCGCCGACCTGATCGGGATGATGAAGCCCAGCGCAATCCTGATCAACATTTCGAGAGGTCCTGTGGTCGACGAAGCCGCCCTGGAGCAGGCCTTGGTCGAGGGCCGTATCCGTGGCGCGGGACTAGACGTCTACCACACGAGATCCCCGAGGCCGACGTGCCGGGCCTTTCGGAGAGGATGAAGACACTTCCGAACGTAGTTCTCACCCCACAATCGGATAGACGGCCGAACGGTCAGCCGGGCGTGTCTCCGGTGGTGGTGGGGAGTTCGTCGGGTAACAGCGGACTTGGCCGGTTCTTCTGCCATCGTTCAATGGCATCCCCATCGCAGGAGTTGCACAGGTGGACGATCCGGATGCCGACTACGGAAAGCTGAGTGCCCCGGGATTTCTCCACGATGGCCAGGGGGACCGCCTGGAGGTCGGCGCCGCGACATTGGGCACAGATTGGTGTGGTCGGACGTAGCCAAGTCTCACCGCAGTTGCCGCAGGTGATCTCGATCTGTTCCTCGACGCGACGACCGAGCAGTTCTTCTGTCTCGCCACAGAAGGGGCAGACGATGTTGAGGGCCACCTGCCGGTCAGTCCTCGGGCCAACACTCGGGGCAGGGGGTCTGCCCCCATCGCTCCGCCTGGACTCTGATTGCCAGGACACCACGGATCCTGTCCGGCTGGCAGACCGGCCGGAGGTCGTCGTCTGGAAGGCCGCGGTGGTAGTGGCTCTCACTCATATAGGAGATGACCAGCGAATCGGTGGGGTGGACATCGCTCATCAGCCGGATGAGACGGTCGTCATCCGTCCCGAGAACACAGCCACGAGTTCCTCGAGGTTGGCAGAGACGGCAGCGCTGAGCCGAGCGACGTAGAAGTCGGTTCTCCGCATTGGAGCTGCCAATTCCAGGACCACGGTGCTAACTAGTCGTGTCCGTAGCTGGGAGGATGCAGTCAGCTCATAGCGGTAGCGCACGTCGCCTTCTTCCAGGTTCCCACGGACTTCGAGAAGGCAGTGAGGCTGATAGATGCTTATCTCGAGCCTGTAGCTGCCCGGTCGAGGCCAAACCCGGCGTTGGATGAATCGTGCGCCCTGACGGGGTGTCCCATCGAGAGATGTGGTTGATGACACCGCCCAATTCCAAGACGGGTTGTTCTCCAAGTCGGACAGGTACAAGAAGACGTCTTCTGGCGATGCGGGTATCTCGATGGCCAGATCCACTCGGATCGTCCTTCGACTACTCGGGTCTGATCTATTTGGGGTTGGTTCGTGTTTCAAAGTGACTCTGTTCTTGTCTCATATGGCTGGTCTGGCCAACATTGGTTGCAGGCGATCAGCTCGCTTCTACTCGCGTTGTTACGGCTGGTCAGCACGCCGGGGGGTCTGATCGGGCTGCAGATCGGCTTGTTGGGCTGGGTGGGATCCGGTCGGTGGTAGTGAGGGTCGGTGCCGAAATAGACCACAACCAGATTGGAGTCCGGAGCGAGCTTGGAAGGTCTGCGCCGACTCATACACCGACGATTGGATCGAGGGTCAACTCGGGGTGGTCGCGGCGGATCCCGTCCAGCCAACCCTGTCCGGTGAACAGGGCGAGGATGGTCCCGTCGGAGCGGGTGGCTATCTCCACTCCCCTCCGCCCGGCCAGGACCGATCTCCCCCGCCCGTCGGTGCGCCGCGCAACCGAATAGGGGGCAGGGTCGAACTGGGGTTGGGCGCCGAACTCGTTGCGGAGCCGGTGCAGGGCCACCTCGAACTGAAGCTCACCGACTGCGGCGAGGATCGGCTCCCGTTCCCCGCCTTCGAAAGTGTTCAGGGCCTGGATCACACCCTCCTCGTCGAGCTGGGTGACCCCCTTTCGGAACTGCTTGTAGCGGGCGGTGTCCAGGTTTCGGGCGATCCTGAAGTGCTCGGGGACAAGGGTCGGGATCGGCGGGAACTGCGCCCGGCCGTTGACACTGAGACTGTCCCCGATTCTCAGGTCGGTTGCGTTGACCAGGCCGACCACGTCTCCCGGGTAGGCCACATCCACCGTCTCCCGCTCCCTGCCGAACACCTGATGAGCATGTTTGGTGGAAAAGCCGCGACCCGTCCGCTGGTTGACAAGGGTCATGCCCCGTTCGAAACGTCCCGAGCAGACCCGCATGAAGGCGATCCGGTCTCGGTGGCGGGCGTCGAGGTTGGCCTGGATCTTGAACACGAAACCCGACAGCCCTTGGTCGAAAGACCTCGGCTCGCCACCAGGCCCCGACCAGGTCTGAGGAGCAGGTGCGATCTCGGCTATGGCGTCGAGAAGAAGACGAACCCCGAAATTCCACAGTGCCGAACCGAAGAATACCGGGGTGGACTCCCCGGCGAGGAACCGTTTCTGGTCGTGATCCGCCTCGACCGCGTCCAACAGTCCCAGCTCCTGGATAGCCTGAGTCCGGATCGGACTGGTCTCTACCAAGTCGAGCCGGTCACGATTCTCGTCGCCAATGCTTCCGCCCCTGGCGGTCCGCTGGAACCGCCAGAACGAAGTGTTCCGCCGATCGACCACTCCTTCGAATTCGGGCCCACTGCCAACCGGCCAGGTGACCGGTGTCGCCCTGATCCCGAGCTGGGCTTCGATGTCGTCGATCAGCGCCAGCGGGCCGAGCCCGGGACGGTCCATCTTGTTGACGAAGGTGATCAGAGGCAGACCACGGGTCTGGGCCACCTGGAACAGCTTCAGGGTCTGAGACTCGATACCGCGGGCGGCGTCGATGACGATCACTGTGGCGTCGACCGCCGAGAGCACCCGGTAGGTGTCCTCGGAGAAGTCACGGTGTCCCGGCGTGTCGAGCAGGTTGAACACCAGACCGTCGTGGGGAAACTGAAGGACCGTCGAGGTGATCGAGATGCCCCGCTGCCGCTCCAGGTCCATCCAATCCGATGTCACGTCGCGCTGACGTCCGGCCCGAGCCCGAACCGAACCGGCCTCGGCGATCGCCCCCGAATAGAGCAGCAGCTTCTCGGTGAGGGTGGTCTTCCCGGCGTCAGGGTGGGAGATGATGGCGAAAGTGCGGCGACGTTCGGCCTCAGGGGTGATGACATCGATCATCTCGTCCCTCGGACTGATCCCACCGAGAGACTTAGCAATGCGTCCCGGGCCGCGGTCAGCCTGTCCTCCAACTGGTCGCACGTCTCCAAGGCTTGGCCGATCACGCCCTCCAGACGTCTCTCCGCCTCACCGGCCTCAGCGGCGGCACCTTCACGGAGTAGGTCCACGCATTCGAGGAGCTCACCCATCGTCTCCAACGACATGCCGACCGGCTTCAACGCCTTGACCAGTCGCAACCGATCCACATCGGTTTTGGTGTAGAGACGGAACCCACCCTCGGTCCTCCCCGAGGGAGTGACCAGGCCGATCTCCTCGTAGTAACGGATGGTGCGCAGCGACAAGCCAACGCTCTCGGCGACCTCGCCGATCTGGAAATGGTTGTCGATCATGGGTTCTCCCCCGGTTGGGGTGGTTGTAAGGCGTGGCACCGCCCGGTTTGGGCAAGGCAGGCCTACCCGTATACTCTACCCTAACGTAAGGGAAGAGTTGAAATTCAGGAGTTTTCGATGAGTCAACCAGTGACCAGATTGGAGATCGCCGACGCGGTGCGCACCGCTTTCGAGCGTGGTGGAGCCACTCGCGATGAGATCGTCGCAGCGGCAGACCGGAACGGGAGCAGACCGGAGGTGGCCGAGGTGCTGACGGGACTCACTGTCCGTCGCTACTCCCGGCTCAACGAGGTTTGGGATGAGCTGGCCGAGATCCCGGTCGGAGTTTGACCGGGACCACGAGCACGATCGACCTCGCCGATCGATATCGCGGCGCAATGGTCGGCACCGCAGTCGGGGATGCTCTGGGCGCTCCAACCGAAGGCCAGGCGAGCGTTCCCACCGCCTATCTCGACACGTTGGACACACACCCCAATCTCTCATACACCGACGACACCGCAATGACCCTGGCCGTGGCCAGGTCGCTAGTCGACCAAGGGGAATTCGAAGGGCCTCACATGGCCGCCACCCTGGCCGCGCAGTTCGCCGCTGAGCCGTTTCGAGGCTAAAGGTCGGGACCACCCATCGTCTTTTTCCGTCTCGAGCAGGGTGTGAGCTGGGATGAAGGATCGAGAAGCCTGTTCAACGGGACCGGCTCCTACGGCAACGGCGCGTCGATGAGAGTGGCACCGGTCGCCCTGCACACGTTCCCCGACCTCGACTCGGCCGCTGAGTGTGCCGCCCAGACGGCACTGATCACCCACAGCCATCCGGAAGGGATCGACGGCGCTGTCGCCCAGACCGTGGCCATCACCTCTCTCCTCGACACCGAGACCATCGACCCGCAAGCCCTGATCGGAACCGTCCGCGACTACGTGAAGACACCGGTGTTCCGGGACAAGTTCTCCTTTCTCGCCCATCATGCCGGCAGTCGAGACATTGGTGAACTGGCCGAAGTCCTCGGCACTGGCATCGCCGCCCACGCCTCGGTGGTGACCGCACTTGGCTGCTTCCTCAGCTCGCCCGACTCCTTCTCCGAAGCGATCAAGACTGCGGTCGGCCTCGGCGGCGACACCGACACCATCGCCGCCATGACCGGTGCCCTCGCCGGAGCCTACCTGGGAATGACCGCCATTCCCCAACCCTGGCAGGAGGTGGAAGGCGCCGACGAGCTCCTCAGTCTCGCCGATCGGTTGCACCCACCCCGGCGATCGTGATGGTCCACGCCTACCTGACCCTCCCATATCCCGAAACGACGGAGGCCAAGAGGCTGGTCGGACAGATGCTCGAACTCAACCCTGGAGTTGGGCTGGTTCAGACCGCGGTCGGAGGCGACGAGGAGATCATGCGTGGGATCGCGGAGGCGCACATCACCGCATGCGACGGGCTGGTTGCGGTCACCGCCGGCGGGGTCGACGAACGGCAAGCCGGCGAGATCGAGACCGCCACCGCCGTCCGGATCCCGGTCTTGGTCATCCCCACCGGCGTCCCGTTCGACCCGGCGATCTACCTCGCGTTCATCGAACGTCTCCACAGACTGGAGACTGCCGCCCCATGAACGTCCTGCTGCTGGTCACCCATTTCGGGAGCTGGTGGAAGTGGCGTATGCGTGGGTCGGCGCTCACCCTGGCCACCTTCGACGGCTGGCCACCCGGCCTTGTGTTGGTATCAGACATGACCGACCTGGCACAGTTCCGCACCTTCGCACGGCCATTCCTCGGCGATCCGCCCACGCTTCTGTATTTCCACGAGACCCAACTCACCTATCCGACCTCACCTACGGCTCAACCCGACCTCTCCTATGGGCTCACCAATTGGGTTTCCGCCTGCTCCGCCGACCTCGTCTTGTTCAATTCGGACTGTCACCGGGAGATCTTCTTCCAGGAGCTCCCCCGATTGCTCCGCAGCTTCCCCGACCAGACCCACGAGCATCTCATCGACGAGGTCGCCGGCCGGAGCGAGGTGCTGCCGGTCGGAGTCGACCTCTTCTGGATCGAACCCAAGACAGGACCAAACTCGCCTCCCCGAATCCTGTGGAACCATCGTTGGGACCACGACAAGGATCCAGACGCGTTCGCCGACGCTGTCGAACAACTGGTGGCGGCCGGCGCCGAGTTCGAGCTGGTGCTGCTCGGGCCGCGCCCTCCCCACCCGCCGACGGCGCTGACCCGGATCCGGGCAGCGGCCGGGGATCGGATCCTCGCTGACGGCGAGGCACCTGGGGACCTGTACCGTGAGCTGGTGGCCAGCAGCGACGTGGTCGTCTCCACTGCCCTCCAGGAGTTCTTCGGGATCTCGGTGGTCGAAGCCATCGCCGCCGGCTGCCGACCGGTGCTCCCCAATCGCCTCTCCTATCCCGGGCTAATTCCCGTCGACCACCACGGAACCGTCCTCTACCCCGAAGGAGGGCTGGTCGAAGCGTTGACCACCGCTCTCAACGAACCGCTCCCACCGCCAGGTCTACAACGAGCTATGGCCCGCTTCTCGTGGGACGAGATGGCGCCGGTATACGACCAGCGGCTCCAACAAATCGCCATCGACACGGGAGCCCTACCGTGACCGTCAGTGTCTCGTTCCTTGGTGGACTGGGCGAGATCGGCCGCAACTGCGCCGCGGTCGAGGTCGAAGGCCGCCTCTGTCTCATCGATGTCGGACTCATGTTCCCCGAAGAGGACATGCTCGGCGTCGACCTGGTATTCCCGGACTGGTCGTGGCTGGTGAAACGACGCCAAGACGTCGAATGTGTGATCCTCACCCACGGCCACGAAGACCATATGGGCGCCCTCGCCTACTTCCTCGGCGACATCAACGTCCCGGTCTACGGGACCAGTCTCGCCCTCCAGATCGCAGCAGGGCGGGTCGAAGAGCTCGGAGTCAAAGCCGACTGGCGTCCGGTCGACGGTTTCAAATGGCAACAGCACGGCCCGTTTCGCTTCCAACTGATACCAGTCACCCATTCCATCCCCGATGCCAGGGGCATCGCCTTCGACACTCCAGAAGGGATCGTCGTCCACACCGGGGATTTCAAACTCGACCCGACCCCCATCGATGGCCGTCCCACCGACCTTGCGATGTTCGCCGCCCTCGGCACCCGCGGGGTAAGACTGCTGCTTTCAGATTCGACCAACGCCGAATCCCCTGGCTTCACCCCGTCGGAAGGCTCCCTGGCCCAACCCATCACCGACATCATCCGCGCCGCACCGGGACGGGTAGTAGCCGCCTGTTTCAGCTCCCATGTCCACCGAGTCCAACAGATCGTCCAAGCCGGCCTCGACACCGGACGCAGCATCGCCCTGTTCGGCCGGTCAATGCAACGCAACGCCGGAGTCGCCAAGGATCTCGGCATCCTCCGCATCCCCGAGAGGCTGGTGGACATCGAAGATCTACTAGATCTGCCCGAGAGAGAGCAGCTGCTCATCACCACCGGCAGCCAAGGAGAGCCCTTCGCCGCCCTCTCCCTTATGGCCCAGGGACGTCACCGCTTCCTCGACATCGACCACGGGGACACGGTGATCATCTCCGCCACCCCTATCCCCGGCAACGAGACCGCGGTGTCCCATGTTGTCAGCCGACTTCTCCGGCTCGGAGCTGAGGTGTTCCACGGGCGTAACGCCTCGGTCCATGTCTCCGGCCATGCCGCCCGCGACGAACTGTTGACCATGCTCAACGTGATCCGACCCCAAGCGATGGTCCCGGTCCACGGCGAGTACCGCCACCTTCACGCACACGCCGCGCTCGCCCGACGAGCCGGCATTCCATACGTCGACGTTCTCGAAGACGGCGACCGAGTCATACTCGACGGTCCGAAAACCCTGATCCGGCGGCGTGCCTTCGAAGCCGGGTATGTCTATCTCGACGGCTCAGGCTTCAGAGAGGTCCAACGCGGTGTGCTCAGAGACCGCGGACATCTCGCCGACGAAGGCGTCGTGGTGGTTACTGTCGGCATCAGCCACGAGACCGGGGAACTGGTCCACGGGCCCGACCTCGACAGCCACGGCGTCATGGACGACCCCACCTCCGTACTCGACAAAGCAGCCGATGCCATCCGGATCGCATTAAAAGGGACATCACCGTCCGGGAAGCCGGACCGAAAAGACCTTCAGACCACCGTACGACAGGCGGCATCCAGGGTGTTCCGAGCCGAAACCTCCCGCAAACCGGTGATCATCCCCATCATCCTCGAGCTGTAGCAGCACGGGTTGTAATAGAAGATGCACGTAAGACGCTCCCGTCCGCGCACAGCCCTGGCGGTCAGAGCATGGTGGACGGTCACCGCCAGCCACTTAGGCCAGGTTGAGAGCGTCACTCCCTTACGGCAGGTTTGAAAGCGGTTCTGCGACTGGCTTGAAAGCGCAGCGGAGGGTGATGTCAGAGATGTCAGCTACCGAAAACCAGTTGACCAGCCAACGAGACGTTCGTTGCTGTTCCCTGGGGATCGATACAGCGTCTGATTCTGGCAGTCACGCTCGTCGCTGACCTGCGTTTTCCCTGTTCCGCATAGCGCTCAATGCTGGATAATCCGTAGTCAGACGCTCTATCCAATTGAGCTACGGGCGCCGGATGGGTCGATTATCGCAGATTGCTCGTTACAGCAGCCATTGCTCCAAACGGGCGTCGGTGGTATCTAGCGCGAGGCGGCAGTGGCGCCGAGCTCGATCGCGAACGCGTCGAGAACGTAAGGAGCCACATTGCCCTCGATGGTGACCACGGCATCACCAATTGAAGCCCAAGCATGCGGCACCACTGTCAGATCGGCGATGACCGATTCGAAGTATTCGGCTTCGATGGGGACCTCGACTACCTGGTTGGTCCATCCGGCGACATTGAACGGGTCACTCCAGTCTTCGGCGGTCGCCTCGCGGATTGGGATGCCTTCCGACTCCGGACCACCGACCGTCACGTTCCCTTTGCGGTTCGTCACGATGACAGTGTCGAGACCGTTGCGGTAGGCGAAAACGAGCACCTGGCTCGAGACCGGGTTCCCGATGCCCTCGGGCACGATCGTCTCCTCCGCAAAGTAGATGCCGGTCAGCTCGAGCGGACTCGAGGTAACCGTGTTCAGGTACAACGGGGTGTACGAGACAAGGCCGAGAAGGTCGCCCTCGGATACTTGCTTGAACCCGTAGTCCAGACGTGTCGGCTCCACGTTGCTTGAGTCCATGAGCTTCTGGACCATGACTTCGAAGTCCGGCATCTCTCCGACTGGCTCGGCTGAGGTCAGGACCCAAGACGACGTATTGGTTTGGTCCTCTCCCGCAGCGGATCGTTCGATCAGGAGTGGGAGCCCTGATTTGAGCTCCACGTCGGCAGCAAAGGTGCCGCTCGTAGACATCTCACCACCGCGGGACACGTCGTAGCTGACCCGTACGACCCCTTGAAGGGCCCGGCCTTGGGCGTGCTCTCGCAGCCGCACGTACAGGCCATCGCTGAGAAAGGCGTTGCTTCCGATCCAGAACAAGTCGCGCTCACGTCCCTCGATCCCGCCAGGTGGGAGACCCGTGGCCATGACGAGATGATCCTGCTCCTCCTCGCCGACACCCTGGCAGTAGCTGACGAACGTGAGCGACCTGGCGGAGTACACGGTCTCGCAGGGTCCCCGAGCCCCATAGCCGAAGTGGATCACATAGCTCCCGTCGGACGCGCTGACAAAGTCGACCCACCCGTCTGCCGGCTGAAAGCGTGTCGAGGCTGCCAATCCGATCAGAGATGCGAAATCCGTTTCGGCCAACCAATCCAGATCTGCCACAGCGGATTCATTTGGGCCAGCGGTGGTGGATGTGAGCGCCAGCGTTGTAGCGGGGGACCCAGATGTGGTGTCCGATGACGGCGGTTCCACACTCCCAGAGGTCGTTTGCTCCGGCCCCGGCACACCGCAGGCGACGACCGCGACAACTCCAACGAGGAGGAAGCAGAGTTGGGATACGGGGCTTCGGCTGACCTTGCCGCCCCTCGGAGTGGTTTCAGCAGTCATACGACGATGAGTAGGAGTAGTAGGCCGTGCAGAACCTCGTGTGGAGATGGTCGTCATGGTTCTCAAGGGCTTGCACCTCGGGTACCGAGTTGATAACCAGAGGGTCGTTGAAGTAGGTGATCTTGTGGAGATCCCGCCCGAGTCCCACACTGGCATTCCGAAGTGACTGAGCGAGAAACTTGGTCTTCGTAAGGTTGTACTGGCTCTCCCAATACTCGATATCCGGATTCGAAGTGGGCGTGTTGCATTGGTAGCCGGAATTCCCAGCGACGGTGGTCATCGGGCGGATGTCAATGTCCATGCCATAACGGTGCGACTCGTGCTGACCATCATGGAATGTGCCGCCGTGTTCGTAGCTCAGATCACGAAAGGCGACGCGCTGGACGTATAGCACATACACCTCGTTGCCGGCATACTCCAAGAAAGCGACCGTTTGGCTAGTTCCCCAGGCCTCATCTGGATCAGCGGTGTCGACACCTCCTGTCAATCCTCTGCAGATCACGATGTAGGGAGCCGGCTCTTCATAGTGGAAAACGAGATGCTTCCATGTAGTCGGGCCGACTACTCCATCGCTGGTGAGACCTCGATGGTTCTGGAAATTCTGCACCCTTGTCTTCACGGTCGAAGTGAAAGAACTGGTAACCCCTGCCCCGTCCCACTTGTTCAACAGGGTGGTGATGGCGGAAACTCGGTTCCCTGACGCGCCCTGACTGGTGGTGACAACCATCTCAGCCCACGTCGCTGGGCCAACCACACCGTCATTAGCCAGACCATGCAGACTCTGGAAGCTCTTAACCCTGGCTTCGGTCGTTGAGCCAAACGCACCATCGACGGTGAGTGAATAGCCGCAGTGCTTCAACAGGTATTGAAGGGCCCGCACAACAACGCCTCGACTCCCCCTAGAGAGCGTGTGATAGTCGACGGGAGCGACGTCAGAGGCTGATGCGAGGGGGGGTGGGACGAGAAGGATCGCCGCCAGGCAGAACACTACGAACAGACGCTTCGAAGTGCGGGTCACCTAGACCGTCAGTGGACGGCACCTTTCCACCTGGAAGCCTAAGCCCCCCCCCCAACTGCATGTCAATACACAACTGGACTTCATGTTCGGCGGCGTGCGTTGCCCAGGGATCGTTCACTTTGGCCAGCCTTCTCGCTGCCGAGATCACCTCGGTCCGGGGAAGCAGGTCGAAAGGGTAAAGCGTCTGATTCTGGGGTTTACGCTCGTCGCTGACCTGGCCTTTCCCTGTTCCGCATAGCGCTCAATGGCGGATAATCCGTAGTCAGACGCTCTATCCAATTGAGCTACGGGCGCGGGAATCGTCAAGTATCGCAGGGGTTTTCGGGAAGCCAAACCTCGTGAATCACTTGCAGGATCGCTGGACAACCCTGTGTCTGTGGCACCACGAGGCAGGAGGGCGCCCTCTCCTCGGGGAATGGAGTGTTCACCCGATGCGTCCAACAACAGCATTCGGTACATTCAAGGGCTGAGATGGAGGGTTCTCGGTATGACCAGCGTGAAGTACAAGGGGGATGAACGCATCGTCACAGCAGTCCTGAGGAGATGCGGGGTCGAGCCGAAGGGATGGCAGGGATGAGACCCCGTCCTCTTACCGTAGATGCCGCCGGTGAGGGTGAGCCGTTGGTGCTGATACCCGGTGGTATCACGGGGTGGCTCTCGTGGATCCCCCACCAGGAACGTCTCAGCGGCCGTTACCGGACGATCAGGGTCCAACCCATCCACAACGAGCAGGGCTCGGCCGGAATGCCGGGTGATCCTTCCTATACCCGTGAGGTGGCGGTTGAGAGCCTTCTCCTCACGGTCGACCACCTGGAGATCGAACGGGCACACTTCGCTGGCTGGTCGGCTGGGGGAAAGGGGCTGCTCGACTTCGCGATTGCTCACCCCGGCAGGCTGATATCGATGTCTCTGGTCGAGCCGGCCGCGGATTGGATTCTCGAAGCGGTGGGCGAGTCCGACCGGGACCATCAGGAGTCCACCGAGTTCCTCCACTCCTTGGCAGGCCAGGACGTGACCGGAGATGATTTAGCCCGCGTCCTTCACCTGGCCGGTTTCGTCAGCGATCCGGCCCAGGCCCGGTCAGATCCGTACTGGGAACGGGCGTGGCCCCATCGCATGACCCTGTCCTGGCTGTCCGAGAAGCTAATGGGATCCGACCACTCACTTGCGGACCTAGCGGCGGTGCGCTGCCCGGTGCTGCTGACCAAAGGAACGAAGACAGGCAAAGTGGAGAAAAGGGTGGTCGACCTGCTTGCAATGTACCTTCCCAACGCCAGTGTGGTCGAGCTGGAAGGCAGCCATGCCCACCACATCGAGAGCATCGACCGATTCCTCGAAGCTCTCGAGAAACACCTCCAGGCCAGCCTGGCCGCCTGACCGGTGTCAACAACGCTGAGGCCAGTCTGAAGCCTCGACTACCGCACTCGCTTCGAGGTGTTCGTCAACGAGGGGGTGATATCCCTCAACGCCTTCGCGAAGAGGAGGCCATGATGAAATGGGAACAGGCCATGTCCGAATCCAGCTTCCGGGCAAAGGTGATGGATTCCGCGATCGAACCGGCCGGAGGAGGCTGCGAAGGCCGCGTCACGAACCCTCCTTGGCCGAGGTTCCTTCCACCTATTCCCTCAAAGTCAAGAATGCCATCCGACCTG
>JBBDML010000023.1:9390-16692 GCA_040878345.1 Acidimicrobiia bacterium | reverse complement strand
TAGATGACGTCGTACAGCGACGTCATCTACTCACGCAGACTCCCCGGAGACGTCAGTCGGCAGCGAAGCTGTCGAGACCCCCGGAGCGGCGCGACCAGTTGATGGCGACCAGGAGCACCACCAGGCTGACACCGGCCACGACCCAACGCCCACTCGACTCACGGAGCGCGATCACCGCGGGGAGGATCAGCAACGAGATCAGGTTCATCACCTTGATCAAAGGGTTGAGCGCCGGGCCGGCGGTGTCCTTGAACGGGTCACCGATGGTGTCGCCGATCACGGCAGCCTTGTGGGCTTCCGAGCCCTTGCCGCCGAAATGGCCCTCCTCGATGTACTTCTTGGCGTTGTCCCAGGCGCCGCCCGAGTTGGACAGGAAATTGGCCATCAACTGGCCGGTGAGGATCGAGGCCGCCAGGAACCCACCGAGGGCGAAGTAGCTGATGCCGAACCCGATGATCACCGGGGTCAGCACCGCTAGCAGGGCCGGGGTCAACAGCTCTCGTAACGAGGCTGTGGTGCAGATGTCGATGACCGGTCCGTAGTCGGGCCGCCGTTCGCCCCGCATGATCGCCCCGTCGGCGAACTGACGCCGCACCTCATGGACCACCACTCCCGCGGTCCGTCCAACGGCCCGGATGGCCAGGGCCGAGAACATGAAGGCCACCGACCCCCCGATGAGGAGCCCGATGAACGTCGCCGGGTCAGCCACGTTCATCGAGGTCTCGGGGAGCCCGAAGAGGTCTGAGCCCACCTCGTCCAGCCCCAGCTCGGCGGCGATGGTCTCGATGTAGGAGGCAAAAAGGGCAACCGCGGCGATGACCGCCGAACCGATGGCGAACCCCTTGGTCACCGCCTTGGTGGTGTTGCCCACCGCATCCAGCCCGACCAACACTTCCCGGCCCACCCCGTGGAACTCACCGGACATCTCGGCAATCCCTGCAGCGTTGTCGGCCACCGGTCCGAAAGTGTCCTCGGAGACCACCACACCGGTGGTGGCAAGCATCCCCATCCCGGTCAGGGCCACCAGGTAGAGAGCGAACTGGATGTTCCCGTCACCGAGCAGGATGGAGACACCGATGGCACCGGCGATGGCGACGATGGCCCAAACCGATGACTCCAGACCACTCGAGACACCGGCAAGGACGGTGGTGGCAGGGCCGGTGCGGGTGGACTCGGCGATCTCTCGCACCGGCCTCTCCTCGGTCGAGGTGAAATACTCGGTGATCCGACTCACCACCTGGGCGAGGACCAGGCCGGCAACGACGGCGCCGAACACCCTCCATCCCTCGTTGTTGTTCTCGTTCCCGACGTAGAACCATGAGACCAGGAAGGTCCCGGCCACGGTGAGCAGGCCGGCGGTCAGAAAGCCCCGGTTGATCGGGGCCATGGCCGACCGGTCGCTGGGCCGGGCCCTGACCTGGAGGACCCCTACGATGGAGGCGAGGACACCCACCGCGCGGATCACGACCGGGAAGACCAGCCCCAGCGCCGGGTTGGCCCCTATCGAGGTGAAGGCGGCGACGCCGAGGATGATCGAGGCCACCAGCGTGACCTCATAGCTCTCGAAGAGGTCTGAGGCCATCCCGGCGCAGTCGCCGACGTTGTCCCCGACGTTGTCTGCGATGGTGGCCGGGTTTCGGGGGTCGTCCTCAGGGATGCCTTGCTCGATCTTGCCCACCAGGTCGGCCCCGACGTCGGCGGCCTTGGTGAAGATGCCCCCGCCGACCCTGAGGAACAACGCCAGCAGCGATCCGCCGAAACCGAACCCGACCAGGATGGCCGACGACGTGTTCTGAAAGGTCATGATGATCACGGTGGCCCCGAGCAGACCGAGTCCGACGGTGAACATCCCGGCCACGCCCCCGGTGCGAAAAGCCACCTTGAGGCTGGCGGGGAGTGAGCCGGAGCGCGCCGCAGCGGCGGTGCGCACGTTCCCCCGGACGGCGAGGCTCATACCGAGAAATCCGGTCAGACCGGAGAGGAAACACCCGGCAATGAAGGCGATGGTTCGAAAGGCACCCGACTGGGACAAGCTGAGTGCCACCGATCCGTCCGGCTTGACGACTTCGGTGGAGGTGGCGAACACGATCACCGCCAGTGGGATCAGGATCATGGCGATGGTCTTGAACTGACGGCGGAGGTAGGCCATGGCTCCCTCCTGGATGGCCCCGGCGATCTCCTGCATCTTCGGGGTGCCCTGGTCAGCGGCCAGAACACCTCGGGAGAGGATCACTCCGACGATCAGTGCCAGAACCGCGGTCGCTGCCGCGATCCAAAGCCACATCCACTCGGTCGACCCGAGGGTGAAGTCCTGCCAGCCACCCTCGGCGGCCAGTGTCCATTGATTCATGCCTTCGCCTATCTAGCGTCTTGGGGGTCGCCGGACTCTACTAAAGCCCCCGATTCATCCACACTTTTGAGCCCGGCACCGGATGGAGGACCGAGTAATGCTCGACGGACTGGTCGAATGGGTCACCAAGGTGGTCGAGACCCTCGGTTATGCCGGCGTCGCCTCATTGGTGGCCCTGGAGAACCTGTTCCCCCCAATCCCGTCGGAGGTTGTCCTCCCTCTCGCCGGTTTCGTGGCAGCCACCGGCGATGCTTCGCTGTTGGGGATGATCGCCGCCGCCACCATTGGGTCGGTGGTGGGCGCCTTCGTCCTCTATGGGATCGCCGCCGCCATCGGCCCGGTCAGATTGCGTCGTCTGGTCGTCAAGTACGGGGGTTGGCTTCGAATCGATGAGACCGACATCGACCGCACCGAGGCCTGGTTCGACCGCCGGGCCAGGACCGCGGTCCTGGTCTGCCGGTGCATCCCGCTGATCCGGTCCCTGATCTCGATCCCCGCCGGGTTCCGGAGGATGCCCTTGGTCCCATTCGCCCTGTTCACCATCTTGGGGAGCCTGGTCTGGAACCTCCTCCTGGTCGGCGCCGGCTATCTGCTCGGTGAGCAATGGGACCGGGTGGAGGCCCCGATCGAGATCTTCCAGAGGCTGGTGATATCCCTCCTCATCGCCGCGGTGGTCTGGTTTCTCTGGCGTCGCCTGGTCAGGCCGCGGCTCGGGCCACAGCCAGGGGAATGATCCGGCCCGCGGTCCGACCTGGTTGGCCCGGCATCGGGGTTATCGTCCGTCGGTTCGCGCCGCGAAGGGTTAGCTGTTGTCGAAAGGATTCCGCTGGAGGCTGGTGGCCTCGCTCCTGGTCATTGTCGGCTCCATCTATGTGGTCCTCACCACCGAGCCGCGGCTGGGGCTCGATCTCCAGGGTGGCACCCAGATCGTCTTCGAGGCCCAGGACACCCCCGAGGTCACCGTCGACTCCGACGTGATCGACCGCACCGTCGAGGTCCTGCGCCGCCGGGTCGACGGGGTGGGAGTCACCGAGCCGACCATCCAGGCCTCAGGTGACCGACGGATCATCGTCGAGCTCCCCGGGATCTCCGACCCCGAGGAGGCCATCGCCACCATTGGGCGCACCGCCCAACTCACCTTCCATCCGGTCCTCGAGGCCCTTCCGCCCGGGGAGGAGCCCGAAGACATCGGTGAGAACACCCTCATCGATGACGAGCAAGGGGGTCTCATCGTCATCGGGCCTGCCGCCCTCATTGGTGAGGACGTGGCGAACGCCATCCCGTTCTTCACACCGGATGGCGTCTGGCTGGTTCAGGTCGACTTCCAGAGTGATGGGTCCGCCGCATGGGCAGAGCTGACCGCGGCTGCCGCGTGTGAGCCCCAGGGATCGCCGACCCGGCGGATCGCCATCGTGCTCGATGAGACGGTGATCTCAAGCCCTCAGGTGTCGGCTGAAGTGGCCTGCGGTATCGGGATCGCCGGTGGCACCACCGTGATCACGGGGGGCTTCGACCAGGAGTCGGCAGGCGATCTCGCCCTTCTGATCCGTGCCGGGGCCCTCCCCGTCCCGATCGCCATCATCGAGCAGGGGACCGTTGGCCCCACCCTCGGCGAGACCGCCATTCAGGCCAGTGTCAAAGCCGCCCTGATCGGGGCCACCCTCACCATCCTCTATATGATCGCCTATTACCGCCTCCTCGGGGTGGTTGCCACCATCTCGTTGCTGGTCTACGGAGTGGCGACGGCCGCGGTCCTGTTGTCGATGGGGGCCACCATCACCCTCCCCGGGATCGCCGGCTTCGTCCTCGCCATCGGGATGGCCGTGGACGCCAACGTGCTGATCTATGAGCGGACCAAGGAGGAGTTCCTGGGCGGCATGGCAGTGCGCGACGCCGCCGGCGCCGGTTTCACCCGAGCCTGGAGCGCAATAGCCGACTCCAACGTCACCACCCTCCTGGCGGCAGTCCTCCTCTTCTTCTTCGCCACCGGCGGTGTCCGCGGTTTCGGCGTCACCCTGTCGATCGGGGTAATCGTCTCGATGTTCACCGCGGTGGTGGTGACACGGGTCCTGGTGGATCTGATGACCCGGCTCACCTCGCTGAGTCGACGACCCGCTCTGCTCGGCCTCAACGTTGGTCGGCGGTTGCGGGGATGGCTGGCCTCTCGTCATCCCAACTTGATGAGACGCACCGGCCTCCTCATCGCCACCGCGGGGGTGGTCATCGCCTTCGGTTTCTCGGGCATGCTCGTCAACGGGTTCGACGTGGGACTCGAGTTCTCGGGCGGCCGGCTGCTCGAGTATCAGACGACCGAGCCGGCCGACCTCGACGAGCTGAGGGCCCAACTGGCGGATATCGGGTTCCCACGCGCGGTCGTCCAACTCTCCGGCCAGGGAAACCTGATCATCCGGACCGAGCAACTCACCCCGGTCGAGGAGACCGCCATCCAGGGGGTGGTGGAGAGCGTCACCGGCGGTGCGGAACGGGTCCGCGACCAGTTCGTCGGCCCCACCCTGGGGACTGAGCTCCGGAACAAGGCCCTGATCGCCCTGGGGGTGGCCCTGGCCGTCCAGCTCATCTACCTGGCATTTCGTTTCCGGTGGACGATGGGGGTGGCCGCGGTGGCCGGCTTGTTCCACGACGTCGTGGTCCTCACCGGTGTGTTCGCCTGGCTGGGCAAGACCATCGATGGAGTATTCCTTGCCGCCCTGCTCACCGTGATCGGATACTCCATCAACGACGCCGTGGTCATCTTCGATCGGATCAGGGAGCAGAGGAGGTTCCGTCCCGACTCCAGCATCGGCGAGGTCTCCAACGACGCCTGCCTTCAGACCATCCCCCGCACCATCAACACCGGGCTTGGCGCCATGTTCATCCTGGTGGCGCTGTGGGTGCTGGGGGGCGACACACTGGCCGACTTCGCCCTCGCCCTCCTCATCGGGATCATCGCCGGCACCTACTCCTCGGTTTTCGTGTCGGCACCGGTCTACATCCGGCTGGAGAACCGCTACCCGGCGCCTATCGAGGAGCCCGAAGAGCCGAAGAAGGCCTCGAAGAGCGGGCGCACCACCGCCAACCGATAGACGACATGGCGTGAGCTTCGCCCACCCCCGCACCATGGGCCTAACCGACCCTGAACTGGTGGTGGTCCCCGCCCTGCTCGGCGACCCGCTCCCCCCGGCCCTTCGTGTGGCGGTCGGGGCCGCCGACGGGGAGATGACCCAGGCCCGGGTGGCCGGTGTCACCTGGTGGCCCGGCCGGAGCATCACCGTGCGTTACCAGGTGGGGGTGTCGGGCGGGCCACTCGAAGGCGCCCACACCTTCGTCGCCGCCGCAGGGCGGATTCCCGAAGGGGCATTGATCGTGGAAGGTGATGATCACCGGGTTGGGGTGTGGAGGGTCCCCCACGACCCGGCGCTCCCCGGTCTGGCATCCGCCCTCGACGACAACCGCGTCGGCCGGATGCTGGTCGACCTTGGAGCCGTCGAGACGCCGGTGACCACCAGGCTCCGCGCCTACCGGCCGGCCCATCGCGCAGTGGTCGAGGCAAGGGGCGAGGAGCACAGCGTCTTTCTCAAAGTGGTCCCACCAAACCGGGTCGAAAGGCTCCATCGAATTCATCGGTCCCTCGCCGGCACCATCTCCATCCCGATGAGCCTGGGAGTCGACCACGACCTCGGAATCGTGGCCCTCCAGTCCCTGGGCGGAGAGACCCTTCGTCAGACTCTCGAGAACCCCGACATGCCTCTACCCCCTCCAGGGGAAGTGCTGGCGATGACCGATCTCCCCGACCCGGCATCGGCCCACATCGTGACCTCGCCTTTGGAGCGGCTGGGCTCGACAGCCAGGTTGATCGAGAGCATCACACCCGAGCTCGGCTCGCGTCTGACTCGGCTCACTGATCGGATGGGCCCTGAGGACCGACCTGCCGACCACCCGGTGCACGGGGACTACTACGAGGCGCAGTTGATGATCCATGACGGGCGGGTGATTGGGCTCCTCGACGTCGACACCTATGGATGGGGCCGGCCGGCGGACGATGCCGCAACAATGCTGGGGCATCTCTCGGTGTGGGCCGTCCTGAGTGCCCATCCCGATCGCGTTAGGCGCTTCGGCAATCAGTTGCTTCACATGTGGGATCAGATGCTCGATCCGGTAGACCTGAGACTGCGGGTCGCCGCGGTGGTCATAGCTTTGGCCACGGGGCCTTTCAGGGTCCAAACCGAGGCGTGGCCCGAAGAGACGGCCGACCGTTTGGCCATTGCCGAGCGGTGGGTCGACAGTGCCTCCGAGGTGGAAGGCGGCTTCCCGCCAGGGCGGTGAGGCTCTCAGTGTTCTCGCGACCTCTGCGGAACATCGCACCCAATCGTCGCAGAGGCGTCACCCCTGACCGATACACCGAACAGACAGATGAGAGGACTCTCATCTCCTTCTCAGGGTGGGTTCACGACAGGGCTCGAGACTTGCCATAAGCCACTCAGGAAGGAGCATCGAAGATGCAACTCAGGGATCAAGTCAAGAAGTCCCGTGAATGGAAGGTGGCGGCGGCATTGGCCACCGTGTCGGCCCTCGGCATCAGCGGTCTGGCCCTTGCCGACTCCGGCGACCCCACCAACCCCAACCCGATCGACCTGAAGGATCGAACCGAGATCACCAAGGTGACGTCGGCGCCGACTCTGGGGCCCGATTTCGCCAACCTGGTGCTCAGTGTCGACAGCCCCAACGACTCGCCGTTCGATGACACCAGGTCGGTCAGCTCGGTCAGTGCCGACACGGCTCAATCGCCGATCACGTTGGAATCCCAGGCAACGGCCGATTCCCCGGCCATCTCGGATTCGCCGGTGACCAACGACTCGCCGGCTACGGCCGACTCCCCCGCCGGGGGCTCGGTCGACTCGGTCGACAACTCGGCAGACTCCTGAAGCAAGCGCTCGACCAAGAAGGGGGGGGGG
>JBBDML010000023.1:0-9380 GCA_040878345.1 Acidimicrobiia bacterium | reverse complement strand
CCCCCCCCCCCCCCCCCCCTTCCGCCTACTCTCCACGGATGACTGACACCACCATCCGGCGATGGGCGCCGTCAGCGAGGATGCGGATCCTCGGGTGGTATGTGTTGTTGCTGGCGGTGGCCCTCGCCGCCGCACTGTTGATCCAACGCGCCTACCTCCAACAACAGGTGGTGTCGAGCGCCGACCTCGCCCTGGATCAGGAGATCGGAGAGCTCCGTCAACTCGCCGGTGGGATCGACCCCGAGACCGGAGAGGCCTTCGCCGGTGACCTCGAGGCCATATTCGACACCTATTTCGATCGAAACGTGTCTCTGGACGGGGAGGCGGTGGTCACCATCATCGATGGCGACCCGTACAAGACCGACCTGATCGGCGCCCGGTTCGAGGGATCCGAGCTCATGGACCATTGGTCGGGCCTCACCAACCCCGAGCGGGATGAAGTGGAGTCTGAGTCGGGGCCGGTTCGTTATCTCGCCGTCCCACTCGCCGACGGTGACACCACCACCGGTGTCTTCGTCGTCGCCTTCTTCCTCCAGGACCAGCTCGACGCGGTGAACGAGATCACCAGGGTGGCCGCCATCGTCCTGGGATCGATCTTCTTCCTGGCCTCGGCGGTGGCCTGGCTAGCCGCCGGAGAGGTGCTGCGCCCGCTCCGCCTGCTGACCGAGACCGCCCGGTCCATCAGTGAGTCGGACCTCTCCCGCCGGATCCCCGTCGACCGCGACGACGAGATCGCCGATCTGGCCCGGACTTTCAACGATATGCTCGACCGGCTGGAGGAGGCGTTCGCCACCCAACAACGGTTCGTCGATGACGCCGGTCACGAGCTCCGGACCCCGATCACCGTGATCCGGGGCCAGCTCGAGGTCCTCGGGGAGGATCCGAAGGAGAGGGAGGCGACGATGGGCATCGTCACCGGCGAACTCGACCGGATGTCACGGATCGTCGATGACCTCCTCGTCTTGGCGCGCTCGGAGCAGCCCGACTTCATCGAGGCTCACCCGATCGATCTTGCCGAGCTCCTCGATGAGCTGTCGGTCAAGGCCTCGGCGCTCTCGGGCACCGAGGTCGCAGTGGCTGCTGCCGAGGAACGTGTCATCCAGGGCGATCGGCAACGGATCACGCAGGCGGTGATGAACCTGACCCGGAATGCCTTCGAGCATGGGCCTGCCGGCGTTCGGGTCAGGATCGGGGGCCAGGTCAATGGCTCGATGGCCAGGATATGGGTTGCCGACGACGGGCCCGGGATACCACCCGAAGTCATCGGGCGGCTCTTCGAGCGTTTCTACAGGGGAAGATCGATACCGAGGGCCACCCGTGGAGCCGGACTGGGCCTGTCCATCGTGAGGGCCATTGCCGAGGGCCATGGTGGCACAGTGGAGGTGGACACAAGCGAGTCTGGCACCACCTTCACCCTCATCATCCCAGCACGGGGCCGGGAAGATGTGCCCTTCAAATGACCAGGATCCTGATAGCCGAAGACGAGCCGGGCATCGCATCGTTCCTGGAGAAGGGGTTCAAGGCAGCCGGGTTCACGACCTTGGTCGTCGAAGACGGCAGGACTGCGGTGTCAGCGGCTCGTGACAGCGAATTCGATCTGATGGTGCTCGACCTCGGGCTTCCCCTACTCGACGGGCATCAGGTGCTCGGTGAGATACGGGCCCGGGGTGAACGTCTCCCTGTGATCATCCTGACGGCGCGGACCGGAGTCACCGACACAGTGGCAGGGCTGGAGGGTGGCGCTGACGACTACGTCACGAAACCATTCAGCTTCGAGGAGTTGCTGGCTCGGGTAAAGGTGAGGCTGCGGGATCAGGGGAGTGCGGAGGTCACGGAGCTGACGGTCGGGGATGTGGTCCTCGATCTGAGGACCCGCAAGGTCAGGGTGGGATCACGGGAGATGGAGCTTTCCGCCAAGGAGTTCGTCATGACGGAGACCTTCCTGCGTCATCCCGGTCAAGTCTTGTCGCGTCAGCAGCTTCTCTCGAACGTATGGGGATACGACTTCGACCCCGGGTCGAACGTGGTGGATGTCTATGTGGGCTATCTGCGTAGGAAGCTGGGCAGGGATCGGATCGAAACCGTTCGGGGCATGGGTTATCGCCTGGTAGCCGGCTAGGCCGGCCTCATCGCACTGCCGCCGGAAGCAGCCCATGACTCTCTCAGCGAGGCACGGATCTCCATGGTGCTCCTCATTTGGAAGACAATCCCCATGGAAGGCGCCGACGATGGCACCAATGTCCACCTCGATGCGCGACGGAGGGACGCCACGAGGCTCAGGAACAGGAGGCTCACCAGACAGAAGATCAGGGTGGCAATCGTCTTGCTCCAGCCCTCACAGGACGAGGACGTCCCAGATGAGGGCAAGCCCGACTCCGGTGACAGCCAGACCTGCCAGCCGGGGAACCAGGTGTTGCCATCTTTGGCGTACCGCCCTGGAGACCATCATGCGACCACTCAGTCGGTACATCCCGACGACGGCGAGACCGGTGCCCACCAGGGCCAGGGACATCCCGAGACCGAAACAGGCCACCAGTAGCAATCCGAAACCGGGACGACCGGAGCCTATCCCGGCCAGGAGGAGGATCAACGCAGAAGCCGAGGGGACCATCCCCCCGGCCAGACCGAGTGTGGCCATGGAGCGCCAGCCCTCCTGTTTGGTACCGAGTCGTTGACGATGCCCGATGTCGTGTTGATTCCCAGGGTCGTGGTCGTGACCAGGCCCATACTCGGGGTCATGCTCGTGATCATGACCATGCCGGTGGTCGTGACCGTGATCGCGGTGATGGCGGGGACCACGGGTGAAGGCCCGGAACAACATGGTGAGGCCGATGATGGTGACGATCCCGGCCGAAGCGCCCGACAACCACGGGTACAGACTCTCCGGATGGAAGGTCTCAGCGGCGAACAGGGTGGCCAACCCGAGAACGGCGACCCCGATGGTGTGGGCGAAGGCCACGCTGAGACCGAGGACGAGAGCCTGGCGGGGTTTGCCTTCCCGGCCGACAAGATAGGCGGCCATGAGGGTCTTTCCGTGCCCCGGGGCCATGGCATGAAGCACGCCCAACCCGACCGCGGCGATGAGGGCGATCGGCCCGGTGGCGGCTGCCAGCCCGGACAACCTGGCGACAAGGCCCTCGTCGGTGGGTCGAGCCTGGTCGGTGGGTGTGGTCTCCGAGGTTGCCTCCCCCTTGCCTGTCACTGTTATCTCGCCTTGGCGCACCTGTAGCGGGTCGCCCTCCGGATATGAGGTGAGTGTCTGTGATGGGCTGATCTCCGGGAGATCGGTGTCGATCGTCAAGCCAGAAGCCGTGACAACGATCTCCGACCATCCGATCCGGTTGTCATGGACCCGATTGTCGATGCTGATGGTCTCGTAACCCTCCTCGAGCGTCGCTTCGTAGGTGCATTCGAGACGCATCGTTTCCAGGCCGGCCTCCCCCGGAGGAAAGCTCAAGGAGGCTGTCTTCGGTCTCAGCGAGAGATGAGTGTCTGCCCTGACATCCACATCCCTGCCGCCGGAAACACACCTGGTGGCGGCGTAGGAGTCCATCTCCCCGGGGGAGACCTCCCCATCCTCGGAGGTGTCCACGACCGACATCTCCCGAAAGGTCGGGATCTCGGCCATGTCCACGACCAATAGCAGATCCAGTCTGTCCGCTCCCATGTCGAGACCGAGGTGAACGTTGGTGGTGAAATTCCCCAAGGGGTGGGCCATGACCGGAGATGCCAGCGCCAAGATGACAAGGACGGACAGCATGACAGGAACGAGCTTGCGGATCATGAGCCCAGCTCCTCGAGCAACTCCCGGGCCAGTTCGGCCTCCAGTGGGTGGAAATCGGGGTTGATCCGGAGTGCCTCCTCGAGGTGTCGCTGGGCCTCCGTGGATAAGCCATTGGCTGCCGCGATCAGACCGACGTGATAGAGGAGCCGGGCGTCGACCGGCCCGATGGCATTCAGCGCTGCGGCATGGGCCTCCTCGAGATGACCGGCTCGGAAGAGGGCCAACGCATAGACGTGCCAGGTCGTCGGGTCAGAGCGCTCCTCGAGCTCGTCTCTGGCGAGCTCGACAGTCCGCTCCGGATGAAGACCGCGGGCGGCGAAGGCGGCCACCACCGGTCGACGGTATGCAGTCTGACCCAATGTGGCGATCGCCTCGATGGTGGCGTACTGACGATCTGAGAGCTCCTTCTCCCCCACGGCGAGGTAGAGGTCCCCGAGAAATGACAATGTGCTCGGCTCGGGAATGAGATCGACCGACTGTTCGAGGTGGTCGATAGCCATTTCGAGATCCCCCTGGGCGGCACGGACCCGACCCAGCTCGAACAGGACACCGGGATGCCGCGGATCCAGCGCGAGGGCGTCTTCCAGAAGAGAGGCCGCCTTCCGATAGTCCCCAGTCTCGAATCGGAACCTTCCTGCGATCATCAGGTAGAAGCCCTGATCGGCGCGCGACTGGCTCGCCCCGGTCGAATGACGGGCGGCCCTGGCGCTGAGCTCCAGCGCTCCATCGATGTCACCGGTCAAAAAGGAGAATTGTGCCGCGCGGACCAGATAGGAGGGCTCGTCCGGGATCCGGCTGGCGAGCACGCTTATATGGTAGGCAGCCTCGTCGTACGCCCCGAGGGCCATCTCGGCGTCTGCCAGGACAGCGAGAGATTCGTCACCGGGGTCGGTCTCCCATGACCTCTGAGCGGCGTGTCGGGCAGCCGTGAACTCGTGAAGAGCGAGATGACTCCCGGCCAAAGCTGTCAATGTGGCTGCGTCGTCGAGCTCTTTGGCGGCGATGGTGAGGACCTCTCGGGCTTTGAGATAGTCATCGACCCCATAACCCGTCCGCGCTCGGAGAAGGTAGAGCCGGCCGAGTACAGAGAGGCTCAGGGGATCCGGGTCGATGGTCTCGACCCGGTCTTCGAAGACCTCGATCCTGCGGTCGAGCTCGATTGGGTCGACCGCCGAGGACGGTGCCACCACCGGCTGCGTGACCCAGTCCCTGATCACATAGAGACCGACGATGACCACTGTCATCGCAATGGTGAGCATGAGGAATCTCCGCATGTGGTCGACTCCTCCGCCGGAGCAGGGGTGTCACCAGTGAGGTGACACCCCTGCATCCGATCAGGAGTGGGGGACTCCCAAGTAGGGGAACACCGACCGATAGTCGCCGTGTGGCCCAACGTCGTCACTATTGATGGCGCCATCGGCATCACGTGCAACACCGAAGAGATCCAGCGGGTCACCACCAGTCACCACCCGCAACTCGACATCGATCACGTCATTGGCCAGAGCCCGACCGTTGAGTGGCGCGGGTAGGTCGCTGACAGGGCCCGTCCTGTGGAACGGGAGGATGTCGGGCAGCAGGACCGAGGCGAGGACCCCGAGTTGGTCCGCGGTATAGGCGCCCTCTGCGTCCAGGCTGGACAACACGGTCAGCGCGCAGGCCGCCTCGTCGATGAAGTCTACGGGGTCGTTCTTGGGCAGGCTTCGGTTGTAGAGCGACTTGTCACCGGTACAGCCGCCCAGGTCGCCGATTACGGCGCCAGTGCTGTTGATGACGGTGTTGATCGCCGGCCGACCCAACCGGTCCGCCTGGATCCAGCCATCGGCAGTCAAGGCCGAGGTGGTGGCCCAGACACCGATGTTGTCGCCCAGAGCGCCCTTGGGTACCTCGAGCACGATGGCCAGAGTGTTGAGGTCCTCGAAGAAGTCGTTGCCGACACCATCGCCGAGATCGTTCCCGTTCCCGAGGTTGCCCATTTCGACATCGTCCCTGAAGGCTGAAAGGTCGAAGAAGAACGGGTCGGAGAACAGGCCCGTCGTCAATCGCCCGCCGCCTGAGATCGGGATGGTGGCTCCGGTGAGGCCATTGCCGACCAGGCGCCCAACTGGTGTGCGACTGGTGGCCCCGTCCCCCTGCACCCGGCGGACATGGACCCTTTGGGCTTCATTGTCCTGGTCGATGAACTCAACCGCAAAGGCCAACTCCTCGATCGCATCCCCGTCCTGGTCTACCCGGAAGACGTAACGGGTGTTCTCCTTGGCACCGAACCTGGTGGTGGCGCTAGCCACCGGTGACAGGGTCATGATCAACACCGTGTTGTTCGAGTTCGACCCGGCGAAGGCGTAGACGTCGTTGATGTCGACATCAGGCCTCCCCGACACCGCAGGGCTGTCGAGGTGGTCCGCAGCCATCAGGATGGTCATGGGTATGGCCAGGGTGGCAACCAGGCCAAGCACGCCCAACTGGATCGCGGTGCCTCTGAAGCGACGTGATAGTCGCATGTACTCCTCCTTGTTCCGCCGGCCGTCTTCCCGGTCGGCAGGTGGCTGTTCGGAGCCGGGACGGGCACGGATTGCCGAGACGCCAATCCGCCAGGACCGGAGCGTCGAACCAGCGTTGTGATCATCAGGAGCTCCCATTGACGTTTGCGATGACCCGGCTCGGATACCTCGATTCGGGGCGTGTAGCGTGGCTGACGGTGGATCTGCGCCCTTCGACATCTCCGGGACCTGACGGGGGGACAGCCGAGATCGACAACCTCCTCACTCAGGTCGGGGCAGGGAGCAGGGAAGCTTTCGCTCGGCTCTACGACACCGTCGCCGGCGCCGTCTTCGGTCTGATCAAACGGGTGCTACGTGATCATGCGATGAGCGAGGAGGTCATGCAGGAGGTGATGCTCGAGATCTGGCGTCAGGCCCCCCGATACGACCCGGACAGGGGGACCGCCCTCGCCTGGATCCTCACCATGACCCATCGGCGAGCTGTCGACCGGGTCCGCAGTGAGCAGGCCACTCGGGATCGGACCGCCAAAGTCGCTGCCGCGCAGGCGGAGGTCGCCCACGACATCGTGGTGGAGTCGGCGCTCAAGACTGTTGCGGCCGCCGAGGTGCGCACGGCCCTCGATCGTCTCGGCGCGGCTCAACGACAGGCCATCGAGATGGCCTACTACCAGGGTCTGACCCAGAGTCAGATCGCAGACCTCCTCGACATCCCTCTGGGAACCGTCAAGACCAGAATCCGCGACGGAATGATCCTGTTACGACAAGTCCTGGGCCAGATGCGATGAGCGACGAGCTACACGCCCTCGCGCCAGGTTTTGCCCTCGATGCCCTCGACGAGCTCGAGCAGGCCCGATTCATCAAACACCTGACTGAGTGTCTGCCCTGTCAGGACGAGGTGGCCGCCATTCAGGAAAAGTTGGTTCCACTCGCCCTGGCCGTCGAAGAGGCACCACCTGCCCACATCCGGGATCGCGTGCTCGCCGCCGTCGACACCGCACCACAGGAGACCCCCCGCCGCCCAAAGAACACGAGACTCTCCTGGCTGCTGGCGGCGGCGGCGATTGCGGTGTTGTCCGTCTTCGGTGCCACGCTGTGGGGTCGGGGTGGATTGGTCGACTCGGTGTTGGGGGACCCGGCTGCGCTCACCTTCGAAGCCATGGCCACGGAGGCCGGGACCGGGGTGTTCGACACGGCGAGCGTGATCTACTCGGAGCAATATGCGGCAGCGGTTCTGGTCATAGACGGCTTGGCCTCCGTGGGGATGGAACGCACCTACGAGATGTGGCTGGTGGGTGACACCGGCCCGATACCTGCCGGGACCTTCAGACCGGCGCCAGATGGGAATGCCTCCGTGGAGATCGAAGGCGAGTTGACCGATGGCCTGGTGTTCGCCGTGACAGAGGAGCTAGCTGGGGGCGTACCCAGCCCCACCGGTGAGATCCTGCTCACCGCCCGCATCGACACCTGAGCTTTCTCACCCCTGTAGCCACCCCGGCGCTCCTCATGATCAAGGGCTCAGCCCAGTGGGTCCTCGTCGGTGGTCTGCTCATAGACCCGTTTGGCCTTGCCCATTTCGGTTCGGGGGACACTTCCCGGGGCGCCGACCTTGACCAGGATCCGGAGCCGTATGGTCTCGGCCAACTGCTCTTGGAGCCGGGCGGCGATCACCTCGGCTTGGCCGGCCAACGACTCCGAGGCGAGCTCGACTCGGGCCTCCAACTCCGGGAGGAGGGTGCGGCGGTCGACCACGATGGCGTAGTTGGCCCCGAGCTCGCGGTAACTCATCAGCAACTCTTCGATGGCCCTCGGATAGACATTGACCCCTCTGATGATCAGCATGTCGTCGGCCCGGCCCTCGAGTCGGGCCATCCGTCTGGTGGTCCTCCCGCAGGGACAGGGCCCGGGGATGAACCGGGTGATGTCGCGGGTCCGATACCGGATCACCGGCTGAGCCTGTTTGGTCAGGGTCGTCAGAACCAGCTCCCCGGGGTCGCCTTCGTGGACCGGATCACCGGTTTCCGGGTCGACGATCTCGGCAAGGAAGTGGTCCTCCATGATGTGGAGGCCGCCCTTGTTCTCCAGGCACTCGCCGGCCACCCCGGGGCCGATCACCTCGGACAGCCCGTAGATGTCCATGGCGTCGTAGCCACCGCCCCAGGCCTCCTCGATCTTGGCCCTCAGGCTCTCCGACCAGGGTTCGGCACCGTGGAGGCCCCAGCGGAGCCGGATGCTGTCCTTGAGGCCCAACTCCTCGGCCTTCTCGGCGAGCAGCAGGGTGAACGAAGGGGTGGCGCCCAGACCGGTGACCCCCAGGTCGGCCATTAGGCCCACTTGGAACCCGGGCTTGCCACCCGAAGCCGGCACCGCGGTGGCGCCCAACGCCGCCACCCCGTAATGGATCCCGAGCCCGCCGGTGAACAGGCCATAGCCATAGGCGATCTGGACGATGTCATCGGCGGTGGCACCGGCCCCGGAGAGACACCGGGCTACCACTTCGGCGAAGACCTCGATGTCTGCGGCGCTGTAGGCGACGATGGTCGGCTTCCCCGAAGTGCCCGATGAGGCGTGGACCCTGACAACGTGCTCCATCGGGACCGTGACCATCCCGTAGGGGTAGGTGTCGCGGAAATCTCGCTTCTCGGTGAAGGGGAGCGACCGTATGTCCTCGATCGACCTCACTTCCTCGACCGGGGCCAGCTTCTCGGACCAATAGGGGTTGTCTATCTGCTTGAGCCGGTCGACCAGCCGGGCCAGCCGGGTGGACTGCAGCTCCCTACGATCGTCAAGATCGAGGACCTCGAGGTCACGCCGGTACATCTGTGGAGTTTCTGTCGAAGACGGCCGGGAACATAGGCCGATCGAGCCGGTGATGGGCGCGGGGCGGAACGTCTGGGCCGGGGGTCGACTTTGGCCTCCGCCTGGGCAACGGTCGGGCCCGACGTCTGGAACCCTGGGTTCGCCGAGGGCTCTGCTCGTCGGCGTTCTTGGGGCCGTGACCACCGCTCACCGACGTCTGGAACCCTGGGTTCGCCGAGGGCTCTGTTCGTCGGCGTTCTTGGGGCCGCGACCACCGCTCACCGACGTCTGGAACCCTGGGT
>JBBDML010000022.1:0-86967 GCA_040878345.1 Acidimicrobiia bacterium | reverse complement strand
CCAGCGGCGTCGAGGGCCGGCGAGACCGCGTAGCTGTTTGGGCGACGGGCCACTAGCGGCCCAGAGCTAGCGATCCTCGGCCGCCAAGGCCCGGGCCCGCCGCACCTCGTCGGCGAATGCCGACCTGGCCGCTGAGGAGTCATCCTCGAGCAGCCCGCGATTGGCGGCCAGGGCCAGCGCGGATCGAAACATGACCTGGCTGGCGCTCTCTCCGGAGATGAGCCGGCCCTCGATCCGATACATCCGGGCGCGGGCGGAACATGCCTTGAGGAAGGCCTTCTCCTCGAACCTGCCCCTGAGGGACTCCAACTCGTCCCCGACCACCTGGTAGGCGTCGAGGATCGGCAAGAGGGCCCACTGCGCCATCGGCCTCCCCATCTTGGCCAGCACGTCTACCGGCCCCGAGGCCGACAGGAGGTCCTCCCAGTCCGGGACATCGAGGCGGAGGTCTTCCGCGATGTCGATGATGTAGCGGTCCCGCTCGGCGAAGAAGAACTCGAACTTGAGCAGGTCGCGTAGGGCGAGCATCTCCTCGTCGAGGTCGTTCCGGCTCGAGGATGCACCATCCTCGCAGTCGGCGAGCCGAGACCGAAGCGCGATCTCGGCGATGGCCCGGGGCACGAAGTAGTGGAGCACCACGTTGCGGTAGTAGGAGACTTGGATCATCTGCCCATCTTCGAGCCAGTAGACGGTGCGACCCAGGGCCTCGTGACTGGACGCCGCTGCGTGCTCCTCGAGCCATTCGAGGACTGCGGTCACCACATGGGGGTTGCTCAGGTCGGCATCCTCGGTCATCTCGATGCCCCTCGCTTTGATGAACCCGGAGAGATCGGTGCACTCATCCGCCAGATCTGAGGCGGTGAGAGCCCGCCCCCTGGCGGCGAGCAGGGCGATGCAGACCACGGCCGTCGGGGTGATCGGCGTGGCGCCGGCGATCCGGTGCATGACCTCGAATGCAAGCTTCTGGAGCCCGATCGAAGGCTCCTCGTCCTCCCCGATGTCGGCGATGACCTCCGACACCGACACTCCCTCGCCGAATCGGATGTAGATGTCCCCGTATCGTCTTCTCAGGGACTTGACGGTGCGGAGCAGCCAGCCGAGGGACTCCCGCTCCTTGGCCCGTCCCTGGGCCTCCAGGGTGTAGTCCGGCACGTCCTGGATCTGGTCGTAGGTGATCGAGACCGGGATCAGCACGATGTCCTCGGCCTTGCCCCTCCGGAGGGAGTCGACCACGTACTGGAGCAGCCCGAATCGCGGCGGCTGGAGGCGACCTGAACGCGATCTGCCCCCTTCCACATACCACTCGAGTGGAAACCGCTTCTCGACGAGGAAGTCGATGTATGCCTTGAGCACCAGCTTGTAGAGGTCATTGCCCTTGAAGGAGCGTCGAATGAAGAAGACGCCGGTCCGGCGCATCAGTGGTCCGACCGGGAAGAAGTCGAGGTTGATCCCACCCGCCGTGTGGTTGGGGGGGAGGTCGTTCTCCCACAGGAGATACTGGAGGCTGAGACGATCGAGGTTCGACCGGTGTGACGGGAGAAAGACCACCGGATTGGCCTGGCCGAGTTCGGCAACCGTCTTCACCTGCTCGGTGAGGTACTTGATCTCTCCATAACCCTGGCGGTAGAGCGAGTGGATGGCATTGGCTATCAGGTCGATGACATATGGGCTGTGGGTGGCGGCTATCTCCCGTAGATATCGGGCCGCCCGACCCCTGGCGGTAACGGGGTCCTGACCCGACTGGCGGGCGTAGAGGTCGATCGATTCGAGAAACCCCCTTCTGGAGAGGATGGCCTCCGGCACGAACCGTGGGATCTTGTATTTGTTGCCCCGGATCCTGCGCTCGGCCTGGTCGAGGGACCTCCACGCCCTCCTCGTCACGAATTGGGCGAGCCCGTCCACTTCGTCGGCCTCCCGATGCGCCTCGATCAGCTCGCCAAGCGCGGCGCCCTGACCGGCCACGGGGACGACCCGGTCCGGGTGCACCGCTCGGATCCAGTGGGCGCGGAGGCCTCTCGGATCGCGGGGGTCACCGGGCTTGAACACATCCGACCAACCCACAGACCTTCGGCCCTCCCGCTCCGGGGGGATCCACACCACCCGGGCCGCGATCAGGAAGGGATCGTCTCCACGCCTCAGACGGGCCTCCAGCGCGAGGCTGCGATCAGGGCCGCCGCGTCTCCGTGCCGAGGCAATCCTCAAGGTCTCCACCCGTCGCCCGGTGGCCCTGCTCATCCATCTCTCCAGATGTCGCTGCTCGAGGTCGGAGGCGGCGTCGAGGAGGAAAACCGCAGTCTTGCCGTCCGGCGAGGTCAAGGATGGGGCCTCAGGGGAGGGGGGACGCGCCATCCGGTCACTCTATTGGGCTGGCAGAATCGGCTTCGATGCGTGTGGTGGTGCAACGGGTGTCGAATGCCTCGGTGAGCGTCGACGGCGAGATGGTGGCGGCCATCGGCCCAGGTCTGTGCCTATTGGTGGGCGTGGCGGTGGGCGACGGGTCCGAGGACGTGTCCGCGGTGGTCGAGAAGATCGTTGGGCTGAGGGTGTTCCCCGACGAGGCTCAGAAGATGAACCTGTCGCTCGCCGAGGCGGGTGGCGAGGTGCTGGTCGTAAGTCAGTTCACCTTGCTCGGCGATCTTCGAAGGGGTCGTCGCCCCTCATTCACCGGGGCAGCCCCACCCGAGTTGGCCGCCCCCCTGATCGACGAGATGGTGGACGGGCTCCGCAAGCGGGGTGTCTCTGCCTCCCAGGGCCGGTTCGGTGCCCACATGGAGGTCGGGCTGGTCAACGATGGCCCGGTGACTCTGGTCATCGAGGTCAGGCAGGGCTCGATCGTGTGAATCTGGCCACCGCCCAATGTTTGGGCCAGATCAGCACCCCGACGCCCAATGCCAGCAGCAACAAGAGCCCAGGTCGGCTCAGCCCCCAGCCAACCGGGAGATCGAAGGCCATCCAGGTGACCCCCATCGCGACCAGGGCGACGATGGCGATGATGGCGGCGGCTCCCGAAGACCTGGTGAGTCGGGCTCCCAAGGTTATTACCAGGATGCAGGGGACCAGGGCCGTCGGCCAGGCAGTGCCGAGAATGCCGGCGGTTATCCCCAGGCCCTTGCCCCCCTTGAACCGGTAGAAGACGTTGTAGAGATTGCCCGCTACGGCCCCCAGGCCGGCAGCGACCGCCGCGGCCTCTCCACCCAGTCTCTCACCGATGAGCACTGCGGCGGCGCCCTTGGCCATCTCCACCACCAGCACCGCCGCCGCCAGTCCGGCGCCCCCGGTCTGGAGGGCGTTGTTGGCGCCGGGATTGCCCGATCCCACACTGCGTAGGTCGACGCCCTTCAACGACTTCCCCAACCATCCAGCGGTGGGGAGGGCACCGAGCAGGTACCCGATGGCAATGGTCAAGACCGTCATCCCACTCGTTCCCGTCCCGGCCCGCAGAACCGCAGGAAGTCACAGCCTCTGCACCACTCGCCGGTGCGCTCTGTGAATTGCTTGCCGCCAATACCCGTCGCCAGAGACTCGAGCGAGTGGCGGGCGTCATCGAGCCAGGGGCCGTTGGCGACGTGGGACACCTCGTCACCACCACCACCACCGAGATAGGCAAATGTCACGGTGACCTCCTCTGGCTTGGGGAACCCGAAGTCGAAGTCGTTGACGGCCACGGCATATGCCTGGAGCTGGACGATACGCGAGGGGTCGTTGTTGCGGCGTCCACTCTTGAAGTCGACCACCTCCCACCGACCATGATCCTCGTATATGGCGTCGATCCTCCCGTTGACCCGGATCCCAGATGCCAACCCGATGGTGAAGGGCGTCTCGACCATGATCGCCCTGGCGTCGGCGAATCTCGAGGCCATGTAGCTGGCGAAGGCACCGGCCCCGCCGCCGTCTGCATCCGTGTCGATGACGTCGTAGAGCTCGACATCGACCAGATCCAATGGGACCTGGCCTCTTTGGTGGAGCTCGATTCGCCGGTGCACCGCGGTGCCCATCACCGCAGCCAGGTTGCGACGGCGGGGAAGAGGGTCGACCGCGCTCCAATAGAACTGCTTGGGGCACTGGGCGTAGGTGACCAGTCCTGTCACCGAGACGGTGTCGGCATCGGGCCCCGAGGATGGCTTGGCGGGGTCGGCCAATGAGAAGAGACGAATCTCCATCTCGTCCGCCAGCACCCGGTGCTCCTGCTCGAGACCCAGTTGGCGTGCCAGTGCCGAGATGGTGTCGGGGTCGTCGAGCGCACGCCGCAGGGCCCCGTCCCAACCGTCCGGGAACAGGGGGTCGGGTGTCGGATCCTCGTGGCGAAGCCTCAACACATCGGGCCGATCGCCGACGGCCGCCACACCGGCGTTGGTGGAGACCTCGAGACCGTCGACCAGGAGCCAGAGGTCGGAGGGCTCTTTGGGTCTCTTGTTGGCCTCGGGGTGACCGTACCAATGGGCGCCGGACAGAAAGAGACGCCGCTTGGCCCTGGTGATGGCGACATAGGCCACCCGCCACTCTTGCCTGAGGTGGCGCTCACGGAGGAAGTCCTTGGCCCGTTCCAGGTCACCGGGGAGCTGGTCGAGCACAGTGTCGATCCTCAAGCCCACCGGGACCTGATCGGCCACCGACGCCGGGTTGGGGAACGTCCCCTGACCGGAGGGGAAGCCGGCTTTGGTGACCGCCGGAACCGCCACGTTCTCCCACTCCAGCCCCTTGGCCCGATGGACGGTGACCAGTGTGACCGCGTTCTCCCCCGACAGCCTTGCCGAATCGAGCTCCTCGGCCGGCTCATCCTCCATCGCGTCCAGGTACTCCAGGAAGGCCTGGATCGAGGGCCGCCCCTTGAGCGGGCTCCAGTCCTCGGTCAGGTCGAGGAGCCGATAGAGGTTGAGACGGGCGGTGAGGCGCCGGTTGACGGGCAGTGCCTCGATATCCCGCCAGGCCCCGGTCTGGTCGAGGATCAACCTGCAAACGTCGACCAGTGCCAGCCCCTGGCTCTCGAGGAGAACCCGGCGATACGCATCGAGGAATCCGTCGAGGGCCAGGCGGGCCTCCCCTCGGAGGCTCGGGAGCTCGTCGAGGCTCTCGATCACTTCGATCAATGTCACCGGGGTGGGCTCCTCGTCGTCGTCGTCCCCGCGGTTCTCGGCGCCGGCCAGCCCGACCAGGGGGGCCAGGTCGGCGAGCCCGAGGCGGTAGCGACTCCCGAAAAGGATGTGGGTCAGAGCCGTCGAGTCCTCGGGGCGCTCGAGGATGGTGAGCCATGCCCTGAGATCGGCCACTTCCGGGACGGAGAGGAGACCCCCGATGTTGGCGACCTCCAGCGGTATCTCATGGCGACCCAGGACGTCGACCATGACCGCGAAGTCCTTGTTCTTCCTGAACAGCACCGCCATCTCCCTCCATGGCACGCCCTGGTCGTGGAGCCCCTCGAACCTGGCCGCGATCCACTCCGCCTCCTCGAGGGCGTCGGCCGCCCAGTGGGTGACGACCTCGCTGTCGTCGTCGTCGGGCCTGGCCGAGATCAGTGGCTCGGGATCTACACCTGCCCGGGCTCGAACCTGGTTGGCGACTTCGAGGATGCGCTGGGTCGAGCGCCGGTTGAGCCGGAGCCCCTTGAGATGGGCCGGCCCACCGTCGGGTCGCCGGAAGTGATCGGCGAATAGCTCGAAGTTCTCGGCCGACGCCCCGCGCCACTCGTAGATGGTCTGGTCCTCGTCTCCCACTGCGATCACCGGGAACCCGTCACCGAAGATGGCGAGTAGCAGTCCACGTTGTGCCGGGTTGGTGTCCTGGTACTCATCGAGGACCACCACCCGATATCGATCGCGGATGGCCCGGGCCAGATCGGGGTTCTCGGTGACGATCCGGGTGGAGAGTGTGACCAGGTCGGAATAGTCGACAACCTTGAGCCGTCGCTTGTCCTCCTGGTATTGGACCAGGGTTTGAGCCATCTCGTGCCGGGCCCTTTCGATGTCATCGGCAACCGGCAGGTCGAGGATGTCCTGGGGGGTCAGCAGGTGATCGCCGAGCCGTTCCCCGAGTCTCCTGATCTGGTCGAGGGTGCGGCTCTGGGTGATGTCGAGGTACTGATAGGAGCGGTGATGGAAGGTCTCGCTCATCAGCTGCCTGGCAAAGGTCGGGGTGATCACCTTGGCCCGGTTGTCGACCCCCGCCAACGCCCCGAGCTCGGCCAGGATCTGGGCGGCGAACCCGTGGTAGGTGTGGACCTCGGCCTGTCGCCCCGGCTCGTCGGACCCGACCATGGCACGAACCCGATCGGCGAGCTCGGAGGCGGCCTTGTTGGTGAACGTGATCCCCAGCACCTGCTCCGGCTCGACCCCGTGGGTGGCGATCAGGTTGGCGATGACCATCGCCACCGTTGTGGTCTTGCCGGTCCCCGCCCCTGCCCTCACCTTGATCGTGGTGAGGCCGAGGTCGAGGATCGCCTGCTGCTCATCGGTGGGGACGATCTGGCTCATGGGAGATATGCCCCCCTTCCTTCGGGCCAGGCGGGACAGGACCCCCTGAAGTCGCATCGGTCGCAATGGCTCCCCACCCGCGGAGCCCAGTCCTCGGCGAGGATGGAGTGGGTGATCTGTCTCATCTCGTCGGCGAGGGTGTCGAGGGCCGACATGTCCAGTGGACGAGTGGTGACTGCCTTCGAGTCAGCCCGCGGGTACCAGAACTGGGCATCGACCACCGGTCGTCCCTCGGTGGCGAGGGCGGTGGCGTAGAAGCCGAGCTGCACCGAAACAGCGGCGTCGGGGTAGGTGAGGGGCCTGGTGGTCGTCTTGTAGTCCACTACCCGGACACCGTCGCCCGCCTGTTCCACCCGGTCGATCTTGCCCACCCAGTCGACACCTTCGATCCTGGTGGCCACCTCACGCTCGACGGCCACCGGGGGACCGGCTCCCGGCCAGTTCTGGTAGAGCCGTTCCAGCAGCTCCACTGCCTTGGCCTTCCACGCCTGATCCAGCTGAGGGGTTCCAAAGCTGGCCCCCTCCCAGACATCATCGAGGAGCTCGAGCGCCCTCCCCAGCTCGGCGTGTCTGGCCCCGGTCCCGATCACCTCCCTCTCCGCACGTTCCAGGAGGTCATGGATCAGGGAACCGAACATGGTGTACTGCGAGTCGCCGTCACTGAGACGCAGCCGGCGCTCCAGCGCATAGCGGCGGGGGCAAGATTGGTATGACTCGGCCTGGCTCGGCGAGAGACGGATCGTCTCTCCCAGGATGGGGCGGTCCGGCCCCGGGGCCGCGACCCCCGCGAAACGGTGTGGTTCCCATCGGCCGTCAGCATGCCTGCACAGGGTGGATGCAGCAGCCAGACGACGGGGTGCCGGGGCTGCCGGGTCGAGGAGCAAGCGTCTCAGCACGATCTCCGTCTCGTTGACGGTGATCGGGTCGCGGTCGCTCTCCTCCGGCGGGCCCAGCTGATCGAGCCCCGTTCCGGAGGCTGCCACCAGGAACCGGGATGGTCTCCTCTCCCCCTGGTCGATCCCGGCGGAGGTGGCGGTGAGCACCACCCTGGATCGGGCCCTGGTCATTGCGGTGTATGCCAGGCGCATCTCCTCCTGGAGCTGAAACAGATGGATGGCATGGGGGTCGGTGGTTCGCTCCGGGGAGAGCAGCTCGGGACGGAGCATGCGACGACTACGCCGGAGGTCGGGGAACACACCCTCTGAGGCATTGGCGATGAATACCAACTCGAACTCGAGACCCTTGGCCTGGTGCAAGGTGGTCAGGGTGACCCGGTCGGCTGTCAGGTGATGAGTCAACATCGGCTCGGCCTCGAAGTCGTCTTCCTCGGTGAGGGCGAAGTAACGGGCCAAGGTCATCGAGGGGTCCCGCTCGGCCTGGCGCGCCAGGCTCTGGGCGAAGGCGGCCCACGCCCGGCGCCAGTCGCCGCGCCCCGCATCGGCGACCACTGCCTCCAGCCCATCGAGCGTGGTCCATAGATGCCAAAAGCCGTCCGTGGCGCTCCGGACGGTGGCCCAGTCGAGCTCCTGGAGCAAGGCTCCCAGGCCTGGGTTCTCCGGAAGCCGCTCCGCGATCACCTGATGCCACGGCTCCCAGGTGCGTCTTCTCGCTCTCAGCAGGCTCCGCTCCCGGCCCAGCCCGAGCCCGACCAGTGGCCCGAGCAGCACCCGTCGCATCGCTCGGTCCGCAGCAGCCGCCTCCACTGCAGTTGTCGTCGGGAGCGATCCACCGGTCACCACCAGGATCACCAGGTCATGGACCAATTGGACGGCCGGGTGGTCGATCAGCCGGCTCTCCGGTGGGTCGTGGGGTATGCCTCTCCTGTCCAGGGCCCGGGAGAGCTCGGTGAGCGCCTCCCGCTTGGACCGCACCAGCACCGCTATCTGTGACGGTTTGGTGCCTTCGATGACCATCGCCTGCTCCACCTGGCCGGCGATCCACTCCGCCTCACCTGTCTCCTGGTCGAACACATACGCCTCGCATCTGCCCGGGTGGGGCGCCGGTGTCACCGGACCGGCGGCTCCGGGAAGGTCGCCCCCGGAGACGACGCGAAGGGCGGCGGCCATGATCTCGGCGGGGACGCGGAGACTCTCGGTGAGGATCAGGCGCTCTGCGTCGGGATGAGTCTGTGTGAACTCGGCGACGTTGCGAAGCTCCGCCCCACGAAACGAGTAGATCGACTGGTAGGGATCGCCTGCGACGGTGAGGTTGTGATGGGCGCCGGCGAGCAGCCGGGCGATCTCGGCCTGGGCCGGAGTGGTGTCCTGATACTCGTCGACCAGCACGTAGCGGTAGCCGGCCGACACCTCTTTGCCGACCTCGCCCTGGAGGAGGGCGGCGGTCGAGGCGAGGAGCACCCCGTAGTCGGTCCGTTGGGCCTGGCCGAGGCGATCGAGATAGCGCCTGTAGAGACCGGGCAGCCCCCGCCAATCGGCGCGTTGGGCGGCCCGTGAGGCCAGGTCATCGGGGCTGAGCAGCCTTTCCGAGCATCTCATGAGGAAGTCGGCGACTTCGGCGGCGAAAGCGGTGGTGGTCAGGATCTCCCGATAGACCATGGGCCACTCATCGGGGCGCTCGTCGGCGAGGACAGCGGCAACGAACCCGATCTGCTCCGGTGTGGTCAGTGGCGACGGTGTCGGTCCAACCCCTAGCTTCTCGGTGAGGCGGAGGGCAAGGGAGTGGAAGGTGGTGGCGTCGACCCCGGCGCCGGGATTGCCCGCGGCCAGCCCGATCCGGTGCCGCAAGGCGGCGGCGGCTCGTCTCGAGAAGCACAGCACCACGATCTCGCCGGGGCGGGCCTTCGCCGCCTCGAGGAGATGGGCGACCCTCCTGACCAAGAGCTCTGACTTGCCGGTCCCTGGACCGGCCACCACGATCTGGTAGCCATTGGTTCGCTCTATGGCGGCGGGCCAGTCGCCGAGGCCGATCCTCGACTCCCTGATGGTCACCGGTCGATCGTAGGTCTCAGGCAGCGTGATCGAGAGCCAGGATCTGGCAGACCAGCTCGGCCTCGATGCCGAACCGTCTCAAGTAGTTCACCGGGTCGGCAAATACTTCAGGGTCGGTGTCGGCGGCCGGGACGTTCTCGAGCTCAGGTTGTGGTGTTCGATTGCTCATGGTGCCCAGGCTATGGGCGGGGTGTGACAGATTCCCTGCCCGACGACTGCCCCGCCACCAAATAGGATGGCCGGTGACCAAGGGAGACAGGTTGCAGCCGGGTAACGAATACGACTCACCGATGTATCACGAGGCGGTCGGCCAGTTCGACCGGGTCGCCAAACTGATCGGTCTCGACTCCAACATCGCGGATCGACTCCGGGTCCCTCAGAAGTCGACGGTGGTCAGTTTCCCCTTCCGCCGCGACAACTACAACAGGGTGGAGACCATCTTCGGTTACCGGGTCCAGCACCTGACCACGATGGGCCCCACCAAGGGAGGCATCAGGTACGCCCCGGACGTCGATCTCGGCGAGGTCTCCGCGCTGGCCATGCTGATGACCTGGAAGTGCTCCATCGTCGGCCTGCCATTCGGCGGCGCCAAGGGGGGTGTTCGTATCAACCCAATGGAGCTGTCGCGGGCCGAGCTGCAGCGGGTCACTCGCCGATTCACCATGGAGATCATCAACGTGATCGGCCCCGAGACCGACATCCCGGCACCGGACCTCGGGACCAACGAGCAGGTCATGGCGTGGCTGATGGACACCTATTCCCAGCACGTCGGTCACGCCGTGCCCGCGGTCGTCACAGGGAAGCCGCCTGCGTTGGGGGGGACCGTGGCCCGCCGTGAGGCCACCGGCAGGGGTCTCATGTTCCTGGTGCCTCAGGCCGCCGCGGTGGCCGACCTCAACCCCGTCGAGGCCACCGTGGCGATCCACGGGTTCGGCAATGTCGGGCTATACGCCGCCATCGCAGCCGACCAGGCCGGGCTCAAGGTGGTGGCGGTCTCCGACATCTCCGGGGCGGTGTACAACCCCGATGGCCTGGATGTGCCCGCCACCGCGAAATGGGTAGAGGAGAACCGGGTCCTCGAGGGCTACCCGGACGCCGACCACATCGATGGGAACGCCGTCTTCGGGCTCGACGTCGACATACTCGTCCCGGCAGCGATCCAGGGGGTCATCCACAAGGACAATGCCCACGAGGTCAAGGCGAGGCTGATCATCGAAGGCGCCAACAACCCCATGACCCTCGAGGCCGACGACCTCCTGAGAGAGCGTGGCGTGGTCATCGTCCCCGACATCCTCGCCAACGCAGGTGGGGTCACCGTCTCCTACTTCGAGTGGGTGCAGGACGTTCAGAAATACTTCTGGACCGAGAACGAGGTGGTTGCCCGTCTCAGGGAGATCATGACCCGTGCATTCGACGATGTGCAGTCCATCGCCATCAGTGAGAACGTCGACATGAGGACGGCAGCGCTGATCAAGGGGATCAGGAGGGTGGCGGACGCCAAGCTGGTCAGAGGGGTGTTCCCCTAGCGGTCTGTCGCTCAGTTGATGCCGTGTAGCTGTTTGGGCGACGGCCCACTAGACCGCAGGCACCTCATCGGCAGGAGCGGCCCACGCCGGGCAGATCTCCTTGTAGGAGCACCAATCACAGAGTCTTCCCGGGCGGGCCGGGAAGCGCTCGGACTCCATGGCACGGTCGATGGCGGTCCACAACGCCCTGAGTTGTGCGTGCATCGCATCGAGCTGGCGGTCCTCGATTGGGAGCCGGTACAGGGTGGGGCCATTGAGGTAGAGCAGCCGGACTTCAGACGGAGTCTCCCCGGTGCTGTTGCGGATCAGCAGGGCATAGATCTTGAGGGCGAAGAAGGCGGGGAGGGCGTAGGCCTCGGGTGGCGCCTTGCCCGTCTTGTAGTCGGTGATCACCAGTCGGCCGTCGTCGGTGCGGTCCATCCGGTCGAGAATCCCCCGAATCATCATTCCGTCGAGGTCCTCGAGAAGATCGAGCTCGCGGTCCGCGGGGTCGAAGCTGGTGGGGTCTTCGATGGCGAAGTAGTTGGCGAGCAGCTCGAGGGACTGGAGACCCCATTCGCGTTCTTCATCCACGGACTCGAAGAGCCCTTCGAACTCCTCCTCCGAGCGGATCTCGGTCCAAGCTTGGCGAAACAGGTCGAAGAGACGGTCCGGGGTGCGGACGGCCATCGGCTCGTCGAACAGCCGTTGGAGGGCGAGATGGGAGGTGGTCCCACGCGCCTGGTAGATCGAGACCGGCTCGGGGATCCGGTCGATGGCCCGGAACTTGAACAGTTGGGGGCAGGTCTTGAAATCGCCCGCCCGGCTAGGCGAGAGTGTCTGAAGGGACCTGGGGAGGTCAATGGGCACGACTCTCGCCTCGACGGTCATGTGATCGATCATAGGAATGGCCCGCGACAGATTCCGGGACCATCGGGGCCGACCGCGAAAAAGAGCCGAAAGACGCGAAAAACTATGTGGGGTTGCCCTTGACTCGGTCCGACCGGCTCGCCTACTTTCCCCTCGCCGACTCGAGGGCAACCTCAGGTCGGTGTCGAAGGAGCTTCGGCTTCTTCGAGGCCGCCTTGCTGGGGGCCCGCTTTCCCGGCGAGATGGCATGAGAGCCCCGAGAGGGCTGAGGCTTCGGCCGAGGCTCCCTCGGGGTTTCTCGCGTCCGTAGCCCTTCCCAAAGTGCAAAAGCCCTCTCCCTCCGGCCTCCGCGAAATCTGATCGAGAGCTCGCGAAAAACAATGTGGCTCTCAACTTGTGCCGTCCGGGGCCATGGTCTACCTTTCCGCCCACGTCGAAGGGGAAACCCCGAGACAGGGCCAGTATCGGCGGGAAACCGCCGACACAGGTCGAGCCGGATGGACGGGAAACCGAACGGAAGGCTCGCCGGATCGCACCCGGGAAACCGGAGGCGACTCGGAAGGTCGCCAGACCGAACGGGGATCCCTCGGGATCGTCGAGCGGTTTGACGACCGCAGGCCGCAAGGCCTGCACCCTCCCCGGAGACGGGGAGAGCGGTCTTCGGACCGCACGCCAACGGCTTCGGTCGATGGCACCGCTCGGAGTTGGGTCCCCGGCCCGACGAAGACGGACTGAGAACCCCGAGAGGGTTGAGGCTTCGGCCGAGGCTCCCTCGGGGTTTCTCGCGTCTGTGATTCCCGTGCGTGAGTAGATGACGTAGCCAGACGACATCATCTACTCACGCAGTAATCTCCGGCGCGTCCATGGTCTTCCCCCCGAGCATGCTGCAGCCAGACGAGCGGCTGATCCGCGACACCAAGCTGCATTGGGTTGCTCTATACCGGGAGATCCTCTACACCGCTGGTCTCCTGCTCCTGATCATCGTGCTCCTGGCAGCCACCAACTTCCCCGGTTGGGTCTATGTCGTTCTGGTCATCGCCTGGGCCGTCGCCAGCTTCAGGGGGGTCACAAATTGGTACACGACCGACCTGGTGCTCACCAACCGCCGGGTGATCTTCAGACAGGGGCTGCTCTCCAAGAAGGGTTACGAGATCCCGGTTGACCGGGTTCAGGACGTGGGTTTCAGGCAGTCAGGCCTGCAGCGAATGGTGGGGGCGGGTGACCTCATGCTGGAGACCTCTGCGAGTAATGGGCGCACCGCGGTGTCGAACGTCCCGGGCCCCACCGAGTGGAAGCAGCTGGTGAGCGAGGCGAGGGAGTCACGGGCCGAGCATCGGTTCAGCCAGGCGTCCCAGCCGCATGCCGAGCCGTCGGCGACGCAGGGGGCCACGGCCTCGAGCCCCTCGATGGGAGCCAGCCGCGCCGAACAGCTGGAGATCCTGGCGCGTCTGCATCGGCAGGGCAGCCTCACCGACGAAGAGTTCAACGCCGAGAAGGCAAGAGTCCTTAAGGAGGGCTGATGGGATACCCGGATCGACTGCTCAGCGACGGTGAGGTGATCGAGGCCCAGTTCCGGCCGCATTGGTCACAGTTGCTCAGGGAGGGCCTGCTGGTGGCGGCGGCCATCGCTCTCGCCATCATCCTCGGCGTGATGGATGCCCCGGTGTGGATCATCATCGGGCTCTGGGTGGTCGTGCTCCTGGCGATCGCCAACGGGGTGATCACATGGATCACCACCACCCACGTCATAACCAACGAGCGGGTCATCTACCGCGCCGGGTTCATCTCGAAGCGGGGCAAGGAGATCCCATTGGAAGTGATAAACGACGTGGCTTTCACCCAGTCGGTGTTCGAGAGGGTCTTCGGGACCGGCGACCTGCTCATCGAGTCCGCCGGCACCCATGGGCAGAGCCGCTACAAGGACATCCCCAAGCCGGAAGCAGTCCAGACTGTCATCTACAAGGTACGGGAGGCCCGGATGCGGCAAATGGAGAGCGGGGGCCGCGGTGGCGAGTCGAGGGCGTCCCAACTCGAGACACTCTCGAGGCTCCACGACCAGGGCAAGCTGACCGACGAGGAGTTCGACACCGAGAAGCGCCATCTCATGGGTGGCAGCTGATGGCCCACATGCAGGACTTCCCGCTGCTCCTGTCAACGCTGTACGACCACGCGGTCTGGATCCACCCCGATCAGCAGATCGTGTCGGTGGAGGCCGACCGCTCGGTCTCCCGCTCGACATACGGCTCGACCGATGCCCGGGTCCGGAAGCTCGCCTCGGCCTTCGACAGTCTCGGCATCGAGCGTGGGGACGCGGTGGGCACGTTTGCCTGGAACAACCAGAGACACCATGAGCTCTACTGGGCCACCGCCAACACCGGCAGGATCTGTCACACCATCAATCTCCGGCTCTTCGCCGACCAGATCGCCTACATCGCCAACCATGCCGGTGACAGGGTGATGTTCGTCGACCCCGGCCTGGTCCCGCTGATTGCGCCACTGGTCGACAAGATGGCGACGGTGGAGAATTGGGTGGTGCTCGGTGCCGAGGCGAGTGACTCCCTCCCCGGCTCGATCGCCTATGAGGACCTGATCGCCGATGCCCCCGAGCATGGCGCCTGGCCGATGCTCGACGAGCGCTCGCCGATGATGCTCTGTTACAGCTCGGGTACCACCGGCAACCCAAAAGGGGTGGCCTACACCCAGCGGTCGACCTACGTCCACACCATCTCCAACCTGGCCAACTATGGAATCGAGGCGAAGGACAACGTGCTCCCGGTGGTGCCGATGTTCCATGCTGCCGCCTGGGGCTACCCGTACATGGCGGTCACCAGGGGAGCCAAGCTGACCTACCCCGGGCCCGACCTCTCACCCGAGGGCTTGGTCAAGCTGATCACCGATGAGAAGGTCACCTTCAGCGCCGGGGTCCCAACCGTCTGGTTGGGGATCAAGCAGTACCTGGAGGCCCACCCGGACATCGACGTCTCCCACATCCGAGCTTTCTTCTGTGGCGGATCGGCGGTGCCCCGGTCGATGATCGAGTGGTTCTGGACCGAGCGCGGGGTGCGGGTCATCCAGGGTTGGGGCATGACCGAGACCAACCCGGTGGCCTCGGCCGCGGTGCTCAAGCCACACATGGAAGAGTGGGACCTCCAGGACCAGCTCGACCGGATGGAGACCGCCGGCATCCCGGTGGCCGGGCTCCAGGTCAAGATCGTCGACGAGATCGGCGAGGAGCTGCCCCACGATGGCGAGGCCTTCGGCGAGCTGCTCATCCGCGGCCCGTGGATCGCCGCCGAGTACTACAAGGACGAGCGGAGCGCCAGCTCATTCGAAGACGGCTGGCTGCGCACGGGGGACGTGTGCAAGATCACCCCGGAGGGCTACATCCGGATCACCGACCGGGCAAAGGACGTGATCAAGTCGGGTGGTGAGTGGATCTCCTCACTCGACCTGGAGAATGCGTTGATGGCCCACCCGGCGGTGCTCGAGGCGACCGTGGTCGGGCTCAAGCACGTCAAGTGGCAGGAGCGGCCCGCCGCCTTCGTGGTCAAGTCGTCCGAGGTGACCGAAGAGGAGCTGATGGAGCACCTCCGGTCCCGGGTGGCGAGCTGGTGGCTCCCCGACAAGATCGTGTTCATCGACTCGGTCCCCAAGACCGGGACCGGCAAGTTCGACAAGAAAGTAGTCAGAGACCAGTACGCCGACCTCCTCATGGAGTAGGCCGCACATCGGATCAGGGGACGTACTGCTCCTCGATGGCCACCACCTGGCCGTTCTCGATGGTGACCCACCATGGGCTGAACCTCATGGCGAGCCGTGACTCCTCGACTTCGCCGGTCAATGCCTCGACCAGCTCCTCGTAGGTGATGGGCCTCGCGGTCAGGTCCTGGGTCTCCTCGTAGTGGTACCACACCGAGGTCACCCTGACTTCTGGGTCGACCGGCAGGACCAGGACCGTGGGGTCGAGGTTGCGGATGTAGTAGTCGTTGGGTCGGGGGGACTCCTCACCATCGATCTCGGCGTAGTGGTCTGCCTCCTCGCCGCCGAACCAGACGGCGAGATCGAATTGGACTTCGGGGCCCCCGGTCATCCCCTCGGTGAACACATGGTCGATGAGGCCGATGTAGGTCCCATCCTCGAGCGCTGCTACGAGGTCATCGGTGACGATCGGGGTCGCCCTGTCAAAGGGGGAGAGGGTGGTGGTTGTCGAGGATGCCGTAGTGGTGGAAGGGCCAGTCGAGGTGGTGGTCTCGGGGCTCGTCTCAGTGGTGGTCGTCGGCTCGGCACCGCAGGACGCCAGGGCGAGCGAAGCGATGGCCGCGACAACGCGAGCTCTCTTCATCACGGGTAGTTAACGCCAATCCCGGGATTAGCGGTTCCGCTTGGCCGGAACGGGGTCGATCTCGATCAGGGCGCCGGTGGTGAGGTCGACCATGAACTCTCGATCGCTACGGGAGTCGGCGATGAAGTTGGCGAGTCGGGCTCCCTGGACCCGCACCACCCACCAGGCGTACTCTTTGGAACCGGAGGCGAGAAAGGCCCTTCGGGCGACACGGGCAGCCTTGACGGCATCTGCCTCCTCATAGAACACACCGAGCACGTTCTCGTCCGAGTCGGCCTTGCCCACGTGCTCGATGAACTCCACCGCCTCGAACTGATACATCGATCGATCGCCTCCGGCGGCGATTCTAGGGCCGCATCGACTCGGCGCACACCCTCCTATGCTCCCCTCCGGTGAGTGCCATCCACGAATTCTGGGGGCCTGTCGCCGCCGCGGTCAGCGGTGTCGTGGGGGTTTGGGGAGTGGTAATGACAAGACGCCAACACCTCCCCAAGGCCTTCTACTGGGCGGTGGGAGTCGCCATAATCGGGATGCTGGCACAGGTGGTGCTCGGCGTCATTGCCATGTCGAGCGAGAACCTGGACCCCGGCAACCAGCATGTCTTCTACGGGGTGGTGATCGCGGTGACCTTCACCTTCGCCTATATCTATCGAGCTCAGTTCCGCAAGCGTCCTGCCTTGTACTACGGCCTTCTTCTACTCTTCGCCATGGGTCTCGGCATACGAGGCATCATGACCTTCGGAGGAAACTTCTGATGCTGCTCCCTGACAAGAAACTCCTGATCACCGGGGTCCTCACCGACGACTCCATCGCCTGGCACACCGCCAGGATCGCCCAGGAGGAGGGTGCCGAGATCGTGATCACCGGTTTCGGGCGGGGCCTGAGGCTCACCGAGCGTGCCGCCCAGAGACTGCCGGTGGTCTGTGATGTCCTCGAGCTGGACATCAACGACCCCGCCCATGTCGAGAGCCTGAGCCAGGACCTGGCCTCGAGATGGGGACGGGTCGACGGGGCGCTGCATGCCATCGCCTTCGCCCCCAGCGATGCCCTGGGGGGCAATTTCCTCAACACCCCGGTGGAGTCGGCCCAAATCGCATTCGTCACCTCGGCGTTCTCCTACAAGACCCTCGCCGTGGCCCTCCTGCCCCTGATGAAGGAGGCCGGTGGCGGTTCGTTGGTTGCCATGGACTTCGACAACACCCAGGCGTGGCCTGCCTACGACTGGATGGGGGTGGCCAAATCGGCTCTGCAGAGCGTGACTCGCTACCTTGCCCGCGATCTCGGCCCACATGGTGTCAGGGTCAACGCGGTCTCCGCCGGCCCTCTGAGCACCGTGGCCGCCAAGTCGATCCCCGGGTTCGAGCGATTCGACCAGGTGTGGAAGGAGCGCTCACCCCTGCCCTGGGACACCGGCGACCCCGACCCGGTGGCGCGCATGGTGTGCGTCCTGCTCAGCGACTGGTCGAAGATGACCACCGGTGAGATCGTCCATGTCGACGCTGGGTTCCACGCCGTGGCGGCCGGCATCGGCGAGGGGCCGTAGCCGGCGTCCGGCGAGGAGACCAGGATGTCCCGATGAGTTTCGTCACCAGGGGTTTCGGGGGGCGTCGGGGCGTCGAGGCACCTCCAGGTCGGGTGCCGCCCGGTCAGTACGCCACCAGTGACTTCCCGGTCCTGTCTGCCGGTCCCACGCCGAGAGTCGAACTGGACGAGTGGAGGCTCACCATCACCGACACCCGGGGGGCCGAGGTGTCCTGGAGTTGGGATGAGCTCCAGGCCCTCGACAGTGAGAGCCCGAAGGTGGACATCCATTGCGTGACCAAGTGGACCAAGCTCGACACCTCGTGGCAGGGCGTTTCACTCGACACGTTGCTGGCCGATGTCGACCTGATCGGGGCGCGGTACGTGCTGGCGCACTCCTATGGCGGATACAGCACAAATCTCCCCTTACCCGACCTGACGGGGGGAAAGGCATGGATCGCCCACTCCTACGAGGGCCGGCCTTTGGCTCCGGAGCATGGGGGCCCGGCGAGGCTGTTGGTGCCACACCTCTACTTCTGGAAGAGCGCAAAATGGGTCAATCGCCTGGTCCTCCTGGAGTCGGACCGGCCTGGGTTCTGGGAGTCCTACGGCTATCACAACTACGGGGACCCATGGCGGGAGCAGCGATACACGGGCGACTGACCTGGCTGGTGGCCGAGGTGGTCGGTCTCGTCGAGGAGACACCCAGGGCCCGCAGCCTGATCCTGAACTGCCCGGGCTGGGCCGGCCACCGCCCCGGCCAGCACATCGACGTGAGGCTGACCGCCGCCGACGGCTATCAGGCACAGCGGAGCTACTCGATCGCCACTCCGGCCGATGGGGAGCGGGTGACGATCACGGTGGAGCGTGTCGAGAACGGCGAGGTCTCTTCGTACCTCATCGATGAGGCACGGGTTGGCGACAGGTTCGAGTTGCGGGGCCCGATCGGGGGATACTTCGTGTGGGAGCCGGGCCGAGGCCAACCGCTGTTCCTGGTGGCAGGGGGCAGCGGGATCGTCCCACTTATGGCGATGATACGAGCTCGGCTGCTCACCGGGAGTGAGGAGGTGCGATGCGTGGTGTCGGCAAGATCGTTGGAGGACGTCATCTATCGCGAGGAGCTCCAGAGGGCGGCCGCCCGCCGAGACGGCATCGCCGTGACCACCACGCTGACCCGTTCCCATCCGGAGGGATGGCCGGGACCGAGCCGCCGGGTGGACCGGGAGATGTTGGGCGAACTGGGGTGGCCCCCGAGTGAGCGACCGCTGACGTTCGTGTGCGGACCCACCGGGTTCGTCGAGTCGGTCGCATCGGCATTGGTCGGGCTGGGCCATGAGCCGGAGAGAATCAGGACGGAGCGTTTCGGTCCTACCGGAGGTTGAGCATGGATGGAGAAAGACACCTCGACGGCAATTCCCTGGGCGGGAGGCTCTGGGACCTGTTCGGCCGGGAGATGACGGACGAGGCGGGCTGTTGTGGCGCGTGCGGAGCCGTCGCTCTGCTGGGACAACTGGTGGTCTATCGGGACGCCCCCGGGGAGGTGGCGCGTTGCTCTTCCTGCGGTGCCGTCAGTATCGTGGTGGTGCCGACACCCGACGGGCTGCGGGTGACCTTCGAGTCGATCAGGTGGGTGGATGTGGGCGTCGGTGGCTGATCAGCGCACGCCGACGGTGGCGGCCAGGGGGAGCTCGATGACGAAGGTTGCGCCCCCGCCCTCGGTGGCCTCGATCCTCACCGACCCCCTCATCACATCGGTGAGGCTCTTGACGATGGAGAGACCCAGACCGGTGCCGCCCTTGGAGCGTGTGTCCGACTGGTCGAGCTGGGTGAAGCGCTCGAAGACGCGTTCTCTTTGCTCCACAGGGATGCCTGGGCCGTGGTCCACCACCGCGATGAAGCCGCGGGTCCCCCTCTGCCAGCCATAGATCTCGATCTCGCTGTCCGGGGCGTATTTGGCGGCGTTCTCAACGAGGTTGATGAGGACCCTCGACAGATGGTCGCGATCCGCCTCCACCATGGTGTCCGGCGGGTCGATGGTGATCTTTGGCTCGACCGCCACCACCCGATTCACCTCGTCGAAGATCTCCTTGAGGGCGATCGGCCCCAACTGCACCGGGATGGCGCCCCGATCGATCCGTGAGACCACCAGCAGGTCCTCGATGAGACGTTGCAGACGGCCCGCTTGCCGACGGGCGCTGAGCAGGAGCTGTTGTGAGGTGGGCTCGGGAGGGGCCAGCTCGGGGCGGTTGACCGTGTCCAGGGATCCGATGATCGAGGTGAGGGGGCTCCTCAGCTCATGGCTCACGGTGGAGACGAAGTCCGTCTTCATCTGGGCCACCTCCTCGAGCCGTCGCGTCATCTCGGCCTGGGCCTCGTAACGCCCGATCTGGCTCAGCACAAGCCCGGCCGGTGCCGCCAGCGAGCCGAGCTGGTCGAGTTGGTCCTCGGTGAAGTCCCCGACGTACGGGTCGCCGACGATGATGACCCCCACCCTCATCGACTCGACCTTCAGCGGCGCCACCAGGGCCTGTTTGAGCCCCAGGTCCTTCAAGAGGACGTGGGAGTCGGTGTGATCGTCAACCCTCCTGACGTAGATCGGCTTGGCGGCCCGATAGGTCTGGGACACCACGCTTGGGGCGTTGATGTCCACGGTGACCTCCTCGGTCTCCAGTGGGTAGCCGTTGACCCAGATCGGGCTCATCACCGTGAGCCGGTTGAGGTCGGTGTCGTTGAGCAGCACCACCCCCACCTGGGCGTCGAGGTACTTGCAGATGGTGCCGATGAGGTGGGGGACGATCTCGGCCAGCGACTCGGCCCGGGCCAGGGTGGCGCTCACCGCATACAGCCTCTCGAAGTCGAGCCGCTGCTGCTCCAGGATGCTCTCCTTGCCCGAGGAGACCACCGCCTCCTTCTCGAACTCGAACCCGACCAACGCGGTGGCGGCGGCCACCACGAACACGGTGAGGACCGGAGCCACCACGTCGGCGATGGCGTCGGCCTGACCGGCCTGGAATGCCAGATAGGAGATGGCTGCCCCCAGCACCACGGTGACCAGGGCATGTGTCCACCAGATGAGAAGCAAGCCCGAGACAGCCGCCAGACCGAACAAGATCGGCTCTGCGGTCCCTGCCAACTCCGGGACCACCCCCAGGGCGGTGAAGCCGGCGATCAGGGCCAGCATCCACACGCAGCTGACCCAGGGCGCTCCCCTGGTGGCCATCACCCGGTCCCAGCGAACCGCGGTCGAGATCACCAACAGGGTCGTCAACCCGATCATCGGCGCATAGAAGCCGGACTCGATGTAGACCTCGCTGCGAACCGCCTGGGCGCCGACGATGATCAGGATCACCCAGGCGACCGCCGAGGCACGGCGCAACAAGGACGCCCGAAACCGGGCCATCGCCTCGTTGACGGTGGGCAGAGTGCGCTCGGTGGTCATTGGTAATTGGTTTCCAACAGTTATTCTCGGCGTTTCTCCCGGTCTGATCGAGGATTGATCTTGGCATTGAGGTCTTTCGCAGAGGGTGCCCTCTTCGCCGAGGTCCTAGGTGAAGGGCCACCTCGCATACTCGCCCTCCACGGCTGGGGTCGTCGTGGGGCAGACTTCAAGCCCAGCCTCGAAGGTCTGCCCGCCCTGGCCCTCGATCTACCTGGCTTCGGTGCCACCCCTGCGCCGCAGGAGGTGATCGGTGCCGATGGCTATGCCCGAATTGTCTCTGAGATCCTCTCCGAGTTCGATGGGCCTCCAGTCCTTATCGGCCACTCCTTCGGCGGGAGGGTGGCGTTGTGCCTGGCCGACCTGTTTCCCGATCGGGTGGGACCGATGGTCCTCACCGGGGTGCCGCTGGTACGTCTCAGACCCCCGGCACCGCCTTCGACGAGCTATCGGGCGATCCGTCTGCTGAATCGGCTCGGGCTGATCTCCGACATCCGTCTGGAGGAGAGACGAAGGAAGGCCGGCTCGGCCGACTATCGGGCTGTCACTGGCCTGATGAGGGACATCTTGGTCAAAGCGGTCAATGAGACCTATGAGGAGCAGTTGGCCGCCGTCCGCGCCCCGATCACGCTGCTCTGGGGTGCCGACGACACCGATGTGCCGCTGGCGGTCGCACGGAAGGCAGTCGAGGTCCGGGAGGCGGCCGGGCTCCCGGTGCGTCTCGAGGTGCTCGACAACGTGGGTCATCTCCTCCCCACTCAGGCCCCTGACGCCCTCCGCCACCTGGTGATCGAGGTGACATCTTGATCTGGGTGCTGGCGACGGCGTGTGCCCTGGCCACGGTCCCCGCAGGTTTGCGGTGGCTCCGGGTTGCCCAGCGGGAGCACTATCTGAGCCCGTCGGTGAGCCGGTTCGCCCTGAGGTGGTGGGCCCACGGCCCGCTGAATCTGGGGTTGGCGGTGCTCGGGATGGCCGGTGTCATCGGGTCTCTGTGGTCGGAGTGGCCCGGCTTCCTGGTCGTTCTGGCCCAGGTCGGCCCCATCGGTCTCGGGGTTCGGGGGATCAGCTCGCCGCTGGCATGGACCGCCCGGCTCCGACGTCTCGCCCTCCTCTCGGGGTTGGTGGCGGGGACCTTCTACCTCATCAGCGCCATGGCCGACACACCTCTCATCGCGGTGGCGGGGCTGGCGCTCTTGCCGGTCATCGTCGATCTTGCCCTGCTGGCCCTCGGCCCGGTGGAGAAGCGCCTCGGGGGCAAATGGGTCGAACGGGCCACACGGAAGCTGGCTGTGGTGGGGCCGGACGTGGTGGCCATCACCGGTTCCTACGGCAAGACCACCACCAAGCGCTATCTGAGCCACCTCCTCTCCGGTGCCATGAGGACGGTTGCCACCCCTGCCTCCTTCAACAACCGAATGGGGCTGGCCAGGTCGATCAACGAGGCCCTGACTCCCGGCACCGATGTCTTCATCGCCGAGATGGGCAGCTACGGGCCCGGCGAGATCGCCGAGATGTGTAGTTGGGTCAAGCCCAAGGTGGGTGTGATCGTCTCAGTGGGGCCGGTGCACCTTGAACGGTTCAGGACCGAGGGCCGGGTGCTCGAGGCCAAGGCGGAGATCCTGGATCGGGCCGAGATCGGGGTGATCTGTGTCGACCACCCGCTCCTCGCCGGTCTTGCCACCGACCGGGCCGGGAGCATGCCGATGATCGAGGTCTCCACCGGGGAACGGGGCCGTGTGCGGGTGGTCGAGGGACAGGTGGTGATCGGGGGGGAGGTGGTGGCGGCAGCCCCGGAAGGTGTGTTCGCCTCCAACCTGGCGGCCGCCGCCGGCGTCTGCGTCGCCTTGGGCCTCGACACCTCCGCTTGGGTGGACCGGTTGGCCGACCTTCCGGTTCCTGAGCACCGGCAGACCGTCTCGGTAGGGGAGTCGGGGATCACCATCATCGACGACACCTTCAACTCCAACCCGGCGGGCGCACGCCGGGCTCTGGAGGTACTGGCGGCTGCCGGCCCGGGGGCCAAGGCGGTGGTCACCCCGGGGATGGTCGAGCTGGGCCCGCTCCAGGACGAGGAGAATGCCGCCTTCGCCGCGATGGCCGCTGAAGCCGCCGATCATCTGATCATCGTGGGCGGCACCAACCGCGCCTCGTTGCTGCGCGGATCCGCCGACCGCCGGGCCTCGGTTACGGTCGTTGGCTCCAGAGACCAGGCGGTCGCCTGGGCCCGTGCCAATCTGGTGCCGGGCGATGTGGTCCTCTATGAGAACGACCTGCCCGACCACTACCCATGAGAGCGGCTGAATGACCAAACCGGTTGTCCTCTTCGGAGGCCCGTCCGACGAGCATGACATATCGATCCTCACCGGCCTCCAGGTGGCCCGCGCCCTGGTCGACGTCACGTTGGTCTACTGGTCGAAGTCGGGGGAGTGGTTCCTGGTCGACCCCGACCTCGAGGCGAGGGATTTCGCCGACGGAGTGCCGCGCCGTGCCCGCGAGATCAGCTTTGTCGCCTCCCCAGGGCAGGGTTTCATGATCAAGAAGCGACCACTCGAGGTCTCGGCGGTGGTGATCGCCTGTCATGGCGGGCCCGGTGAGGACGGGACACTGCAGGGCCTCCTCGATCTGGCCGGGCTCCGCTACACCGGGCCCGGGCAGGCGGCGTCTGCGCTGGGGATGGACAAGCTGGCCTTCGGCTCGGCGATGGCATCTGTCGGGCTGCCAACCCTGCCCCGCGCCCTGGTGGCCAATGGCGACGAGCCGGTCGCCGGCTTTTCCGCCCCATACATCGTAAAGCCCAGATTCGGTGGCTCTTCGATCGGGATCGAGGTCGCCGAGGACTGGGCAACGGTGCTGGCACTCAAGGCTCGCTCTTCCTACTTCGACCAGGGGGCGGTGGTGGAGCCGTTCCTGGTGGGAAGCCGCGACCTGCAGGTGGCGGTTCGGACCCACCCCGGTTTCGAGCTGTCCGCGGTCGAGGCCCCGGCCCGCTCCGGGGATGGCATCTACTCCTACGACCAGAAATACCTGGCCTGGGGTGGTGAGGTCAGCGGAGGACGGGAGCTGCCTGCGGTCCTCGAGTCGGATACCGAGGAGGGGATCGCCCGTCTGGCGAGGAGGGTCACCGAGGTCTCCGGGCTGCGCGGGATCGCTCGAATCGACTTCCTGGAGAAGGATGGCGAGCTCTTCGTCAACGAGGTCAACACCATCCCCGGCTCGATGGCGGCCTATCTGTGGATCGACCCGCCCATCGAGCGCAGTCGGTTGTTCAGGGACATGCTCGACGAGGCGCTGGCCTCTCCGACTCGTGTCTTCTCGGTCGCGGGCAGCGACGGGACGGCGCTACGGAGCGCAGGAGCGATCGCCTCGAAGCTGGGCTGAGGCGGGATTACTTGGTGCTTTAGAGGTGAACTACGGGGCAGGTGAGGGTGCGGGTGATGCCTTCCACCGCCTGGATCTTGGCGACGACCAACTTCCCGAGGGAGTCGACGTCATCGCTGCTCGCCTTGACTATCACGTCATAAGGCCCGGTGACGTCGTCGGCGCTCTCCACGCCGGGGATCACACGCACTTGCTCTGCGACCAAGGCGGCCTTGCCGACCTCGGTCTGAATCAGGACATACGCCTCCACCAATTGAGCCTCCTATCGCTCTCTAGGTCGGGCGACACTAGTGGATCGGACCGTGGCGGGCTGAAGACAGCCCGATGTCCCGTACATGTGGCTGGTCGGGCTAATAACCGTCCTGGCCCAGTCGCACTTGGGTGATGAACCGGCGGCCGTCCTCCTCGACGGTGTCGAACAGAAGCCGCTGGCCTTGCCGGAGGCTGCGGAACACCGAGCCCTTGAGGGAGCCGGGTCGAAGGAACACCTCGGAGCGGTCGGTGTCTCGGACCACGATCCCCACACCGGTCACCGGGTCGTATGCCTTGACCACCCCCTGGTCCATCAGGCCTTGACCACCTTGCCGGCGCGGATGCACGAGGTGCAGACCCGGGCACGGCGGGTGTTCGACCCGTCCTGGACCCGGATTCTCTGGATATTGGGGAGCCAGCGGCGGTTGCTGCGCTTGTGGGAGAAGCTGACGCTCTTCCCGTAGCTCGGCTCCTTGCCGCAGACCTCGCACCGATAAGACATGGAATGCTCCTGGGGTGGTCCGAAACCTAGAGGCGGCCGGGTGTCCCCGGCCGAGCGGCAAATCCTAGCGACCTGCTGCTTCAAGTCCCATTCCACCGTTACCGTTGGATCATGGCTTCATTGGCCCGTCTCGCCGGGATATCGACCGAGGAGATCAAAGGAATCGGGCCGGTCACCGCCCGAACCCTGGCCAAGGCGGGCGTCGAGTCGGTGGCCGACCTGCTCCATCATGTGCCCCATCGATACGTGGAGTCACAGGGCAGCTCCATTGCCGCCGCCCCCTTGGGCACGGATGTCACCCTGATCGGAGAGGTCCGCTCGGTCAAGGACCGTCGCCCCCGCCGCAACCTGCTCATCGTCGAGGCGGTCCTCGCCGACGACACCGGGACCGTCACCGCCATTTGGTTCAACCAGCAGCACCTGATTCGTCTGGAGCCGGGGACCTGGCTCGCGGTGTCCGGGGTGATGGAGAGGTTCCGGGGGAATCTCCAGATACGGGTGCGGAGGACGCAGAACCTGGGGACAGAGTTCCGGTCAGTGGGCGAGGCCGAGATCTACCCGGTCCACCCGGTGGTCGGCCCGCTGAAGATGGGCGCCATCCAGGGATGGATCAGGACGGCGCTGAAGCGCTCCCGGCCTATCGACGACCCGGTCCCGGTCGAGTTCCTGGCGGCCCATGGCCTCACCAGCCGGGACCAGGCGTTTGCCGACGTCCATTTCCCCGAGACCATGGAGGCCTCCGAGCACGCCAGACGGAGGCTGATCTACGACGAGCTGTTCCGTCTCGAGCTCGCCCTGGCCCTCCAGAAGCGAATGCGGGTCGAGGGGGCCAACGGGATCGCCCATGCTCCCACCGGTGAACTGACCCAACGCTTCGTCGGCGGGCTCCCATACAGCCTGACACGTGCCCAGCGCTCGGTCCTGGACGAGATCCGTGTCGACCTGAGGTCATCCAACCCGATGCACCGTCTGTTACAGGGCGAGGTGGGCTCGGGAAAGACGGTGGTGGCGGTTGCGGCCCTGCTCGACGGGATCGAAGGCGGGTGGCAGGGAGCGATCATGGCCCCAACCGAGGTCCTCGCCGAGCAGCACTTCCTGGGGGTGGCCCGGCTCCTCGCCGAGGCAGGCATGTCACCCGAGCCCTTTGGTGGCGGGGGGCGGCTGGGGATGGGCAGTCTCTTCGAGAGCGGCGAGCCGGCGGTTCATCTCGCCCTCCTCACCGGGTCGACGGCGACCACCAACTACGACGGCCGGATCACCAAGGAGCAGCTGGTCTCGGACATAGCCGGCGGTCAGGTCGATCTCGTGGTCGGCACCCATGCCCTGATCCAGGAGGGCGTCCGTTTCCACCGTCTCGGGGTGGCGGTGGTCGACGAGCAGCACCGGTTTGGCGTATCCCAGCGGGTCGAGCTCAGGGAGAAGGCGGGAGGCCCCGAGCCAGACCTGCTGATCATGACCGCCACCCCCATTCCGAGGACACTTTCGATGACGCTCTATGGAGATCTCGACATCTCCACCATCGATGAGATGCCCCCTGGCCGGGCTCCAGTGGAGACCCGGCATCTCAATCGGGTCGAGGAGAAGATCGCGTGGCGGGCGGTGCGGGCTGCGGTCGAAGAGGGTCGTCAGGCCTTTGTGGTCTGCCCGCTGGTCGAGGACAGCGACAAGGTGGAGGCGGCATCCGCCACCGCCGAGTATGAGCGACTGTCGGCGATCTTCGACGACCTCAGGGTGGGGCTGATCCACGGCCAGCTGCGCCCGGCCGACAAGGAGGGGGTGATGTCCGCCTTCCGGGCGGGCGAGACCGAGGTCCTGGTGTCGACCACCGTGATCGAGGTGGGCATCGATGTTGCCAATGCGACGGTGATGGTGATCGAGGACGCCGACCGGTTCGGGCTCAGCCAGCTCCATCAGCTCCGGGGCCGGGTCGGCCGGGGCAAGCATCGAGGGCTGTGCCTGCTCATCGCCGACCCCACCACCCAGGAGGCCGAGGCCCGGATCGCGGCCCTGGTCGGGTCCAACGACGGGTTCGAGCTAGCCCACCAGGACCTGGAGATCCGAGGGCAGGGCACGGTGTTCGGGACCCGCCAATCGGGGATGAAGGACCTGCGCCTGGCCGACATCATCGCCGACATCGACCTGCTGGTGGCGGCGCGCCGCGATGCCTTCGGGCTGGTCGACTCCGACCCCTCGCTGGGCCAGCACCCGGACCTGGCGGACGAGGTTCGTGCCCTGCTGGGCGAAGCGGTCGAGTGGCTGTTCGTCAGTTGAGGCCTCGATGAGGGTCATCGCCGGCCAGGCACGGGGCAGACGGCTCAAGGCTCCCGACACCCGAGATACCCGACCAGCCACCGATCGTGTCAGAGAGGCGCTGTTCTCGTCGATCGGGAGCAGGGTCGTGGGCGCCGCAGTCGCCGACCTCTATGCCGGCTCGGGATCCTTCGGGCTCGAGGCCCTCTCCCGTGGCGCCGCCTCGGTGGTCTTCGTCGAGAAAGGCCGAAAAGCGCTCCAGGCGTTGCGGGCCAACGTCGACACCGTGGCCCTCGGTGGTGAGGTGGTGGGCAGGGAGGTCGGCAGCTTCCTGACCCACACCGACCGGCGGTTCAGCCTGGTGTTCATGGACCCACCTTGGGAGCTGGCGGCGTCGGTGATGGAGGGGGAGATGGCGCTGCTCGATCCACTTCTGCTGGTCGACGCCGAAGTGGTGGTGTCGCGACGGGCGGGCGATGCCGCACCCGAGCCGCCCGAAACCTGGCGGGTTGCCACCGATAAGCGCTACGGGGATACCAGAATCCTAAGATACGAGAAGTTGAAAGCGAGCGATGACCAGCGCCCTATGCCCGGGGAGTTTTGACCCGCCGACCAGCGGGCACATCGATCTGATCGACAGGGCCATCGAGCTCTTCGACCGGGTGGTGGTGTCGGTCATCGACAACCCGTCGAAGTCGGCCCTGTTCACCGCTGCGGAGCGGGTGTCGCTGTTCAGCGAGATATATGGGGAAGCCGTGGAGGTCATCACTTTCAGCGGTCTCTTGGTCGAGCACGCCAGGGAGATGGGCGTCGATCTGGTGATCAAGGGGCTGCGGACCGGTGGTGACTATGAGTACGAGACCCAGATGGCGCAGATGAACCGGCACCTCACCGGGATGGAGACGGTGTTCATCCCCACCCGCCCCGAGTTGAGGTTCATCTCGTCGTCATTGGTCAAAGAGGTGGCGAGACTCGGGGGATCGGTGAGCGGTCTGGTCCCCGACATCGTGGAGAAGGCACTCAAGGAGCGTTTGCAATGACCCAGGAAACACAGATAGACCACGACACCGAGGTGGTGATCGACGCCACCGGGCGTCACGAGACCTCCGACATCCTGGATCTCGTCGACGACCTGATCGTTCACGTCCACGAGGCCAAGGGTATGCCCCTCTCGGCCAACGCCCTCGTCGACCGGGAGATGTTCCTCGACATGCTGGAGCGCCTGCGCGCCAGCCTCCCCGACGAGCTGCGCGCCGCCCGTTGGATGGTTCGAGAGCGCGAGGCCTTCATCTCCAGGACCAACGAGAAGGCCCGTGAGGTGCTGGGCCATGCCCGCACCGAGGCCGACGACCTTGTCGCCGACTCCAGCATCGTGGCCGAGGCGGTGGAAGAGGCCAACATCCTGGTGCGCCGTGCCGAGGGCGACTCCCGGCGTCTCCGCCTCGAGGCGGAGGATTACATCGAAAAGAGTCTGGAGCGGGTCGAGCACCTCCTCAACGGGATCGTGGCCCAGATCCAGACGGCTCGTGACGAGCTGCACCAGGCCCGTCCCCGCCCACCCGAAGTCCCCATCTGACACCGTCCTGTAGACGAGGAGCGGATCCTTCTCCAGTGGGGCGGAACCCAGGGTTACCGACGTCGCTGAGCGGGGGTAGGAACCCTGGGTTTGCTGGTGGGGGTCGTCGCCCTCGAACCCGGGGCTCTGGGCGTCGCTGAGCGGTGGCACGAACCCTGGGTTCGCTATCCCCGCGCACTGGTCCAAGTTTCGTAGGCTTGGCTGATGAGCCCCGAGTTGGTGCTTCGGGTCGATGACCTGATCGGTCACCCCGAGAAGAGCCGGGTATTCACCGGGTCGCGGGTGGTGAGTCTCCGTCTCGGTGATTCCACCGTGACCGGCCCGATGCAGGCCAGCGGGGTGGTGGTGGGAACCGTCGACGGTGTCCAGGCAAGCTTCACCACCAGGGCCGTCGCCGATTTGAGGTGTGTTCGGTGTCTGACCGAGTGGGTCGAGAACATCGAGGTGGAGGGCTCCCAGCACTTCTCGAAAATCCCGGATGAGGATGGCTATGTAATCGTCGGTGGTCAGGTCGATCTGGGCGCCCCGATAACCGACGAGCTCGCCCTGGGGATACCCCTGGCGCCCCTCTGTCGCCGGGACTGTCGAGGACTTTGCCCAGTGTGTGGAAACGACTTGAATACTGACCCGTGCGACGGGCACGGAGACGACACCGACTCCCCGTTCGCAGCCCTCAAAGACCTGTTCGATCCCTGAGTACCAAGGAGTGCCCCTGATGGCGGTGCCCAAGAAGAAGATGTCGCGCTCCCGCACCCGCCGCCGCAAGGCCGCCTGGAAGGTGAGCGCCCCCACCACCGTCGCCTGCGAGCAGTGCGGCAAGCCGAAGCTCCCCCATCGCGCATGTCGGGAGTGCGGCACCTATGCCGGCCGCGAAGTAATAGAGACGGGCTGACCACTTGGCCCGGATCGCCCTCGACGCAATGGGGGGCGACTTCGCCCCTTCCGAGACCGTGGCCGGAGCCGTGGATGCCACGCGGCGCGGTGTCGACGTGGTCCTGGTCGGCCGGCGCGACCTGCTGGCCCCCGAGCTCGAATCGCACCAGGCAGATATCCCCATCGTCGAGGCCGGTGAGGTGATCGGGATGGGAGACGACCCGGCTCGGGCGTTGAGGGAGAGGCCCGGGGCCTCCATCAGCGTTGCCGCCCGCCTCGTGGCCGAGGGCTCGGCCTCCGGGTTGGTCAGCGCCGGGTCTACAGGGGCGGCGATGGCCGCTGCCGCCATCATCATCGGCCGGATCCGCGGAGTGATCAGACCCGCCATCGCCTCGATATTCCCCACTCATGGGACCCCCACCCTGGTCCTCGACTCGGGCGCCAACCCCGAGGTGACGCCTGAGCAATTGTTCCAGTTCGCGGTGATGGGCACGGTGGCCGCCCGCATTCTTCTCGGTGTGGAGAACCCGAGGGTTGGCCTGCTCTGCAATGGGGAGGAGAAGGGGAAGGGCCGCGATCTGGAGAGGGCCGCCTATGACCTCCTGGAGGCGGGGACCCTCAACTTCATCGGCAATCTCGAGGGGAGTGACATCGCAACCGATCGCGCCGACGTGGTGGTGACCGACGGCTTCACCGGGAATGTCTTCCTCAAGACCACCGAGGGAGCCGCCAAGCTGGTCACCCAGTATTTTCTCGAGGCCATCTCCAAGCTCTCATCGGAGATCCAGGTCCAGGTGTTCCCGGCTCTGACCACGGTGAGGGAGAAGCTCGACCCCGAAACCTACGGGGGCGCCCAGTTGTTGGGGGTGAGGGCGGTGACCGTGATCGCCCACGGGTCGTCGACGCGAGTCGCCATGTCCAATGCCTTGGCCATGGCCTCGGAAGGTGCGGATCGCGATCTACCCGGACAGATCGCCGCCCAGTTGGGATGACCCTCGACGCCAGCCTCGGTCACACCTTCTCCGATCCGGCGCTGCTGCGGCTGGCGTTGACCCATCGCTCGATCAGCTCCGAGGACCCGGGCCGCACCGACAACGAGCGTCTCGAGTTCCTCGGGGATGCCGTCCTCCAGCTGGTGATCACCGGCCATCTTTTCAGCGCTTATCCGCATCTGGCGGAAGGCCAGATGGCAAAGGTGAGGGCGGCGTTGGTCAGCAAGCCGACCCTTGCCGAGGTGGCACACGAGCTGGATCTCGGCCGATTCGTCGAACTGGCATCGGGGGAGGAGCGGACCGGGGGCAGGACCAAGGCTTCGATCCTGGCCAATGCGGTCGAGGCCATCCTGGGGGCCGTGTACCTGGACGGCGGGCTGGAGGCGGCAACCGATGTGATCCTCGGGCTCTGGATCGACCGAGTCTCAGAACGCGCCATGAGGCCAGGGGTCAAGGACTACAAGACCCGCCTTCAAGAGGAGCTGGCCCGCGTGGGCCGGCGCCCGATCTACGAGGTCGACGGCTCAGGGCCGGATCACGACCGCCGATTCGTGGCCAGGGCGGTGATCGACGGCGCGGTGGCGGGCACCGGCGAGGGGCGCTCCAAGAGGGACGCCGAGCAGATGGCGGCACAGGTGGCGTTGGAGACGCTCAGTCAGAGCTGATCTCGCATGAACGGCTCGCGACGGGATCGCAGGTCGACGTACCAGTGGGTGTAGGCCGCGCCCATCGCAGCGACGATGGGCCCCTGGGCGGCCAGGCCCAAAAGTGACACCAGGATCAGCCCGAACCCGACACCCCCAACCGCCGCCATCGGGATAGCCACGATCTGGATCAACTGGATCGCCACCGAACCGAGCAACCCGATCATTGCCAGGAATCCGAACGTCGCCCACCATCTGCCTTTGACCAGGGCGTGGCTTCGGCGGAGGGAGCGAGTGATCCCCAGCTCCTCCAACGAGAGCACCGAGGTCAGCATCGATTGTGATATCCCCAGCCAGACGCCAGGGGCGAGGAGAGCCACCAACAGGGAGGCTGCGATCACGGCACTCGTCGAGTTTGGGGTTCCCACCATCGCCGCCGGTATGCCCCACGCCAGGGCCCCTAGGGCGATGAGGGCACTCACGGCCGTCAACACGATGAGCGACGACACCAGGGCGCGCCCGTATCGCCGTAATGCGTTTCGCCGCTCGATCCTGGCATTCCAGGGCTCGCCCTTGATGTCGAGGGCCGTCAACCGATGACAGACCAGATAGACGTAGAGCGTGGCCAAGCCCTGCAGGGCGAGTGCGATGGTCGTGGCCAAGATGAAAGGCCGGGCGAGCTCGAGGAGGACATCGTTGGGGAGGGTCCTGAAGGATGAGGGCTCGGAGAGGACGGCCTCGAGGAAATCGGTGGCGCCTGACAGCTCGAAGACGAGCAGAGTGGCCGCTCCCACCGGCAGGAATACCATGATCGCCGTCGATGCCAGCGGTCTCCAGGTTCGAAGCAGGGAGCCGAGAGCGTCATTCAGCACCTGGCCAAACGGGCGGGGGAGTATCCGCATCGGCCCGGTACCGTAATCGCCCACCGAGCCGGTGAGAGGACTTGCCCGAGCTTCCAGAGGTCGAGATCACCAGACGCCATCTCGAGACTGCAATGGTGGGCAGAACGGTCACCTCGGTGAGCGTCACCCATCCACGCACTGCCCGGCTCAACGCCTCACCCCAGGAGGTGGAAGCCCGGCTGTTCGGTCGCCGGGTGGAGTCGATGCGCCGGCATGGCAAATTCCTGGTGGCCGATCTCGACGACGGATTCGTGCTGATCGCCCACCTCGGGATGTCGGGCCGATTCAGCCTGGGGGACGGGTCTGAGGAGCGGGTGGCCCACACCCACTTGGTGGCGGTGCTGGACGATCGGGTAGAGGTGCGCTTCGTCGATCCCAGGACCTTCGGGTTCGTGGCCGTCCTCGACGAGGACGAGATCCACGAGTCGCCCTTGCGACGTCTCGGCCCCGATGCCTGGGAGGAGCCGCCTGACGCCACCGAGCTGGTGAAGCGCCTGGCGGGGAGGACCGCACCGATCAAGGCGCTGCTCCTCGACCAGGGCCCGGTGGCGGGTTTGGGAAACATCTACGCCGACGAGATCCTCCATCTGGCGAGGATCCATCCCCTCACCCCCGGAGGGGAGTTGGGGGTCGCCAGGGCCGGAGCCCTGGTCCTGGCCATGGGCGAGATCCTGGCTGAGGCAATCGAATCGGGCGGAACAACACTCGAGGACCTCGCTTATCTCCTGCCGGATGGAACCGCAGGGGAAAACCTGGGCCGTCTCAGGGTCTACGCCAGGACGGGTCGGCCCTGCCCGGTTTGCGACAGCCCTGTCGAGAGGATCGTGGTTCGGCAGCGCTCGACCCATTTCTGCCCCAAGTGCCAGGCCTGATGGCAGGTCTTGTTAGCCTGGACGGGTAATCACAGTCATGTCATTCGCCAGGTAGATAACTGTGTATCTCAAGTCATTGAAGCTGACCGGGTTCAAATCGTTCGCCGATCGCGCCCGTCTCGAGTTCCGTCCCGGTGTCACCGTTGTCGTCGGGCCCAACGGCTCGGGCAAGTCGAATCTGGTCGACGCCCTCTCCTGGGTCCTCGGCACCCAGTCGCCCAAGAGCCTTCGCACTCCGAAGATGGAGGATGTGATCTTTGCCGGCACTGCCACCCGGCCCGCCCTCAATCGGGCCGAGGTGGTGCTGGTCATCGACAACGCCGATCGTGAGATCGACCTCGATCTCGACGAGGTGGCGATCACCCGCCGTCTCTACCGGGACGGTTCGAGCGACTACGAGCTCAATGGGGTCGGCTGTCGGTTGATGGACATCCAGGACCTCCTCTCCGACTCCGGCGTGGGACGGCATCAGCACGTGATCATCGGCCAGGGGGAGATCGGCGAGGTCCTGAGCGCCTCGCCCGAAGACCATCGTGCGGTGATCGAGGAGGCCGCCGGGATCCTCAAGCATCGGCGTCGCAAGGAGCGGGCGGAGCGCAGGCTGGAGCGGACAGACGAGGACCTGCTCAGGCTTCAGGACATCCTCGCCGAGATCACCCGTCAGATTCGGCCTCTGAGGCGACAGGCGCGCGCCGCCGAGCGTTACGACGGTCTCAAAGCCGAAGTCGTAGCCCTGCGGCTCTTCCTGGGGGGCCAGTCGCTGGCAGCCCATGACCGCGACTTGACAATCGCCTCTTCGGAGCGGGCCAGGCTGCTCGAAGGGCTCCAGGTCGACCAGGGCCGGATGCATACCCTGGAGGCCGACTTGGCCCGGCTCACCGATCAGGCCTCGGAGGTTGGCGCCGAGCTCGACCGCGACACCACAGCCGGCGCTCTGCTGGAAACGGCCGGGGAGCGACTCCGCAGGATCGTCTCGGTGGCACATGAGCGTCGCCGGGCTGCCTCGGGCCGTCTCGAAGCGGCTGAAGGACGTCTTCGCGATCTCTCCGTCGAATCGTTCGCCATCGAAGAGGAGCTCTCGGGGATCGCCCGCGACCGGGATCGGCTTGGGAACGTGGCCGAGACCGCAGAGGCCGGATTCCGCCGGATCGAGGACGAGGAGCGGGCCCTGGCCACCCAGACCGCCCTCTCGCCCGAAGGTGCCCTGGCCGCGGTTCGCGGCGAGCTGAGCGCCCTCGAAGCCGCCCTCGCCCGTGACGGTCGGGAGATCGCAGCGCTCGACGCCAGGCTCGGGATGCTGCGATCTCGGGTCGAGGCCGAGACCGGTGAGGTCGACGACATCAACACCGAGATCCAACTGATGGACTCGACCATCGCCTTGCTCCAGGGCGATTACCAGAAGACGGCAGCAGCCCGGATGGCCCACCAGGAGAAATGGTCGGCTGCCGAGGAGACATTGGCCGAGACCCGTCTGGGCATGACTTCGGCGGAGGCCCGCGTCGATGCCATTGCATCCGCTCTTGCCGGTCGGCATGACCGGGGAGCGCGGGAGTTGGCCGGGTCATCAGCCGGGTCTCTCGGGGCGCTGATCACCCGGCTCGACGTCCCGGAAGGGCTCGAGGCCGCGGTTGGGGCGGCATTGGGCGACTGGGCGGATGCCATCGCCTTCGAGGGCCGAGACTTCGTCAGGGAGGTGATGGGGCAGGTCAAGGCCTCCGGTGGCGGCTCGGTGAGCGTGGTCTCGCCGTGGGCGCCCGCCGACACGCCTGCTCGCCCGGTCGCCTCCAAGCTTGGCCTCGAGGCACTGGTCGACTCCCTGGGACCCGGATCCGATCGTGGGCTTGCCGAGATCCTGATCGGTGACGTCCTCCTGGTGCAAGGCTGGAGCGCTGCCTGGGAACTGGTGGCGGCTCATCCCCACCTGAGAGCGGTGACCCCCGACGGTGACCTGATCACCGCCGTGGGCGCTCGAATCGCCAGCCCCGACGGCGCCGGGCCGGTGATGCTCGAAAACGCCGAGGTTGCTCGGGAGCGTGCCTGCACCGAGACCGCCAGGGCGGCCTCGATACACACTTCGGCCCGACGCGACTTCGATCAGAGCCGCGAGAAGGAACGGCGGTCTCTGGAGGCCCTGGAAGCTGCCGAAACCGCGGTAGCCGGGAGGTCCGAGGCGATGGGCAGGCTTCGGCGCTCGGTGGTCGGGATCGAGACCGAGATCAGCCGGCTCGACGAGCGTCGGGCAGCTCTCAACCTGGCGATCGAGACCGGCGACGCCCAGGCCGCATCACTGCGGCGGCGAATCGAGTCGCTCCACGGCGCCGAAGCCGAGCAGCTCCGGGTCTGGGAGGATCTCGAGGCACGCCGACTCCAGTTGACGGCAGACCGGGAGATGGCGAGATCCGAGTGGCAAGAGGCGGCCGGACGACTCAGGGGGATACTGGAGAGGGAGAGCCTCCTCACCGATCGGATCGCCCGGATCGCCGACGAGGTGGAGCGTCTCGAGCCCGGGAACCGGGTCGACTATGACCCATCGGCGCTGGAGACGGTCGAGTCGATCGCCCGGCGTGGCTTGGCTGTCCTGGAGGCGCGTCTCGCCCAGATACGGGAGAGACAGGCTGGCCTTCGGGCGAGACATGACTCGGTCCGGGCCGAGCTGACGTCGGTGCAGAGTGAGTATTCAGAGCGCCGCACCTCGGTCACCGCGGCGAGAGAGCGGGTGTCCCAGCTCGACATCCGTCTCACCGAGCTGAGGATGATGAGGGAGTCGGTTGGCGAGTCGATACGCAGGGACGCCGATGCCGACGTGGAGGCCGCCTATCAGGCGGAACGACCCGACCTCACCGAAGGGGCCGACCTCGAGGAGGCACTGTCCACCAAGCTCGCCGAGCTGAGCAGGCTGGGCCCGGTCAACCCCCTCGCCGCCTCCGAGTACCGCCAGCTCTCGGAGAGACAAGACTTCATGGTGTCGCAGATGAGCGACGTGGAGACCTCGCGCTCCGAGCTCCGCAAGGTGATTGCTGCCCTCGACGCCGAGATCGACCAGCGGTTCCAGACCGCCTTCGGAGAGGTGGCCGAGGCATTCGATCGGTACTTCGCAGTTCTCTTCCCCGGGGGGAGGGGGAGACTCCGGATCATCGACCCCGACGACCCGGAGTCAGGCGTCTCCATCGATGCCCAGCCCATGGGCAAGAAGCTGAGCCAGATGTCGCTGCTCTCCGGTGGGGAGCGCAGCCTCGCCGCCCTCGCCTTCCTCTTTGCCATCTTCGAGGCCCGGCCAAGCCCGTTCTACGTCCTCGACGAGGTCGAGGCGGCCCTCGACGACACCAATCTGCGGCGTTTTCTGCGGATCGTGGACGAGTTCCGGGGCCGCGCCCAGCTGGTCATCGTCACCCACCAGCAACAGACGATGGGGGCCGCAGACGTCCTCTACGGGGTCACCATGGAGCCCGGGGGTGCTTCCCAGGCCCTCCGCAAGGACATGACCTCCGTGGTGGTTGAGCAGATCGCCTGATCGGTGAGCCGGTCTGCGACTCTGATCGTCGTCCTGATGGTGGTCCTGGTGGCTGTCGCCATCCTCCTCGCAGTTGGGGCCGCCCGACGGCGTGGTGAGGTCGACGCGGCCATGAAGACACCAACCAAGGGCACTGGGCCGCTGGGTCAGACGCTGCGGCGTCTCTGGGGGAGTGGGATGTCCGACTCGACCTGGGATCGTCTCGCGGAGGTCCTGCTCGGGGCCGACGTCGGTGTCGATGCCACTGCTCGGATCGTCAAGTCGGTGAGAAGACGCACTCCGTCCACCGCCGAGGAGGCGGTGACAGCCCTGAGCTCCGCGGTGTTGGGCGAGTTCAGGGTCGGAGGCCGAGACCTCGACCTGGAGGGGAGCCCCGCGGTGATCCTGGTCATGGGGGTCAATGGGTCGGGCAAGACCACCACCATCGCCAAGCTGGCGTACCGGCTCTCCGTGGAGGGGAGGTCGGTGGTACTCGCCGCGGCCGACACCTTTCGGGCGGCGGCAGGCGAGCAACTCGCGGTCTGGGGTGATCGGATCGGGGTCCCGGTGGTCAAGGGGATGGAGGGCGGAGACCCTGCCTCAGTCGTGTTCGACGCCCTTTACGCCGCCAGGTCAAAGGGGGCCGACGTGGTGATCGTGGACACCGCAGGACGTCTCCACTCCCGCAGAGACCTGATGGCGGAGCTGGCCAAGGTCCATCGCGTGGCGGGCGGTGAAGCCGGTGTCGGGGAGGTCCTGTTGGTGTTGGACGCCACTGGGGGCCAGAACGGCCTGGCCCAGGTCAGGGAGTTCACCGCCACCATCCCGGTCACCGGTTTGGTCCTGGCGAAGCTGGATGGCACGGCGCGGGGTGGGATCGTGGTGGCGGTGGAGGGCCAGCTCGGGGTCCCGGTCAAGCTGGTGGGGACCGGCGAGGGTGTCGACGACCTCGAGCCGTTCGACCCGGAGGGCTTTGTGGCAAGCTTGCTCCAGGAATGAGAAACGAAGAGCTGGTGTCGGTGGCGAGGGCAGCTGCCACTAGCTCCTACTCGCCCTATTCCAACTTCCGGGTGGGGGCGGTGGTGGTGGGCTCGAACGGGGAGACCTTTACCGGGGCCAATGTCGAGAATGCCGCCTACCCGGCGTCGTCCTGTGCCGAGGCCACCGCCATCAGCACCGCGGTGGCCCAGGGAGTGCGGAAGATCGACACCGTGGCGGTGGCCTGCATCGACGCCGACGACGTGGAAGGCGCCTATCCCTGTGGTCGGTGCCGTCAGATCATGTCCGAGTTCGACGTCGACACCGTCGTGGTGACCGCCGGCGATGGCTCGGAGATCCGGCAACACACCCTCGACGAGCTGCTGCCCCATCGGTTCGATCTCTGATCGGCTAACGGCTCTCCAGGGCCTCTATCAGCTTGGGGATGACCTTGTGGACGTCCCCCACGACACCCAGGTCGGCCACAGAGAAGATGGGGGCGTCGGGGTCCTTGTTGATGGCGATGATGGTCCCGGCGTCCTTCATCCCGACCAGGTGCTGCATGGCCCCCGAGACCCCGCAGGCGATATAGACATTCGGTTTGACCGTCTTCCCGGTCTGGCCGACCTGCTTGGCGTAGGGGACCCAGCCGGCGTCGACTATGGCCCGGGTGGCGCCAGTCGCCGCTCGCAAGAGCTTGGCCAGCCGCTCAACCAGCTGATAGGCCTCGGCCGATCCAAGGCCGCGACCACCGGAGACCACGACCGCGGCCTCGCCCAGCTGCGGGCCCTGCCGCTCCTCGACATGGGACTCCACCACGCGGGCCTCGGAGCGACCGGTGTCCGGCAACTCGAGGGCCTCCACGGTGGGATTGGCGCCTCCTACCGGCTCGGCCTGGAACGACTTGGGGCGGGCCAGGACGATCGAAGGCCTCCCGGTCATGGCCACGGTGGCCACCTGGGTGCCACCGAAGATCTCGTGGTCGGTCTCGACACCGTCCTCGCTGAGCCTGACGTCGGTGGCGTTGGAGAGGATGCCGACTCCCAGCCTGACGGCGAGACGGCCGGCGATGTCCCGATCCGTGTAGGCCTGGCCGAACAGGATCAGGTCGGGCGATGACTCCTTCGCCAGGCCGGCGAGAGCGGAGGCCACAGGCCCGGAGGGGAGTCGCTCACCGGAGTCGGCGGTGAGCACCCGAGTGGCTCCGTGCTCTCCGAGAGTGGTCATCGACTCGGCATCGGCCTCTCCCAGGTAGACCACGGTGACCTCGCCGAGGGCCCTCGCCTTGGCGAGCAGCTCGAGGCCCAGTGTTGACGGGGCACCGTCGGTGCCTTCGACGAATACCCAGATCGCCGCCATCAGATCACCTTCCTCTGCTCGAGGAGGGCGATGATCGCCAGATGAGCCTGACCGTCGTCCTCGATCCTCTGTCCGGCACCCCTCCCCGGTGCCGGGGTGATGGCGGTCACCCTCTGCGAGCCGCCCGCCCCGCTACCGAGGTCCGCCAGGGCAGGTGTCTCCACCGGCTTCTTCTTGGCGTCCATGATCCCCTTGAAGGTCGGGTATCTGGGCTCGACAACCCCAGCGGTGACCGAGACGACGGCCGGCAATGAGCTGGTGACCACGTCGAACCCGACCGCCGTCTGACGATTTATGGTCACCGATTCGCCCGAGGCCTCAACCTTGGTGGCATAGGTGAGGGCCGGGACATCGAGGAGCTCGGAGAGCATCTGGGGGAGCACACCGGCGTAGCCATCGGTGGACTCCGTCCCGGTTATCACCAGGTCGAAGCCCTCTCTCTCGATGGCCGCCGCCAAGACTCGCGCGGTTGTCAGGGCATCCGCCCCTCGCAGGGTCGGGTCGTCGACCAGCACTGCCTTGTCGGCGCCCATCGCCAGCGCCTGGCGGATCCCCTGTGAGTTACCGGTCGGCCCCATGCTGACCAGGGTCACCGTGCCGTCGGTGGCATGGGAGATCTGCAGCCCCATCTCGACCCCGTAGCGATCGGTGTCGTCGAGTACCTGGTCGTCGGGTCGGATCATCCACCCGGTGCCCTCCTCCAGCCGGTAGGGAGTGGCTGGGTCCGGGATCTGCTTGACGCAAACCACCAGCTTCATTCCTGGTCTCTCCTCGTGTCAGTGTTCGGGGCGGGCGATGCTAACGATGTGGGCGGTCACGAGATCCGGTCGATGATCAGCCGGGGTGGGTCGGCCGGAGCGTCGTCGATGGCCCATGCGGAGGCCAGTTGGGCCCGGTGGGCCTCCCATTTCCCCTCGTCCCGGTACTTGACCCGAGCCAGGGTCTCACCGAGGCGCACCTGGTCCCCGATCTTGGCTTCGAGGGTTATTCCCACACCGGGGTCGATCGTCTCCTCCATGCGTTCCCGACCTGCACCAAGACGGGTGGCGACGGTCCCCACCACCAGGGCGTCGCACCTGCTGACGTATCCGTCGGCCGGGGCCGTGATCCGACCTTCGTGGGGGGCCACCGCCAGACGGCTGGTGTCCTCTAGCACCCCTGGGTCACCGCCATGGGCGATGGTGACCTCCACCAGCTTGGCCAGGGCTGAGCCGGCGTCGATTGCGGACTGGAGCCGGTCCCGGCCACCGTCGATCCCGGCGAGCTCCAGCATCACCTCGCCGAGGGCCAGGGTCAGCTCGATGACGTCGGTCGGCCCCTCACCGCGCAAGACCTCGACCGACTCCCTGATCTCGCTAGCATTGCCCACCTCACGGCCCAGGGGTTGCTCCATCGAGGTGATCAGGGCGACCGTCTCCAGGCCATGGCCGTTGCCGATGCCCACCATGGTCCGGGCCAGCTCGCGGGAACGTTCGAGATCCTTCATGAATGCGCCGGAGCCGGTCTTGACGTCGAGGACCAGCCCGTCGAGCCCCTCCGCCAGTTTCTTCGACATGATCGAGCTCGAGATCAGCGGGATCGAGGGCACGGTGCCGGTGGCGTCACGCAGGGCGTAGAGCTTGCGGTCGGCAGGGACCATCGTGTCGGACTGCCCGGCGAGCACCAGCCCGTGCTCGATCAGGATCTCCCTGAAGCGGTAAGGGCTCAAGGCGGTGGTGAACCCCGGTATCGACTCCAGCTTGTCGAGGGTGCCCCCGGTGTGGCCCAGACCTCGCCCAGACATCATGGGGACCGCCACTCCGCAGACCGCCACCAGGGGCGCCAGGGGTATCGAGATCTTGTCACCTACACCCCCGGTCGAGTGTTTGTCAACCTTGTGCCGGTTGACATCCGAGAAGTCCATGACCTCGCCGGAGTGGAGCATGGCGGTGGTCCATGCCGAGAGCTCGGTGTCGTCGAGCCCGTTGAGGACGATGGCCATCGCCATCGCCGCCATCTGGTAATCGGGGACCTCGTCGCGGGTGTAGGCGCCGATCAGCCATTCGATGGCGTCGGGGCTCAGGGAGAGGCCGTCGCGCTTCATCTCGATCAGCTCCAGCGCGGTGTAGGCCATCGGCGGCACGCTATTCGCCTCCGACCACCACCTGGGCATTCGATCGGCCCGGGCTCAACCCTCCAAGGAGAACTGCACCTGGATCGTGATGGTGATCGACGAAGTACCGGGCTCGATGGGTGTCGAGCCGTCGGCAGCCTCCGCCCGGGCCGCCGGGTAGAAGATCGGTGGTGACGAGACCGATTCGGTGATCGAAACCGCCTTGCCCAGTGTCTGGCCCGAGAGGCCTGCCAGTTGCTCAGCCTTGTTGAAGGCCTCGTCCCAGGCGGCATCCCGAGCCATCTCGACCAGCTCGGCATCGTCTTCTATGGAGAACGAGAGGTTGTGGATCTGGGCTGCGTCGCCACCTGCGGCCACCGCCGAGTCGAGGATGCTCCCCGCATCGGCGATGTCTCGGATCTTGGCGCGGATGGTGTTGGCCACCCTGTATCCGAGCAGCCGCTGTTGGTCGTTGCTCCAGTCGTATTCGGGGCCGACTGTGTAGTTGGCAGTCGTGATGTCGGCCCGATCGACGCCCCCCGAGACCAACGCTGAGATCATCGCCTCGGCCCGGGTGGCGGCACTCGACGTCGCCTCGGACACGGTGGCTCCAAGGACCGAGACTCCTAGATCGACGGAGAGAGTGTCGGGGACCCCGGTGACCTCACCTGAGCCCGATACCGAGACACCGACCGGTGTCTCACTCGTGTTGACGTTGATGATGGGTTGGCCGTCGGGGCTCTGGGTGGTGCACGCCCCCAGGAGGAGGGCCGTGCCTACGAGGAGAATGCGTCTCATGGGAATTGGACGCACGGGGTCGGCCGTGGGTTCCTCGGTGGCTACTCCGGGTCGGGCCCCAATCTGACCCGGCCATTCACCACCAGGACGCCGTCGGCGCCCAACAAACGGGCCTGGCGGGCGACGTCAGGGCTCCTGATGTGCCCCCCGGCCCCCACGACTCGCCACCAGGGGATGTCGGCGTCCAACTTGCGCAGAACGGTCCCCACCGCCCTGGCGGCCCCCGGGTACCCGGCCTCGGCTGCGACCTCCCCGTAGGTGACCACGTCGCCGGGCTGGAGCGAGGCGATCACCCCCACCACTGCGTCTTCGAACCCGGTCACAAGGTCCCGAAGAGGCGGTCCCCCATGTCACCCAGGCCCGGTGTGATGTAGAAGCTGGCGTTGAGGCCGCGGTCGAGGGTGGCGGCCACTATGCGGACATCGGGGTGGTCAACCTCCATCCGGGCGACCCCTTCTGGTGCGGCGACCACACAAACCGCGGTGACGTCGCGAGCCCCGTTCTCCTTGACCTTGCCCACCGCCCATGACAGGGAGCCGCCGGTGGCCAACATCGGCTCGAGGATCAGGACGCGGGCCCCGTCCAGGGTCGGGAACTTCGTGTAGTACTCGATCGGCTCCGCGGTCTCCTCGTCACGCTGCACCCCGGCGAACCCGATGGCGGCGTCGGGGACCAGGGTGAGCACCGACTCCAGCAGCCCGAGGCCGGCGCGGAGCACCGCCACCGCCACCACGGGGCGATGCAGCTTGGTGCCCTGCGTGGTCTCGAGAGGGGTGTCGATCTCCACCTCGTCGGTGACCATGTCGGAGATCGCTTCTGCGACCAACAAATAGCCGAGCCGCTCGGCGGTCTGGCGAAACTCTGGAGGCTCGGTGTGACGGTCGCGGAGGACGGTGAGCAGGTCAGCGGCCAGAGGGTGGTCGACGATGGTCACGGGCATGACCGGAGACTAAGCCGCCTCCTTGGCCCGGTGAGGGCGGTCTAGCCGTCCTCGGGGCGCTGCTTGTGGACCCGGCCCTCCTGGCCGTGGAGGGAGAGGCCGGAACCGGCCCCGTATCTGATCAGGGTCATCTCGGCGAGGATCGACACCGCAACCTCTTGGGGGGTCTCGGCGCCGATGTCGAGCCCGATCGGGGAGTGGATCCGGGCCAGGTCCTCGGCGGTGAAGCCCATCCCGCCGAGACGCTCCACCCTCTGTTGGTGGGTGCGACGGCTGCCCATTGCCCCGATGTATCGGGTGTCGGCCTTGAGAGCTGCCACCAGAGGTGGTGTCTCGTGTCTCGGGTCGTGGGAGAGGACCACCACCCAGGTCCGCCGGTCGAAGCCGAGCTGGTCCATCAGGTCTCTGGGCCAACCCACCAAGACCCGGTGGGCATTGGGGAATCTCTCCTCGGTGGCGAACATCGACCGGGAGTCCACGACGGTGACCCGGTACCCCATCTGGGCCCCGAATGCGCAGAGAGCCTGCCCGATGTGAACCGCCCCGAAGATCAGCAGGTCGGGCGGTGGGGCAAGTGTCTCCACGAAGACACTGCGCTCCCCGTAATCGAGGGCCCTGTGCTGCTCGTGGGTCATCAGGGTCACCGCATCCTCGATGAGGTCGTCGGCGATCTCCTCGGGGATCGTCCCCGCCAGGACGGACCCTCGATCATCGAGGACCACCTTCGCCCCGGTCTCGGGGCCGGCAACGAAGGTCAAGACCGAGCCGAACCGCTCGGCGACGAGGATCTCATGGACCACTTCGAGAGGGTCGCTCACCAGGGCTCGATGAAGACGTCGATGGTTCCGCCGCAGGCCATCCCGACCTCGAATGCGTCCTCGTCGGCGATCCCGTAGGTGACCATCCTCGCCTTGCCGGTTTCGATCACCTCCTGGGCATGGAGGAAGACGTCGTTCTCGACGCAGCCCCCGCTGACCGAGCCCTCCATGTCACCGGCGTCGGACACCATGAACTTGGATCCTTCGGGCCGCGGGGCGCTGCCATGGACCCGGATCACGGTGGCCACGGCCACTCTCTTGCCCTCGTCGACCCATTTCTTTCGGAGGGCGAGTTGACTCCTCATGCGCTGACGAATTCGGCGGGCGACCTTTCGAACGCCGCCTTGCAGCCCGGGGCGCAGAAGTAGTAGGTCTCCCCGTCATGCTCGCTGATCCAGCGAGCGGTGGCCACCACGATCTCCATGTTGCACACAGGGTCCATGGCCACGTGCGGTCTCTCTGCCGGGATCGGCCAGCCCCGGAGCTCGCCGGAGGCGCGCCGTTTCACCAGCTCGGCCACGATGGACACCCCTATCTCGCGGTGGGCGATGTGGCCGAGGTCGAGCCCGGCGGGTGCTACGACCCGATCGAGCTGATCGGCCGCCACCCCACGGTCTCGCAGATACCCGAGGACGGTCTCGGCCCGCTTGTGTGAAGCCACCAGACCGATGTACCCGGCATTGGTTGCCAGCGCCGCCTCGACCGCAGGCTCGTCGTAGTGACCCTGGGTGGCGATCACGATGGCTGAGCTGGCACCGATTTGGGGCAAGGCGAGGTCCTCACCAATCAGGTCGACACGCCAGTCGAGCGTCTCGGCGAGAGTCATCAGTGTCTTGACCGCAGGTGAGCCACCGACGACGACGAGATGCGGTTGAGGGAGAATCGGCTCCAAGAACACCTCCATGGCCCCTTCGGATGTGCACGATATCGGCACCGTGGTCACGTCCGGCCGGTTCACCACCGAGGCGATGTCGTCTTCGGTCCCCATGAACAGCAGTCTCGGCTTCCCGTCCGACATGGCGTCACGTGCCTCCCGGATCACCACAGGCTCGGCGCAGGCACCTCCGATCCAACCGTGGACCTTTCCGTCCGGCTCGATGATCGCGGTCGAGCCGCGTTTGCCCGACGAGGGGCCCCGGGCCCACACCACCGTTGCCGTCAAGAACGGCTGGTGCCGACGGCTCAGGTCGGCTGCCAGCTCGAGCAGCTCGCTATTCATGGGCTTGCACCTATGACTTGGCACCCTCCATCGCCGCCCACACCCGGTCGGGGAACACCGGCATGTCGATGTTCCGCACTCCCAGGTGGGCCAGGGCGTCGACCACTGCGTTGACGTAGGCAGCGGGTGAGCCGACCGTCGCCGACTCGCCCACGCCCTTGGCGCCGATCGGGTGATGCGGTGACGGGGTCACCGTCTCACCGAGCTCGAACTTTGGTGTCTCCCAGGCGGTGGGGATCAGGTAGTCCATGAAGTTGGAGCCGATGCAGTTGCCGGCCTCGTCGAAGGTGATGTGTTGCATCGACGACATGGCGAAGCCCTCGGTCAGGCCACCGTGGATCTGGCCCTCGACGATCATGGGGTTGATTCTCACTCCACAGTCGTCAACCGCCACCATGCGCCGTACCTTCCACACACCGGTCCCGGGATCGACGTCCACCACAACGATGTAGCTCCCGAAGGGGTAGGTCATGTTGGGTGGGTCGTAGTAGTCGACCCCTTCCAGACCCGCCTCCTCGCCCGGCGGCGGGTTGGTGTAGGCGGCGAAGGCGATCTCCTGGATGGTCACTGAGCTCGATGGGTCACCGGCGACGTGGAACTTGCCGACCTCCCACTCCAGGTCCTCTTCGGAGGCCTCGAGCAGGTGGGCGGCGATCTTCCTGGCCTTGTCCCGCAGCTTGCGGGCCACCATTGCGGTGGCGGCGCCTGCCACCGGCGTGCTCCGGGAGGCATAGGTGCCGAGCCCGTAGGGGGTGTTGTCGGTGTCACCCTCGACTACCTTGATGTCGCCGGCCGGGATCCCCAGCTCCTCGGCGACGATCTGGGCGAACGTGGTCTCATGGCCCTGACCCTGGGACCGGACCCCGAGCTTGAGGATGGCCTTGCCGGTGGGGTGGACCCTCAGCTCCGCCGAGTCGAACATCTTCAGCCCGAGGATGTCGTAGTCCTCACCGTGGCCGGCACCGACCACTTCGGTGAAGCTGGCGACCCCGACGCCGACCAGCCTCCCCTCCTTGCGTGCCTGTTCCTTCTCTGCCTGGATCTCCTCGTACCCGACCATGTCCATGGCGAGGCGGAGTGCCGTCCCGTAGTCGCCCGAGTCGTAGACGAACCCGGTGGGGGATCGATACGGGAACTGCTCGGGCCGGATGAAGTTCTTCATCCTGAACTCGGCAGGGTCCATCCCCAGCTCATAGGCGGCGTTCTGGACCAGGCGCTCGATCATGTACGAGGCCTCGGTCACCCGGAACGAGCATCGGTAGGCCACCCCGCCCGGGGCCTTGTTGGTGTAGGCGCCACGGGTGGTGACGTGTGCCACCGGGTAGTCGTAGGACCCGGTGACGATGTGGAACAGGCCGGCTCTGAACTTGGTGGGCTGGGCGTCCGAGAAGAAGGCTCCCTGGTCGGAGAGCATGTCCACCCGCAGGCCCAGGATCTTGCCGTCGTTGGTCAGGGCCAACTCGCCTTTCATGTGGTAGTCGCGGCCGAATCCCGTGGATATCAGGTTCTCGTACCTGGTCTCGACCCACTTGACCGGCTTCCCGATTACGAGTGAGGCGGCGGTGGCCACCACATACCCCGGGTACACCGGGACCTTGTTCCCGAAACCACCTCCGATGTCGGGGGAGATGATCCTGATGTTTTGCTCGGGCAGCCCTGCCACCAGGGCGAAAACCGTCCGGTGGGCGTGGGGGGCCTGGGAGGTCATGTACAGGTTGGCCTGGCCCGTGGCCGGGTTGACATCTGCCACGATCCCACAGGTCTCGAGGGGCGACGGGTGGGACCGCGGGTAGAACGTCTCCAGGGTCACCACCTTGTCGGCTGCGGCGAATGCCGCGTCGGTGGCCGCTTTGTCACCCGACTCCCAGGTGTAACACAGGTTGGACTCGACGCCCTCCTTGTCATCCCTGATCAGTGGGGCATCGGCCTCCAGCGAACGCTGGGGGCTGACGATCGGCTCGAGATCGTCGTACTCCACCTCGATGAGGCGGGCGGCGTCCTGGGCCACGTAGCGGTCGGTGGCGATCACCGCCGCGATCTCCTGACCCTGGAACCGCACCTTGTCGGTGGCCAGGACTGCCTGGGTGTCCCCCGATAGGGTCGGCATCCATGCCAGGTTGTAGTTGGCCAACAGGGCGCCGGTCACCACCGCCACCACCCCTTCGACCGCCTCGGCCGCCGAGGTGTCGATGGAGATGATCCGGGCGTGAGCCAATGGGCTCCGGTGGATCGACATGTGGAGCATCCCGGGGAGGTTGATGTCGTCGACGTAGTTGCCCCGGCCCTCAATGAACCGGGCATCCTCGACCCGTCTCCTGCTGTGACCCAGACCACCGATCTCGGGGGGGGTGTTGAGCTTGTGCTCGGTGGTGGTCATGCGTTTGCTCCCTCACGTGTGGTGGCTGCGGCCGCCTTGATCGACTTGACGATGTTGATGTACCCGGTGCACCGGCACAGGTTCCCCGAGATGGCCCACCGCACCTCGTCCTCGCTGGGGTCGGGGTTCTCGGCGATCAGGGCCGTGCCCACCAGCATCATGGCCGGGGTGCAGAACCCACATTGCAGCCCGTGGTGCTCCTTGAATGCCGCCTGGATCGGGGAGAGGGCGCCACCCTGCTTGAGGCCCTCGACGGTGGTGATCGATCGCCCGTTGGCCTGGACCGCCAAAACGGTGCACGACTTGATGGGGGTGCCGTCGACGAGGATGGTGCACACCCCACAGCTGGTGGTGTCGCACCCGACGTGGGTCCCGGTGAGTCCCAGGTTTCCCCGGATGAAGTCGACTAGGAGGAGCCGGGGCTCGACATCGGCGCGGTGGGCGGTCCCGTTGACATTGACCGTGATGTTCATGACCCGCCTCCCTGGGCGATGACAAGAGACTCGGCGAGCCCCCTCTGGGTGAAGACGTCGACCACGTGACGCTTGTATTCGGAGCTGCCACGGGTGTCGCCGGCGGGGTCGCAGGCCTCCGCCGCGAGGCGCCCCGCCTCGGCGAACAGCTCGGGGCTCGGGCTCTGGCCGACCATTGCCGCCTCGGCCTCGGTGGCCTTGAGGTTGTGCGGGTACACCGAGGTGAGGGCGATGCCGGCACCTGCGATCTTGCCATCGGCCCCCAACTCGAGGCTGGTGGCCACTCCCACGGTGGCGTAGTCCCCGACCTTGCGCTCCAGCTTCTGGTAGTTCCCTCCGCCATTGCTGCTGTGGGCCGGGATCCGGACCTCGGTGACCATCTCATCCGGACGGATCGAGGTGGTGAACATATCGACCAGGAACTCGGTGGCGGGGACCGTCCTCGACCCGGTGCTGGAGGTGAGGGTGAGCTCGGCCCCTGTGGCCAGCGCCACGCTGGCCCAGTCGCCTTCCGGGTCGTGGTGGGCAAGGGAGCCGGCCATGGTGCCGAGGTTGCGGACGATGGGGTCGGCTATCCAAGGAGCTGCGCTGGCAACCGTGTGGTTGCCCTTGGCGGCGTCGGACCGTATGACATCATTGTGCCTGGCCAGTGCGCCCACCAGTATCTGCCCGTTGGCCCTGGTTATCCCGCCCAGACCGGGGATCCGGTTGATGTCGACCAGTGTGTCGGGCTGGGCGAGCCTCGTCTTCATCATCGGCAACAGACTCTGGCCCCCCGCCAGGATCCTCATCTCGCTCCCACGCTCGGCGAGAAGGGAGAGGGCCTCCTCGAGGGTTTCGGGCGCGACATAGTCGAACCTCGCTGGATACATCAGGGCTCCCTGTCTCGCTTGGTGCGCCGGAACCTACTCGTGGACCACCCCACGCGTCGGTGGTATCGCTAGAAGACGGAGATGGTGTCGAGCAGTCGCACCAGCCCACGGAGGTCGTCGACCGTGGCCGCTGGAAGGAGGTGGTCGACGTGGGGCAGGACGGCCCTCATTCCTCGGGTGGCCGGCTGGTAGTCGGGCCTCGCCGCCAGCGGGTTGAGCCAGATCAATCGATGCACCGAACGGGCGAGTCGGGCGGTCTCCTCGGCGAGGAGAATCGGGTTGCCACAGTCCCATCCGTCGGAGAGAACCATGGCCACCGGGCCCCCGCGTGCCAGTCTCCGGCTCCATCGCTTGTTCCATTCGCCGAAGGCCTCCCCGATCATGGTCCCGCCCGACCAATCGGGCACGGTCCGGGTGACCGCGGCCAACGCCGCCTTGGTGTCGCGCTTCTTGAGGTCGTCGGTGATCCGGGTGAGCCGGGTGGAGAAGGTGAACACCTCCACCGACTCCAACCGCTGCTGGGCGGCATGGGCAAAGACCAGGAAGAGCTCGGCGTACTTCTCCATCGACCCCGAGATGTCGGCGATCACGATGAGGGGGCGTTTACGGAGGCGCCGCCGACGCATCTCGATCCGCATCAGGTCGCCTTCAGGGCCGACGCCCCGACGGAGGGTGCGGCGAAGATCGGGGCGTCGGCCGGTCGAGTCGGGAACCCAGCGGCGGGTACGGAAGTCTGATGGTTCCCAGAACATCCTCATCACCAACCGCTTGGCCTCGATCAGCTGGTCGTCCTCCAGGTCGGCGAAGTCGCGAGTTGCCAGGTTCTCGACTGCCGAGGCCCCGCTCTGGCTGCTGGTGTCACCAAAGGCGGTCTTGGGGTCCGATTGGACGATCGGCTTGGCCGCTCTCGAATCGGCGAGACGAGAGTGCTGCTCGGGGGAGGGGCGGGGCAGCCGGAGGCCCTCGAAGAACCGGCGGAACTCCTCGTCGTAGGGCTCACGGTGCGCCGGGTCGGTGATGGCCAGGCTGCGGAGGGCTGAATGGACTTGCTGGCGACGGGTGGGGTCGATCATGGTGAGCGAGATCGCCATGGCGGACATCTGGTCCGGGGTGACCGTCATCCCCCGAAGCCGGAGCGCCCCGGCAAACGAGGCGATGTCCCGGACCGGGTCCTCGATCAAGAATGTGGGGCTCATCCCACCAGGCGCTCGACCCCGGCCTGACGCACTGCTTCGATGTCGTCCTTGTACTTGAGGATCACGCCCAGGGTCTTGTCGATCAGGGAGGGGCTCAGCTGGCCGTCGTGGAGGAGCTCGAGCGACTCGGCCCAGTCGAGCGTTTCGGCAACTCCCGGCGGCTTGAACAGGTCCATCGAGCGAAGCCGCTCCATGGCCCGGGCCAGGGCGGCTGCCAGGGTCTCCTCTATCCCCGGCACCTTCCGCCTCACGATCGCCGCCTCGAGGTCGGGTGTCGGGTAGTCGATCCAGTGGTAGATGCATCTGCGCTTCAGGGCGTCGTGGATCTCCCGGGTCCGGTTGGAGGTCACCACGACGATCGGGGGGGCCTCCGCCTTCACCGTCCCTATCTCGGGGATGCTGACCTGGAAGTCGGAGAGAATCTCGAGGAGGAAGGCCTCGAACTCCTCGTCCGCCCGGTCGAGCTCGTCGACGAGCAGGACAGCCCTCCGCCCCGAGGTGCTGGCTTCGATCGCCCGGAGGAGGGGGCGGGCGATGAGGAAGTCCCGGCTCATGATGTCCCGGGCGTCGGCGGTGTCCCCTTCTCCCCTTGCCTCGATGAGCCTTATCTCCAACATCTGACGGGCGTAGTCCCACTCGTAGAGGGCCTGGCCGATGTCGAGCCCCTCATAGCACTGGAGCCGGATCAGCTCCTCTCCGGTCATGGCAGCCAGGACCTTGGCGACCTCGGTCTTGCCCACCCCGGCCTCGCCTTCGAGGAACAACGGTCGCCCCAGCTGGAGGGCGAGGTGGATGGCGACGGTGAGGTCTTCCCCGGCGAAGTAGTCGTGGCGCTCGAGCCCGGCGGCGAGCTCTTCGATGCTCGATGGGGTCACTGGGACAGGTTACGGGCTCGCCAACTGCTGCGCCGATCTCCGGAGCCATGACAGACTTCGCCAGATGCCGGACACAATCATCGTCCAGTGAGAAGCGCGCAGCGTCTGCGCCCGGCCGGCTCAGATCGGCGCCGGAGATTCGAGGCCCTGGCCGAGATGGTCTTCGACCCTCTGCAGCGATACCTGCGTCGTCGCCTTGGCCCGGAGGACGCCGCCGATGTTCTCTCCGACACCCTTCTCGTCATCTGGCGCCGTCTCGACGAGGTTCCCACCGATGACCCGCTTCCCTGGTGCTACGGGGTGGCGAGGAGGACCATGGCCAACCACCGTCGTGGGCGCCGCCGCCATCTGCAGCTGGTGACCAGGCTGGAGGCTGAGCCGGCCCCGCCGCCGGTGGAGGTGGGCGTCGATGACGGCGACCCGGACCTGATCGAGGCCTTGGATCGGCTGCGGGCAGCCGATCAGGAGATCCTCCGTCTCTGGGCGTGGGAGGGTCTGGAGCCACGCGAGCTCGCCCCGGTGCTCGGTCTCACCGTCAACGCCGCCACCATCAGGTTGAGCCGGGCTCGCAAGAAGCTCGCCGCGGCCCTGGCTCCCAGAGATGTCGGACAGGATCGCGCCGTTTCCGGACAGGAGTCGGTCAGACACACCGAGGAGCACCAGGATGACTGATGAGATGAGAGATCGGCTGGCCCGACTCGATCCCATGCGCCAGGGCGTGTCCACAGAGTCGGTGGCGACGCCGTCGTCACGCAAACTATTGGAGGACATCATGAGTACCCATGTCGAAGAGAGCACCGCTCCCCGGAGGGCCCGATGGCTCCCGGCGGCGGCCGTGGTCGTGGTGGTGGCCGGTGTGATCGGCGCCCTGACTCTCGGCGGTGGCGGCGGAGAGCCCCTGGCCCTGAGTGCCGGGGTGGACAACCCGATGATGAGCTGCATCCAGTTCTCCGAGGAGGAGCTGGCCAAGGCGCCGGTTGCCTTCGAGGGCACTGTGACATCGGCCGACGGGGAGACGATCGGCCTCGACGTCGACCATTGGTTCAAGGGTGGAGACGCTTCCCAGGTCGTGATCAACGCCCCGGCCGGGATGGAGACCCTCATCGGCGGGATCCCGTTCGAAGTCGGTGAGACCTATCTGATCACCGCCTACGACGGGACGGTCAACTACTGCGGGTTCTCGGGAGTGAGCACCCCCGAGCTACGCGGCTCGTTCGAGGCGGCCTTCGCCGGCTGACCTCTGCCAACGACATGCGAATGAAGCCCCTCGGAGGGGCTTCATTCGTCTCTGTCACCTCTCTGAAGCAGCTGGATCTCGTTCCCGTCGGGATCGGTGAAGGTGATGAATCGGGCGGCACCGGTGTCGGTGATCTCGCCGTCCGAGGGACGGATCCCCCGCGAGGCCAGACGATCGATCTGGGCGTCGAGGTCGGCGACCCGGAAGGACGGGACAGACGTCGGCCTGCCCCGCGGTCTCGGACCCTCATGCAGGGCGAAGTGGGTCTCCCCGGCCGTCTCCATGCTCTGCCATTGACCATACCGCGGCCCCGGGTCGATGCCCACCTCGGCATACCACGGCAGCGACCGCTCGATGTCGCTCACCCAGACGAAGACGGTGTCGAGTTGCAGAGCCATTGGCCATAACCTACGCCACAGTGTTCGACTCGTTGACCCAGAGGTTCGAGGCGGTGTTCGCCGGTTTGCGGAGCAAGGGCAAGCTGTCGGAGACGGACATCGAACAGGCCTTGCGGGAAGTCCGCCTCGCCCTTCTCGAGGCCGACGTCAACGTGGCAGTGGTCAGAAGCTTTCTCAACAGGGTAAGGGACCGTGCCCTTGGTGAGGACGTGTCGAAGTCGATCACTCCGGGCCAACAGGTGATCAAGATCGTCCACGACGAGCTGATCGTCACCTTGGGCGGGGAGACCGCCGCTCTGGCCACGACCGCCCCTCCTCTGGTCATCCTGATGACGGGTCTCCAGGGCACGGGGAAGACCACCACCGCCGCCAAGCTGGCCCGTCACCTCCTCGACTCCGGCAAGAAGCCTTTGCTGGTTGCGGCCGACATGCAGCGGCCTGCGGCTATCGATCAGCTGGAGACTTTGGGCCGGGGGGTCGGGGTCCCTGTCATCTCCGACCGTGGAGGCAAACCGGTCCGATTGGTCAAGGGTGCCCGCAAAGAGGCGGCCCGCACCGGCCGTGATGTGATCATCGTCGACACCGCCGGTCGTCATCAGATCAACGACGAGCTCATGTCCGAGCTTGCTGTCATCCGCAGAGCAATCGATCCCGATGAGGTGCTGTTGGTGGTCGACGCCATGACCGGTCAGGACGCGGTCAACGTCGCCGCCGGGTTCCAGGAGCGGGTCGGTCTCACCGGGGTGGTCCTCTCCAAGCTCGACGGTGACGCCCGAGGAGGGGCCGCCATCTCGGTGCGTGAGGTGACAGGAGCGCCGGTCAAGTTCGCCGGTGTGGGGGAGGGGCCTGGCGACCTGGAGCCGTTCCATCCCGAGCGGATGGCCTCCCGGATCCTGGGGATGGGCGACGTGCTCAGCCTCATCGAGCGGGCAGAGAGCGTCTATGACCAGGCCGAGGCAGACAAGGCGGCGCGCAAGATCCAGAAGGGGGAGTTCACGCTCGACGACTTCCTCGCCCAGTTCCAGGCCCTCCGGTCGATGGGGTCTCTCAGGGACATCCTTGCTATGCTTCCCGGCTCCGGGTCGCTCTTGCGCGAGGTCGACATCGATGATCGCGACCTCAAACGGGTCGAGGCAATCATCCAGTCGATGACACCCGATGAGCGCCGGAATCCCAAGATCATCGGTGGTGGCCGAAAGCGGCGCATCGCGTCCGGGTCGGGCACCATGCCCCAGGACGTGAACCGGCTGTTGAAGCAGCACACCGAGGCACAGAAGTTGATGAAGACACTGGCGGGGACCAGGGGCATTCCGAACCTGGAGGCCCTGATGGGTGGCCGGCCCGCCAGGAAGAAGACCGGCAAGAGGTGAATCGATGGCTGTGAGGATGAGATTGATGCGGATGGGCAAGAAGAAGCAGCCCATGTACCGGGTCGTGGTGGTCGACGGGCGCTCTCAACGTGATGGCCGCTACATCGAGCAGATAGGGCGATATGAGCCGCTCCACGACCCCTCGATCGTCGAGATCGACAACGAGAAGGCGGCTGAGTGGCTGGCCAGAGGCGCCCAGCCCAGCGACACCGTAGAGAAGCTGCTCAACATCTCGGGGGCGATGAACACCATGAAGGTGCGGTCCGGCCAGGTCCACGTGGTGGGGTTGGAGCAAACAGGCCCCAGGGTCGACGAGGTGCCAATGGCCGCAGCCACGGAGGAAGAGTGATGGCGACCGGGGATATCGTGGAGCGGGTCGTCACCTACGTGGTGCGGAGCATCGTCGACGACCCTGATGCGGTAGAGGTCAATCTCATAGAGCAAGGCCCCAACGAAGTGGTGGCCGAGGTCCGTACCGCCAAAGGCGACATGGGCCGGGTGATCGGGCGCCGGGGCCGGGTAGCCAAGGCGATCCGGGCCGCCGCCGCCGCCGCCGGTGAGGAAGAGGGAATCACAGCCGGGGTTGAGTTCCTCGACTGATCCCGCCCTGACCCGGGTCGCCCGCCTGGGTCGCCCACATGGCCTCGATGGCTTTTTGGGGCTCTACGTCGACCCGGCAGACCTGGCCAACTTCGAGGTCGGGGCCGCGGTCGAAGTCGATGGCCGGCCGCTCACGGTGCGAGAGGTTCGTCGCGGGCCCCGAGGTCATCAGGTCGCCTTCGTCGAGCTCCCCGACCGCGATTCCGCCGAGGCGATCAGGAATCAAGAGGTCTTTGCCAAGGACCGCCGTCGGCTCACCGAGGGCGAATACTGGCTGAAGGACCTGATCGGGCTCGAGGTCAGGCCGGGGGGTGGGGTGGTGATCGGGGTGGAGAGCGGCCCGGCCCAGGATCGCCTGGTCATCGAGCGGGCCGGCGCGGTGTTCGAGGTCCCACTCGTGGTCGAGCTGGTGCCCCGGGTCGACCAGGAAGCCGGCTATGTTGAGATCGTCGAGATCGAGGGTCTCATCCCACCGTCATCTGGATCGTGACCCCCTCCAGGCCCCCCGGCCCCAGATCCTCCCCGGCGAAGACGGTCACCGACCCCGGGTCCAGCGCCAGTGAAGTCCGGAACTCGCCCCAAGAGCCCACCTCCCCGGCGGGCTCGAGATGATGCTCGCCCAAAACCAGGTCCCCCGACGTAGCGATGACCACCAGCCCTCCCGGCGCCTTCCGGGCGTAGCCGAAGATCTCAACCGGCGAATCAACCTCTGACCCTTCCATAGGGCTGATCACCACCAGGTCTTCGATGATCACCGCCACATTGGGACGATCGACGAGGCCGGGTTGGAGCTCGAGTTGGAGCGTCGCAGGTGATTCACCGGTGCTCACCCTGGCCTGCGCCGGGCCTTTGAGGTGGAGATCGATGAACACGCCGCCGTCGACCGAATCGACCACGAACAGCCTGTCCACCAGCCCGGTGTCCACCACCTGGTCGGCGATCACCGAGCCGGTGGCGTCGAGCGCGATCCGAAGGATCGGGGCCGGGTCGAGGAAGTCGACTGTGACGCTGGGCGGTGTGGTGGCAGGCGCTCCCTCCGAGCTCACGAAGGCGATGGTGAAGGTCTCGCATTCGGACGGTGCCTCCCACGAGATCAACCCGACGGTCTGGGTATCCGACCCGGGGCTATCCAGGGAGGCGACACGCCCTCCCTCGGTGAACTCTATGGCCCGATCGCAAAGCGGGGTTGGAGCTCCCGTGGTGCCGGGGAGACTCATGGTGGTCGAAGTCGAGCTGGTGGGGCCGGGGGTCAGCGGGCCGGTGCAGGCGGCGAGGAGGAGCACGGCGATCACCAACGTCTCTGCCCCGGGTCGCATGTCGGTAAGGCTAAGGCCAGCCATTAGGTTTGAGCGACACGGCGAACAGGGGATGACTCGATGACAGGGCATGAGGCGCCTCAGGCGGTGATCGTGGCTACGGCCAGGACCCCGATCGGGCGTGCCTACAAGGGCTCGCTGATCGACGTCAGGGCTGACGATCTCGCCGGTCTGGCGATCGATGCGGTGATGTCCCGTGTCCCCGAGGTCGACCGAGCCAGTGTCGAGGACGTGATGGTTGGCTGTGCCCTGACCCATAACGAGCAGGGGTACAACGTGGCACGGCCGGCGTCGTTGCTGGGAGGTATGCCCGAGACCGTGCCAGCCACCACCGTCAATCGGTTCTGCGCCTCCTCGTTGCAGACGATCCGGATGGCCTTCCATGCCATCAGAGATGGTGAGGGCGACGTCTACCTCGCCGCCGGTGTCGAGTCGACCACCCGGACCTACGGCAAGGGCTTCGCCAGCGAGGACCTCAACCCCCGGTTCACCGATCCGGACCGCGACGACTTCATCAACCAGGTCTACATCCCGATGGGCAACACCGCCGAAAACGTCGCCGAGCGTTTCGGGATCACCCGGGAGCGTCAGGACGAGTTCGCCAAGAGGTCTCAGGATCTTGCGGTCGAGTCCCAGAAGAACGGTTTCTTCGCCAACGAGATCACGCCGGTGGTGGTGGCCGACGGGCGGACCATCAGCGACGACGACGGGCCGCGACCCAACACCACGCTGGAGAGGCTGTCCGAGCTCCCCACGATCTTCAAGCCGGATGGGACGGTCACCGCCGGAAACGCCTGCCCCCTGAACGATGGCGCGGCTGCGGTGCTGGTGATGTCGGCCACCCGAGCCGATCAACTCGGGTTGACTCCGATGGCCAGGATCATCGCTTCCTCGGTCGCCGGCCTGGCGCCGGAGTTCATGGGGATGGGACCGGTTCACGCCGTCCGAAAGGTGCTCGACCAGGCTGGGATGAGCCTGGGCGACATCGACATCATCGAGCTCAACGAGGCCTTCGCCGCCCAGGTGCTGGCCTGTGTCGACCAGATCGGGATCGACATCGACCGTCTGAACCCCCATGGCGGGGCAATCGCCCTCGGCCATCCTTTCGGGATGACCGGCGCCCGGATCATGGGCACCCTGCTCAATGGTCTCCGGGCCCTCGACGGCACCTACGGCCTGGAGACGATGTGCGTCGGGGGTGGCCAGGGCATGGCGATGATCGTTGAGCGTCTCTCCTGAAAGATTCCCGCCCATGGGGTCGCTGCCCGCTCGACCTGTAATAATCCGACCTGTCCGCAAGGAGACCTGACGAGTTGTTCGAGTTCATCTGCGATCGCATCATCCCCGGCTGCACCCACGAAGATCGAGACGAGCACCGGGACAGGCTGGCCGACAGGGCGCTGAGGCATTCCCGCGAGCACCACCCGGAGCAACACGACCGGGTCGCCGAGGCTCTGAAGGCCACCGGGATCGTGTTCATCAGACCTCTCTAGCCAACGACGGCCTCGTGAGGATCCATGTCCTGACAATGTTCCCTGGGTGGTTCGACGGGCCCCTTGGGGTTTCCATCGTGGCCCGGGCCATCGAGGACGGGGCCTTGACCGTGTCGATCCATGACCTCCGGGAACACGGGCTGGGAAGGCATCGGCAGCTCGACGACTCCCCGTTTGGCGGAGGTCCGGGCATGGTGATGATGGTCGAGCCCCTGGCCAAGGCGTTGGTCCCTCTCGAGGCGACTCATCGGGTCCTGTTCACGCCGGCGGGCCGGCCGCTGACCCAGGCCACCCTCGACCGGTGGGCCGGCACTCCTGAGATCACCTTCGTCTGCGGGCGGTATGAGGGTGTCGACCAGCGGGTCATCGACAACCTGATCGATGAGGAGGTGTCCCTCGGCGACTACGTTCTTGCCGGGGGGGAGGTCGCGGCTGCCGCCGCCATCGAGGGAATGGCCAGGCTCATACCCGGGGTGGTGGGGAACCCCGAGTCGACCGAGAAGGAGTCCTTCCGCGGGGGTCTCCTCGAGGAGCCGGTGTACACCAGACCCGCCGAGTTCGAGGGCTGGGCCGTCCCCGAGGTCCTCCTCAGCGGGGACCATGCGCGGATCGAGGCCTGGCGGGCTGAGCAGCGTTCGAAGCGGACCCGAGAGCGTCGCCCCGATCTCCTGGGAGATGGCGAGGAATCGGAGACCTGATACAATCGCCCGACCCGGGGCCATGGCATCCGCCCCGGATCTCTAGGAGCCTTCCATGAACGATCTTCAAGCCGTAGAGAGCGCGCATGTCCGCGACGACTTGCCCGATTTTCGCTCCGGCGACACCGTCAAGGTCCACGTCAGGGTGGTCGAGGGGGGTCGGGAGCGCGTCCAAGTCTTCGAAGGCATCGTGATCGCCCGCAACGGCGACGGGCCCCGAGCCTCCTTCACCGTCCGCAAGCTCAGCTTCGGGGTCGGTGTCGAGAGGGTCTTCCCGGTTCACGCCCCGATCATCCAGAAGATCGAGATCGTCAGACGAGGCGACGTCCGTCGCTCCAAGCTCTACTACCTGCGCGACCGGGTGGGGAAGTCGGCGCGCATCAAGGAGCTCCGCGACTGAACCGGTCGAGCCGAGGCCGCCACCTCCAAAAGGACCAGGAAGAGGGGAGCCCGGAGGGGAAGCGTCGCTCTTTCTGGGCCGAGTTGCCCGGGCTCCTGCTCACCGCCCTGGTGATCGCGGTGGTGATAAAGACATTCCTGGTCCAGCCGTTCTGGATCCCCTCAGAGTCGATGGTGCCCACTCTCGAGATCAACGATCGGGTGATGGTCAACAAGCTGTCCCTGCGGTTCGGTGACCCGGGCAGGGGCGATGTGGTCGTCTTCCGTGACCCGGCCAGTCCCGAGCCCGATGAGTCGATTCCCGAGGCCGTCATCCGCTCGATCATGGAAGCCGTCGGCGTCAGGACGCGTGGCGCCGAGGACCTGATCAAGCGGGTGATCGCACTGCCCGGCGAGACCATCTCGATCGAGGAGAATCGGGTTCACATCGACGGGGTGCCTTTGGCGGAGCCCTATCTGCCCGAGGGAACCCAGATGCCTGACTTCGGCCCGGTGACGATCGGCGCCGCCCAGGTGTTCGTCATGGGGGACAATCGCGAGTTCAGCTTCGACTCTCGTCGCTTTGGCGCGGTGCCGATCGACGACATCGTGGGTCGAGCCTTCTTGGTCATCTGGCCGACCTCGCACTTCGGCGGTCTCTAGAAACTGTCACCTGGAATCCCTATTGGTTATGTCGGGGCCTGTCATATGATCGGGCCGGGAGTCGACCAAGGCCGGAGCGAGGAAGAGATGGAAGAAGACCTGGAGCGCTACGAGTCCGAGGTGGAGCTGAAGCTCTATAAGGAGTACCACGACGTCCTCCCGATGTTCAAGTACGTCGTGGAGACCGAGCGTCGCTTCTATCTCGCCAACCAGGTCGACATCGACGTCCGCGAATCGAACGGGTCGATGTTCTTCGAGGTCCAGATGAGGGATGCCTGGGTGTGGGACATGTTCCGCCCTGCCCGATTCCTCCAGCAAGTGCAGGTCCTCACGTTCCGTGACGTCAACGTGGAGGAACTCGAGAAGCCGGAGCTCTCGATCTGAGCGTTTCGCGTCGTGAGCTCGGCACCATCGGTGAGGCCCTGGCGCGATGGTACCTGGAGGAGGTGGGTCTCGATGTGGTGGCCGCCAACGTGATCGTCCCTGGAGGGGAGATCGATCTCCTGGCGGTGGACGGGAGCGAGCGGGTGGCGGTCGAGGTGAGGACCCGGCTCGGGGGCCCCGACCCGGTCGACGCTGCGGATCCCGCAAAACGGGCCCGGGTCAAGGCGCTGGCAAGACAGATCGCCGCCACCAGGGTCGATGTCCTCGGGATCCGCATCCACCGGTCGGGTTTCGACGTCCATTGGGTCCCGGCGGCGTCTTGACCCGTCTCCTTTGAGACGATCCCGTTGTTTTAGAGCATGACGCAGGCATCAGCAATCGCGGTCACCGGCCTCCACAAGACCTACAAGAAGACCGAGGCCCTGCGCGGGCTCGACTTCGAGATCCCCGCCGGTCAGGTCACCGGGTTCCTCGGTCCCAACGGCTCCGGCAAGACCACCACTTTCCGCTCGATTCTCGGGTTGACCCGTCCCCAGGCGGGTGAGATCGAGATCCTCGGGATGAGGAGCCCCCACCGGTTGGCCGAGATCACCAAGAAGGTGGGGGTGATCGTCGAGGAGCCGGGGCTGATCAAGGCCCTCTCCGGGACGGTCAACCTGGAGGTGGCGGCGGACACACTCGGGTTCGGCCATGGCCGGATCTCGGAGTTGATGGAGTTCGTCGGGCTCACCGCCGACGCCAGGCGCCGTGTCGATGAGTACTCGAAGGGGATGCGTCAGCGTCTCGCCCTCGCCGCTTCCATGTTGGGCGACCCCGAGCTCTTGATCCTCGACGAGCCCCTCGACGGGCTCGACCCTGCCGGCCAACACGTATTCAAGGCCAGGCTGCGTGCTGTCGCCGCCGAGGGGAGGACAGTCGTCGTCTCCAGTCACGACCTCGCCGACATCGAGGCGCTGGCCGACTACGTGGTGGTGATAAACCACGGAAGGCTGGTCACCCAGGGGTCACTGGAGTCGATGCTCGACGCCGGGGGGATACGGGTATTGGTACCCGACCCCGGAGCCGCGGTTGCCGTGCTCGCTGCCGCCGGCCTCGAGGGCAGGAGCGACGACCGGGGAGTGGTGGTCGAGAGTCAGGACGGGTCGGCGGTGGTGAGGGCCCTGGCCGCGGCCGGGATCTTCCCGAGCGAGGTGAGACCCGAGCGGAGCTCGTTGGAGAGCGTGTTCCTGGGCATGACCGGAGAGGGGAGCGGTCTCTGAGCCTGGTTCACGCCGAGTACCTCAAGCTGAGCCGGCGCAAGCTCTATCCGGTGCTTCTGTTGATCCTGTTCCTCCTCGTGGGGCTCACCGCCTTCTTCCTTTTGATCTTCGGCCAGATCGCCCCGGACCTGGCGGAGGAGGTCCCGGTGCTGGCCAAGCCTGACGCCTACACCATCGGCGCCCAGCAGGTGGCCGGTCAGACCTGGTTCCCCCTGATCTTGGCGGTGGTGATCCTGGGTGGAGAGCTGGGATCGACGGTGTGGGCCACCTCCCTCACCAGGGAATCGTCGGTGCTCCGTCATGTGGGAGCGAGGATCACCATGCTCACGCTGGCCTCGTGGTTGGCTTTCGCCCTCGGCGTGATGCTATGGGCTGGATTCACCCTCTTCGCTGCTCCGGGCGAGGGGGGCCCCGGCGCCACCGAGTGGCTGGGTCTGGGCTGGCGGGTCGGCCTGGTGGCCTTGGTGTGGTCTTCCCTCGGGCTGGCGGCGGTTGCCCTGCTCCGCTCGGTGGGGCCGGCCATCGGCGCCGCGCTCGCCTTTTCCTTCCTCGAGGGGATCCTCGCCCTCTGGCCGCCCTACGCCAACGTCTCGGTGACCGCCGCCACCACCGCCCTCTTCGGAGAGTTCCTCGACGGATTCTTCGGCGCGTTCCTCCCCGGGTCTGAGATCTCGCTGACCCATGCAGCCGTGACCCTCGTCGGGTGGACCGTCCTGGCGTTCGGGCTCACCTGGTGGGGTCTTCGTCGTCGCGACGCCTAGCCGCTACCTGCCGAATCGCCTTCTGAGGTCCTTGTGCCAACAGCCGTGGTGCCAATGCCGTCTGAGGTCAGGGGACTCATCCGGCACCACCACCAAATGGAACGTCCCCGGCGGGATGGTTCCCTCACACCCGGGGCATATGTACTCCTTGCGCGCCTGATAAGGCTGCACGGGGGTGACTGTCACCTCGGTGAGACTGCCCACGCGATCAGGGCCACGGTCGCCAGGAGCGCCAACACCATCATCACCACGTCGGTCCGGGTCTTCTCCTGCTTGCGAAAGGGGTTGAATCCCACACCGAGACGGTAACCGTCACATCGGGGTGTCTACATTCACCTCGTGACCTGGCTCCACGTCGAGGACCGCGACGCGGTCCGTTTGCTCGTCATCGACCGACCCGAGCGCAAGAACGCCATCCCCTACGAGGGCTGGCCACGTCTCAGGGAGGCATTCACCGATTTCGAGAGGTCGGAGGCGCGGGTATTGATCGTCACCGGTGCGGGAGGAGAGTTCTGTGCCGGCGCCGACCTGGATCTGGACCGTTTCCCCACATCCGAGGGGATCACCGATCGTCATCGCCGGATGAAGGTGGTGGAAGCCGCCGCCAGCGCCCTTCACCGCCTCAGCAAGCCCACGATCGCTGCCGTCGACGGGGTGGCGGTGGGCGCCGGAATGAACCTGGCCCTGGGGTGTGACGTGACGGTGGCCACGGAACGCGCCCGGTTCTCGGAGATCTTCGTCAAACGGGGCCTCACCCTCGACTTCGGCGGGACCTGGCTGCTTCCCAGGGCTGTTGGATTGCAGCGGGCCAAGGAACTCGCCCTCTCGGGACGGATCGTCGAGGCTGAAGAGGCGGTCCGGATCGGGATCGCCATGGAGATGGTCGATCACGCCAGGCTCCTGGAAAGGGCGGTGGAGATCGCCCACGGCTTCCTCGAGGGGGCCCCCATCGCCCAGATGTTCGCCAAGCAGGCCCTCGACGCTGCCTTCGAGTCCAGCTTCGCCGAGTCGATCAGCTGGGAGGGCCAGTCCCAGAGCATCACCCTCGGCACCGAGGATGCCAAAGAGGGAGTGGCGGCCTTCCTCGAGAAGCGATCACCCGAATGGAAGGGCCGCTGAGGGCGCGAGCTCCTGGTAGCGAGCGGCGCCGAGTCACATGTTCGTGGCATGTATGCCGCCACCACTTCGGCCACGTCGAACCTCGAGACTCAATCCGGGCGAGAAACCACTCGAGATGTGCCGGCCCCGCGCTCTCGGCCCGGTTGCTAGCCTTCGGCTGGAGACATGGCCAGTTAGGGAGCGCATGTGGGCGCGCCGATAGAGGGAGGTAATCATGGGTGAGCGGGTGACGCTCCGCATAGGTGCGGTAGCAGCCATCGTCGGAGGTGTCATCGGTCTGGTGGCCAACATCCTGCACCCGCGTGACGCCGACATTCTCGACAGCACGGAGGGGTTGTTGGCTGAGGTCGCCGGGTCAGACATCTGGGTCGGGGACCATTTCGCTATCGCGGTTGCGCTCGCGCTGCTGCTAGCTGCTCTGTACGGTGTCAGCCGTTCCATCACCAGTGAGAGTGGCCGGCAATGGGCTCGGCTCGCCTGGGGCGCGGCAGTTGCCTCAACGGCGATCGGGCTGGTGGTGCTGTTTGTTGACGGGATCGCCGTGGCTGACGCAGCCGAGACTTGGTCGAGTGCTTCTGGGGCGGCCAAAGACACCGCCTTTGCAGTTGGTTCAGCGATGATCTCGCTGAGTTTTGCCCTCTTCACCGGGTTCATCGTGATCTCCTTCGGAGCACTGCCGCTGCTCTACGCAGCGACAATTCTCTCCAGCGACGATTATCCGACTTGGCTCGGCTGGGTGGCGGGGTTAGCCGGGGTCCTAGGCGTCGTCGCCGGGGTGCTGCAGTGGTTTGCCGGACCATCGATGCTCTCGGCATTCGTGCTATTCCCGATCGCATCGATCCTGTTCACATTGTGGATCATCTACACGGGGTTCCTGATGTGGCAGAAGTCGGCGGCGATGCCAGCAACCTAGAGCGGAGAGGTCTCACCGACCCCGGTCCTACAAACGCACATAGCTTCCAAGTCAAGACCAAGTGCTGCAGGCGGGCACCAGTGAGAGGGTCTGTCTCCCAGAAACCAGCACAGATTCGCGGAAGCTGAGCCCGGCCGTGGCAGTCACACCCCTGGATTCCTTCCCGCCGCCTCCGTACCTTCCAAAGCATGTATGCCGCCACCATTTCGGTGGCACTGGTTGGGGGAGAGGCTCGGGCGGTCGAAGTCCAGGTCCATGTGGGCCGTCAGACCGAGGCCTTCAAGCTGAGCGGGCTCCCCGACACCGCAGTGCGCGAGGCCAAGGACCGGGTCCGGGCCGCCATCGCATCAAGTGGGATCAGGTTCCCCAATCGCACGGTCACGGTGAACCTGGCGCCGGCCGATCTTCCCAAGGCCGGCACCGACTTCGATCTCCCCATCGCCCTCGGCGTGCTGGCCGCCTCGGGTGAGGTGCCGGGTCTTACCCGGGCGGTGGCGGTTGGGGAGCTGGCCCTTGACGGGTCGGTACGAGCCGGGTTGGCCAGTCTGGGGGCGGCGGTCCTCTCCGCCCGCACCAAGATTCCCTGTCTGGTTGCCAGCGAGGTGGCCTCCAGGGCGGCGGTGGTGCCCGGCTCGACGGTCTATGGGGTAGCGAGCCTCGCCGAAGCGGTGTCACTGCTCAGCGAGGGGACCGCGAGGCGGTCCGCAGTGACCGCCGACGCTGATCCGATGACACCACCGGTCCCGGATCTGGCCGACGTGCAGGGACAGCCGGTGGCGAGGAGGGCCCTGGAGATCGCCGCAGCCGGGGGACACCATCTCCTGCTCCATGGGCCACCCGGTGGTGGCAAGACCATGCTGGCGAGGAGGCTTCCCGGAATTCTCCCCCCGTTGTCAGGGGACGAGGCGGTCGAGGTTGCCTTGATCCATAGTGCCGCCGGTCTGCGACGAGACCTGGTGAGGGAACGACCATTCCGGTCGCCACATCACACCGCCTCGAGAGCAGCCCTGGTGGGTGGCGGATCGGGTATTCCCGTCCCGGGAGAGGTGTCGCTGGCCCATCGTGGCGTGTTGTTCCTCGATGAGTTGGCCGAGTTTCCGGGTGGCAACCTGGACACCCTCCGTCAACCCCTCGAGGACGGATTCGTCACGGTGGCCCGCAAGGGCATGACCCTCCGGTTCCCGTCGATGTTCCACTTGGTGGCCGCGACCAACCCGTGTCCCTGTGGGTTTCAGGGCGACAGCCGTAAGCCATGCGAGTGTCGACCCTCCCAGGTGGCGCGATATCGCCAGCGTCTGTCGGGCCCGCTCTTGGACCGGATCGACCTGGTGGTCAAGGTGGGCCGGGTCGAGACCATGACCCTCGACGCATTCACCGGGGAGCCATCGGCAAGGGTGCGGGCCCGAGTGGTCGAAGCGCTCGGGTTCGGCTCCCAGGTCGAGGGGGTGGTCGACCCCACGGCGCTCCGGATGATCGTCGCGGCGTTGGAGGCGGGCCTGGTCACCGCCCGGGGAGCCACCCGGCTCCGGAGCCTCGCCCGGACCATCGCCAACCTCGCCGTCTCGGATCGGATCACCGAGGAGCACGTGGCCGAGGCGATGGCACTCAGGGTCGACTGGTGATCGAGACCCTTTCTCCGGGCGATCCTGGCTACCCGCAGGGCTTGTGCGACCTGGAGGAGTCGCCCCCGATCCATGTCATCGGAGACTTCCCACCAGGGCCGTCGGTGGCGGTGGTTGGAACCAGACGGTGCACCGCTTACGGCCTTGGTCTGGCCGAGTCGTTTGGTGTCGTCCTCGCCAGGGCCGGTTGGGTGACAGTGAGCGGGCTGGCCCGAGGGATCGACGCCGCGTCGCACCGGGGCTGCCTAGTTGCGGGTGGCATGGCGGTCGCGGTTCTCGGGTCGGGGGCGGACGTCTGCTATCCCGCCGAGAACCGCCTGTTGTACGACCGGATCATCGCCAGTGGAGGGGCCATCGTGTCCGAGTATCCGCCGGGGACACCCCCCGATCGCTGGCGATTCCCGGCGCGGAACCGGCTCATCGCGGCCATGTCGGGGGCCGTGGTGGTGGTGGAGGCAGCCGAGACCGGGGGCGCGCTGATAACCGCCCGGCTCGCCGCCGAGATCGGCCGACCGGTGTTCGTGGTACCGGGTGACGTCGACCGGCCGGCATCGGTGGGCTGCAACCGCCTCATCAAAGATGGTGCCCACCCGGTGCTCGGCCCCCGCGACATGATCGAGGAGTTGGAGCTGGTGTTGGGGCCGGCGCGGCCGATCGACGGGGGTGAGTCGAGCTCATTGCCTTCCGGCGGGGTGACAGTCGACCAACTCCCAGCCCTGTGGGGTGTCACCATCTCCGAGGCCCTCGTCAAGCTGGCCAGGATGGAGCTGGATGGCTCGGCGCGAAGGGATGGCGACCTGGTGGTCCCCGGTTGAGGCTCCACGGCAGATCGATCGCCCGGCAATAGCATCGACTTGGTGAGCATCCCCGAGATCCCCGAATGGGCCCGTCCCGAGGTCGGGGCATACCTGGGGCGTCTCGACCATCAAAGACGGCTGTCGGCCAACACCCTGGATGCCTACAGACGGGATCTGGCCCAGTTCTTCGACTACTGCCACCGCACCGGGATCCGGGCCATCGACGACGTGGATCGTCTGGTGTCGCGGCGATACCTCGCCTTTCTGGACACCAGGGGCTACACCCGTAGGTCGATGACCCGCAAGGCCTCCTCGGTGAGAGCGTTCTACGCCGATGGGGTGAGGAGGGGGTCATTGGAATCGAACCCGCTCGACGGGTTGAAACGGCCCAAGCTGGATCGGACCCTGCCCCATGCCCTTTCCGCACGTGCCCTGGCCCAGGCCATCGAAGCCATCGACACCTCGAGCCCGGCCGGTCTCCGCGACCGAGCCCTGATCGAGACCCTCTACGCCAGCGGTCTCCGCGTCTCCGAGCTGGTGTCTCTAACGATCAGCGACCTCGGCGCCGACACCATCACCGTGGTCGGCAAGGGCCGCAAGACCCGGGTGGTCCCGCTAGGCCGCCCGGCTCAGACCGCACTCGATCGATACCTTCGGCTGGGCCGGCCCCATCTGGCCACCGAACGGGCCGGGACTGCCCTTTGGGTGGGGGTGAGAGGTGGCCGACTCGACAGCCGTGGGGCCCGGAGGGTGGTGGCGACGCAACTCGCCACCTTCCCCCATGCCCTGCGCCACAGCTTCGCCACCCACCTCCTCGAAGGAGGTGCCGACCTGCGCACCGTCCAGGATCTGCTGGGACACACCGATCTGGCGACGACCCAGATCTACACTGCGGTCACCCGACGCCATCTGAGGGACACCTATGAGAGAAGCCACCCAAGAGCCTGAGAAGACGCAGGTCGAGGCTCTGTGGGAGCTTTTCAAGGCAGCTGGCGATCCTGGCATCCGTGACCGGCTCATCCTCCACTACTCGCCATTGGTCAAGTACGTCGCCGGACGGGTGGGCGCCGGGCTGCCGCGGTCTGTAGATCAGAACGACCTCGCCAGCTACGGGTTGTTCGGTCTGATCGACGCCATCGACAAGTTCGAGCCCGATCGCGGGTTCAAGTTCGAGACCTATGCCATCAACCGGATCAAAGGCGCCATCCTCGACGAGCTGAGGGCGCTCGATTGGGTGCCCCGGTCGGTCCGGTCGAGGGCGAGGAGGATCGAGACCGGGATCGCCGAGCTGGAGCACAAATTGCAGAGAGCACCCTCGGAGGAGGAACTGGCGACCCATGTCGAGATGGAGATCGAAGAGCTCCGCGACGCTCTCGCCGAGATCGGGCGCTCCGGGATGGCCGCCCTCGACGAGCTGGTCTCCAACGACTCCCACACCTCGATGGGCGAGATGATCGCCGACCCCGGTGGGATGTCCCCCGAGATGGCGTTCCAGGCAGAGGAGACCAGGCAGGGGCTGGTCGACGCCATAAACCGTCTCCCCAACCGGGAGAGGCTGGTGGTGACGCTGTACTACTACGAGGGGATGACACTGGCCGAGATAGGGAACGTGCTCGGTGTCACCGAGTCGAGGGTCTGCCAGATCCACGCCAAGACCATGATGTCTCTGCGCAACCGCCTCGGTGACCCCGCCTGGGGTTGAGTGAGACTCCGTGCATTTGCACGGGGTCGCGCTGACCGCACCCGTATGCAAATGCATGGCGCCAGAGCGGCGATTACCTAAGCATCCCCCGCCCGCGTAGAATCCGGGCATCACGCACGTCCGCAATCCCTCGCTGGTCGAGCGCGTCTCGAATGAGGGACACCCTTAACGGAGTGGGGCCAGGCCCGGCGGACGGAGGAATCAAACCAGAAAGGACCGATTGTGGCTGAAGTCACAATGAAGCAGCTCCTGGAGGCCGGTGTCCACTTCGGGCACCAGACCAGGCGCTGGAACCCCAAGATGCGCCCCTTCATCTACGGAGAGCGCAACGGGATACACATCCTCGACCTACGTCAGACCGTGACCCAGGTCGCCGAAGCCCAGGCCTTCGCACGCGACCTGGCCGCCGACGGCGGCTCGGTCCTATTCGTCGGGACCAAGAAGCAGGCTCAGACCGCGGTGGCCGCCGCCGCTCAGCGGGCCGGGCAGCCCTTTGTCAACTTCCGCTGGCTCGGGGGAATGCTGACCAACTTCCGCACCATCCAGAAGCGAGTGTTCTACATGCGCGAGCTGCGTCGCCTCGAGGACACGGGAGAGATGAACGGACTGCCCAAGAAGGAGCGTCTTCAACTGCGTCGCGAGCTCTCCAAACTGGAGGGCAACCTGGGCGGGATGGTGGACATGCAGAAGCTCCCCGACGCCATCTTCGTCGTCGATGTCAACACCGAGGCCACCGCCATCAAGGAGGCGGAGAGACTCGGCATACCGATAATCGCCCTGGTCGACTCCAACTCGGATCCCGATGCCATCGACTACGTGATCCCCGGCAACGACGACGCCATCCGGGCCGCAGACCTCATCGCCAACGCCATCGCCGACGGCATACTCGAGGGCAAAGAGATCGCCTCCAAGAAGAACCCCGCGAAAGCCGAAGAGCCGGAGCCCTGATGGTCGAGATCAGCGCCAAGGATGTCCAGAAGCTCCGCCATGACGCCGGGGTCGGGATGATGGACGCCAAGAAGGCTCTATCCGACGCTGATGGAGATCTGGAGAAGGCCTTCGACCTGCTTCGGGAGCGGGGCCAGGCCAAGATGACGAAGCGGGCCGACCGCGAGGCCAAAGATGGGGTGATCGGCAGCTACATCCACTTCCAGAACGGACGCCCGGTGCTCGGGGTGCTGGTCGAGCTGGCATGTGAGACCGACTTCGTCGCCAAGAGTGACGAGTTCATATCCACTGCCAACGACATCGCACTCCACGTGAGCTGGGCCAACCCCACCTGGATCAATCGTGATGAGGTCGATCCCGACGCCCTCGCCAAGGAGCGCGAGATGATCGCCCGGCAGGCCCACGCCGAGGGAAAGCCGGCTGAGGTGGCGGAGCGGATCCTCAACGGCAAGGTCGAGTCCTGGTTTGCCGAGAACGTGCTCTACGAGCAGAAATTCGTCAATCCGGAGAGGTTCGACGGGTCGGTGGCCGACATGGTCGCCGCCTTGGCGTCCAAGATGGGGGAGAACATCTCGGTGCGCCGGGTGTCCCGGGTCGCCGTTGGGTCCTAGAGGAGGGACTTTGACTGAGAAACCGCATCGACGGGTCCTGCTCAAGCTCTCGGGGGAGGCTTTCGCCGATCCTGGCCTCGGCTATGGGATCGACCCGGTCACCGTCCAGCGGGTCGCGGAGGAGATCACCGAGGCCAAGGAGGAAGGCGTCGAGGTCGCCATCGTGGTCGGGGGAGGCAACATCTTCAGGGGTGTCTCACAAGCAGCCAAAGGAATGGACCCGGCCACAGCCGACTACATGGGAATGCTGGCAACGGTGATCAACGCCCTCGCCCTCAGGGACGCCCTGGAGAAGCAAGGGGCCACCACACGGGTCCAGAGCGCCATCACCATGCAGGAGCTCGCCGAGCCCTACATCCGGCTGCGCGCCATCCGCCACCTCGAGAAGGGAAGGGTGGTGATCTTCGCCGCCGGGACCGGCAACCCGTTCTTCACCACCGACACCACCGCCGCCCTCCGAGCCATAGAGATCGACGCCGATGTCCTGCTCAAGGCCTCCAAGGTCGACGGGATCTATGACAGCGACCCAGCCACCAACAGCGATGCCCGGAAGCTCGATGAGCTCTCCTACATGGACTTCATCGCCGGGGAACTCCGGGTCATGGACACCACCGCCGTTACCATGTGCAAAGAGCACCAGGTTCCGATTCACGTCTTCGACATGACCGAACCGGGCAACATCGTGCGGGCAGTTCGTGGTGATCGGTTCGGCACGGTGGTCCACTGACGAGGAGGACCGATGATCGGCGATCTCCTGACGGAGGCCGAGCACAAGATGGAGATGGCGGTGGAGCACGTCGCCACCGAGTTCTCCACGGTCCGCAGTGGAAGGGCCAATCCCCAACTCCTGCAGCGAATCCAGGTCGACTACTACGGGAGCCTCACCAGCCTCCAACAGCTAGCCTCGATCGCGGTCCCCGAACCCAGGCTCCTGGTGGTCCAGCCCTTCGACAAGTCATCGGTTGGGAACATCGAGAAGGCCATCCAGCAGTCCGACCTTGGGCTCAACCCCAGCAGCGATGGCAATGTGATCAGGATCGCCTTCCCCCCGCTGACCGAGGAGAGGCGGAAGGACCTGACCAAGCTGGTCAAGCACATGGCCGAAGAGGGCCGGGTGGCGGTGCGGAACGTGCGACGCCACTCCAAGACGGAGATGGAGGATCTGCGCGGTGAGATCTCCGACGACGACATCCGACGCGGAGAGGAGGAGCTGCAGAAGCTCACCGACCGCTTCGTGGTCCGGATCGACTCGCTGCTCGCCAACAAGGAAGAGGAGTTGCTCGAAGTCTGATGAGTGACGAAAGGCCCAAAGGGCGAAGGGGCTTCAACCGCCCATGGGAGGAGGCCGATGAGGACGCCGCCGAGGTGGTCCCCCTCCCCGGCGTTCTCGACGAGACCGATGAGGAGGCGGCCGAAGACGACCAGCTGGTGGTCGAGGACACCGGTGAGGTCGACTGGGAGGCCATGGCCAATGGGACCGGGGAGATCGAGGGCTATACCTCCGATGAGTACATCAGCGCCACCACTCAGGAATACGAGGGGCTGGCCGAGGACGTGAGCCGTGCCGCCGACGAGGAGTGGGAGCTGCAGGCAGTCGCCGCCAGTCTCCCCGGGGTCGAGAGCGGCCTGGTCGGTTTCGAGGACGTCTCGGGCACCCAGCTCGACTCCGAGGAGTCCTACGAAGCCCTGGAGCAGGCAGCCAGCTCCGACCTGGCCATGCGGGTCGGGTCGGGAATCGTCGTCTTCGGTCTCTTCCTCGGGAGCCTCCTCCTCGGCGGGTGGTGGTTCTCGGCGTTCGTGGTCCTGGTGAGCGTGGTTGCGGTCGGCGAGCTGTACGCCACGATGAGAGTCAGGGACCACAAGCCACTCGCCCTGTTTGGCCTGGTCGGCGTGGCCCTGATGGGGATCGGCGCCCACAACTGGGGGGTGTCGGCGATCGGGGGTTGGTGCGCGGTCGCCGTCGTGGTCACTCTCCTCTTCGTCTCGCTCTCGCCCCGACGCAACCCACTCGAAGATGCCTCCCTGACCATCCTCGGCATGGCCTGGGTGGGGATGCTGGCCTTTGCCATCCCCTTCGGAACCGGGCCGCGCCCTTTGGAGAACGTGCTCTTCATCGTGCTTCTCGTCGCCATGAACGACATCGGTGGCTACTTCGTCGGCCGTTCGTTCGGCAAGACCCGGCTGGCCCCCGTGATCTCGCCCAAGAAGACGGTCGAGGGTCTCTTCGGTGGCCTGGTCCTGGCGGCGGTGATCTCATCGGTATTGGTCACCTTCCCGGCCTGGGAGCCCATCGGGCTGGCCAACGGCCTGGTGCTGGCGGCGATGGTCGGTGTGTTCTCCCCGATCGGCGATCTGTGCGAGTCGATGGTGAAGCGGTCGATCGGTGTCAAGGACATGGGATCTGTCCTCCCCGGCCATGGCGGAATGCTCGACCGGGTCGACAGCTTCCTCTTCGCCCTCCCCGCCCTCTACTTCGCGTTCCGGGCATTCGGCTTGCTGTGAGTCGCCCGGTCGTCGTCCTGGGGGCGACCGGCTCGATCGGGTCACAGACCCTCGAGGTGGCCGACCAGCTCGGTCTCCCGATCGCAGCTGTCGCCTCCCGTCTACCTGGCCCCGAGCTGGTCGAGGTGGCCAGGCGCTACCCGGACGCCAGGGTCGCGGTCACCGGGGGGTCGGCAGAGGAGAGAGATGCCCTGGTGGCGGTCATCGGTCAGCGAGTCTCCTTCGGCGCCGAGGGCCTGATGGAGGTGGCGTCGCTCCCTGGTGTGACCGTGGTCAACGGGGTCGTAGGGGCGGCGGGGCTCGAGGCGAGTATCTCCGCGTTGGCGGCGGGCAACCGGTTGGCCCTGGCCAACAAGGAGAGCCTGGTGGCGGGTGGTCCGGTGCTGAAGGCCGCCCTGGGGAGAGGAGGGGAGCTGATCCCGGTCGACAGCGAGCACTCGGCTCTGCACCAGTGCCTGGTCGGTGAGGAGATCGGGTCGGTTCGCCGTCTCATGCTCACCGCCTCAGGGGGGCCCTTCCGGGGCCGTACCACGGACGACCTGGCCTCGGTCACACCCGAGGAGGCGTTGCGACACCCCACCTGGGAGATGGGCCGGCGGATCACCATCGACTCGGCCACCCTGTTCAACAAGGGCCTCGAGGTGATCGAGGCCCATTACCTCTTCGACCTTCCCTACGACATCATCGAGGTCGTGGTCCACCCTCAGTCGATCCTCCACTCGGCGGTCGAGTTCATCGACGGCTCATGGAAGGGTCATCTGGGGCATCCCGACATGCGGATCCCGATCCAGTACGCCCTGACCGGCCCGCAGAGGAGCCCGTCACCCGCCCCCTTCTTCGACTTCCCGGGCACAACGCTCAGCTTCGAGCCCGTCGACCGGGAGACTTTCCCGGCGCTGGACATCGCCCTTGCCGCGGGTAGGGCTGGGGGATCGGCGCCTGCAGTCCTGAACGCGGCAGACGAGATCGCGGTCGAGGCCTTTCTCCAGGGCCGGATCGGGTTCCTCATCATCCCCCAGGTGGTCGAAGCGACCCTCGAAACCGTTTCATGGCGGACCGTCGAGACGGTCCAGGACGTATTGGATGCGGATGGCGAGGCGAGGTCGGTTGCCGCCTCCCTGGTCGCCGGCGCCTTCTGATTACCAGTCGGCCCTCGGTACCCTGACCGGATGCTCGGAGGTATCGCCGCAGCCATCGCCATCATCTTCTTCGTGACCTTTCACGAAGCGGGTCACTTCGTCGCCGCCAAGGCGGTGGGGATGAAGGCCACCGAGTTCTTCTTCGGGTTCGGGCCCCGGCTCTGGTCGACCCGCAAGGGCGAGACCGAATACGGGATCAAGGCGATTCCCCTCGGTGGTTATGTCAGGATCGTTGGGATGAACCCCCTCGAGGAGGTAGCCGCCTCCGACATGGGGCGAACCTACCGGGAGAAGAAGTTCTGGGAGAAGAGCGTGGTGGTCCTGGCCGGGGTGGGGGCCAACTTCCTCCTGGCGTTCTTCATGTTCTACGGGCTGGTCCTGGCCAACGGGGTACCCGGTGAGGTCACGCCTGTGGTGGGGGTCGTGGTCGAGGGAGCCCCGGCCGCCGATGCCGGTCTGGAGCCTGGCGACCGGATCGTCGCCATCGACGGGAACCGGATCGACGACTGGGAATCGGTCCCCGTGACGTTGGGTGAGATCGGACCCGGGCCCGCCACGGTGACCGTCGAACGCGACGGGCGCAGCCTCGACTTCGCCCTCGACCTGGTGGAGAGCGAGACGGTGCCCGGGTCGGGCTTCCTCGGGGTGTCCCCACTCCGGGAGCAATCGACGGTTGGCCCGCTCCAGGCATTGGGCATCTCCGGGCAGTTGGTGCGCCAGGGGATCGGGGACACCTTCTCATCCCTGTACCAGATGCTCCGCCCCTCATCTCTTGCCCAGTACTTTGGGGTCCTCCTCGGAAACACCGACGTTCCCGACGAGATCCGCCCGGTGAGCCCCATCGGGATAGTCGCCATCGGCAGCCAGGCCGAGAGCCTCGCCCTTTTCGTCGGGATCCTGGCCTATGTCAACGTGATCCTGGCCACCATCAACCTGCTTCCACTATTCCCGCTGGACGGTGGCCATTTCGCAGTTGCGCTCTACGAGAAGGTGACCGGGCGCCAAGCCGACGTCAGGCGTCTGATGCCGGTGGCCGCCACCGTCATAGGGATCTTCGCCTTCCTTGGCTTCGTGGCCATCGTCCTCGATGTCGCCAACCCGATAAACCTCTAGCGCCTGAGCCCGGCGACCCGGTCGGCCTCACCCCCCGCCCTGGGCCGAGTGGCGGGCGTCGGAGCTGAAGCCACCGGCTAACGACAGCCCCCGGTCGCATCTACCGTACGGATGTGAGCGTCGAGCGTCGGATCACCCGTCAACTCCATGTCGGCTCCGTCCCGGTGGGCGGTGAGGCGCCGGTCAGCGTCCAATCGATGACCATCACCAAGACCGCCGACGTGGATGGGACCCTGGCCCAGGTCTACGCCCTGGCCGGAGCCGGCGCCGACATCGTGAGGATCACCTGCAACGAGGTCGAGGCAGCCCAAGGGCTGGCCGAGATCGTCCCCCGCAGCCCGGTTCCGATCATCGCCGATATCCACTACCAGTACCGGCTGGCGTTGGCCGCCATGGAGGCCGGGGTCCAGGGGCTGCGGCTCAACCCGGGCAACATCCGCAAAGAGGACCAGATCAAGACGGTGGCCGGCGAGGCCAAGGAACGGGGCCTCCCGATCCGCGTCGGGGTCAACGCCGGTTCCCTCGACAAAGACCTGTTGGCGAAGCACGGCGGACCGATCCCCGAGGCGCTGGTCGAGTCGGCTCTGTTGGAGATCCGGTATCTGGAGGAAGTCGACTTCACCGACATCAAGATCTCGGTGAAGCACAGCAACGTCCGATCAATGGTCGAGTCCTACCGGCTCCTCGCCGACGCCGTCGACTATCCACTCCACCTGGGGGTGACCGAGGCCGGTCCACCTCCGTCCGGGCTGATCAAGTCGGTGGCCGGGATCGCAACCCTGCTCAACGAGGGGATCGGCGACACCATCCGCTTCTCCCTCACCGCCGACCCGGTGGAGGAGGCCAAGGCAGGGCGCCAGTTGCTCGAGTTCCTGGGTCTGCGGGAGAGGAAAGGGCTCGACCTCATCGCCTGCCCGTCATGCGGCCGGGCCGAGGTGGACGTCATCGATGTGGCCACCCGTGCGCAGAAGGCCTTGGAGGAGGCCAACCTCCCGATCCAGGTCGCGGTGATGGGTTGCGTGGTCAACGGCCCTGGGGAGGCCCGGGAGGCCGACATCGGGATCGCCGCCGGACGGGGCAGAGGGCATCTGTTCATCAAGGGCCAAGTGGTGCGGGTCGTGCCCGAGGAGGAGATGGTGGAGGCATTGCTCGAGGAGGCCCGGCGCCTGGTGGAGGAGGGCGTCGAGTCGAGGTTGGCTCATGCCGAGGCCGGGGCCGCCGAGTTTGCAGAGGCGGAGCGTCTCCAACTAATCGAGATCCGTGGGGACGCCAACCGATCGGCGGAGCGCCGGGCGGCGGTTGCCGAGGTAGCCGAAGGCTGAGCCAATATGGCCTCGCAGATTCTCCCGGTCAGCGACGTCTGTTGCTCTAGGGCTTAGGTCCGGCCTCACGCTGGCCTCCTGAAACTCACAGGGGGTTCGAGTCACCGGCTAGTACCGTGCGCAGCTCTCATGCGCTGGTCACAGGCATTCATTCCCACGCTTCGCCACGCTCCGGCGGACGCCGAAGCCGTCAGTCATAGGCTCCTGGTGCGGGGTGGATTCATCCGCCAGCTGGCCGCCGGCTCCTACACCATGCTCCCTTTGGGTCAAAAGGTCCGGCTCAAGGTGGAGGGGATCATCCGGGAGGAGATGAATGCGATCGGCGGCCAGGAGATGATGCTCCCCACCCTCCACCCCGCCGAGATCTGGAAGAAGTCCGACCGCTACGACCTCATGGGTGACAACCTGTTCAAGCTCAAGGACCGCAGGGACGCAGACCTGGTGCTGGGTATGACCGAGGAAGAGGTCTTCGCCATCCTGGCCCAGGAGCTGTTCTCCTACCGGGACCTGCCCCAGATCTGGTATCAGATGCATACCAAGTTCAGGGACGAGCCCCGGCCCAAGTCGGGTCTGCTCAGAGTGAGGGAGTTCACCATGAAGGACTCCTACACCCTGGACATCGACCTCGCCGGGCTGGACGCCGGGTTCGAGAAGCACCGTCAGGCCTACCAGCGGATCTTCGCCCGGATGGGCTTGGACGCCGTGGACGTCCAGGCGTCTTCGGGCGCCATGGGAGGGTCGGAGTCGGTGGAGTTCATCCAACGCAGCGACGCCGGTGAGGACTGGGTCGTGATCTGCCCCAATTGCGGCTACCGCGCCAACCTGGAGAAGGCCACTTCGGCCGTCACCCCGATCGACGACGGGGCCTCCGGCCGGCTCGAGCGTTTCCCTACACCGGGTCTGCGCACCATCAAGGCCCTGGCCGACGCTCACCCCGACATAGCCGCCCCGCAACGGCAGTTGAAGAGCCTGGTCTACATGGTGGACGGCCAGCCCACCCTGGTCATGCTCAGAGGTGATCACGAGCTGCACGAGCAGAAGCTGATCGACGCCACCGGTGCCGCCGACATCAGGCCGGCGCGTCCCGAGGAGATCCGCGACCTGCTCGGAGCCGATCCCGGGAGTCTCGGCGCCGTCGGAGTCGGCCACACCCCTGTTATCGCCGACTTCCCCCTGGAAGGCAGGGTCAACATGACCACCGGGGCCAACGAGGACGACTGGCACTACAAGGGGGTGGACGTCGCCTGTGACATCGAGGTCAGGAGTTGGGCCGACCTGAGGGCTGTGGCCAATGGCGAGCCCTGTATCCGGTGCGGCAGCCCTCTCGAGCTGTGGAAGGGCATCGAAGTGGGGCACATATTCAAGCTGGGGACCAAGTACTCCGAGGCCTTCAGGGTCTACGTCCAGGACGAGGCCGGCACCAGCCACCCGGTGATCATGGGCTCCTACGGGATAGGGGTGGAGCGTGGCGTCGCCGCCATCGTCGAGGCCAACCATGACGAAGCCGGAATCATATGGCCGGTGTCGGTGGCTCCATATGAGGTGGTCGTGACGGTCGTCCGCGCCGACGACCCCGACACCCTGGCGGCGGCCGACGGGCTCTACGAGTGGCTCTCGGGGGAGGGCATCGACGCCCTGATCGACGACCGCGCCGAGCGACCCGGAGTAAAGTTCGCCGACGCCGAGCTGATTGGTGTCCCGTACCGGGTGACCATCGGCCCCAAAGGCGTGGCCGCAGGGACCGCTGAACTGACCACCCGGCGGGGTCTCGTCAACGAGGAGGTCCCACTCGATCAGATCGGTCCCCAGCTGGCACAACTGGTGGGCGTGGGCAGGGTCGGCGGTTAGGGTTCGCCGCCGACAGTCCGTATAATCTCGCACGACAACGGACGCTTTTCGGTCAGGTGGGCGCTTCGGCACCCACCTGGTTTGTTGTGGAGAGACTGACTTTGACGAAGGTGACTGACATCTGGAACGTGGTGGAGCCCTACCTCGCCGCGGAGAGACTCGAGTTGGACGACCTCGAGCTCACCGGGCAGGGCGGGGGCCGGGTGCTGCGCGTCACCGTGGATGGGGGCAAGGTCGACATCGAGCGTCTGGCCGACCTGTCGCGAGGGCTGTCCCGGCTCTTGGACCATGAGACCGACCTCGAAGGCCAGTACCAACTAGAGGTCTCATCACCCGGTCTGGAGCGGAAGCTGAGGCGCCCCGGCCACTACATCAAGTCGGTGGGACGCGAAGTGGCGGCCAAAGTGAGCGCCGGCGGCGCCAGCCAGACCATCAGAGGCATCATCACCGCCGCGGACAACCAGGGCTTCACGGTCGACGGCGAGCAAGGCGAGACCGTCGTCCCCTACCACCTAGTGGTCTCTGCCAGGACCGTTTTCAGGGTGGAGAAGGCCCCCAAGCCGGGTCACTGAAGGAGAACCATGCAGCTCGACACCATGATGGAGGCAATCGAGGTACTCGCCAGGGAGCGCGGGGTGCCGGTCGACGCCATCCTCGATGCCTTCGCCAATGCCCTGGTCGCTGCTTACAAGCGGAGCCCTGGTGCCGCCGAGGAGGCCCGGGTCACCATCGATCCGGAGTCGGGAGCGGTCACCGTCTACGCCCAGGAGCTGGATGACGACGGCAACGTCATCGACGAGTGGGAGGACACTCCCGAAGGCGAGGCATTCGGTCGAATCGCCGCCCAGTCCTTCAAGCAGGTGATGCAGTTCAAGCTCCGCGAGGCCAAGCGGGAGAAGGTCTTCGAGATGTACGAGGGCCGGGAAGGGGATCTGGTGACCGGCATCGTCCAGCAGGTCGACTACCGGTCGGTGATCCTCGATCTCGGCGACGCCGAGGCCATCCTTCCTGGCAGCGAGCGGATCCCATTCGAGCGTTTGGAGCGAGGCAATCGGGTCAAGGCCTTGATCCTCGAGGTCCGCAACGAGACCAAGGGCGCCCAGATCGTGGTGTCGAGGAGCCATCCCGACCTGGTGAGGCGGCTGCTCGAGCTCGAGGTGCCCGAGCTCACCGACGGGACCGTGGAGATCGTCAGCATCGCCCGTGAGCCCGGTCATCGAACCAAGATCGCGGTCATCTCCAACGACCCCAACGTCGACCCCAAGGGGGCATGTGTCGGCGCCCGCGGGTCGAGGGTGCGCCAGGTGGTCAACGAGCTGCGCGGCGAGAAGGTCGACGTGGTCCAATGGCGCGAGGACGTCGGGCAGTTCATCGCCGAGGCTCTGGGCCCGGCCAAGGTCAAAGAGGTCCACATCGATACCGAGACCCAGACTGCCGACGTCGTCGTGTCGGAGCACCAGTTGTCTCTGGCCATCGGCAAGGAAGGGCAGAACGCCCGCCTCGCCGCCCGACTCTCCGGTTACAAGGTCGACATTCGCTCAGACAGCGAGGGTGTTGCGGAGCCCGATGTCAGGGAAGCGGTGGAGCCGGTTCCGGCCGAAGCTGGCATCGAGGTCGAGGAGGAAGCTTCGGCCGAGGCTGCTGCCGTGGAGGCCGTAGAGGGGCCCGGCGAAGAGTCCCTCGGCGATGACGAGGACACGGTTCCTGAGACGTCAGACGATGAGAGTGAGTGATTGCTGAATGAGGGTCTATGAGCTTGCTCGGGAACTGGGCATCGACTCCAAGGAGATCATGACCCAGGCCGAGGAGCTGGCCATCGACTTGAAGACCGCCTCATCGGGCCTCTCCGACGAGGAGGTCCAACTGCTTCGTCTCGCCTTCACTCCTGACGACGGGCCGGAGCCCGAGCCTGTCATCGTAGAAGCTCCTCCGCCTGTCCCTGAACCGGTGGCGGCGCAGGTCCAGATAACCTCGGTACCTGCCGGTGCGAGCGTCGCCGAATTCGCCGAGTCGGTGGGTCAGCCGGTCGGCGAGGTGGTGAAGGCGCTGCTGATGAAGGGTGTTCCGGCCGGCGCCGATCAGCCCATGCCGGCGAGCCTCGTCGATGAGATCGCCGAGGGCTTCGGCTTCATCGTCGAGACCGAGGAACTGCCCCCGGCGCCCGCCGTCGCAGATCGCCCCGTGTTCGACGACAGCGAAGCCGATCTGGAGCCACGACCCCCGGTGGTCACCGTCATGGGACATGTCGATCATGGCAAGACCACCCTCCTCGACACCATCCGCAAGGCCAATGTGGTGGAGGGGGAACAGGGAGGGATAACCCAGCACATCGGCGCATATCAGGTGGATGTCGGCGGCCGCCGGATCACCTTCATCGACACCCCCGGGCATGCCGCCTTCACCGCACTCAGGGCTCGAGGGGCCAACATCACCGACATCGTGGTCCTGGTGGTCGCCGCCAACGACGGGGTGATGCCCCAGACCGTCGAGGCCATCTCCCACGCCAAGGCGGCAGGCGTCAAGCTGATCGTCGCCATCAACAAGATGGATGTCCCGGGAGCCGACCCGAGCCGGGTGCGCACCGACCTGACCAACCACGAAGTGATCACCGAGGCGCTCGGGGGAGACGTCCCCAGTGTGGAGGTGTCGGCGGTCACCGGTGAGGGTGTCGAGGAGCTTCTCGAAGTCATCGACCTGATCGCCCAGCTCGACGATTACAAGGCCAACCGGAAGGCGATGGCCTCCGGGGTGGTGGTCGAGGCGCGGCTGGAGCGGGGGAGAGGGCCGGTGGCCTCAGTCATCATCCAGCGCGGAACGCTCCATCAAGGGGATTCATTCGTCGCCGGCCACGTATCGGGACGGGCCCGGGCATTGATCAACGATCAAGGCGACACGGTGAAGGAGGCCATGCCCTCCGATCCGGTGCAGATCATGGGGTGGGACGACGTCCCGGCTGCCGGTGACTATTTCGAGGTGACCGAGGGCGAGCGAGAGGCCCGCAGGATCGCCACCGAGCGTCAGGAGACGATGCGCGCCGAGGCCCACAGGGCGCCCAGCGCCAAGGACCGGCTCCAGGGCCTCCTCGAGCAACTCCGCAACGACGACGCCATGCTCAACGTGATCGTCAAAGCCGATGCACAGGGGTCACTCGAGGCTTTGCGTGACTCGATCGGGAAGATCGAGCGGGAAGGCGGGCGGATTCAGATCATCCATACCGGAGTCGGCGGGATCAACGAGAACGACGTCACCCTCGCCGAGGTGACCGAGTCGGTGATCGTCGGGTTCAATGTCCGCCCCGAGCCCAAGGCGCGGAGAGCAGCCGAGGAAGCGGGTATCGAGATCCGGACCTATGGGGTCATCTACGAGCTACTCGACGAGATCGAGCAGCTTCTGGTGGGCCAGCTGGCACCCGACCAGCTGGAGCAGGTGCTGGGCACAGCCGAGGTCCGTGCCACCTTCAAGGTCCCCCGAATCGGGATGGTTGCCGGCTGCTACGTTGTCGAGGGCGTGGTCCAGAGGGGGGCAAAGGCCAGACTGCTCCGGGACGGGGTCATCATCCACGACGGCGTCATCGCCTCCCTCAGGCGGTTCAAGGACGACGTCCGCGAAGTGGCATCCGGATTCGAGTGCGGGATCGGCCTCGAGAGCTACAACGACGTCAAGGATGGCGACCTCATCGAGGTCTACGTGATCCGCGAGGTGGCGCGCACCTGATGCGGGCGGCGGCCCTCAGGGTCGAGCTGCATCTCCCTGCCGTGCAGTCTCTCAAATCCAAACGAGGCGTTCTCCGCCCCGTTGTCGAGGGGATCAAGCGACTCGGCTCATACAGCGTCGCCGAAGTTGGCCATCAAGACGATTGGCAGCGGGCCTCGATTGGGATCGCGGTGGTGGCCCGCGACGGGGCCGGCCTCGAGGTGCAGGTCTCGAGGCTCCGTCGCTACCTTGACTCCTGCCTGGAGATCGAAGTCATCGAAGTGCTCCTGGTCGAGCTGGAGGAACCGGAGTGAATGAGCGGATGCTGCGGGTCAACTCGATCATCCACCATGTGCTCGCCGAGGAGGTCGAGCGGCTCACCGACAGCCGGTTGGAATTGGTCACCGTGACCGGCGTCGACACTTCGCCGGACCTCCGTCACGCCGTGGTTTATTTCGACGTGCTGGGGCCCTCCAACCACCAGCCCGCCCTAGAGGCCCTCCGGCGTGCCACCAATCGCCTCCAGTCGGCGGTGGGCAGCCAGGTGCGGATGAAGTACACCCCTGCGCTCGAGTTCAGAGTCGACCCGGGAGTGGTCAGCGGCAATCGGATCGAGACCATCCTGCGAGAGCTGCCGAGGGACGAGGAAGAGTGAGCATCGACAACCTCGCGCGGGCGGCCCATGTCATCGCAGAAGCGGACACCCTCGCCCTGGCCTGTCACGTGGGCCCCGATGGGGACGCATTGGGCTCGATGCTGGGCCTGGGCCAGGCGGCAGTGACCGCCGGCAAGGAGGTGGTGGCCAGCTTCGGGACACCGTTCTCACTCCCCGGGTCGCTCGACTTTCTACCCGGTCAGGAGCTCCTGGTGCCGCCCCAGGAGTTCCCCGAGACACCGTCGGTGATGGTGGTCTTCGATGCCGGGTCCGTCGAGAGGCTGGGTGAGCTGGGCTCGAGCGCATCGCGCGCCGGCACCTTGGTGGTGATCGACCATCACATCACCAACGAGGGTTTCGGGGACGTTGCGGTGATCGACGGGCACTCAGCGGCCACCGGTCAGATCGTGTACCACCTCCTGGCCGAGATGGGCTGGCCCATCACCGAGCAGGTCGCACAGTGCCTCCTCACCGCTTTGATCACCGACACCGGCCGGTTCCAGTACTCCAACACCTCACCGGAGACGATGAGAGTGGCAGCCGAACTGATCGCTGCCGGCGCCAGACCACCCGACATCTCCCGCCATGTCTATGAGGAAGTGCCTTTCGGGTATCTCAAGGCCTCGGGGGTGGCCCTGACCCGTGCCCGGCTCGACACCACGGCCGGGGTGGTGGCGACGGTGATCACCCAGGCCGACCTGAGCGCTGCCGGGATCGACTGGGGTGACATAGACAACCTGGTCGACACCCTCAGGTTGGCGGTCGAGGCCGATGTGGCGATCCTGGCCAAGGCCCACGACGACGGCCGGGTCAAGGTCTCGATGCGGTCGCGGGGGCAGACCGACGTCGGCTCCCTGGCGGCGGCACTGGGCGGGGGCGGTCATCGCCTCGCCGCCGGTTTCACCGTCGAGGGGGCTCCCGACGAGGTTATCGACAAGGTGATCTCGATGGTGGGGGACTATCGATGACCAGGGGCTTCCTCGTCGTCGACAAGCCATCGGGGATCAGCTCCAACCAGCTGGTGGCCCGGGTCAAGAAGGCCACCGGGGTCAAGAAGGTCGGCCACGCCGGGACTCTCGACCCGATGGCCACCGGGGCGATGGTGGTGGGAATCGGCAAGGTGACCCGCCTCATCAGGTTCATCCAGGACCAGCCGAAGGAATATGTGGCGACCGCGCTGTTCGGGGTGGCCACCGACACCCTCGACGCCGACGGGGCGATTCTCTCCAGAGTCGAGATGAGCTTCGAGCCCTCCGACCTCCAGGCCGTCCTGCCCCGGTTCACCGGGGAGATCCTCCAGGTACCTCCGATGGTGTCGGCCGTCAAGCACGAGGGGCGAAGGCTCTACGAGCTCGCCCGGAGCGGCGAGGTGATCGACCGAGCCGCCCGGCCGGTCACCATCCATGAGCTGGAGGTGACGTCAGTGGGCACCGGGCCCTATCCCGAAGTGGAGTTCCGGGTGGTCTGCGGGAAGGGAACATACGTGCGCTCACTCGCCGATGACATCGCTTCGGTCCTCGGGGGCCCTGCCCATCTCACGGTCTTGCGTCGGTTGAGGATCGGTTCGCTGAGCGTCGAGGAGGCGATCGGGATCGACGACCTGGGGGAATGGGAGAGCCATCTGCTCACACCCTCGGAGGCCCTGCGTGACCTGCCCACGGTGGCCGTGGGTCCAGAGACGGAGGCGGGGGTGAGACACGGGATGCGGTTCGTTGCCGGCGAGGTGCTGGAATGCCAGACCAAAGGCCCTTATCGGGTCACCGATCAACACGGCGAGCTCCTCGCCGTGTACCGGCGCTCAGGAGAGTGGGCCACCCCCGAGGTGGTACTCCCGTGAAGGTCTGGACCGGTCACCCTGATCGCTGGGCCACGTCGGCGGGTCCCACCTCAGTGACCGTAGGAGTGCTCGACGGCGTCCACGAGGGCCATCGGGCCCTGATCCGCCATCTCGACCCGTCACTCCTGCGGACCGTTCTCACCTTCGAACCGCACCCCGTCGAAGTGCTCCGGCCGGGCACCCACCCCCGGTTGATCACCACCATCGACGAGCGGCTCGACCTCCTCGAAGGCCTCGGCATCGACCAGGTGGGGGTCCTCGATCTCACCCACATCAAGGAGCTGTCAGCCGAGCGTTTCGTCTACGAGGTGTTGGTGGAAGCCCTCGACATCGGCCAGATCGTGACCGGCCCCGACTTCAGGTTTGGGAAGGATCGCGGAGGTGACACCGGCCTTCTCGCCTCACTGGGGACCGAGATCGGGTTCGCGGTGACAGAGGTTCCCCTGGTCGGAGACGAGGAGGGCGTGGTCTCGTCGAGCCGGATAAGGGTCCTCATCGAGGAGGGACGAGTGGCGGAGGCGGCCCGAGACCTGGGGTCGACCTTCCGGGTGACGGGCGTAGTGGTGCCCGGCGATAGACGTGGGCGGCTCCTCGGGTACCCGACGGCGAATCTCGATCCGCCGGCCCGGAAAGTGTTACCGGCGTCCGGGGTCTATGCCGGCCATGCCACGGTCGGGGAAAGCAGGTTCGCCGCCGCGGTCAACGTCGGGGTGCGGCCCACCTTCGGTGGAGGCCGACTCCTCGTCGAGGCTCATATCCTTGACTTCGAGGCCGAGATGTATGGCGAGGTGATCAGCGTTGAATTGGCCCACTATCTCAGGCCCGAGGCCAGATTCGACGGTGTCGACGATCTGGTGGCCCAGATGGCGCTCGACGTCGCTGAGACCCGGGCCCTCCTCGATCGAATATGAGTTGAATCACCGACAGTGTTAGAGTTCACCCGGATTCCCCACAATCTCTCATGTTTCACGGGCAATGAAGACCACAACTGACATCGTCGCCGAGTTCGGCACCCACGAGAGCGACACCGGTTCTCCCGAGGTTCAGGTCGCCCTCATCACCGAGCGGATCAACCACCTCACCGAGCATCTCCGCGACCACGGGCACGACCACCACAGCAGACGTGGGCTCCTGCTCATGGTGGGCAAGCGGCGCAGGCTCCTCGATTACCTCCGACGTCAGGACGTCGAGCGGTACAGGGCACTCATCGCCAAGCTCGGGCTGCGGCGCTAAGACAGGATTCACGTGGGGCTTTTTGCCCCTCGTGCACACATGGGGCAAGGTCCCCATCAGACAAGAGGGGCCACCGGTCCCTCACAGACATAGAGCCAAGTCGGTTGACAGTGGCGATGCCTTCCCAACCGGAGGCATGACTACTGCCAACAGGCGCGGCTCCAACAGACAAGGAGCAAATGTGCCCGAAATCATAGTTCGCGCACTGATAGGCGACAAGGAGCTGACACTCAGCACCGGAAAGCTCGCCGGCCAGGCCGATGGGGCCGTGGTAGCAAAACTGGGCGGGACTGAGATGCTGGTGACAGCAACCGCCGCCCGATCGATGCGGGAGGGTGTCGATTTCTTCCCCCTCACCGTCGACTTCGAGGAGCGGATGTACTCGGTGGGCAAGATCCCCGGGTCCTTTTTCCGTCGGGAGGGACGCCCCTCCGAGCAGGCCATCCTCACCTGCCGTCTCATCGACAGGCCTCTGCGCCCGTCGTTCGCAGACGGATATCGGCACGAGACCCACGTGGTGGTGACCTCACTCGCGGTAGACCAGGAGAACCCGTTCGACGTGGTGGCGCTGAATGGTGCCTCTGCCGCCCTCATGATCAGCCCGATCCCATTCGACGGGCCGATCGGTGGTGTTCGCCTCGGGCTCAAGAAGGGGGAGTGGGTCCCGTTCCCCACCGAGAAGGACCTGGCCGAGTCGGTGTTCGAGCTGGTGGTCGCCGGACGTCGCAACGAGTCTGGTGAGATCGACATCACCATGGTCGAGGCTGGCTCCACCGAGCACGGCTTGAGGCTCATCGCCCAGGGCGACCGCCCTTCCGACGAAGACGCGGTGGCTCAGGGGCTCGAGGAGTCCAAGCAATACATCGCGGCCCTGATCGACCTCCAGGTCGAGTTGGCGGGCAAGGTGGAGAAGCGTCATGTCGAGTGGGAGAACGCACTCGACTACACCGACGAGATCTATGCCCAGGTGGAAGCGGCGGCAAGCCCTCGAATCGCCTCCGTCATCACCATCGCCGGTAAGTACGAGCGATTGGAGGCCGAGACCGAGGCGCAGGCGGCTGTTATCGCCGAACTGGCTCTGGCCGAGGACGATCTGGCCGGCTTGACCATGGCCAAGAGGGCTTTCAAGTCGGTGCTCAAGAAGATGGCCCGCCAGCGTGTGGTCGAGGACGGGTTGCGGCTCGACGGCCGCGGTGCCACCGACATCCGCCCTCTGACCGTAGAGGTGGGGGTGATCGAGCGCACGCACGGCTCAGGCCTCTTCCAACGTGGCGAGACCCAGGTGCTCAACGTCACCACCCTCGGGATGCTCAAGATGGAGCAGATGCTCGACACCCTCGCCATCGAGGACTCGAAGCGCTACATGCACCATTACAACTTCCCACCGTTCTCCACCGGCGAGGCCGGGTTCATGCGTGGCCCGAAGCGACGCGAGATCGGTCATGGGGCGCTTGCCGAGAAAGCGTTGCTCCCGGTGGTTCCCACCCAGGACGAGTTCCCATACGCCCTTCGCCTGGTCTCCGAGGTCCTGTCGTCCAACGGCTCGACCTCGATGGCCTCGGTGTGTGCCTCCAGCCTCTCCATGATGGATGCAGGCGTCCCGATCTCGGCCGCCGTGGCCGGGATCGCCATGGGTCTGATCCATCAGGACGACAAGTACGTGACCCTCACCGACATCCTCGGGGCCGAGGACGCACTGGGTGACATGGACTTCAAGGTGGCCGGCACCGCCGACGTGATCACCGCACTCCAGATGGACACCAAGATCCAGGGTCTGCCCTCCGAGGTGCTCAAGGGGGCCCTGAGCCAGGCCAAAGACGCCCGGCTCAAGGTCCTCGAGGCCATGAACCAGGTCATCTCCGAGCCTCGCGCCGAGATGAACAAGTGGGCGCCACGGATCGAGTCGGTGGAGATCCCCAAGGACAAGATCGGTGAGGTCATCGGTCCCAAGGGAGCCGTGATCCGCGAGCTCGAGGAGGTCACCGGCGCCAGCATCGAGATCGAGGAGGCCGATGGCAAGGGCATCGTTCGTATCGCCTCCAACGAGGCTTCGGCTCTGGCGGCGGCGAAGGAGCGTGTGATGCAGATCGCCTTCCCACCGGAGGTCGAGATCGGCACGGTCTACGAGGGCAAGGTGGTGAGCATCACCAAGTTCGGCGCCTTCGTCAACATCCTCCCCGGACGCGATGGCCTGCTCCACATCTCCCGCCTCGATGGCTCCAAGCGTGTCGAGCGCGTCGAGGACTACCTCTCAGATGGCGATGTCCTCAAGGTGAGGGTGCGCGATCTCGAGAGGGGCAAGGTCAGCCTCGAGCTCATCGAGCCACTCGAGGGGGCAACACTCCCTGACCCCGAGTCGGCACCGCCGCGATCTGGCGGTGATCGCGGCCGTGACCGGGATCGCGATCGCGACCGGGGCGGGCGGGGCGGAGACCGCGGTGGCGACCGGGGCAGCAGCCGTGGTGGGCGCGACAACCGGAGCCGTGTCGGTGCAGTCCGTGACGGCGGGAACCGTCGCGGCCGCGACGACCGAGGTGGC
>JBBDML010000021.1:0-20552 GCA_040878345.1 Acidimicrobiia bacterium | reverse complement strand
CATTCTGTGCGGATCTGTGACGGAGGGGTTCGCGCGAATCCGCACAGAACGGTGGCTCTCCCATTCTGTGCGGATCTGTGACGGAGGGGTTCGCGCGAATCCGCACAGAACGGTGGCTCTCCCATTCTGTGCGGATCTGTGACGGAGGGGTTCGCGCGAATCCGCACAGAACGGTGGGCCCTTTCTTTCTGTGCGGATCTGTGACGGAGGGGTTCGCGCGAATCCGCACAGAACGGTGGTCTGGTCCTAGCCCGGTCGGGCCCGGTTAGCGTCCAGTCCAAATGAGCATCGATTTCGGCAGGTTCGGCATTTGGAGAAGGGTGGCCGAAATCACCCCGGAGCTGGCCGCCGATGCGGAGAGACTCGGCTACGGAGCGGTGTGGGTCGGCGGTTCCCCCACCGGGGACCTCGACTCGGTGGAGCAGCTGCTGGAGGCCACCGAGCGGATCCCGATGGCCACCGGGATCGTCAACATGTGGAGGGAGGGCCCCGACATCGTTGCCGCCTCCTACCACCGGATCCAGGATCGCCATCCCGACCGGTTCGTGCTCGGGCTGGGGATCGGTCATCCCGAATCCACCAGGGAATACGCCAAGCCCTATCAGTTCATGGTCGACTATCTGGACCGGGTGGATGCAGCCGGGGTGCCAGCGGATCGTCTGCTGCTGGCCGCCCTCGGGCCCCGGGTGCTCACCCTCTCCGCCGAGCGGACCGTGGGCGCCCATCCCTATCTGACTACACCGAGACACACCCGGCTGGCACGGGAGGTGATGGGGGAGGGGCCACTCCTGGCTCCGGAACAGAAGGTGATCCTCGACACCGACGTCGAACGGGCCCGAGCGGTAGGTAGGGAGAACGTGGCCCGCTATCTGCGACTGGTCAACTACCGGAACAACCTGTTGCGGGAGGGTTGGGCCGAGACCGACCTGGCCGACGGGGGGAGTGACACCCTGGTCGACGCGCTCATCCTTCACGGTGAGGTCCCCAAGGTGGCCGAGGGGATCACGGCCCATCTCGAAGCCGGTGCCGACCATGTCTGCATCCAGGTCCTGGGTGGCGACCCTATCGAAGGTCAGCGACGACTGGCCGAAGTGCTACTGGACTGAGACGACACGAGACCTCCGGTTCACTCCATGACCCCACCGCGTCGGATCAGTGCGCGGCCCCGGTCAGATGGTCGAACAGACCGGTGCCGGTCTCCTTTCTCGAGACCTCCCAGAGGGTGTCGATGGCCTCGTCCATTCCCCGGTGGCTGATGATCGGGCGACGCACCGCCGCCCCGGAGCTGAGGAACCTCGGCCCGTAGAGCTCACCGCCTTTGGCTCGGGGGTCGGTGGCGGCCCGCAGTTGGGGTAGGGCCCCGCGGTCGGGGCTCGTCCCGAAAGTGGCGGCCAGCCACTTCCAGACGGCAGCGTTGGTCCCGGCACCACCCTCGTCGACGGTGCGTACCTGGAGGTCGGTGTGTGACAGACCGGGATGGGCCGCCAGGCTCGACACCGTCATGTCCCGGCGCTTGAAATCCCGCTGCAGACCGATGGCGAAATGGAAGTTGGCCAATTTGGACTGGCCGTAGGCGGACCACGGCTCATATACCCCCTTCAGGTGGGGGTTTGCCGGGTCGACCGGCCGGCCACCGAGACGAGCGAAGCTGGTGACAGTCACCACTCTGGAGGCTCCCGCCACCGCCAGGGCGGGCATCAGCCGCGCCGTCAATGCCCAGTGCCCCAGATGGTTCACCCCGAACTGCATCTCGAACCAGTCCTCGGTTCGTCGCTCCGGCATCGCCATCAGACCGGCGTTGTTGATCAGGAGGTCGATTCTGGGGTGGGACCCAACGATCTGACTCGCCGCGGTCTCGACGGAGCGGAGCGAGGCCAGGTCGAGACTGACCACCTCGGTCGAGCCCCGGGGACGGCCGTTCATGATGGCGTCCCGGGCGGCCAACGCCTTGGTCTGGTCCCGGGCCGCCATCACCACATGGGCCCCGGCACCGGCCAGAGCCCGGGCGGTCTCCAACCCGAGACCGCTATTGGCCCCGGTGACCACCGCCACCCTGCCGGTCTGATCGGGGATGTCGGCCACGGTCCAGCTCATTGGCCTTCGATTCCTGGTGGGGTCGACATCGGTGGAAAGGTAGGCGTCTCCATCGACCCGGCCTCCCTCCTGGGCCGGGGGGCCGGTGCCGCCGATGCGGTTCGGCGTCCCGACCGGGCCGGCTGAACGCTGATCGGTTCTGACCAACGGCACACACATTCTGACCAGTGGGACACCTCTCTCGGTTCCTTGTAACCTGTTCGACCATGAATGGTCGATCGACGGCGCCCCTCGGCGGAGTGGTGGTCGCCGACTTCACCCGGATCCTGGCCGGGCCGTTGTGCACCATGGTCCTGGCCGACCTGGGCGCCGACGTGATCAAGATCGAGCGTCCCGGCAGCGGGGACGACACCCGCACCTGGGGCCCTCCTTTTCTCGATGGCGACGCCGCCTACTTCCTCTCGATCAACCGGAACAAACGCTCGATTGCCCTCGATCTGACCGAGCCCGCCGACCTGGCCGTCGCCAGGGACATCGCCGACCGCTCCGATGTCCTCGTCGAGAACTTCAGGTTCGGTGTCATGGGCCAGCTCGGGCTGGGGTATGGCGACTTGACGGCCACCAACCCCCGTCTGGTCTATTGCTCGATGCCGGCGTTCGCTCATCCCGGGAGTCGCGACCTGCCCGGATACGACCTTCTCATGCAGGCCATCACCGGGTTCATGTCGATCACCGGTGAGCAGGACCAGGAGCCGGTCAAGATGGGGGTGGCCATCCTCGATGTGGTCGCCGGGTTGTATGCCGCAGTGGCCGTCCTGGCGGCGGTTCGTCAGCGGGACTTCGACGGAGCCGGTCGTCAGGTCGAGGTCGGCCTGTTCGAGGCCAGTGTCGCCACCCTCGTCAACCAGGCCGCCAACTACCTGGTGGGTGGGGTTGTCCCCTCGGCTTACGGGAATGCACACCCCAACATCGTCCCCTACCAGGCGTTTCACGCCGACGACGGCCGCTTTGTCCTCGCTGCGGCCAATGACAAGCTGTTCCGAGCCGCATGTTCGGCCATGGGCCGGTCCGACCTGGCCGACGATTCCCGATACTCCACCAACTCGGGGCGGGTGGAGAATCGCGAGGAGCTCGTCGCCGAGATGGCCGTCACCTTCCAGACCGGGTCGGTGGCTAACTGGGTCGAGGCATTGGTCGAGGCTGGGGTTCCGGCCGCTCCGACCCGGGGCATCGACCAGGTCTTCGCCTCGCCGGAGGGAGAGAGCATGGTGGCCAACATCATGGATCCCTCCCGTGGCCCGCTCCGCCTCGTGCGGAGCCCGATCAGCTTCGATGGGACCACCAGTGAGGTTGGGCCCCCACCCCGACTCGGTGAGCATGACCATGAGATAAGGGAGTGGATCCGCTCCACCATGCCTGCGCAGACCACCTAGCCCATGTGCGGGCCCGACTTCGTCGATGACCACACCCGCTCGCGGATCGCCGCCTGGACGTCGGTTCGACACCAGGTCGGCGCCAGCCCCTTCGGTCCCGAAGACCAGATCGGGATGCTCAACCTGGTGACGCCTCAGATTTCGGCTTCGATGCTGGCCCGGGCCGATGCCACCAGGGTCTTCGACCTCTCGGTCGATCTCTTCCCCGGGATGCCGACCTGGACCGAGGGTGGAGAGCCGCCCTTCCAGATATGGATGAACCACACCCCCCAAGGCAGCGTGGTCGACGACCCTGTCGGGGTCGGTGCGGAAGTGAACCAGCTGGTCGCCTGGTCGGCCGACTCGATCTCGATGTTCACCCACTGTGGCACCCACGTCGACACCCTCAACCACTTCGGGTACCACGACTCGATCTGGAACGGGTTCACCACCAAGGAGCACCTGGGGAGCAGCGGTTGGACCGTCGCCGGGCCTGACACCCACCCGCCGGTGATCGCCAGGGGAGTCCTCCTCGACGTCGCCACCGCCCACGACCTCGATCTCCTTCCCGACTCCTTCGTCATCGACCAAGACGAACTGGAGATGACCGCATCCCGGCAGGGAAGCGACATCAGGCCCGGAGACGTGGTGATGGTCCGCACCGGTCGTGGCTCGACCTGGCCCGACCCCAGTGCCTACCTGCCCCGGGAGCCGGGTCTGAACCGTGCCGGCGCCCAATGGTTAGCGGAGCGGGGTGCGGCCATGATCGGGGCAGACAACATCGCCCTCGAGCATCTGCCCTCCGCCGACGCCGAGAACTGGCTTCCGGTCCACACCTACCTGCTGGCAGAGGCTGGTGTCCCCATCATCGAGGTGGTCGACCTGGAGGCCATCGCCGAAGCGGAGCTGTTCGAGTTCTGTTATCTCGGCGCCGCCCTCAAGTTGCGTGGCGCCACCGCAGGTCCGGTCCGCCCGCTGGCGTTCCCCTTGCTGGGGTGACCCTCAGCGCAGGGCGGGGACCGAGATCACCAGGACCTCGGCATCGCCATCCGAGCGGTTCTCGATGAAGTGAGGGGTGGCCTCGGGGACGACCGTGGTGCCCAGCGGGCCGATCATCGACTCGGTCGATCCGTCGCCCACCACCATCTCCCCGATGAGGCAGACGTAGATCTGGAGACTGTGCTCATGGACATGCAGCCCCGATCTTCCACCGGGCTCGAACCGGCCATGCCAGATGCTGACCCGATTGCCATCCCCCGTCGCCTGTCCCGCCAGAAGACGGTTCACCACCCCCTCGTGGCCGGCGGGGCGGTACTCCTCGAGGTCGTCGAAGTCACGGCCGATCATGGCGGGATCTCTCCTGTCAGCCATCGGATCGGGCTCACCGTCTCGATCACCTCGATCTGTGCGGGGGTCAACCTCGGCGCCTTGCGGAGGTGACCTCTCGGGTCGGCGTCCTCCACGTCGAAGGGGAGGTCGGTCCCGATCACGACATTGGCCTCTCCGAGCAATTCCACCAGATAGGACAACGCCGGCGGCGAGTGGGTGAGGGTGTCACAGAACACGTTGGCCAATCCCTGCGACGGTGGAGTGGGGCGGTCGACTCGGGACTCGGGTCGCACCTGCCATCCCTTGTCCCACCGCCCCAGCAGATAGGGGCCCACCCCACCACCATGCACGAAGCACACCCTCAGCCCGGGCAACTCCTCGAAGACACCGGAGAACACCATGTTGGCCATGGTGATCGTCGACTCCACGGGCAGCCCGATCAGGTTGACCAGGTAGTAGTCGGCGAGACGCGGGTTGGGGACGAAGTCGGGGTGGATCAGCACTGGCATCCCTGCCTCCGCCACCGCGGCCAGGAAGGGGCGGCGCTCCGGGTCGTCCACATTTCCACCCCCGACGTTGGTGCCGAGGGTGACACCCACCAGCCCCAGCTCGTCCCGGGCCCGGCGCGCTTCGGCGATGGCCGCCTTGGTGTCCTGGAGGGGGACGGTGGCCAGCCCGACGAAGCGGTCGGGGTGGTCGGCGACCACGGCGGCGGTGGCTTCGTTGAGCAGCCGGTCGAGGCGCAGCGTCTCGGCGGGGTCGTCCCAGTAGCGGTAGGTGAATGGGGGAGGGGAGAGCACCCGACGGTCGATCCCGGCCCGGTCGGTGGCCTCGACGATCCCCGGGACGCTGGACAGCTGGTGAATGGTGGCACCCACCGGCATCCCGTTGACCGTGATCGAGTCGTCCACCGCCTCGACCGTTTCGAGATGGACCTGGACCTGGCCCCGTCCCATCAGGTCGAGGGCGCTCGCCGGGAGGTAGTGGGCGTGGACGTCCCACACCTGCGCCGATCCCGGGGGCCTATGCGGTGCCATCGGCTCTCTTGAACTTCTGAGCGAGGGCGTCGCTGCCACGGGCCAGGACCCCGATGTCGGTCCCCACCAGGACCAGCCGAGCACCGAGACCGATCCAACGGCGGGCCAGCTCCTCCGCCGGGGCGAACACCCCGGCCGTCTTGCCGGTGGCCACGATCCGGGAGATGGCGTCGTCGATGATCGGCACCATCTCGGGGTTGGTGGTCTCCCCGACATGACCGAAGGCGGCATGGAGGTCGGAGGGCCCGATCAGGAGGGCGTCGACCCCATCGACCCCTGCGATGGCCTCCAGGTTCTCCAGACCGGCTTGGTTCTCGATCTGGGCGATGACCACGATCTCCTCGTGGGCCCTGGGGGCGTAGCCGGGGACCCGCCCGAAGCCGCTGGCCCTGGTGGCCAATGCAACCCCACGCACTCCCGCCGGCGGGTAGCGGGTGGCGGCGATGGCGCTTCGGGCCTGCTCGACGGTCTCGACATATGGGATGAGCAACGACTGGGCTCCGATGTCGAGGTATCGCTTGATCGCCACCATGTCGTTCCAGGGGACCCGCACCACCGGCGCAGCCGGGTAGGCGGCGAGGGCCTGGAGTAGGTGGAGGACGTTCTCCAGGTCGGCTGGTGAGTGCTCGGTGTCGATCAGCATCCAGTCGAACCCGGCTCCGGCCGTCACCTCGAGGGCATAGCTGGAGGCCAGGTTGCAAAGCAACCCGATCTGGGGCTCTCCGGTGCGCATCGCCTCCTTGAGCCGGTTGGGGGTGGTCATCTCTTTCATACGAAGTCAACGTCGACGGTCCCCAGATCACCGAAGTCGGCCACGATCGAGTCTCCGGCCTGGGCCCACACCGGTCGGACGAACGACCCGGTCAGGATGAGCTCGCCGGCCTCTATCGCCAGACCGAGCTCGGCCAGTTTGTTGGCCAGCCAGACCACGGCGTTGCCGGGATGCCCGAGCACCCCGGCGGCGAGACCGGTCTCCTCGACCTCCCCGTTGCAAAGCAGGATCCCGCCCACCCAACGCAGGTCGAGATCCTCGGGGCCCAGCCTCGCTTCACCCATCACCACCCCGGCGGCCGCCCCGTTGTCGGCAACGGTGTCGAAGATGGTGCGGGGGTCGAGGGGCCGTGCGTCGATCAGCTCGATGGCGGGGACGATGTGGTCGGTGGCGCCCATGGCATCGGTCAGGGAGACACCGGGCCCGGCGAGACGGTCACCCAAGACGAAAGCCAGCTCCAACTCGACCCGGGGGAGGCAGTAGTCCCCCCTGGCGATCCGGGCCCCGTGCTCGAAGAACATGTCGTCGAGGAGGATCCCGAAGTCGGGCTCGTCGATCTGGGAGGAGCGTTGCATCGCCTTCGATGTCAGGCCCACCTTCCGGCCACGGAAGCCGGCCCCTCTCGACACCTTGTCCTCGATGCCGATGGCGGCGATGGCATAGGAGTCCTCCAAGGTCATATGGGGCCAGGTGCGTGAGGGGCCGGGGATCTGCACCCGGTTCACCTCGGCCTCCAGGAGGAGCCGGCTCGCCTCCCTCCGCTCCTCGTCGCTGAGCATCCCCTAACCCCCGGGCGGGTTGACCGGGCCGGGGGCCGGGGTGGCCACCACTCTGGCGCTCGACTCGTTGATCTCGGCGGCGGTCTCCAACAACGCCTTCAACCAGATGTCCTGCTCCCGTTTGGTGGAGGATCTGATCTCGGGGCCGAACACGCCGAGGGCGGCGATCTCGGTTCTCGACCCTGGCTCGGCGATCGGGACCGCGATGGCGAGCCCTCCTTCGGTCTTCTGTCCCCGGGTGATCGCCCATCCCTGGTTGCGGACCTTCGCGGCCTCGGCCTCGAGCAGATCGAGGTCGACGATCGTCTTCGAGGTGTACCTGTGGAAGCCCTGGTCGGCCAGACGTCGCCGCTCCTCCTCCGGCATGTGGGCGAAGAGGAGGATCCCGCTGGCTCCGGCGTGGAGGGGCCCCTGCTCGCCCAACCCGAGGACCAGACGGAGGTTCTGGGTCGATGGGAACTCCTGGACACAGACCCGGGACATCCCGACCCGGCGACTCAGGGAGATGGTCTCGTCCAGCTTGGCGTGGAGGGCGCGCATCGGCGGCGTCGCCATCGCCACCAGGGGGTTGCCTGCCAGGTATTGAGCCGCCAGCCCGGCGATGGCCGCCCCCAACGAGTAGATCCCCGACCGGTCGCGGAACACCCAACCCGCCTCCTCCAGGGTGCGGAGGAACCTGAGGGCGGTCGACTTTGGGAGGTCGGCCGATCTCGCCACCTCGGTGAGGGTCATCGGGCGTGCACTCAACTGCTCCACGATGACGAACAGTCTCTGCGCTCCGCGCACTTGTTCCCTCGGGGTTGTTGGACGGCTCGTCACGTTACCGCCCACCGGTGAGATGCCGGCCGGTGCCACCAGAGCCTGAGGGGTCGGTCATGGTCGGTCAGGCCTCGAAGAAGGGGGTCTCGTCGTCTCCCTGGAGACGAATGTCGAGGGTGGCGGTGTCTCCCTCGACTCGGGCGATGATCAGGTGACGTCTCTCCGGGCCCACGGTCGTCAGCACCGTGTCGGCGGCATTGGCCTCGGTCTCATCGGAGAAGTAGACCCGGGTCCGCAACGGCTTGAGCAGCCCGCCACCGAATATGGCCATGTTGATGTGGGGTGCCTGGACACCGCCACCGGGGGCGGGGACCAGGCCCGGCTTCACCGTCAAGAACCGGTATTTCCCGTCGTCGTCGGTGTGGCATCTCCCGAACCCGGTGAACCCTTCACCCTCCCCGACCGGGGCAGACGGGTAGGCCCCGGCCCGGTCGGCCTGCCAGATCTCGATCATCCCCTCGGGCACCGGCTCGCCCTCCCCGTCTAGCACCGTCCCGGTGAGGGACATCGACCCGGGGGTCCCCTCGGGAACCAGTAGCGATGCCTCCTCTGGGGTCATGGCGATGCCGAAGTAGGGGCCGACCGTCTGTGATGGCGTCAGCTCGTGTCTCATCGCTCGGTGGGGGTGGTGTCGCGCCCACGGAGCACCAGGTCGAAGCGATAGGCATTGGCCCAGTCCGGGATGGTGGCCTCCAGGTCGAACCTGCAGATGAGACGTTCCCGGGCCCGGGCTCCGGGGACCGAGTTGAACACCGGGTCCTGGCCCAACAGCGGGTCACCGGGGAAGTACATCTGGGTGACGAGCCTGGTGACGAAGGCGGGGCCGAACACCGATAGATGGATGTGCGCCGGGCGCCAGGCGTTGTGATGGTTGGCGAACGGGTAGGGGCCCGGTTTGATGGTGACGAACTCATACCTCCCCTGGTCGTCGGTGAGGCATCGCCCGACACCGCTGAAGTTGGGGTCGACCGGGGCGTCATAACGGTCCCATTTGTGGATGTAGCGACCCGCCGCGTTGGCCTGCCACATCTCGATCAGGGTGTTCGGCACCTGGCGGCCGTCACCGTCGAGCACCCGCCCCGAGAGGACGATCCGCTGGCCGATGGGCGCACCGTCGTGCTGGGTGGTGAGGTTGTTCTCGTGCCCGGCCACCGACTTGTGCCCGAACACCGGCCCGGTGACCTCCGACAGGGTGTGCCGGAGAGAGATCAGCGGCTGTCTCGGCGCCCTGAGACGGGAGCTCTTGAACTCCGGGACCAGATAGGGAGGGTCGATCTCGAGGTTGTCCCGCCGGTAACCGACCGGGTCACCCGAGGGGCTCGACCCTGGCATGACTCACACCTCCAGCCCGAAGAGCCGGATGGCGTTCCCCGAGTAGATCTTCTGGCGGTCCTCGTCGGTGATGTCGAGACCGTCGAGGTTGCGGATCGTCTCCCGGATGAACCCCGGGCCCTTCTCCGGGTCGTAGGGGGAGTCGCTGGCGAACAGGGTCTGGTCGGCCCCGAAGAACGCGAGGGAGCAGGCGATGGCGTGCTGGGCCCCCATCATCGCGGTGTCGGCATAGAACTTCTTGAAGTAGTCGTAGGGCCTCATGGTGAGGCTGTGCTCCACCTCGTGGCGCCGGTCGGGTGGCGTGCGGGCCCCCAGTTGGTCCCAGCCGGGGCCGATCCTCCCCGAGAAGTGGGGGATCATGCTCCCTCCATGGTGGACCAGGATCCTCAGGTCCGGGTGACGCTCCAGCACACCGGAGAACACCAGCCTGGCCATCAAGGTGGCGGTGTCGTACGGCCATCCCAGCGCCCACCAGATCTCGTACAAGGACCGGTCTTCGCTCGGGTAGTCGGGCCAGTCGGCGTTGCGACTGGGATGGACCCAGATCATCTTGCCGAGCTCGGCCATCTTCTCGAAGAGCGGCAGGAACTGGGGGCGGTCGTAGGGCTCACCGTTGACATGGGTGTAGATCTGGATGCCCGACGCCCCCAGCTCGCCGATGGCGTGGTCGATCTCGACCAGTGAGGCGTCGACGTCGTTGACCGGCACGCAGGCGACGAATCCGGCGAACCGGTCGGGATGGTCGCGGACCAGCTCGGCCTGGCTGTCGTTGGCGATCCGGGCCAGCTCCACCGACACCTCGGGCGGCCCCAGGTCCTCCACCGGTGGGGCCGCCATCGACAGGATCTGGCGGTAGCCGGTTCCGAACTCCTCGAGCTGGCCGAGTCGGACCTCGAGGGAGTGGAGGGCGGGGATGTTGCTTATCCGTCTGCGGAGACCGGCTGACTCCGGAGTCTCCGGGAGCGCCATGACCTTGTCGAAGAAGGGAGCGGGCAGGATGTGACAGAAGGCGTCGATCTTGAGGCCGCTGGTTTGGCTCATACCGGCCACACATCCCTCATCTGGTACTTCCGCTCGATCCGGTTGATCAGGGCCAGGCTGGCCACCCCCACCGCTCCGATGAAGATGATGACTGCGTAGAGGGGCTCGACGGCGAAGGCACCGCCGAGCCGTTGCACCAAGCCACCCAGTCCGAAAGCCCCGATGACCTGCTCGGCAACGATCCCACCGGTGATCGATCTGCCGACACCTATCCGGATCCCGGCCAGGGTGAGGGCACGTGCCGAGGGGATGACGATGCGACGGAGCGTCAGCCAACGCCCCGCGTTGAAGGTGGTCGCCATCTCGAGGAGATCCGAGTCGGTGCTCCGCACCCCGGAGAAGGTGTTGACCATCACCACTGGGAGGACATAGAGGACGATGACCACCACGATGGTGGTTTGGGAGAGCCCGAAGATGAGGAGGATGATCGGGATGATCGCCACCAGGGGGAGGGAGAGGGTCAGGTTGATGTAGGGCCGCAGCACCCACTCGATTGGTCGGATCAGCCCCATCAGCAAACCGAGCGTCACACCCAGGATCACCGAAGGAGGGAAGGCGATCAGGATCGAGCTGGCGGTGACCTGCAGGGCGTCTAGGAAGCGCTCACTCGACCACAGCTCCCTGCCGGCGTCGATCACCGCGCTGATCGGTGGCAGGGCCGGGGAGACTCCGGCACGCCCCACCACCTCCCAGATGACGGCTCCGAGGATCAGCCCCAGGGTCTGCACCCGGTACCTCGCCAACCAGGCGATCATCCGCCGAGCCGCCCCGGGGGTCTCGGTGGTGGCCACCTCGGCGGCTACGCGGGTCTCAGCCATCGTCGCCCACCTCGGCGTCGATCTTGGCTTCGATGGCCATGTCGATCCGCTGCATCCGCTCCAGCAGCTTCGACATCTCGGCGGTGAACTCGAGGAAGGCGGGACTGTCGGTGAGGCCGACCTGGCGGGGTCGTGGGAAGGGGACTTCGACGATCTGGGCCACCCGCCCGGGACGGGTGTCCATGATCACCACCTGATCGGAGAGGAGGGTTGCCTCCTCCATGCTGTGGGTGACGAACACCGTGGTCTTGGTGGCGGTCTCCTGCCACAGGCGGAGCAGGTCGTGTTGCATCACATGACGGGTGATGGTGTCGAGTGAGCCGAAGGGCTCGTCCATCAACAAGGTGTCGGGTTCGACAGCCAGGGCCCGGGCGATCCCCACTCGCTGTTGCATGCCTCCCGAGAGCTCATGTGGGTAGTGATGCTCGAACCCGGTGAGACCAACCTGTGCCAGGCGGCTGCGGGCCACCTCCTCCCTGGCCTTCTTCGGCACGCCCCTGGCCTCCAGCCCGAAGGCCGTGTTGGTGAGAACATCGGCCCAGGGGAGCAGCACGAAGTTCTGAAACACCAGGGCCCGGTCGGGACCGGAGCCGGTCACCTCCTTGCCCTCGATCTCGATGACCCCGCTCGAAGGTCGGATCAGGCCGGCCATCATCTTGAGGAGGGTGGTCTTGCCACAGCCACTGGGCCCGATCAACGAGGTGAAGCGGCCGGTCCCCACCCCGAAGGTGACGTCGCGGAGGGCCTCGAACGACTTGCCGCCGCGGGAGAAGACCTTCGACACCCCCTTGACCTCGATCATCTCACACTCCCGCCGGGTCTTTGCGCCATCGCAACGCGTAGGTCTCCAGCCGGCGCATGAGCATCAGGGCGACCAGTCCGAACGTGGCCAGAGTGAACACGACGGCATAGAGCTCCGGGCTCTCGAAAGCGGCCCGGTATCGAGCTACCAGCCGGCCGACCCCGACCGAGACCAGCAACAACTCCATGACCACCATCCCCACCACGGCACGGCCGGTGCCGATTCGGAGCCCGGCCATGATCGCCGGCATCGCCCCGGGGAGGGTCACCCGGCGGAAGGCCCGGAGCCGTCCCATCCCGAACGACCGCGTCATCTCCCGGATGTCGTCGCTGATGTAGGCGATCCCGGCGGAAGTGCTCAACATGACCTCGAAGAACCCGAATAGGAACACCACCGTCGACCTCGCCAGGAGCCCGATGCCCATGGCGACCACCACCACCGGGACCAGGACCGAGACCGGGAGGGCGTGGAAGAAGGCGACATAGGGCGAGATCAATTGCCACATGGTCTTGCTGAGACCGGCGGCCAGCCCCAACACCACCCCCAGGCTCATGGATGCAAGCCATCCCCAGACGAAGGGAATCAGGGTCTGACGGTAGGCCTCCCAGAACACAGGGTCCTGAAGCAGCCCGCCGAGGGCCTCGACCATCCTGAGGAAGGTGGGAAAGAAGATGTTGTTGTCGAGGGACCTCGCGTAGAGCTCCCAGGCGAGGAACCCGGCGAGGATGGCCCCCACCCCCACCAGGCGGGAGGGCTCCAACCAGGACCGTCGCCGAGGCGAGGCATCCGCCTCGCCTCGGCTTGCGATGGCTATGCCATCAACCATCTAGCTCTTGCAGCGCCGCCTCCAAGTAGGAGAAGTCGAAGTACCGGTCGACGGTCTCTGATGTGATCGGGGTCTCGATGTCGATCTCCCCGACTTCCTGGAAGAACTCGAGGGTCAGCAGGGCCCGCTCCTCGTTGATCAGCCCGTCCTGGGGCCAGATGCCCCGGTCGGAGTACTCCTCGACCAGACGTGTGAGAACCTCCTCACCCATGTCGCCGAGATGCTCCATGGCCAGGGCCAGGGCGTACTCGGTGTCGGCGGTCATCTTCCGGGCGGCCTGGACGAAGGCACTGACCACCGCGGTGGCGTGCTCCGGGTTGGCCTCGGCCCAGGTGGCATCGAGCCAGACATCGGCCTCGATCAGCTCCGGGAACCGCTCGCCCATGGTCTGGAGGATGTGGAACGAGCCGGGGAAGGTGGCTTCGAGGAGGACGATGTCGGGGAGGTCGATCACCGAGGCGTCGAGCTCGCCGGCGGCCAGGGCCTGGGCCCTGACGTCGCTGCCGGGGATGATCAACTCCTCGTATGTGTATCCGTACTGCTCGGCGAAGAAGATCGACACCGCCCGGGTGAACGAGGCCTCGCCGTGGACGCCGATACGCGCACCTTGGAGGCTCTCCATCGTCTCGAACTCGGGTCGAGCAGCCAGGGCCCAGGTGGGTCGTTGGGTGGCCACCACGTCGACGATGCTGGCCCCGGCGTCGACCGCCGGCACCCCGACGTTGACCCCTAGGTTCACCGCCACCTGTGCATCACCCTGGACCAGGGCCTGTACCGCAGTCTCGGCCTCCTGGGCGAACACGTTCTCCACCACGTAGCCCTGCTCCTCGAGGATCTCGAAAGCCGCCAGACCGACCAGGTGGATGAAGTCGAGCCCGCTCCCGTGTATTGCATTGATCACCACAGGCTCACTGGGTTGGGTGGTGTCGCCCCCGCCTCCGTCGCCGTCCCCGCAAGCGGCGGCGACCAAGAGCACTGCTACCAGCGCCCCCAGCGTTCGAGCCCTGATTCCGTGTCGCCTCAATTCGGTCTCCTCTGCCGATTGCCACTGGTTGAAACAGCGGTTCCACCGAGATATACTACATTTCACAGGGTCCTGCAACTGGTCTGCAAGGGCATGACTCACGTGACGTTCGAGATCTAGGAGGAACACGTGGCAGTCGAATCAACCATGCTGGCGTTGGGGACGCAGGCACCACACTTCGAGCTTCCGTCGTTGGCCGGTGAGATGGTCTCCCTCGGCGACCTGAGCGGGGCCAAGGCCCTCCTCGTCACGTTCATCTGCAACCACTGCCCCTATGTCAAGCATGTCGAGAAGGAGCTGGGCAATCTGATCGCCGAGTACCAGGAGCAGGGTTTGGTCGCGGTCGGCATCTGCAGCAACGACGTCGCCCAGGAGCCCGAGGACACTCCCGACGGGCTCAGGGAGCAGGTGGGGCGCGCCGGGCTCACCTTCCCCTATCTCATCGACGAGACCCAGGAGGTAGCCATTGCCTTCAAGGCGGCCTGCACTCCCGACAACTTCCTCTTCGACGCCGACCAGAAGTTGGCGTACCGGGGCCAGATCGACTCCAGCCGACCCAAGAACGACGAGCCGGTGACCGGCGCCGACCTTCGCGCCGCCATTGCCGCGGTCCTGGGTGGCGGTGTCCCTTCCGGGGAGCAACGACCCAGCCTGGGATGTGCGATCGCCTGGAAACCGGGCAACGAGCCGGGTTGACCCACCCGGTCGCCGGTCGTCAGGTACCAAGGGCGCCGAATGCGGCCATTTACCATGATCGGCGCCAGACCGACAGAGGGCGGGGCCGTCCGTCCGCCCTACATTCACTTGGCCTCGGAGGGTGAGGACCAGCGATGACAGTCAAAGTCAGCTATCGGAGTAAGACCGATCTGGTGGCCGACGCCATCAAGTCGATGATCCAGAGCGGCGAGCTGGAGCCCGGGGCGGAGCTGCACCAGCGGGAGGTCGCCGACTGGCTCGGGGTGAGCCCGACACCGGTGCGGGAGGCGATGCGTCGGCTCGAGGCCGAGGGGTTCGTCTCGATCGAGCCCCACCGCCCGGCTCTGGTGATCCGACCCGACAACGCCGAGTTCTACGAGAACGCGGTGATCCTGGGGACCCTCGAGGGCCTGGGGGCCGAGTTGGCGGCGAAAAAGGTGACACCCGGCGACATCGAGACCCTGGCCGACCTGAACCACCGGTTGGCTCAGGCCGCCACCCCCTCCCAGAGGATGTCGCTCGACCGCGAGTTCCACTCCAGGATCTGTGAGATCACCGGCTCGCCGGTTCTGCTCTCCCAGCTCAACCTGTTGTGGCGGACCATGGGCGACAGCCCGGTGGCGGACGGCTCGGTGGCAGATTGGGTGGCCCAGCACACCCTGATCATCGATGCCCTGGCGGCTGGAGATTGCTCTGAGGCCAGGGACGCCACCAACAGCCACATCCTCGACGGGTTCAGGGACTACGCCCCCTCCCAGTCCTGAGATCGGCCTCGGTTGGGTGTGGCAGGAGCGTGCCGGGCGCACCCGCCGTGAGTCAGGGCTCCGTCTGCCCTGATCGCAGCCACAGTCGTGGAGAGCAAACTCGGTCTGGTCACTCCCAACCGAGCCGACTTCGAGCGGGTGTCGGGTCTGAGACCGAGAGACCTCGGCTGAACGACGGCTCCCCGTCAGGTGTCCATGATCCCCTTGCGTTGCGACCCGTCGATCAGGATGTGGGCGCCGTTGATGAAGCTGGCCCGGTCCGAGGCGAGGAAAACCACCAGGTCGGCGACCTCCTCGGGCTCGGCGATCCTCCCCATCGGGATGCTGGCGACCGCCAGCTCATGGGCCCGCTCCTGGGTCACCCCCTTGTCCCGGGCGAATGCCTTCTCCAGGCCATCCCAGCGACCGGTGTTGGTCGGCCCAGGGTTCACGGTGTTGACTCTGATCCCGAACGGGGCGTATTGCTCGGCCATCGAGGCCGCCACATTGATGCCGGCGGCGTTGGCCGCCCCAGCGGTCGTCTCCCAGTAGCTGGGCTTGATGCCGTCGTTGCCGATGACCAGGACGATCGACCCCGATCCCCGTTCCCTCATGTGGGGCAGAACCGCCCGCATCGATCGGACGTACCCCATGAACTTGAGATTGAGCGACGAGTACCACTGGTCGTCGGTGAGCTCCTCCATCATCCCGCCGGGCGAGCTCCCGGCGCAGGTGACGAGGATGTCGATGCCTCCGAGTGCCTCGATCGCCTCGGCGGTGACTCGCTCCACGTCGGCTTGAACACTCATGTCGCCCTGCAGGGGGACCACTTTTGCTGAGGTGCCCGCCCCGATCTCGGCGGCGGTCTGCTCCAGGGTGGCCTGGGTTCGAGCCGCTATCGCCACGTTGGCGCCCTCTTCGGCGAAAAGACGGGCGCAGGCCCTCCCGATGCCGAGGCTCCCCCCGGTGACCAGCACGTTCTTACCTTGAAGACTGAGATCCAACACTTTCCTCCGGGCTCAGGGTGCGTGGGGAGCGGGAGGATATACCAGATGTCAGCCCGGTTGCCCCTCAGATCTGGTCGCTGGTTACCGAGGCCGCCAACACCTCACGTCTCAGCTTCCCCATCTCGGTCCGGGGGATCGTGTCGACCTTGATGATCTGTTTGGGGCGTTTGAAGGGGGCCAGACTCCTCCCCAAGGCTTCGATGATCTGGGAGGTGGCCAACCCGTCGGTGACAACGAATGCGGTGACCGCCTCCCCCCATCGGATCGACGGCACCCCGATCACCGCCGCGTCCGTGACGCCGGGGACGGCGAGTAACGCCGCCTCGACCTCCCGGGGGTGCACGTTCATCCCACCGGTGAGGATCAGTTCCTTGGCCCGGCCCACCAGCCTCAGGTGGCGGGTCTCCTCGTCGATGATGCCGATGTCCCCGGTCCGGAACCATCCATGGAGGAAGGCCTGGTCGTCATGGCTGCCCTGATAGCCCCCGAACACCTGGGGGCCGCGGACCAACACCTCTCCGGTCTCCTCGGTGTCAACCGGGTCACCACTCGAGCCCACCAACGCCAACTCCACCCCGGGCAACGCCAGCCCCACCGTCCCCGGGATACGTGGCCCCTCATACGGATTGGAGACGTCGAGACCGGCCTCGGTCGACCCGTATCGCTCCAGGGGAAGCTGGCCGGTGAGTTCTTCGACCTGGAGCGCCAGCTCGGGTGACAGCGGCGCCGAGCCCGAGATCATCAGACGCAGCCCTGTCAGCGAGCCCATCCGCTCCGGGACCGCGGAGGTCAGCCGTTCGTAGATGGAAGGCACCGCGAACAGGGCGCTGGCTCCCTCGGTGCCCAGGGTGTCGATGAGCAGATCCGGGTCGAAGCGGGCCAGCACCACCGTATGGCTCCCGGTGAGAAGGGCGGCGTGAATCCCGCCCAACCCGTGCTGATGCCCGATGGGCAATGAGTGGACCAGCCGCTCATCTGCGGTCCAACGCCACGCCCCCAACGCCCCCCGGATCGACGACAGGAGGTTGCGGTGGGAGAGTGGCACCGGTTTTGGCTCACCGGTCGACCCGGAGGTGAAGGCGAGGATGGCGGTGGAGCCAGGGTCGATCACGGGTTCCAGGCCCGGGGACTGGCGGTCGGTCAGGACCTCGCCGATGATGGCCCGGTCTGACTCCTTCAAACCGATCGTCGCCAGGCCCAGCCCGGCCTCCGCCAACCGTTGGAGTGATGCCCCGGTGGCTAGGGCCACCCCGGCGTTGGCCGCCCGTAGCACCCTGGCCAGCTCGATGGCGGTGTACGAGCCGTCGACGAAGGTGACCACCGCCCCGGTTCGCAGCGCCCCCAGATAGGCGATCACCACCGACAGGTCGGTATCGGCGACGATTGCAACCGGGGATCCGGCCCCGACTCCGAAGTCCCGGAGCGCCGATGCCGTCCGGCGCGACTGCACGTCGACCTGACGGTGGGTCAGGGTCATGCCGTCGATGGTCAGGGCATTGGCGTCGGGGTAGCGGCGGGCGACCGCGGCGAAAGCCTGGGGAAGACTCGGGCCCGAGGAGAGCTCCTGGCGTAGGGCATCGGCGTCGGTGACCGGGTACCCCAGATGGGTCGACCAGTCGGCCAGGGTCTCCGGGCTTGGGTTCGGGTCGAGTAGGGAAGACTCAGACACCGTCGACGTCACCTGATGGCGGTATCGCCCCGCTCCACCGGTGGTTGTGCTCCCTCTCCATCCCCAGCGCCCCCAGCGAATCGACCACACCCACGATCCGCTTGACAGCAACCACCGCTTCCGGGTCCAGGGTGATGACGTGGCGGGCGAAGTCGAGTGCCCACTCCAGCGGCAGGTCATGGATTCGCTCGATGAGACCGATGGCCAGGGCCTCCTCGGCTCCGACCGAACGCATGCTGAGAGCCAGGTCGATGGCTCGTCCCCGGCCAACCAGACCCGGCAACCCCCAGGCCCCCACCGCCAGACCGTGCCCCGGCCCCATGAACCTGATCGACAGGTCGGGGCTGGCCACCCGGATGTCGGAGGCCAGCATCAGCTGGGCGCCGCCACCGACGGCATGGCCGGTCACCGCTGCCACCACGATGGCATCGGTCGATCTCATCTGCTGGTACAGCCCGTAGAGGGCCCGGCTCACCTCGGCCCGCTCGGCGTCGGGGAGACCGAGGTCGACCCCTGCCGACAAAGCGTCTCTGCTGCTGGAGCCGAGGATGACGACACCTGGCCCGGTCTCACCGATCAACCGGCTGAGCTCCGAGACCATCTCCAGGTCGAGGGCGTTTCGGGAATCCGGCCGGTCCAACAGCACCTGTCGAACACCCGGGAGCGGTTCGGATACCGCCACTGTCATCAGTTGCTGCCCCTCTCCTCGGTCGTGGTCAACGCGGCATACCATATTGTGATCAGCAGTCTGTTGAGGACCCACCTCCCCTACCAGAGCAAGACCGATCTGGTCGCCGATGCCTTGAAGAGGATGATCGACTCCGGGGACCTGATGCCGGGCGCCCGTCTCCGTCAGCGTGACGTGGCCGAGCTGTTGGGTGTCAGTTCGACACCGGTCCGTGAGGCCTTCCGGAGGCTGGAAGGCGAGGGTTTCATCGTCACCGAGTCGCATCGAGCCTCGGTGGTGGTCCGCTCCGAGGACTCCCGTCTCTACGAGAACGCCCAGATCCGGGCGGCCCTCGAGGGTCTCGGCGCCTCGTTGGCGGCGTCCCGGGCCACCCCCGAGGCCATCGGGGAGCTCGAGCATCTCAATCGTCTGGTCGCCGAGAGCACCGACCCGGAGATGGCACGGGCCGCCAATCGCCGGTTCCATTTCCGGATCTACGAGCTGGCCGGATCGCCGGCACTCCTCTCCCAGCTCAACCTGCTGTGGCGGACCCTCGATGGCGGCCCGCTGATGCGACGGTCGCTGGCCGACTCGGTGGGCCAGCATCGGGCGATCATCGAGGCGCTTCGGGGCGGTGATGGGGACAGGGCCTTGTCACTGACCCGTCATCACATCCTCGAGGCCCATCGGGGGATGGCCCCCGAGGTCTGATAACCGACTGTTGGGGGCCGATCAGGGCGCCAACAGGGGCCGTGTACCGTGACGCCGTGGCCACCCATCGTGTGACATCGTCGACCGATGACGACGTCTCGCTTCATATCGAGGACACCGGGTCCGGCCCGCCCCTGCTCTTCATCCACGAGTTCGCCGGGGATCATCGGAGCTGGGGGCCCCAGACCCACCACTTCTCGTCTCGGTATCGCTGCATCACCTATGCGGCTCGGGGCTACCCGCCGTCGTCGGTCCCCGAGAGGGTCGAGGCCTACTCCCAACAGCATGCCGTCCAGGACGCCATCGACGTGCTCGCCGCCTTGGAGGTCGGTCCAGCCCATGTGGTCGGTCTGTCGATGGGTGGTTTTTGTGCCCTCCATCTCGCCCTCCAGGCCCCTCGGTCGGTGGTCTCGGTGACCATCGGTGGGGTGGGGTATGGGGCGGCGCCGGAGCGGCGGGAGGGGTTCCAGCAGGAGTGTGACGTGATCGCCAGTGCTTTCGAGACCGAGGGGGCATCACAAGTAGCGCTCCGCTACGCGGTGGGACCGGCCCGGGTCCAGTTCCAGAACAAGGACCCGATGGGTCACGCCCAGTTCACCGCCATGCTGGCCGGGCACTCCAGTGTCGGATCGGCTTTGACCATGCGGGGCTTCCAGAAGGGACGTCCCTCGCTCTATGACTTCACCGAGGAGCTGGGTGGGATGTCGGTGCCGTTGCTGGTGATGGTCGGTGATGAGGACGAGGGGGCCATCGAGGCGTCGGTGGCGTTGAAGCGCATGGTCCCCACCGCCGGGCTGGTGGTGTTCCCCCGAACCGGGCACACCCTCAATCTCGAGGAGCCTGCCCTGTTCAACGCCACCCTCGACTCGTTTCTCACCGCGGTGACCAACGGGTCATGGGTGGCTCGTGATCCCCGCTCGCTGTCGGCCACCACCACCGGGATGAGCTGAGCACCGCCGGCACCCGCTTCCAACATTCGTTCTGTGCGGATCTGTGACGGAGGGGTTCGCGCGAATCCGCACAGAACGGTGGGT
>JBBDML010000020.1:12631-21603 GCA_040878345.1 Acidimicrobiia bacterium | reverse complement strand
ACGTCTGGAACCCTGGGTTCGCCGAGGGCTCTGCTCGTCGGCGTTCTTGGGGCCGCGACCACCGCTCACCGACGTCTGGAACCCTGGGTTCGCCGAGGGCTCTGCTCGTCGGCGTTCTTGGGGCCGCGACCACCGCTCACCGACGTCTGGAACCCTGGGTTCGCCGAGGGCTCTGCTCGTCGGCGTTCTTGGGGCCGTGACCACCGCTCACCGACGTCTGGAACCCTGGGTTCGCCGAGGGCCCGGCGGAGAGGGAGGGATTTGAACCCTCGAAGAGGCTTAACACCCCTTACTCGCTTAGCAGGCGAGCGCCTTCGACCACTCGGCCACCTCTCCAATCGTCGCGACGGTACCGGCGGAGGGGGTGGGATTCGAACCCACGAGACCCGGATCGGGCCCAACGGTTTTCAAGACCGTCTCCTTAGACCACTCGGACAACCATCCATTTGTCTAAACCCCCTGCTCAGAGGCTTGTGAACCGGGCATTGGACTCGGTCCGCCGGGCGTCCCCGACAAGACCTGCGTTCACTCCTGAGACGCGCACAACTGTCTGAGCCCCACACGCTTTACTTCGGATCAGATGTCCCCACATCAACTCGGAAACTTCCCCGTAGAACTGACCAGCTTCATCGGGCGAAACACCGAGATCGGCGCGATCTCGTCGCTCGTCGCCGACCATCGGCTCGTGTCTTTGGTAGGTCCCGGGGGTGTGGGCAAGACCAGACTGGCGACCCGGGTTGCCGGCGCCATGTCCGAAAACTACTCCGACGGAACTTGGTTCATCGATCTTTCGCTGACCCGAGACGAGGACGTTGTCCCCAGCACGGTCGCCGATCCGTTCGATATTGGCGACCTCGGATCTGACCGTTCTCGCTCGCTGACCGAGATCATGGCCGAGTACTTTTCGACCAAGGGTTTGCTCCTGATCCTCGACAACTGCGAGCACGTTCTGGAGGCGGTCCGGGCGGTCATTTCGACTCTCATCACCCGATGTCCTCACCTGGCTGTGCTCGCGACCAGCAGGGTCGCCCTTGGAATGGAAGGCGAGATCGTCTATCGAGTTTCACCGCTTGGAGTCAGGACCGAGTCGGGTGCCCCTGGCGACGCAGTGAGGCTCTTCCTCGACCGCCTCGCTCTGGTGGACGCTGCCCATATACCGGATCAGGCGGAGGTAGAGCTGATCGAGAAGATCGTTGCCCAGCTCGACGGTCTACCCCTGGCGATAGAGCTTGCAGCGTCCCATGCCAAGCTGCTGTCCCCGGGGCAGATCCTCGAACGGCTCTCGGAGCGATTCCGGTTCCTCGACGCACGTGGCGGGGTAACAGAGCGGCACCAGACTCTCCGGGCAACGATGGAGTGGAGCTACGAGCTTCTAGCTCCAGACGAGAAGGTGGCCCTTCATCTTCTTTCGGTCTTCAACGGATGGTCGTTGGAGGCGGCGGATACGGTGCTCGGTCCGAACGCATTCGATCTGCTCGAGCGTCTGGTCGACAAGTCTCTGGTCGAGGTGGTCAGCGGGAGAAAGGTCAACCGCTACAGGATGCTGGCCACCGTGCGCGAGTACGGCCAGGAGCGTTTGGCTGAGACGGGAAAGGAGTCAGAGGCGAGGACCATCCACGCCAACTTCTTCCTCAAGGTCGCCGAGAGATCTGACCAGGCTCTTCGCACCGAGCATCAAGTCGAGTGGCTTGGGATCGTCAGAGCCGACCTGGAGAATGTCCGCGCCGCATTGGCCTGGGCGATGGAAAGCAACGATGGAGCCCTCGCCCTGCGCCTGGTGACTGCCATGGGGCGATTCTGGTTCATGCAGACGCACTGGGCTGAGGCTCTCCAGGGTTACGCAAGGGCAACCAGACTTGGCAAGTCCGATCACCCGCTCCTATGGGCGCGGGCCTTCTTGAGCACGGGCATCATCGAGATGATCACCCAATCGCCGGATGATCCCACCGACGCCGAGGCCGCTCTGAGGATTCTTGAGGACGAGGGAACGCCCGGAGAAGTGGCCTTGGCCACATACGCACTCGCCGAGATCCGCTCCTCTACGAGCGATGCCGGTGACTTGATCGAGGAGAGTATTCGACTCGCCGAGGCGGCCGGCGACCGTTGGATCGAGAGCTACACGAAGAGATGGCTAGGGAGCAAGGTCGAACTGCGCGGAGACCCGGAGCGCAATATCTCGTATCAGCGTGAGGCTGTCGAAGGATTCACCGAGCTTGGTGACATGTGGTCAGCGGCCTGGCTGTCGTTCGATCTTGGGTACAGCCTGCTCGCGTTGGAGAGATACGCGGAGGCAAGGGCGGCATTCCAGGGTGCCCTCGACCGGGTGGCCGGGATGGACGACCGCCTGATACCGCCGCACGCGGTTCGCGGCCTCGCGTCTGTAGCCGCCGGCTTGGGCAGGAAGGAGGATGCTCGAAGGCTCTTCAGGCAGTCGATTCCGATGTACGAGAGAATCGGTGACTACAGCTGCTTGGCCTTTGCCCGGATGTATCTCGCCGACGTCGTCTCCGGGGAGATCGTCGGTGACGACGACGTGCCCCTGCTCCTTGCCGCCGCAGTCGACGGCTTTCGGCGGGTCAACAACGAAGCGGGCGTTGCCGCCGCCTTGAGCCGGCTCGCCCGTCAGGCATCCATGGTCGGGGAAACGGAGATGGCTGCCCGGCTGCTTGGCGCTTCGATTCACATGATCGAGACCCACCGAGTCGAACTCTCACCCCACGAGGCGGCACAGCACTCCGCGACTGTGAAGCAGGTTGACGATCTCCTCGTGGGCTCCGACCAAGCCAAGCTCGTTGCCGACGGATCGGGGAACAACCTCGAACTGCTGATCAGTGAGGCGGTGGAAGTGCTCGCCACCCCCGCGGTGGCGCCGGCCCCATTGCCTCTGATGTCACCGCCACCACCCGACTGGCCCGCCGAGTACAGGGGAATGCTCGAACACATCAAGAGCGCCTGGACAGTCGTGGGCGACATCCACGTGTTGCGCTTCCTGGGCGGCAAGTCCGGTGCGATCGTGCTTGCTGTTGACCTCAGCTGCGAAGGACACGACGGGCAAGGGATCATCAAGCTGGAGAGGGGGGAGTGGTCGGATCCAGCAGAGCAAGAGGCGAGTCGCCACCGGCAGGCGTGGAGGGAAGCACCCGATTTCGCGCAGCAGCACCTACCTCGGGTGGTGCACACTGCCCAAAGAAGTGGCGAGACCGCGATCCTTGTGACGATCGCAGCGCGGGGCCTCGAGTACACGGTTCCCTGGGCAGAAGCGTCATACCCGGATCAAGCCAACTCCGGAACGCGTCTGGTCAGAGAGCTTCTGGAAACCTGGAACTCCGACTATCGGCTGGCCGGAACTCTGGTCTCCCCGTCCGACCTACTGGCCTCATGGCTCGACTATCGCATCGACCCGGGCAGAGGCCGCATCCACGGTTTCCTGGTCGACAGGGGTGTCGACCCACTCACCAAGACCCTGATGTGGGGTGGCCATTGGTACCCCAATCCACTCGCCTTTGCATTGGAGGAGGGCCCCGGCCCCGATCGGCTCCGAATCCGCCCTATCTACGGCAACATCCATGGCGACCTTCACGGTCACAACGTGCTCATCCGCGGCAACGACCCGAGCTTGCCCTGGTTTCTGATCGATCTCGCGTTCTACCGGGGGGACTTGCCCCTGTTCTTCGACCACGCGTACCTTGAGCTCTCACATCTCCTCGACACCCGGTCAACCCTCCATGCGATCGGGTGGCCGGATCTGCTGGGTGCCCTCGCCGGCCGGGAGAAGGCACGCTCCGATGATGTGGGCCTCATCGCCCTGCTCCAGGCCTTGAGGTCGGCGACATGGGACTGGGTCGAGGAGTCCGAACCTGATCGCGTCGGTGGAATGGAGAGCCAACTGATGTTGGCACGGGTGGCCGTAGGACTGAACTTCACCCACAAACGAGTCGACGGGGAGATAAAGAACCGCGCCTTCTTCTACGCGATGGAGGCGATGAAGGAGTACGTGAAGTTTCACGAGCTCGATTGGCCGCGTGATGGGGTTCTTCTCGACCTAGGTCATTAGCTACATATGGCTGGTGGTGCTCGCATCTTGTGTGCATCGGCCCACCGCGGGGTGGTCGGTTGCATGTGCCACCTCTCACGGCGGAGGGGGTGGGATTCGAACCCACGAGACCCGGATCGGGCCCAACGGTTTTCAAGACCGTCTCCTTAGACCACTCGGCCACCTCTCCAGTTGTGCGCGACGGAGTCGCTCCCCCACAGGCTAGGTAACGCCGCGGGACAACCTGGTCCCGCGATGTCGGCAGGATGGTGCCTAGTGGGCGGCCGCATGATCGGCGCGGGGTGGCAGCATCGAGCGCAGCTTGGTGTGCTCCTCGGGCCCGCCGTTCCAGCTGGGCAGGGCGCGAGCCAGCTTCGTGGGGCCCCTGACCTCGATCTCACCCGACCGGATGGCGCCGTCCCAGCTCGCCAGCCCCAGATGCCATCGTGCGAAGGTCCTGGTGTCGTTGATCTTGATGATCAGGCTCTCCTCGAAGCCGGGATCCTTGCGACACAACTCCAGGTCGCCGTTCTCCAGAAGGAGCCAGAGCCGACAGCGATACCCCGGGCCCTCACCGGCGAACTCGAAGCGAAACGACATGCGCCCCCCGGGAAGCAGGTCCGCCCGCAGGAATGTGGTGCACCACGACCAGAGCACCGCGTCAGGATCGGCGTGGTCGTAGGTCACTTCCATCCACTGATCGGCCCATCCGGCCATTGCATCGAGGACACGACGGAGACCTTGGCCGGCGGGGGTCAACTCGTAGTTCGATCCGTGCCCGTCGGCTTTGGGGCTGGAGGTGATGACCCCGACCTCCTCCAACTCGCGCAGCCTCTTCGACAACAAGGCCCGGGACAGGCCGGGTGCCCCGTCGGCGATCTCGGTGTAAGTGGTGCAACCCAGGACGAGATTTCGCAGGATGATCGGGGTCCACCGCTCGGCGAGGATCTCGGAGGCCCGGGCGATGGGGCAGAACTGGCCGTAGGTGCGCACCCTCGAAGTATGTCAACCTGGCCCGCATCCAGCTAGTCCTCTTTCTGAACCAATCCGACCTGGTTCATTCTTTGTCCTAGTCACATGCCAAGCGTCCCCCCACTATTGGGCGGGTGCGTCGCCGAACGAGAAGGGAGCCGAAGATGACGCACCGGAACTCGAGTCAGGGTGGGGCCGGACCGACCCGTATCGCCCTCCGACACAAGCTGTTACAGGGTCTAGCGGTCACCGAGCGCAGGGTCGAGGTGGCCGGTGTCTCCACCGCGTACATACAGGGTGGTGTTGGCCGACCCTTGGTCCTGTTGCACGGGCAGGGGGGCTCCGGGCTGGCATGGCTCCCGGTGTTGCCTCGCTTTCTCGAGTCACACCAGGTCATCGCCCCCGACCTCCCCGGGCTCGGAGAGTCGGTGGTGAGAGCAGGTGAGATTGGGCCCGAGTTGGCGGTCTCATGGCTCGGCGGCCTCATCGACGAGACCTGCGACCAGCCTCCGACCGTGGTGGGGTTCTCGCTTGGTGGCGCCTTCGCGGCCCGACTTGCGGTGGCCAGGCCCGGCAAGTGCCGGCTGGTGGTGCTGGCCGATTCAGGAGGTCTGGCGCCTTTTCGACCCGACCCGACGATCATCCCGGCGTTGATCCGTCTCAATGTGAGACCCAGCCCCGCCAACCTGGCGCGCTTCTTCTCCAAGACCCTGGTCGACTTCGAGAGGTTCCGTGACTCCATCGGCGACAAGTGGCAAGCGTTCCAGGCCTATGGGCTGGAGCGAAACAGCAACCCGGAGGTCAAGTCGGCCAATCGGGAGCTGCTTCGCCGCCTGGGCACACCTCAGATCCCAACCGAGGAGTTGAGAGGGATCGAAGACCCCGTGGCGCTGATCTGGGGTGATCGAGACCGCATCATGCGGGTCGGGATCGCCCGGGCCGCTCACGAAGCTTTCGGTTGGCCCCTGTACGTCATCGAGAACAGCGGGCACACCACGAAGTGGGACCGGCCCGACGCCTTCGTCGACGCGGTTGAGTCCGCCATCAAGGAGGCGGTCTGATCATGCGGTCGCACTGGCGGCCCTGATGGGATTCAGTTCGAACTTTGACCGCTGAGCCTTCCTCTCGGAAGAACATCGGCATCATCAGCATGCGAAACCTCCCTGTCCGCTGACATACTGACGGCATGACCGATCGCGATAGCTTCCTGGAGTGGGTCACTAGCGTCCTGTACGAGGCGGAACTCGCTCTACACAACGGCGACAGTGCCCCGCGCCGGGCGCTCTGGTCCCGCAATGAGCCTGTGAGCATTCTCGGTGCGTTACGCAATGCCCACGGGCAGCAGGAAATCGACGAGGTTTTCGCATTCCTGGAGCAGAGTTTCTCCGACTGTACGTCGCACGCCTTTGAACTGCAGGCACATGACGTAGTGGGCGACATGGCATATACCGCAGGCCTGGAACACACCACCGTCTCCATAAACGGTGAGCCGGGGAGTTACACGTTGCGGGCCACCCAGGTATACCGCCGGGAGGGCGACGAGTGGAAGGTTGCGCATCGCCACGCCGACATCGTGACCGAATGACGGTTCCCGATCTACGGATGGCAGCGGAGGGGCTGGGATTCGAACCCAGGAGACCCGTGAAGGGCCCAACGGTTTTCAAGACCGTCTCCTTAGACCACTCGGACACCCCTCCCGGGGTAACGCACATCGTCTGCGCCGCGGAGGGGGAGGGATTCGAACCCTCGAGGAGGTGGTAACCCCCTACGGCATTTCGAGTGCCGCGCACTAGACCGGACTATGCGACCCCTCCAGAGGTCGTCGGTCGCGGAGGGAGAGGGATTTGAACCCTCGAGGGGGCGCAAACCCCCAACGGCATTTCCAGTGCCGCGCACTAGACCGGACTATGCGATCCCTCCGGGAATGCCAAGCCGGGAGCGGCTGGCTAGATAGAGGATAATGCCGCCCGGTGAGTCAGCCCATATCCCCTCAGGACTACATCGGCCCGATGAGGCTCGCCCTGGAGGCGGCCGGTGAGGCGGGCGCCGCCGGGGATGTCCCGGTGGGTGCGGTCCTCCTCGACGCCACCGGCCAGGTGGTGACCGTGGACCACAACCGACGGGAGGAGCTGACCGACCCCACCGCCCACGCCGAGATCCTGGTGCTGTCGGCTCGGGCCCGTGAGATCGGGGACTGGAGACTCAACGGCCACACCCTGGTGGTGACCCTGGAGCCCTGCGCCATGTGCGCCGGCGCCGCGGTATGGGCCCGTCTCGACCGGATCGTCTACGGGGCGGCAGACCTCAAGGCAGGGGCTGCCTGGTCGTTGTACAACATTCCCCAGGACCGCCGTCTCAACCATCGGGTCGACCTGATCGACGGTGTCCTCGCCGGTGAGTCTGGGGCCTTACTCGAGGACTTCTTCGCCAATCAGCGCCGGTGACAGCCTGACCAGCCTCCGGTCCCACAGCCCGTAGACCACTGCGCCGATCACTAGGGCGACCCCGGCAGCGCCGAACGCCACCAGGTATCCCGATCCGTCGATAAGAAAGCCCACGGTGGGCGCACCGACCAGCAGCGAGATGTCGAAGATCGAGGTGAATATCGACATCGCCGAGCCCCTCTCCGAGTCCCGGGCCCGATTGACCACCTCGCTCGACAAGAGCGGGAAGGCCGCCCCATGCGCCGCCCCCGTCGCCAGGGCGGCCAACACCATGATGGCAGTCGACCCGGCGATCGCCATCACCCCCAAACCCATCCCGTAGAGGGCGATCGACCCGACCACCAACGGGCGATGGGCAACACGGTCGTACATCCGGCCACCGATAACCCGGGTCACCGCGGCGAAGACCCCGTAGGCGACGAAGAAGAGACCGGCGGTTCCCACGCCCCGGTCCTCGACATAGGTGCGGGTGAAGGTGAACAGCGACTCCAGCCCGACCGAGAACATCAGTGTGGCGAACCACAACGGGAGGAGGTTGCGCTGGGCCATCGCCGCCCAGAACCCCCGTCGCGGCTGGGGCCCCCTCACCGGGAGCACCGGGAGGGTCCAGAATATGAACCAGGCGGTGACACATGCCATCGCCGAGAACACGAACAGCGCACCGAACCCGAACCCGTCGATGACCACATCGCCCAGATAACCCCCGATGGCGATAGGCATCAACCCGGAGAGACCGAAGATGGCAAGACCCTGGGTGCGACGCTCGATCGGTATCGAATCGGCCCCATAGGTGAGCACCGTGGTGAACAAGGAGATCTGGAACACCCGCTGCAGGATGAACAAGCCCCATAGGTAGGGCCCCCACTCACCTGCGGTGGCCAGGGCCAGGATCACCACGATGTTGGCGGCACTGGTCACCAGGATCACGGTCCGGCGATGGGTCAGGTCGAGGATGCGACCCAGCAGCGGGCGGAGGGTCAGCGCGGCCAGGGCACACCCGGCGTAGAGCAGCCCGATCAGGCCTTCCGAAGCACCGAGACTGCTGAAGAACCCGGGGACGTGGATCAGCAGCGAGAACGACAGCTCCTGGATCAGCGCTGCGATGAAGAGTCGGGGAAAGGTCGGCCCGAACCGGTTGACCGCCATGGATGGGAGCAAGGTAACAGTCGGCGGGTACCCTTCTGCCCGATCGTGTAGGCGGGGCGCTAGGGGTGCCCTGAACCCGAAACCCTCTTCACGCGGGGCCGAATTCCCCGCCCGAGGGGCACGACACGCCGGGGCATCGGAGACGCGGCGTCGATGGCCGGGTCCCGGGCGACGGAGCATCACGAATCGGGTCAGGTCCGGAAGGAAGCAGCCCTAAGTGACCCGCTCCGGGTGCTTGGGGTCACCCGACCGGAGCCGGCGGCCGGTGCCGACAGCGCCCACCGTGTCTCGACGGCGGGGTCACGATCCCTCCTCTTCTTCATTCTGTGCGGATCTACGCGAACCCCTCCGTCACAAATCCGCACAGAACGGAGCTT
>JBBDML010000020.1:0-12531 GCA_040878345.1 Acidimicrobiia bacterium | reverse complement strand
TCTCTTTCTGTGCGGATCTACGCGAACCCCTCCGTCACAAATCCGCACAGAACGGAGCTTGTCTCTTTCTGTGCGGATCTACGCGAACCCCTCCGTCACAAATCCGCACAGAACGGGGTTCTCAGCCCGGTTTACGAAGTCTGACCCCGTAGACGAACCCAAACACCCCCGCCCTCCACACCTCTTCCAGACGCATCGGCCCGGCGGCGTACAGCACCTCCGCTCGGGGGAGCGAGTCGAGGCTCCGATGGAGATACCGGTACTCGCCTGGGGCCCCGGCGAACAACAAACCAACCAGAGGAAGGATCATCCCGGTCGCCATCCTGTGCACCAGCCTTCGCAACCGGCCATCGGGTCGCCCCAGGTCGACGATCACCGCGGAGCAACCCGGTCTCAGGACACGATGGATCTCGGCAAGGGTGGCGGTCACCGAGGTGAGGTTCCGGAACACAAACCCGCTGAAAACACCGTCCACCGAGGCGTCACCCAGTGGGAGGCGCTCCCCGATCCCAACCACCCGCAGGGCCACCGGGCTCAGCGCCAACATCTCGATGACCGGGTCGAGACCGATGACCACCCGTCCTCCGAACTCGGTGGCCCCGGTGCCACAACCGAGGTCAAGCACCACTCCGGGCTCGAGCATCTTCACCCCACTCTCACGCCACTTACGCTCCTGGCCCAGGGAGAGGAGCCGGTTGATCAGGTCGTATCGGGTGGCGATCCGGGCGAAGTCGGCGCCGGTGGGCTCACTCACGGCTCGATGAGGTCGAATCCGGTGTAGCGCCTGAGCGCATCGGGGATGACCACCGAGCCGTCGGGGCGTTGATGGTTCTCGAGGATGGCCAGGATGGTCCGTCCTATGGCACACGCCGTGCCGTTGAGGGTGTGGGCCACCTCATTCCCAGCCCCGCCCCTCACCCGGACCTTGAGACGCCGCGCCTGGAAGTCGGTGGTGTTCGAGCACGAGGTGATCTCGCGATAGGCCCCCTCACCGGGGAACCAGGCCTCGATGTCGTACTTCTTGGCGGCCGAGGCCCCCAGGTCGCCGGCGGCGATGTTGACCACCCGATAGGGGATCTCCAGTTGGCTCACCAACGACTCCTCGACGCCGAGAAGCCGGTCGTGCTCCGCGGCGGACTGATCTGCGGTGGTGAACACGAACATCTCGACCTTGTCGAACTGATGGACCCGGAAGATGCCGGAGGTGTCCTTGCCGTAGGTTCCGGCCTCCCGCCGAAAGCACGTCGAGAAGCCAGCGTAGCGAATGGGGAGGTCCTCAGCGTCGAGGATCTCATCGCCGTGATAGGCGGCCAACGGGACCTCCGCCGTGCCCACCAGGAAGAGCTCGTCCCGAGGGATCTCATAGACTTGTTCACGCGCCTCGGGGAAGAACCCGGTCCCCTCGAGAGCCCCCTCACGGACCAGCACCGGCGGGATCATCGGGGTGAACCCGGCTTCGACCAGGTGGTCCATGGCCCATCGCACCAACGAGAGCTCGAGCATCGCCCCCTTGCCCTTCAGGTATCCAAAACGGCTCCCGGACACCTTGGCGGCCCGTTCTGTGTCGATGATCCCGAGGCTCTCACCCAAGGTGGCATGGTCTCGGCCCGTTGGTGCCGGCTCGCCCACCCGTCTGATCTCGTCGCTGTCCTGGTCGGTGAAGCCGTCGGCTGCATCGGCGGCCACCAGGTTGGGGACCTCGAGCCAGGCGAGGCGGAACTGCTCCCCGAGCTCGTCCGCCCGGGAGGTCTTCTCCCTGACTGCCGCCGCCAGATCCGAGACCTCGGCGATGGCACGCTGCTTGGCCTCTCCTTCCAGAGTGGCGATCTCACGCCCCGCCTCCTTCTGACGGGCCCTCAGCGCCTCGGCCTCCTTGAGGGCCGACCTGTGCTGGGCCTCGATCTCGATCATGGAGTCGAGGTCCAGCGTCATACCGCGTCGGCGCAGGGTCTCACGGAGGGCATCGGGCTGATCGCGGAGGACTCTGGGGTCGAGCATCGGGTGGCGGATGGTAACGGTGGGCCGGAACGGTCACCCTTCGTTGACGTTGAACTGAACCCGGATCTGGTTGTCGTCGAGATTGGTGTCTTCGGTTGTGGTCAGGATGGTGGCCACCACCTCGTAGAGACCATCCGGGTCGACCCCGATCGGGTCGAACACCACCGTCACCTGGCGACCTGGCTGTAGCGGGCCAACGGTCTCTTCGACCTCGACCTCCTCAGGGCCACCGATCAGGGTGACCAATACCTGTTGGCCCTCGGAGACCACGTTTCCGACATTGGAGATCACCACCGAGAAGGCAACGGTGTCCGTGGCGGGCAGCGCCACCTGCTGGTTGGCGTCGACCTGCCATTCCGGGTCGGAGACGATCTGTGCCACAGCCAGCCCGGGACGCAATCCCAGGGTGTTGAGCTCGGACCGGGCTGCATCGACGTAGCCGAGCGCCAGGGTGACCAGTCCGGCCGGCCCCGGCAGCATCGCCACTCCGGGGAAAGGGGTGAGCGCCGCAGGGACGTCATCCCGCTCCAACTCGACGAGGAGGTCGGCGTACACCCCGTCACCCGCCCTCAACTCGGCGAGAGCCGATGCCATCTGGTCGATCGGATTGGGGTCGTCGGGGTGGTCGGCGGCACCGAGCACCGCCGTTGAGAACAGCGCGATCCCATCTCCCCAGGCTTGAACCACCTGGCGGAACAAGGATCGCACCGGCTGCACCGTGGGTGTCGGGGGCTCCTCGTCGGCCAGTGCGTTCGATGCCGCCAGGTCCTCCTCGATCGAGGCGATGACAGTGGTGAAGTCGTTCCGCGAGGTGACGTGGAGCCGGGAGATGATCTGACGCAGGGCGTCGGCGCTCTTGGAGAGCTCGGTGGCCTCATCACCCATCCGCGTCAGGTATTCGATCTGACTTCGGGTCTCGGTACCGGCCGCCGAGACGACCAAACCGATGGTGACCGCGGCGACGATCAGGCTCGGCCAAAGGTACCGGCCCACGAGCCGACTGCGTGAGCGAGGTGGGGTCTCGAAGATCAACGTGGGCGAGGGGGGACTTGAACCCCCACGATCTTGCGATCACAGGAACCTGAATCCTGCGCGTCTGCCAATTCCGCCACTCGCCCGGGAAATGGGGACCAGGGATCGTACCGCCGGGCCTGGTGCTGCGGTAGTCGTGGTTCACGGGGAACCCGTAACCTCACGTCTGTGAGCGTGGTGCGTAGTTTCGAACGTCGCCTCGAGCGTCTGCTCGAAGGTGTAACGGGACGAGTGTTCTCAGGGCGGCTCCACCCCTCGGAGATCGCCGGTCGTCTGGCCCGTGAGGCCGACTTCGCCCGGTTCGAGCACGAAACGGGGCCGGCGACCGCCAACCTGTACACCATCCTGGTCAACCCCCGTGACCTGACCACCGACCCCGGTGACCTCGCCGCCAGCCTGGCGGCCGAATTGGACCGTCACACCGCCGAGGCGGGGCTCCGTCTCGAAGGCCCGTGCCAGGTGGTCATCACCACCTCGGACCAGGTGTCCCCCGGCGCCTTGATCTGTCATGTCGAGGTCTCCCCTGGCGCCCTGGTGGTGTGGGCCCGGCTGGTTTCGGTTGGTGGGACCCACGATGTCGGACGGAACCGGGCGGTGATCGGGAGGAGCGGCGCGGCCGATGTCACATTGCCCCACGACGAGGTGAGCCGGCGTCACGCCGTCCTGTGGAGGGAGGGCGGGAGGGCATGGGTACGGGACCTCGGGTCGGCCAATGGGACCGTTGCCGACGGGGCTCAGGTCGGTGACGACCCGACCGAGATCGGCACCGGTTCGGTGATCGTCTTCGCCGGGCATCGCTACCGATTCAACGTGACCTGATGCCCGATCTCATCCTCGCCCTGCTTCGGATCATCTTTCTCGGCCTGGTCTATCTGTTCGTCTGGCAGATCGCGCGAGCCATCGGGTCGCATCTCGGCATATCGGTTCGTCGTCAGAGACGCCAGGGGAGCCGGGTACTGATCCTCAAGTCGGAGACCTCGGTAGGCCAGGAGGTCGAGGTCACCAATGTGACCGTGATGGGGCGGTCCTCCGAGGCGGATATTGTCCTCACCGACCCCTACGCTTCCGACTTCCATATGCGGCTCGTCGCACAGGACAACGGGATCATGCTCCACGATCTGGGCAGCACCAATGGGACCTATGTCAATGGGAGACGGGTCACCGCACCCACCCAACTCCGTCGGGGAGACAACATCCAGGTGGGCAAGACGGTGATGGAGGTCAGGTGAAGTTCATCTGGGCCGCCGCAACCCACCAAGGGATGGTGAGGCAGAACAACGAGGATTCCTTGTTCCCGGAGAGCTCGGGGGAGTCGGAGGGGCCGACCACACTGATCGTTGCCGACGGGATGGGTGGCCATGTCGCCGGTGAGGTGGCCTCACGTCTCGCCGTCAATGCCGCCTCATCCTCCGACCTCGACCCCATCGACCGTGTAGCCGCCGGGAATCGGGCGATCAGGGAGCAGGTGGCCCGGGAGCCGACCCTCGACGGGATGGGCACCACCATGACACTCGTCACCCTCACCCCCGAGGGCAACGCCCTGTTCGCCCATGTCGGCGATAGTCGCGCTTATCTCTCGAGGCAGGGCAAACTCGACCAGGTGACCAGCGACCACACCGTCGCCGCCGAGTATGTGACCCTGGGCAAGATCTCCGCCGCCGAGGCGGTCCATCACCCTCAGCGTCACATGCTCACCCGAACCCTGGGGCTGACCCGTTTCGTCGACGTCGACGAGGTCGAGCTCGACCTGGAGCCGGGGGATCGCATCCTCCTCTGCTCGGATGGCCTGACCGAGATGGTCGAAGACGACCTGATCGCCGAGGCACTCGAAGACTCGCCACTCGACGAAGCCGCCTGGAAGCTCATCGAGCTGGCCAACAGTGCCGGCGGCATCGACAACATCTCGGTGATCGTCATCGACGTCCTCGCCTGACATGACCCGCAAGGCCGAGTGGGCCACCCTGCTCACCGCCTCCGGTCTTGCCGCTTTCGGCGTCACCCTGGTCAATTTTGCCGCGGGAGGCGGTATCGACGTTCAGAGCGGGCTCACCTTCCTGGTCTTCGTCATCGCCTTTGGGGCCATATCCACCGCAGTCCAGGTGTGGGCTCCCCGGGCGACACCTCTCCTCCTCCCCTCAGTGGTGGCGATAACCGCCATCGGGTTCCTCGAGGTCTATCGGCTGAGCCCCACCAGGGCGGGGCTGCAGAGATGGTGGCTTCTCATCGGTGCCGCGCTGACCGCGCTGGTCCTTTGGCTCCTCTCGGCCAAGGGAACCTCGGTGCTCAGGCGTTATCGGAATCTGATCCTCCTGGTTTCGGTGATCCTCCTCCTCCTGCCCAATCTCCCCTCGGGATGGGGTTTCCCGCTGCGCGGCCTCGAGGTCAACGGGTCTCGGTTGTGGGTGACTCTCGACCTCGGGTTCACAAAGGTCGGGTTCCAACCTGCCGAACTGGCCAAGCTGGGGCTGGTCATCTTCATGTCGGCCTACCTGGCCGATCATCAGAAGGCTCTCCGGGAGGCTCACCGCCAGGTCGGCCCGATCCGCTTCCCCGAGCCACGCCAGCTCATCCCCCTGATGCTCGCCTGGGGCGCCAGCGTCCTCATCCTGGTGTGGCAACGCGACCTGGGGGCCTCACTGCTGCTCTTCGCCGGGTTCGTCCTACTGCTCTATGCCGCCACCGGGGCGTCCGGGTATCTGGTCGCCGGTGGGGTGCTGGCCCTGCTCGCCGGCTTCTCCGCCTATCAGGCCTTCGATCACGTGCAACGGAGGGTGATCGGATGGCTGGCCCCGTTCGATCACTTCGCCGACCAGGGCTATCAGATCGCCCAGGGATTGTTCGCCCTCGGCTCGGGGAGCCTCTCGGGGGCGGGACCTGGCCTGGGCCGGCCCGATCTCATCCCCAATGCCTCCACCGACTTCATCTTCGCCGCGGTGGGTGAGGAGCTGGGGTTCGCCGGCTCGGTGGCGGTGATCGCCCTATACGGCCTGGTGGTGGCGGTGGGCCTGGGGATCGCCTTTCGGAGCCGGGACACCTTCCGCAAGCTCCTCGCCGCGGGTCTCACCCTGGTGCTCGGAGTCCAGGTTTTCCTCATAATCGGGGGGATCCTCCGTCTGGTCCCTCTCACCGGGATCACCCTCCCATTCATGTCCTACGGCGGGTCCGCCCTGGTCGGCAATCTGGTGCTGATCGCCCTCCTCCTTCGGATCAGTCATGAGGAGGCGACATGACGACCCATCAGGAGAAGCTGTGAACGGGCCGATTCGCCGTCTCGCCATGGGCGTCTACACCCTGCTCGGGGCACTGCTCTTCACGGTGACCTGGTTCCAGGTGGTCAAGGCCGACGACCTCAAGACAGATCCTCGAAACGCCAGACCGGCATTGACGGAGAGAGGCAAGGAGCGCGGCCTGATCGTCACAATCGACGGGGTGGTGGTGGCCCGTTCGGTCCAGGAGGAGGATGGCAGGGACTTCGTTCGCCAGTACCCCCAGGGCCAGGTATACGCCCATGTGGTGGGCTACTCCTCCTACCTGATCGGGGAGTCGGCATTGGAGGACGCCTACTCATCGGAGCTGAGGTCGAGGAGGGACCTCACCATCAGCGACCTGGTCGCCGCCATCCTGGGCAGCGACCTGCGCCCCAAGAACCTCGAGATCACCATCGACTCCCGGCTCCAACAGGCCGCCTTCGACGCCCTTGCTGGCCACAACGGGGCGGTTGTGGCCATCGACCCTCGGACCGGTGCGGTGCTGGCGGCTGTCTCCAAGCCCTCGTTCGACCCCACCCTACTGATCGGTGCCGACACCGCCGCCAACTGGGAGATGCTGGTCACCGATACGAGACGGCCCCTCAACGACCGGGGGACCAGGGAGATATACGCCCCCGGATCAACCTTCAAGACGATCGTGGCCGCCGCCGCCCTCGATACCGGTGTCGCCGACCCGGGAACCACCTTCGACAACCTGGTGGAGTTCCCCCTCCCCGGCTCGTCAGCCACCATCTCCAACGCCAACGGCCGGGCCTGTGGCGACGGAGGCTCTGTCACCCTGCTCCAGGCCTTCGTCCGCAGCTGCAACACGATCTTCGCCGACCTCTCGATACGGGTCGGAGCCGAGGACATCGGTATCACCGCGGAGGCGCTCGGCTGGAACCGCGACCTCGACTTCGAGTGGCCGGTTCCCAGGGCGGTCTGGCTCACCGGGGAGCTGTCTCGTGACGACGCAGCCCTGGCCCAGAGCGGGATCGGGGAACGCGACACCAGGGCCACGCCGTTGCACATGGCGATGGTTGCCGCAGCAGTGGCCAATGGTGGGACCGCGGTCCAGCCCTATCTGGTGGGGCGGGTATTCGACGCCGACGGCCAGACCACCGAGACCCACTCGCCAGCACCGATCGGGAGGGCGATGAGCACCGACACCGCCGCCACGCTGGCCCAGATGATGGAGCGTGTGGTCACCGAGGGAACCGGCCGTGGGGCCGCCGTCCCCGGGGTCAGGGTGGCAGGGAAGACCGGTACCGCCACCGGCCAGGGGGGGTTCCCCAATCCCTGGTTCATCGGATTCGCTCCGGTCGACGCCCCCACCATCGCCCTCGCGGTCCTGATCGAGGGGAGCCAGACGTCGGGCGAAGGAGCTTCCGGAGGTTCTCTGGCCGCACCCATCGCCGCCCGGATCATCGAGACCTGGCTCGGCGGCGGGCCATGAGTTGGGACGACACCATTCCTACAATCTTCTAGCCCGATGCAGACCCCCACCGCCCTCAACGACCGCTATCACGTCACGTCCCACCTCGCCCGTGGTGGGATGGCCGACGTCTACCAGGGCCAGGACACCCTCCTCAACCGGACCGTGGCGATCAAGGTGCTCCACTCCCAGTTCTCCTCGGACGAGGCCTTCGTCAAGCGATTCCGTCGAGAGGCTCAGGCCGCGGCCAACCTGAGCCACCCCAACATCGTGGGGATCTACGACTGGGGACAGGCCCAGGGGACCTACTTCATCGTCATGGAGATCGTCGACGGGCGGTCGTTGCGCGACGTGCTCAAGTCGGAGGGGGCGCTACTCCCCCGCCGAGCCACCGAGATCACAGCCGAGACCGCCGCCGCCCTCTCGATCGCCCATCAGGCAGGTTTGGTCCATCGTGACGTCAAGCCGGGGAACATCCTCCTCGCCAAGGACGGCACTGTGAAGGTGACCGACTTCGGGATCGCGCGGGCCTGGGATGACAGCCAGGAGCTCACCCGTACCGGGGCCGTCATCGGAACCGCCACCTATTTCAGCCCGGAACAGGCTCAGGGGGCTAACGCCGACGCTCGCAGTGATGTCTACGCGCTCGGGGTGGTCCTCTATGAGATGCTCACCGGCCGGCCGCCATTCATGGGGGACAGCCCGATGGCGGTGGCCTTTCAACACGTCTCGGCCGAGGCGCCACCCCCCTCCTCGCTCAACCCCGATGTGCCCGAGACCCTCGACGCGGTGGTGACCAAGGCGCTTCGCAAGGACCCCGCCGCCCGTTACCAGTCCGCCGAGGAGATGCGCCAGGACCTTCTTTCCGTCCTCGCCGGGAACCCGGTGGTGGTGGCGCCGCTCTCGGTGCCCGCAGTGGTCGGCGGCTCGGACTCCACCAGGGTCCTGGCCACCGTCCCGCCCCCCACCGTCCCCCCGGATGAGGTCTATCGCCAGATCGAGGAGGAGCCACCGTCGCAGATCCCGTTCATCATCACCGCTTTCGGGCTGGTGGTCGCCCTCGGGATCCTTCTCTTCTTCCTGTTCCGATATGCGGCCGGTCCTGAGGCCGAAGCCGGGGTGGTGCCGGACGTCACCAACATGAGCCAGGAGTTGGCGTTGCAGATCATCCAAGCCAATGGCTTCCTGGGCAACCCGATCCTCGAGACCAACGAAGAGGTGGAGGCCGGGCTGGTGCTCCGAACCGACCCCGCCGCCAACGATGAAGCCGACCTGGGCTCGATCATCGACGTCTATGTGTCCTCCGGCGCTGCCGAGGTCGAGGTGCCTCCGGTGGTCGGCCTCGACATCGACGAAGCCGAGGAGAGGATCAACACGGCCGGGCTCGAACTGGGCCAGGTCACCCAGCGCTCCGACCCGGATTTCGAGATCGACGTGGTCATCGAGCAGTCACCTCTCCCCGGGGTGAGAGTCGGCTCGGGCGCACCCGTCAACCTGGTGATCTCCACCGGCCCCGAGACGGTAATCGTCCCTGACGTGGTCGACGAGACCGAGCGTGACGCCACCGGCATCCTCAACGACGTGGGTCTGAGGGTCAGGGTCAACGAGGAGAACTCCGAGACGGTCGAGGCCGGTCTGGTGATCCGGACCGAGCCCACGGCCGGGGAGGAGGCACTGGTCGGCGACACCGTCCTGCTGGTGATCTCCGACGGGCCGGCGCCGGTTCAGGTGCCCACCTTGACCGGGCTCACCGAGAACCAGGCGCGCAACGCCCTCACCAACCTGGGTCTGGTGCCCAACGTCTCCGCCTCCAAGCAACCGGTCGCCGACCCCGGCCAGGACGGGTTGGTGGTGAGTCAGGTGCCGGCGGCGGGCAACACCGTGCCCAAGGGGACCACGGTGACCATCACCCTCGGTGAGTATCAGCCGCCACCGACCACCACCACCACCACCGTTCCCACGACCAGCATCACAGGCGGGTAATCGACCCGGAGCCGATCAGGTCGAGCGAGATCGGGCCCGTCGACCCTGGACCCGGAGGTTGACGAACATCGCCAAAGTGGTGATCACGAAGATCGCCGTGGCGAACACGTTCACCTGAGCCGGGATGCCGCGTCGTGAGGCGCCCCACACGTACATCGGCCAGGTCTGCACCGAGCCCGAGTTGAAGTTGGTGATGATGAAGTCGTCGAATGAGAGCGCAAAACCCAGCATGAAGGCGGCGAGGACACCCGGCATGATCATGGGGAGGGTCACCCGGCGAAAGGTGCTCCACTCGTCGCTGTAGAGGTCCATCGCAGCCTCTTCCAGGTGACGATCGAACCCGGAGACGCGGGCGCGGACGGTGACCACCGCGTAGGAGATGTTGAAGAGGATGTGGGCTATCACGATCGTCCAGAACCCCGTCGCAACCCTCAGGGTGATGAACAGCGCCAGGAGAGAGGAGCCCAATACCACCTCAGGGGTCGCCATGGGGAGAAAGAGGAACACATTGGTGGTCGACCTGCCCCGAAACCGATAACGGACCAGGGCCAGGGCGATCAAGGTCCCCAGAACGGTCGCCACTGCCGCCGAGATGAGGGCGATCACCAAGCTGATCGTCAGTGACTCGGCGATGGCCGGCACCTTGAAGGGGTCGAGCCAATGATCGAGGGTGAACCCCTGCCAGACCACATTGAAGCCACGCGAGACGTCATTGAACGAGAATCCGATGACCACCAGCACCGGTAGGAACAAGTAGAGGAGAATCGCCCCCAAATAGGTGGGAAGGACCCAGTGGAACCGCGACCGGTGCACCGACTTGGCCGTCATACGACCAGGTCTTCGGTGCCGGCCGTCCGAACATAGAAGATCACCACCAGGACGATCGCCAGCATCAGGGTGAACGAGATTGCCGCAGCGGAGGGGTAGTCGATGATGTTGAGGAACTTGTTCTGGACGACGTTGCCCATCATCGATTGCCGGGGGTTACCGAGAAGCTCGACGTTCACGTAGTCCCCTGCCGCCGGGATCATGGTGAGGAGGGTCCCCGAGATCACCCCCGGCATCGACAAGGGGAAGGTGACCTTGCGGAAGGCGGTGGCCGGTTTGGCGTAAAGATCGGTGGCGGCCTCGATGAGCCGGTGGTCGATCTTCTCCAATGACACATAGATGGGTAATGCCATGAAGGGAAGGAAGTTGTAGACCAGGCCGGCGACCACGGCCCAGCCCGTGGCGAGAAGCCTTCCGTTCTCGCCGAGAAGACCTATGTTCTGCAGGGCCTGCACCACCACACCCTGGTCGGCGAGGATGATCCTCCACGCCAGGGTCCGCATCAGGAATGGGAACAGCAACGGCATCAACAGCAACAACAGGAGCAGGCTCTGGTACCTGCCACCGCGGAAGGCGATGGCGTAGGCCATCGGGTAGGCGATGATCAGGGTGATCAAGGTGGTGGCCAGGGCATAGCCGATCGACCGGAGCATCTGGCCCTGGTAGGTGGTGAACACCTGGCTGAAGTTGTCCCAGGCCCAGTTGAACACGAAACCGCTCTCCAGACTCCCGCTGGTCAAGGCCATGCGGAGCAGTTGGAAGATTGGGATCAGATAGAAGATGACCAACCACAGCAGCCCCGGAGCCAACAGCAGGTAAGGGACGCGACGTCGTCTGGTCTCGGCTCGCTCCGCCGCCTGGTTCCTACCCAGGGACGGCGGCACGGTGTCCGTGACGGTGGTCACGTCACCACAAATGCATGCTCCGGGTGCCAGCCGACCTTGACCCGATCGCCGGACCGATGATGATCGTCGTCGAGGTTCTGGGCCACCACCGCGATCTCCCCTATCTGATCGGTCTCGACCAGGTAGTGGGTGGAGACCCCGATGAAGGAGGCGTCGGTCACGGTGCCGTCGAGGAGGTTGGGGGGGAGGTCCAAGGAGTCTGGCCGGTATATCCGGAGTTTCTCGGGGCGAACACCCACCCTCACCTCCCTGGTCAAGCCATTGAGCTTTGAGGGCTGGATGTTGATCCTGGTGCCATTGTCGAGCGCGGCAGAACCAATCGCCGCATCGAGGATGGAGATGTTCATCATGTTGGAGGCCCCGAGGAAACCGGCGACGAAGGCAGTCCGGGGATCCTCATAGATGTCGGTGGGTGCCCCGATCCTCTCGATCCTCCCCTGGTACATCACCGCGATGGTGTCGGCCATGGTCATCGCCTCCTCCTGGTCATGGGTGACGTGGATGAAGGTGATACCCACTTCCTGCTGGATCCGCTTCAACTCGATCTGCATCTCCTTTCTGAGTTTGAGGTCGAGGGCGCCCAGTGGCTCGTCGAGGAGGAGGACCCGGGGATGATTGACCAGCGCCCGAGCCAGGGCGACCCGCTGCTGCTGCCCTCCGGAGAGCTGCATTGGCTTGCGAGTCGCGAACGGGGTCAGCTGGACCAGCTCCAGCATGTCGTTGACCCGCCTATTGACGTCCTCGCCATCCACCCCCTGGCGTCGGAGGCCGAAGGCGACATTCTCGAAGACGGTCAAATGAGGGAACAGCGCGTAGCTCTGGAACACCGTGTTCACCGGGCGCTGGTACGGCTTCTGCCCGGTGACATCCTCGCCGTGGAGCCTGATGGTCCCGGTTGTGGGGTCTTCGAACCCGCCGATCATCCGCAGAGTGGTGGTCTTGCCACACCCGGATGGGCCGAGCAGGGCGAAGAATGTGTTCTCCCCGACGGTGAGGTTCAGCTCGTGGACCGCGGTGAAGTCGGAGAACTCCTTCGTCACCCCTTCGAGTTGTACCGCCGGTGTCTCAGATGTGGCGACTTCGATCATCAAACCCCGGTTGC
>JBBDML010000019.1:0-98096 GCA_040878345.1 Acidimicrobiia bacterium | reverse complement strand
AGCGACCCCGAATGGCTCGGCGACACCGCGGCATCAATTGAGCGACAGACCACTATCTCTTCCGCTCACCGAGACGACGTTTCGCCTCGGCGATCATCTCCTCGGAGCTCTTGCCATGGTGGCTCTCGGCCCCCGGTTTGGCCGGGCCCGCAACGGGTCTGGTTGGCTCGGTCGCCGGCCGATGTGGAGTGGGGGTCCGCCGTGATACGGGCTGTGGGGTGGGAGCCGGGGCAGGAGGAGCAGGCGGGGGGGTCAATTCGGGAAAATCGGGGATCTGGTAGGCCGGAGGCTCGACCGGTCGGGGCCGGGGTGGCGGTGCCGGCGGTCTCGGCTGCCTCGGGATGGCAACGGTGGTCGGCACCTGCTGTCGGGACCGTCTCATCATCCCCCGTCCCACCAACACCAGGATGATGGGAAGGAATAGGTTGTTCTCGAAGAACCCGAGGAACGGGCCGAGTCGCCAATCCAACGCCCGCGCCAGGAAGACGAAGACGAAGATGGCGATGCCAAGACCCAACAACCACCCACCAGGGCCCCTGCGTCTCTCGTCGTTCATCCCCCGATTCAACCAGAGTTCAACTCCTGGTGATCACCACCCGCAGTCGCCACGCCGCCAGGGACAGAAGCACCACCGCGTAGAGGCTGAGCACACCGAGCTCGGGAAGGATGTCGACCACGGTGCCGCCACGACGCACCAGCTCGGCGAAGGCGTCGATGGCCCAGGCGTGCGGGGTGAGATGCGCGACTCTCTGCAGGGTCGGGGAGAACAGCTCGATCGGGACCATGGCTCCGCCCAAAGCCGCCAGCCCCAGGCTGGCCATGATCGAGACCCCGCCCGCCTGCTGGTCGTTGCTGAACACTGATCCCATCAGCATGGCCGCCCCCGCACCCACCGCCGAGAAGGCCACCAATATCAGCAAGGCACCCAACGGGTCCCCCCAGTCGACGCCGAATACGAGCAGCGTCGCAGCCATGATGTAGATCCCCTGGACCAGGGCAACTCCGAACCGGCCCAGCGATTCGCCTATGAGGATGGTCCCGACTGGCGTCGGAGTGGACAGCATCCTCTTGCTCACCCCCAACTGACGGGTGAGGATCAGCGCCGCCGAACCGCTCAGCGCGGTTATGAACACGAACAGGACCAGTTGCTGGGAGGCCCCCAGGTCGAACCGGCCCAATGACTCGGGGAACAGAGCCTCACCCAGGGTGGAGACGTTGATGGTGATCCCCGGATCGCCGATGGCCAGGGCCCGGGCCGACTCGAGGGTCTCATCGAATCGGGCACCGCTCTCCAGGCTGGCGAACCGGGCGGCCCCGACCGGCTTCATCACTTCGGCGACCGCCGCCCCGATCACAGAGCGAAGCTGGGGACCAAAGCCGTCAGGCCGCACCACGAAGCTGATCTCCACCGGGTTTCCCGTCGCCGCGGCCTGGTCCATCCCAGCGGGCAGGAAGACACCGGCATTGGCATGACCACGCTCCACCGCCGATGTCAGAGCGTCGAGATCGTCATAGATGGCGACGTCGACGGCGTCGATCGACTGGAGTTGGTCGACGATCGCATCACTGATGCTGCCGCCGGCGTCGTCGTTCACCCCGAGGATGGGGTCGATTCCTCCCCCGAACTGGGCCCCGATCAGGAGGATCAGGGCAATCGGGAACACGAAGACGAAGAAGATGTTCGAGCGGTCCCGGAACAGCCTGCGCACGTTGATGCCTGCGATGGCCAGGGCTTTCATCGTCTCAGCCTTCGACGCATGAGCATCCAACCCAATGTCCCGGTGACCATGGCGAAACCCAACAGGGCAAGGGTCGAAGGTATGGCCGCGGTCCAGGCGGCTCCGCCGGCGATGTCACTCAAGCCTCTGATGAACCAGGCATGAGGTGTGATCAGGGAGAGCTTGGAGAGGAGATCCTCACCCTGGCCCAGCGGGAAGAACACCCCACCTAGCAGTCCCAGGGTGACCGCGATGATCGCACCCAGGTTCCCGGCGCCCTCCGGTGTCCTGGCAAAGGAGGCCACCATACCCATCAGGCCCGTCCCGGCCGCCACCGCGGCCAGGACCAACAGGATCACCCCCAACGGGGGGCCCCAGTCGGCGCCCATGAGCAGGGAGGTGGCGATGACGAGGACCGACATCGAGACGAAGCCCAACGCGAAGGAGAGGATCGCCTTGCCAAGGACCACCGACCACCGCGAGATCGGGGCGGCGAACAGACGGGTGAGGGTCCCCTCCCTCTCCTCTTCGAGAAGCCCGATCACGCCGAATTGAACCGTGAAGAACATGAAGAAGATGGCCATGCCCACGGCGTAGTAGGTGGTGGAGTCCAGTTGGCGCGTCGCCGCCGACTCGTCGGTCAATTGGAAGGTGAAGGCGGCGCTCGAGGGGTCACCCTCGAGGGAGGTGATGAACTCCGGTGTTGGGGGGACTCCGGCCACGCCGGCGGTGGTGAGAATCGCCAGCTTGGTCGCCTCGACACCGGTGGAGAACTGGTCGGCGATGGCGCCGGCGATCTGGGTGGCAGTGGGGGCGTCGATGTCACCGACCACGCCGATCTGGGGGCTGCCGATCGCGACCTCCTGCCCGAAGCCGGCCTCGATGAGGAAGAAGGCGTCGAGATCGCCGTCCTCGACCGCCGACCGGGCCGAATCGGTGTCAGGAAAGGTTTGGATCGTCAGGATCTGCTGATCTTGGAGATCGTCGAGCACGCTCGAGAAGGCAGACGACACCTCCGAGCGATCCTCATCGACGAGGCCGTACTCCAGGGTGAGACCGCCTGCCCCGAAAGCACCCCCGAAGATCAGGTCGAAGATGAAGGCCAGCAACAGCGGGGCGCCGATCCCGATGATGAAGACCGACCGGTCGCGGGCCCGGAGCTTTAGGTCCTTTCCGGCGATCCGGAGAGCAGCGGGCATGCTCAGTCCCGCAGAGCCTTGCCGGTGAGATGCAGGAAGACCGCCTCCAGGTTGGGCTCCACTATCTCGACGCCGGTTATGTTCCCGCCCGAGGAGGTGACCCGAGCCAAGAGCTCGGGGAGGATCGAACCGGCGTCATTGATCAGGATGTCGAGTCGATGATCGCCGGCTGACACCTCGCTCACCCCGGGGATGCTGCTCACCGAGCCGACGGCGTCGGTGACGTCCCCGGTGATCGACACTCGGTCCTTCTGCCCCACCAGCGACACCAGCTCCCGTCGGGAGCCTTCTGCCTTGATCCTCCCCTCGTCGATGATCGCCACCCGGTCGCACAGACGCTCGGCCTCCTCCATGTAGTGGGTGGTGTAGAGGACGGCCATGCCCTCTCCCGACAGGCTCTCCACAGACTCGAGAATGGCGTTCCTGGACTGTGGGTCGACGCCAACCGTGGGCTCATCGAGGATGAGGAGGCGCGGCCGGTGGAGAAGCCCGATCCCGATGTTGAGGCGTCGCTTCATTCCGCCGGAGAACTCCTTCGTGAGGTCGCCGGCGCGGTCGCTGAGCCCGATGACATCCAGGACCTCGTCGACCCTTGTGTCCAGGGTGTTGGAGTCAAGCCCATAGAGGCGGCCGAAGAACCGCAGGTTCTCGGTGGCGGTGAGGTCGGGATAGATGGCCAGGTCCTGGGGGACCAGGCCGATGGAGGCCTTTCCCCTGGTGGATCGGGTCGAGATCTGCTCCCCGTCGATCTCGACGGTGCCACCATCGCGCTCGAGGAGGCCGACGATCATCGAGATCGACGTGGTCTTGCCGGCCCCGTTGGGGCCGAGAAGACCAAAGGTCTCGCCCTCACCGATGGAGAAGCTGACACCGTCGACCGCCACCAGATCGCCGAATCTCTTGGCCAGGTCGGTGGCGATCAGGACTTCAGGCACAGCTTGCTCACATCCCGGCCAGCATATAGCCCCATCGGACCCGGTAGCCTCGGAGGGTGGGTCAGTACCGACAGACACCGGTTGGTCCCATCCACTGGAGGGAGTATGGGGGCAGCAGGCCCGCCATCGTCCTGGTCCACGGCCTGGGTGGCTCCATCGCCAACTGGGATGCAGTCGGACCAGCCTTCGCCGGTCTGGGCCGGACCCTCGCCATCGACCTCCCCGGCTATGGCCTGTCACCCCCAACAAGGGACTGGGGGATCGAGACTCACGGCGAGGCCCTCGGCGAGTTCGTCGCCGCGTTGGGTGAGCCGGTCACCCTGGTCGGCAACTCGATGGGGGGCCTGCTCTCCGAGATGGTGGCGGCGCGGCACCCCGAACTGGTCAGTGGGTTGATCCTGGTGTCCCCGGCGACACCACCTAGGCTCCCCGATCCCCGGATTCATTGGCCCACCGCACGGCGGCTGGCGGTCCAGGCCGCCCCCCTACTGGGCTCGGCGGTCTCGCGTCACTTCTGGTCGACCTACACCCCAGAGCAGCTGGTCAAGCTGACCCTCCAGTCGGTCACCCACAAACCGGGCCGGATCCCGATGGAAGTAGTCGAGGCACTGGTCCGGTCGACCGCCACCAGGTCGAAGCTCCCCTGGGCTGCCGAGGCGGTACCGGCCACCGCCCGGTCCATAGCCGCATACTGGGCCCGGCCCTCCCGGTTCGTGGCCATGATCAGGGACATCACCGCGCCAACCCTGGTGATCCAGGGTGTCGCCGACCGCATCGTGTCCCCAACCTCCGTGGAGTGGATGTGCTCATTGCGACCCGACTGGGAGCTGACCCAGATGGAGGACACCGGCCACACCCCACAGCTGGATGCCCCGGTCCGGTTCCTCGAGACCACCCTCCCATGGCTGGGCCGCCGCCTCCAGTCGACGGCTTGAGCCGACGCCGGTTTTCCAAATCGATGAGCGGGTCGGTTTGAATCACCGTGTCCCTTGATCTAACCCTGCGCATGGTGCATGCCAAAGCGATCAAGCCTCCGGAGTCAAGCGACGGCGCGTCGCTGATGAATCCGTCGATGTGTAGCGTAGGAGGCGACACGAGTGTCACTCCCGGTCATGCAGATCGACGTGACCGAGCGCTGAAAGGAGTGGCGATGTCGCTTCCACAAACAAAGGGTGGCTACGGACTGGGGCCTGGTGAGGGCGAGGCGGTGTGGTTCAACGGTGGATTGGGCCTTCTCAAGGCGACCGGGGACCAAACGGAGGGGCGCTTCGCCGCGATGGAGCTGTTGGCGCCAAAAGGATTCGCCTCACCGCTCCATATCCATAGAGAGGAGGACGAGTTCTTTGTGGTCCTCTCCGGCGAGGTTCGTGTCCAGCATGGTGAGGATGTGATCGAGGCGGTAACTGGCTCGTTGGTCTATGGACCTCGCAACGTCCCGCATGCGTTCCGGGTCGATTCGGAGGAAGCCCGTCTGCTCTTGTTCTTCGGGCCTTCCGGTGTTGAAGCGTTCTTCCGCGAGGCTGGGAAGCCGGCCCGGTCTCTTGGGCTGCCGCCCGCCGATGAGCAGTTCCTCGACAAGCAAGAGGTAATGGAGATCGGCCGCCGCCACTCCCAAGAGTTCGTTGGCCCACCGCTCCCACCGAAAGGCTGACGCTCTAGGGCTAACAGCTGGAACTCGGGTAGAGCCGGGTTCAAACTGACCCCGCTATGCCAAATCGACGCCTCACTAACCTGTGCTGATGCCGGGTGACCTCAAAGAGACCATCGGTGACGAGTTCATCAACCAACTCCCCGACACCGACCCCATCGAGACCCAGGAGTGGCTCGACTCCCTCGATTCGGTGGCCGACCAACAGGGCTCGGTGAGGGCCAGGTACCTGGTGGCCAAGCTCCTGGAGCGAGCGCATGAGAAGAGCCTCGGGATCCCCGGGGCGGTGACCACACCCTATGTCAACACCATCCCCCTGGATGATCAGCCCGAGTTCCCCGGCGACCCCCATATCGAGCGCCGAATCCGCCGCTTCGTCCGATGGAACGCGGCGGTGATGGTGGTCAAGGCAAACCACCGTGAAAAAGGCATCGGCGGGCATCTCTCCACCTACGCCTCCTCCGCCACTCTCTACGAGGTGGGCTTCAACCACTTCTTCCGTGGCCGTGAGGCCCCCGGTGGCGGTGACCACGTCTACTTCCAGGGCCATGCCGCTCCGGGGATATACGCCCGAGCCTTCCTGGAGGGCCGGCTCGACGAGACCCATCTCGACAACTTCCGTTTCGAGATCGGCGGTCACGGCCTCTCCTCCTACCCCCATCCCCGGCTGATGCCCGAGTTCTGGGAGTTCCCGACCGTGTCGATGGGGCTGGGACCGATCAACTCCATCTATCACGCCCGCTTCAACCGGTACCTGGAGCATCGTGGCCTCGACGACACCTCCCAGTCCGACGTCTGGTGCTTCGTGGGCGACGGGGAAGTCGACGAGCCCGAGACGCTGGGCGCTATCTCACTGGCGGCCCGGGAAGGGCTCGACAACCTGATCTGGGTGGTCAACTGCAACCTGCAACGTCTCGATGGGCCGGTTCGCGGCAATGGGCAGATCATCACCGAGCTCGAGGCCGGATTCCGGGGGGCCGGGTGGAATGTGATCAAGGTGATATGGGGAAGTGGGTGGGACGAGCTGCTGGCCCGCGACAACGAGGGGGCATTGATCAACGTCATGGGGTCGACCGTCGACGGGGAGTACCAGCGTTACAAGGCGGAGGACGGTGCCTTCGTACGGGAGCACTTCTTTGGAAAGGACCCCAGGACCAAGGAGATGGTGGCCGACTGGACCGACACCCAGATCTGGGCCCTGCGCCGGGGCGGTCTCGATTTCCGAAAGGTGTACGCCGCCTACGAGGTGGCCCGAGACCTCGACAATGGCAAGCCCACCGTGATCCTGGCCAAGACCATCAAGGGATGGACTCTCGGCCCCGACATCGAAGGCCGCAACGCCACCCATCAAATCAAGGAGATGACCAACAAGCAGCTGCTCGGTCTCCGCGACCGGCTCGAGCTGGAGGCGGAGATACCGGCTGAGGCGCTGGAGGGTGACAAAGAGCCCCCCTACTTCCGGCCTGGTCCGGGCACCCCCGAGCACGAGTACCTGATGTCGCATCGTCAGGACCTCGGTGGCCCGATGCCCCAACGCCTGGTCAAGGGTTTTAGCCCGATCAGACCTCCCTCAGCCGTGGCCTTTGCCGAGATCTACGCCGGGTCGGAAAAAGTCGAGGCCTCCACCACCTCTGCCTTCACCCGGCTGGTGCGCAACCTGAGCAGGGTCGAGGCCTTCGGGCGCCATGTGGTCCCCATCGTCCCCGACGAGGCCAGGACCTTCGGGATGGACTCGTTGTTCCGTGAGCTCAAGATCTACGCCCCCAAGGGCCAGCTCTACGAGCCGGTCGACGCCTCCATGCTCCTGTCCTACAGCGAGTCCCAGGACGGGCAGATCCTCGAGGAGGGGATCACCGAGGCTGGCTCGATGGCCTCCTGGATCGCCGCCGCCACCTCGTACTCGACGCGGGGAGTGCCTATGGTGCCCTTCTTCATCTTCTACTCGATGTTCGGGTTCCAACGGGTGGGAGACCTGATCTGGGCCGCCGGCGACGCTCGGGCCAAGGGGTTCCTGCTGGGGGCTACCGCGGGGAGGACCACCTTGGCGGGCGAGGGTCTGCAACATCAGGACGGGCATAGCCTCGTGCTGGCGAGCACGGTCCCGGTGTGCCAGGCCTACGACCCGGCATTCGCCTACGAAGTGGGGACCATTATCGAGGAGGGGATCAAGAGGATGTATGGCCCCGAGCCCGACGACGTCTTCTACTACCTCACCCTCTACAACGAGAACTACCGCCAACCGCCCAGGCCAGACGGGGTGGGGCGTGGGATCGCCGATGGTCTCTACCTTTGGGCCCCGGCGCCAGAAGGGACCGCCACCGATCTCAAGATCCTCTTCTCGGGATCGGCCAACCTGGCGGCCCGTCAGGCCACCGACGACCTGGCCGAGCATTACGGGGTGGGGGCCGAGCTGTGGTCAGCCACCTCCTACAAGCTCCTCAGGGAGGAGGCGCTCGACGTCGAGAGATGGAATCGCCTGCACCCGGGGGAGGCGAAGCGCACACCGCTCGTCACCCGCCTCCTCTCCTCGGCCGATGGCCCCACCGTGGCCGTCACCGACTTCATGAAGATGGTCCCCGACCAGATCGGAAGATGGGTGCCGGGCCGGTTCGTTGTTCTGGGAACAGATGGATACGGCCGATCCGACTCGCGCCAGAACCTGCGCCGCTTCTTCGAGACCGACACCGGCCACGTGGTGGCAGCCTCCCTGTCGGCGCTGGCAGACGAGGGCCGTGTCGAGGTCTCCATCGTCGAGGACGCCTTCAAGCGTTACGACATCGATCCCGAGACCATCAACCCGGCGCGGGCTCATTGATGGCGACCTACCGGGATCTGGTCGAGAAGGCCCGGTCGAGCATCACCGAGGTGACCCCCGCCCAGGTGCTGGAGCGGCTGGGAAAGGTGGTGGTGATCGATGTCAGGGAGCCCGACGAGCACCGTCAGGGAGCCGTCCCCGGGGCGCGCCTGATCCCACGGGGCGTGCTCGAGCGGGAGATCGCTTCAATCGTTCCCTCGACCGACACCGACCTTGTCCTTTACTGCTCGGGCGGATCTCGATCGGCACTTGCCGCACTCACCCTGGTATCGATGGGCTATCGGGCTTGCTCGATGTCCGGCGGGTTCGAGGCGTGGAAGAGAGAGGGCCACCCCTGGGGCGACCCCGGTGGGTTGACCAGCGACCAGCGAAGCCGGTACGCCCGCCACCTTCGGCTCCCCGAGGTGGGGGAGACCGGGCAGATCCGCCTTCTCGGGTCGAAGGCACTGATCATCGGCGCCGGGGGCCTGGGATCACCGGTGGCGCTGTACCTGGCGGCGGCGGGGGTCGGGACCATCGGTGTCGTCGACGACGACGTGGTCGACTCATCCAATCTGCAGAGGCAGGTGATCCACAGCATCGACCGGATCGGCCGCCCCAAGGTGGACTCGGCCCGGGAGACCCTGATGGGGCTCAACCCCGACATCAAGGTTGAGACCCATCATGAGCGTCTCGGCGCGGCCAACGCCATCTCCATCATCTCCGGCTACGACCTGGTCATCGACGGGGGCGACAACTTCCCCACCCGATACCTGGTCAACGACGCCTGCCTCCGTCTCTCGGTGCCCTCGGTGCACGGTTCCATCTTCCGGTTCGAGGGCCAGGCCAGTGTGTTCATCCCCTACCAGGGCCCCTGCTACCGCTGTCTCCACCCGCTTCCCCCGCCACCTGAGCTCTCAGCATCGTGTGCCGAGGCGGGGGTGCTGGGAGTCCTCCCCGGTGTGATCGGGACCATCCAGGCCATGGAAGCGATCAAGCTGCTTCTGGGGATAGGGACCACACTTAAGGGCCGTCTCCTGATCTACGACGCCCTCGAGCAGGCCTTCACCAGCCTCCCGATCAGCCGTGACCCGCAATGCCCGGCTTGCTCCGACCCGCACCGTCCCCCGACCTTGGTGGACTACGACCAGACCTGCCGCCCGGTTGGCTGAAACCCTCCACCTGGCCGACGGGCTCCGCGAGGTGATGGTTGGCCACTGCCTCGACGCCCTTCCCAACGAGGGATGCGGGCTGTACGCCGTCGACGGCCACCGGGTGGTCGAGGTGTACCCGACCGCCAACGCCGACCGGTCCCCGAGGAGCTTCACCGTCCCCCCGGAGGAGCACTACGCCGCCCTGGCCGAGGCCACCGGGCGGGGCTGGTCCTTGGGCGGGTCTTTCCACTCCCATCCCGGTGGTCGCGCTGAGCCCTCGGGCCATGACCTCGCCGGGGCGCTGGACCCCGAGTGGGTCTATCTGGTGGTCGGTCTACGCGGCGAGCCCGAAGTTCGTGCCTGGCGGATTCGCCGCCTCCTCGAAGAAGAGGTGATGCTCGCCCCGCCGTGATCGCCCGGAGCCGGCATCGGCTAGACGACGCCCCCCACCAGCAAGCCGATGACCAGGAACAGGACATATGCGCCCATACCACCGGCGAGCAGGGCCCATCGGTAGGCCGCCGGGATCTGGCTCTTGCCCAGCACGTAATAGGCGATCGCACCGACGAACGGGAGCACCAGGATGGCCAGGATCCACCCCACCCCGGCGCCCCTGCCCACGTCCTCGCGCTTGGTGATCTCCCAGATGGCGATCACCACCCATGCCGCATAGAGGACCAGGGGGAGGACGTAGGCGTAGAGCCCGAGGAACCCTCCGATGGTCGATGCGAACGTCACACCCATGATGTCGAACCCTTTCCCTTGTGTGATCTCCAACTGGCCAGGCATCGCCGGGACCTCGATCGCGTCGAGGTCGGGTCGGGCGCTGGCAAAGACGTCTACTGCCGGTCTCACCGGCGCATCGGCCCCACCCGGCATCTGGGGCTGGGGACCGGGGTGTGGCATGTCCTGATAAGACACCTCCTCATCGAGCCCGAGACCGATCTCGACCACCCGGCCGAACAGGGCCGAGATCGACCCAAGCTCGTATAGAGCAGGGAATCTGAGCCCATGGCAGGGTTGACTGACCTCGAGGAGTGCGGGAATGGTCCGATGGTGGGCGTTGTCCTCGAAGCAGTTCCCCGAGAGGGTGGGGCCGGTCATGGTGAGGTCGGCCAGCCCCGAGCCGTCGATGACATTCCCGCTGACGGTGTTGCCGCTGGTCATCCAGACATTGGCATCGATGTTGACCGTGACCTGGATCCCGTTGAGGGCATGGTTGAAGATCCGATTCCGGGTGATCAGGGAGTCCTCGACGCCGGCCAGGATGATCCCGTTTCCCTGGGTGGTCCATTGGGCGCCCTTGTGGGGGAAATCGCCGTATCCGTTGTCGTGGATCAGGTTGCCGGCCACCACGACGTTGCGGGCCGGGGGCAGTAGCTCCGTGTCGAGGGTGTTGGGAGCCATTCCTGCACCGTTGTGCCGGAAAATCGAGTTGACGATGTACATGTCGGTGGAGGCATTGGTCCCGGAGTAGCCGAGACCGCTGTGCTCACCGATGGACTCGGTGAGCACCGTCTCACAGGGGTTGCACTGGCCGATATAGAAGGAGGCATCGGGCGAGCCCGATGCGTAGGAGTGCTCGAACAGCCCGTCTCCGGAGTCGAAGGCGTATATCCCGTAATCACCGTTGTTGACCGCGGTCAGATAGGAGCCGCGAAAACCTCGGGCCCCGTACCAGAAGAAGCCGTTGACGGTGTGGTTGATAGCGGTGAGGTTCTCGACTACGACTCCGTCGGTGAACAACACCTGCACCCCGTTGGCCCGTTCGAACTCGCCGTCGATGACCACCTGGTTGCGGTCGACACCGCGCAGGGTCAGGCCGGGGGTGGCCACTTCGACCGCCTCCCGGTAGACCCCTCGATCGATGAGCACCAGGTCCCCGGGGTCGGCGGAGTCCACCGCCGCCTGGATGGTCGGATACTCGGAAGGGACGTGTCTGGTGACCCCGGTCCACTCGGCGGGGGCATCGGTGGCCGGGTCGCCCATGGCCGCCGGTGAGGCCGGTGTGGTGTCGATCCCGGCACATGAGGCGAGCAGCATGCTGCCCCCCAGGAGCCAGTGGCGTAACCGGCCGGCCATTCAGCCACCGCCGACTACGAGTGTCCCGGACATCCCTGCCCCCTCGGAATTGCCATGGAGCGTGCAGAAGAACGGAAAGGTGCCCGGCTGGTCGTAGGTGAGGACGGCAGCGTCGCCGTCGAGTTGCTCGAGACTCCCGAACACCGTCTCGGTGGACCAGGAGCCGTCGACGGCCATCGCATTGTGTGGGTTGCGGCCCGCACCCAACCAGGTCACCGTGCCCCCGGTCGGTATCCGCACCTCGGTGTACTCGAACCGGTTGTCGAACAGCCTCACCACCACGTCCTGGCCCTCGATCTCACTAGGCCCCTCACCGCCGCCACAGGAGACCATGAGAGTGATGAGGCCCAGTGCCCCAATGACCGACCGCCTCATGCACCACGAGAGAAGAGGCGTTTGATCGCCGCCCACAACGAGGAGAAAAACAGCGAGAGGCCCCTCACCTCGGGAGCCTTTATCGAGTCGGCCTCGGCCTCGGTGGGGGCGGCAAGCTTGGCCTCGAGACAGGCGACGAAGTCCCCGATCAGCCGCTTGGACATCTCGTTGATCAGACCGGTGCGGCCGAACTGGGCGGCAGGCCCTGAGAGGGTGATATCGGCGTCGACGGTGACCGATGAGTCGGCGGCGCCACTTGGGATCACGCGGTAGTCGACCTTGACCTGGCCCCGGGACCCGCCCTTCTTGTCGACCCCTTTGCCCTCGATGCTGGCTCGCCTCGCCACCGGGTCGGGGACGACCGTGGCGATCCCCTCGAAGATGGCGGTCATCGGGCCCAGCTTGACGGAGAGACTTCCCTCATAGCTGCCATCGGCGGACTGGCCCATCAGCTCGGCGCCGGGAAGGCACTGAGCCACCGACTGCATGTCCTGGAAGAACTCCCAGACGGTGTCGGGCGACCGGGGCACCACGAACTCCTGCGTGATCTTCATGATCCTCCTCTGGAACGGAGAAGACCGCCGGAGGCTAGCCACACGCCAGGTGATAGCTCAATGATGGGCTGTGTCCCCCGAGAGGAGCTGGAGCGCATGGGGGATGACCTCGATGATGGCGTCGAGGCTCTCGGTCGCGCCGCGGGGTGACCCTGGCAGATTCACCACCAGGGCGGTGCCCACAGTCCCGGCCCCCGCCCTGGAGAGGGCCGCCATCGGGGTGTGGCCCAGGCCGGCTGCGAGCATGAGATGGACCAGCCCCGGTGCCTCCCGGTCGAGCACCCTGGCCGTCGCCTCGGGGGTGACGTCGCGTGGCCCGAAACCGGTCCCCCCGGTGGTGACCACCAGTGAGCTGGCCGAGGCGGCTTCCGAGATGGCAGCGGAGATCTGGTCGGCCTCGTCGGGTACCACCGTCCGCGTCACGATAAACCCACGACCGGACAGGATGGCCGCCAGAGCATCCCCGGACCCGTCTTCTCTCGCACCGGCGCTCACCCCGTCACTGACGGTGATGACGGTGACAGTGGCTCCGCCTACCCCCACTGTCTGGGGTCCACCGAGACCCCACCCTGGAGAACCAGGAGATGAAAGACCAGCACCACCACCAGGAAGGCAGCCAGACCGAAGGGCCATGGCGTGTCACGCCAGTCCTCGGGGCCCTGGACGGTGGTGGTCCCCGGTGCCGCCGCCAGCGTGGCGAGGAACATCACCGCGGTCAGGGGAAGACCCGATATCACCAGGCTCTCCGAGTCGGGGAGGAAGAACGGGATCGAGAGGAACACCGCCGCAGCCGCCGGGATCACCGCGATCCACAGGGCGAAGGTGAGCCGTTTGCGGCCATTGGAGACCAGGCGTCGATGGGGGGTGAAGGCCAGGAACGCCGATGCCGCCGAGAGGGCCACCAGGAGGAGCCCCACAGCACCGCCGGCGGCGATCACCACGTCCAGCCCGGGAGGGGCATCGAGGGTGGCATACGCCAGGCCAAGCTGGCCGTCAGCGGAGAAGGGGAGCATGATCGCCTGAGTCATGGCTTGGCGAAGCAGGTGGACCACCATCCAGAGGAGTACCAGCCGGGGTAACTGATGGCCCTTCTGGGTCGGATAGGCGAAGAGGGCGATGAACCCGATGATCAGGCAGAGGGCGAATCCGCCGCCCCAGGCGAGGTCGGTGACGCCGGTGAATTCGGCTCGGTTGTTGAAGACCGTGGCCTCCCCCCCCATGATCTCGGCGAGGAGCCCGTCACCGAGGTTGTCGACGAACTGGGCGATGATGATCCCGAGAGTCGATCCAAGGGCGGAGGCGAGGACGAGAGCCAGACCGATGTGGCCTATGGTCCTGGGTGCCGTCTCCGAGGCCGAGACTTCACTGGTCACAGGTGGTGATGTTAAACGACCACCGCCACGATTCCATTGCTCCGTTAGGGTGCCCCGCCCATGAACCAGGCCCAACCAGCGGTTTATCTCCCCACGGATCGGCCAGGCACCTTTGAGTCGACCGAGCTGTCCAACGCCGGATGGTACGAAGAGGGTCAGCACGGAGGGGCCCTCGCCGCCTTGATCACCGGAGAGGTCGAGAAGGTGCCCACCCTGACCCCGATGGAAGTGGCCAGGGTCAGCGTCGAGCTGTTCAGGGTGGTCCCCCTGGTCCCTCTGACCGTCGAAACCTCGATTCTCAGGGAAGGCAAGAAGATTCAGACGGTCCAGGCGATTGTCTCGGACCCAAACGGGACACTTCTATCAGTCGCCATCGTGCAACGTCTGCGGATCGCGCACCGGCCCCTCCCCATGGACCTCGCCACCCCGGTCACGACCCTGGCGCCCCCCGGGGAGTCTGAGGTGATCGACTCGGAGTCGTGGGGCCATGGCGATCCGGGCAAGGTCATGTTCCATCGCAACGCCATCGAGGTTCGACAGATCCACGGGAGATTCGCCGAGAAGGGGCCGGGGGCCATCTGGGCTCGCCTCGTGGTTCCGATCGTCGCCGGCGAGGACCCGACTGCCGCTCAACGAGCGGTGATGGTGGCCGACTTCTGCAACGGCGTGTCGGCGGCACTGGACCCGGGGTGGGTGTTCATGAACAGCGACCTGACTGTGCATCTGGGACGTCACCCTGATGGCGAGTGGGTGGCTTTGGACGCGGTCTCGATCTACCAGGAACTGGGGCGTGGTGTTGCAGCAGGACTTCTCTGGGATCAGGGCGCGTGGGTGGGGAGATCGGCCCAGACCCTCTTCTTGGACCGGGGCTGACCGGGTTCAGAGACCTGAGCCGACCCCGGCGATATCAGCAACCTTTCGGAGCCACCCGGCGAGATCGGCCACCGTGACATGGGCGTTGAGCCCGCTGGGGTTGGGGATGACCCAGGTTGCTGCCGGGCCGATCCCCTCCTCCTGCTCGCCGAGGACCGCACCGGGACGTTGGAATGCAGTCCGGTAGGCGGTCACGCCGGCGATGGCGATCACCGACGGGGACATGCGTTGCGCCAGGTCGACCAGGCGCCTGCCACCCGCCTCGAGCTCATCGGCGGAGAGCTCGGAGGCCCGGGCGGTGGCCCGATTGACCAGGTTGGTGATGCCCATGCCGGTTGCTGTGAAGCCCTGGCGTTGCCCCGGAGTGATCCCCGTGGCGGTGTCGAGACCCCAATGGATCAGACCGGCGGTCCGAAGGGCCGGGTAGAAACGGTTGCTGGGATGACAGAAATGGGTTTGGGTGGCGGCGGTCCACAAGCCCGGGTTGATTCCCACGATCAGCAGACGACAGTCATCGCCGATCAGGTCGGGCACGGGTTGGTCCCGGAAGGCCTCGAGTTGAGCCCGGGTGAACCGAGGCATCAGCCTCGGTCAGTGCTGGTGGGCGTAGTAGGGGGCCTCGCCAGACTCGTGGTCGGTGACGTCCACGATCGCGGTGAGCTCGTCGATGGCGTCCAGCAAGGCCTTCTCGATCCCCTGCCTGAGGGTGACCTGGGCCATGCCACAACCCTGGCAGCCGCCGCTGAGGCGAAGGTAGGCGACGGTCCCGTCGATTCCCACCAGCTCGGCGCCCCCGCCATGGCCGGCGATGGCCGGGTTGATCTGCTCGGCGAGGACCTGCTGGACCTGTTCGGCCAGAGGCCCGGAGAGCTCGCCGTTGAAGCCGGGGATCGAGGGCGAAACCGGGTTGTTCGGGTTGTTCATGGCGAGACCGCTCTCGGTGAGCTCCAACGCGGCACCATCGAGCTTCTCGCTGTCGGCGATGGGGAAGATCACGGCCAGATCCCCATGACTCTCCAACGCCCAATCCTCGGTCTTGTCGGTGAGGGGGACGAAAGCGAGCTCGTAGGTGTATTGAGGGCCCCTTGTCCCGGACACAGCGAGGGAGAGTGCGAACTCGTCGTCGCCCGGCTCGTTGTCACGCAGCTGGACGATCATATCGAGCGCCTCTGGGGTGATGGTGAGGACGTTGGCGTCGGACATCTGCGAGAATGCTAACCCCACCTGGGGCCCAGATATGCCGTATCACCGCCCACCATGCCTCCACCGCCATCGATCGCCAACCCTCAAGGTCCACTTGAGCGTTAAGTCTTACCCGCGGGACGGCGCGTAAGACGATTTTGTCATTCTCAATGAGAACCTTGATCCTCTTCGCCGGTGGTGAGTCCCCTCCCCGGGACGTCCTGGAGGACCTTCCCGAGGCCGAGCTGGTGGTCGCCGCCGACGGCGGCTACGACATCGCCGTCGAGCTCGGTCACCCGGTCGATGTCCTGGTCGGTGATCTCGACTCGATACACGCAGCCGAGCTTCCCGGTCATGTGTTGGTCGAGCGTCATCCGGTGGACAAGGACGCCACCGATCTCGAGCTGGCTCTCGAGTTGATGTCGATGCAAGCCCCCGACCGAGTGGTGATCGTAGGTGGCTCCGGGGGCCGGATCGACCATGAGTTCGGTGCCGCCGCCCTGATCTGCTCGCCGCGGTGGGTGGGGATCGAGGAGATCGACTGGTTCTCGGCGCGGGGCCGGGCTCACGTGATTCGGGGCCACCGGCGGCTCCACGGCGACATCGGCGCCACAGTGAGCCTGATCGCCTCCGGTGGAGACGCAACAGGTGTGAGGACGACCGGGCTCCATTGGGACCTGGCCGGGGAAGACCTCCAGTTCGGGTCGACGCGCGGGCTCTCCAACCGACTGGTGTCCCCGGTGGTGGACATCAGTGTCGAGTCGGGGTGTCTTCTCGCCCTCTTCCCCAGGCTCTAGTCAGCCCTGGAGACCGGAAGGAATCGAAGGGTCGAGAGCCTGGTAGCCGGCCAAGTAGTCGACACGCTCCTTGCTCAGCCTGGCAACGGTCGTCTCGTACTCCTCGAGCCGGCCCGTCCTCTCGTAGAGGCGTCGGGGTTGGAGCAACTCGGGATCGGCGACCCCAAGGACGTTTTCGGCCACCTGGTATCCGAAGTCGTGATCCGTGGTCCATGAGATCGACTCCTCCACGATTCCCTGGACTATCGCCGACGAACCGGGGATGGTGACCTTCTTCGAGTCGCCCCCCTCGCCGCCGATCCGCCCGGTGTTGAGCATGAACGCCTCGAGATCGGGGATGGTCTCCAGCAGCTCGAGGAGCCGGTTCCCCTGGAGGGAATCGTCGTCGAAGAAGAATGGGTTGGTGCCCGGGACCCGCAGGCTCTTGCCGGCCTCGGCTTCCCCTCCGGCCGAGGTCCCCTTGGTCTCGCCCAGCATGAAGTAGGCAGCGATCTGGTCCCGGTTGAGCTTGGCCACCGCAGGTATGACGTGATCTGACCGATTGAGGATGACGAGAAAGCGAGCAGGGGGGACCGCTCGCGGGTCGCGATGGCGGATGTTGGCCATCGGGAAGGTGCAGCGCCCGTTGGCCGTGTACCCGGTGTCGAAGAAGTCGACCTTCCCGCTCTTGTCGACCGAGACGTTCTCCAGCCAGGCGTCGGGGCGGGTGGTGCCGCCGTAGATGGTCGGCTCGTCCTCGGGATCGAGGCCAAAGGTCTTGGCGAAACACCCGGCTTCAGTGGTGTGGATCAGCCCTCCGGGCATCAGGGCGACGAAGTCGTCCTGCACCGGTAGCGACCCGAGCTGCTGGCGAAATGTGGTGGTGGTCTTGCCGGTCCCCGAGAGGCCGATGATCAACATCGACTCCTCGGCGCCGCTCCTGGTCACCTGGGCCGGGTAGGTCTTCAGCCCGGCATGGAGGCCAAGACCCCCCATGTCGTACACCATCCGGTTCCACATCCGGAGACCGCCCATCTTGGACTCACCGAAGTAGTCGGAGCCGAACACCCGGGTCACCCAATTGTCGAGATCGACGATGATGAGGCGCTCGTCCGGCTTTCCCGGGGCGGCCAGGCCGGGGGTGTAGATCACGCTGAACTCGGGCTCCCATCTCTCATCAGGGGGGAAGTAGAGCTGGACCTGCATCGCGGCGATGTTGGGCTGGCTCGCCTCGATGAACAGCCGGCAGCCGGTCCGAAAGTCGGGGTCGGGCCCGATGAAACCCTCGACCAGGAGCATCTCCCGATCGGCGATGTATCGGTCCTGGCAGGCCGCCCACCCCTGGGCCTCGGCCCTGGAGATCCGGTTCTGGTGGATCTCGTGGTCGGCGACGAAGAACGTCGAGTTCTTGAGCCGGGCGGTCACCTCCGCCCGGTAGTTGAGATTGCCGAACTCGGTCTCGATTACGCGGGAGGTGTCGGCTCGTGCCAGCTCCCGGAGCCTCTCCTGACTGGGATTGCGCTCCACCGACTTGGCTGGAGGCAAGTTGAAGGTCTCGATCTGTCCTCCTCACGCAACGGGGTCAGTGGAGAGTAATCAGCCCTGAACGCCTACCCACCGGGACGACGTTCCGCCGGCATCTCGGTGCCATCGAGCCCGGCGATCAGGTTGTCCACCGCCAGCTTCGCCATTGCCCTCCTGGTGGAGACCGAGGCGCTGGCGATGTGGGGGGTCACCAGGCAGTTGGGCAGGCTCAGGATGGGGTGGTCGGGGGGCAGCGGCTCGGGGTCGATGACATCGAGTGCCGCCCCGGCGATGGAACCCGAGCCGAGGGCCTCCACCAGGGCGTCAGTGTCCACCAGCTGCCCACGGGCCACGTTGACCAGGTAGGAGATGGGTCTCATCGCCTCGAGCTGCGCCACCCCGATCATCGCCCGTGTCTCCTCGGTGAGAGGGGCGCACAACATCACTACGTCGGCGGTGGCCAGGAGCTCGTCGAGTGTGACCGCTTGGCCCGGCGAGCCCTCCACCGCCCGAGGCGTGGTGTAGATCACCCTCATCTCGAAGCCGGACGCCCGACGCGCCACCGCCCTGCCGACACCACCCATGCCCACGATGCCCAAGACCGATCCGTGGAGGTCGCCGCCCAGACCTTCGAAGGGCGACCAAGGGCCCCAGCGCCCCTCCTCGACCAGGCGCTTGCCCTCGGGGAGGCGGCGCACGATCGAGGCCATCAGGGCAAAGGCGGTATCGGCCACCGTCTCGGTGAGCACCCCTGGTGTGTGGCCCACCCTCACCCCGCGACGGGCGCAGGCATCGAGGTCGATGTTGTCGACACCGGCGGCCATCTGCGACACCACCATTAGCCGGGGCGCGGCCTCGAGCAGTTCGGCGTCGATCGAGTCTGTGAGCATGCTGAGGACACCCAGTGAGTTACCCACCGAAGCGAGCAACACCTCGCGCCGGATAGGGCCATCACCTTCCCAGACCTCCACCCCGCCTCGGGATAGCAGCGGCCCCAGGATGTCGGATGGGAGAGCGCGGGTGACCAGGATCTCGGCCATCGGCGGAGGCTAAACACCGAAAGGGACCGGGCCGATACCATCCCAGTCATGTTCTCCGCCCGGACCGCCTCGGGGCTCGCTCTCGCCCTCCTCGTTCTCGTCGCCTGTGGCGGCGGGCGCCAGTCGGAGGACCCTAGCTCAGCTCCCCCATCCTCGGTGGCAACCACCACGCCTGGTGAGTCTCCCACCACCACTTTGGCCGGACCGCTCTACCAGGGGTTTGCCGAGACAGGTGAGGTCGAGGGCACCCTGGTGGCCCTCGCCTCCGAAGGGGTGGAGGTGTTCAGCGCCCCCGGGAGCGCCGAGCCGATGCTGGTGCTCCCCAAGACCACGATCCTGGGCACCACCACCGTGCTCGCCCTGGTCGACCAACCTGTCGACGAATGGGCCGAAGTGATGCTCCCGGTGCGGCCCAACGGGACCACCGGTTGGATCAGCCTCGAGGGGGTGGAGCTCTACGTGGTCGATGGGCGGATCGATATCGATCTGAGCGAGAGGCAATTGGTCTACTCGGTCGGGGGTGAGGAGAGGTTCAGGTCGACGGTGGCGGTGGGAACGGCCTCCAACCCCACTCCCACGGGACGGTTCTTCGTCACCGACCGGGTCCGGATCACCAACTCAGCCGGCCCTTGGGGCCCGAATGCCCTCGGCCTGTCGGCGAGATCCGACACCGTCACCGAGTTCAACGGTGGTGACGGCATCGTGGGGATTCATGGGACCAATCGTCCCTCATCGATCGGCCAAGCCGCGTCGCTCGGATGTGTCAGGCTCCCCAATGACATGATCGCCATGCTCCACTCGATAGTCCCCATCGGGACGCCGGTGGATATAACGGCCTAGCTCAACCGGGCGTTGGAGAGGACCGGGAGACCCCGCTCCTTGGTCGACACCTCCAGCAGGTGGCCGTCACCGTCCTCCCAAATCCTGGTCACCAGGGTCTCTCCGGGGAAGACATGGCCGGAGAAGCGAGCGGTGAGCCCCTCGAATTGCCCGGGGTCGCCGTCGAGGACGGTGTCGACCGCCACCTTGGCCGCCATCCCGTAGGTGCACAACCCATGGAGGATGGGACGCTCGTAACCGGCAAAGGCGGCAAAGCCCGGGTCGGCATGGAGGGGGTTGCGGTCGCCCGACGCCTGACGGTAGAGGAGGGCCTGCTGGGGTATGGTGGGCGTCTCGACGATGTGATCGGGCTGACGATCGGGGGCTTTTGGCCTCGATCCCGGCCCGGGGTCTCCACCGAACCCGCCCTCACCCCGGACGTAGACCCCGGCCCGGTTGGTGAACAGGATTTGCCCGTCCCTCTCCAGGGTGGATACCACCTCTAACACGATGAGCGCCCCCTTACCCTTGTCGAAGACATCGCTGACCCGCCCGGCCTGGCTGACCGAGCCACTGGTCGGGATCGGGCCATGGACGGTGAGGCTCTGCTCACCATGGAGGATCTGGGCCAGGTTGATGTCGGCGCCATCCATGGAAGTCAGGCTCATCATCATCGCGAAAGGAGGGATGGTGCCGAACCCGGGGAGAGCGACCAGGTCTCCCTCATAGGTGTAGCGGAGCTCGTTGAGGTCGGTCGGCGGATCACCCGCCCCCACCGCCAGGTTGTAGAGGATGATGTCCTTCTCGGTCCAGGAGAAGTCGGCTCCGGGGACCTCGGCTCCCAGCACCTTCTCGATGTCGATCGGCATCAGCCGGCCAGCATTTGACCGAGCAGCATGATCTCCTCGGTGCTCGAGCCCGGCACCACGTAGTCGGAGATGTCCCGGATCTCGTCGATGTGGCCGGCGACCTCCTCAACCGAAGGAGCCTCGCCGCCTCCGGCGAACCAGCCGTTGTTGGTCCCGACGAACACCCTGCCGTACCTACCACCGCCCACGGTGAAGATCTGATGAGTGTGCGGGTTGTCTTCCGAGCAGAGATAGACCACCAACGGTGTCACCAGCTCCGGGGAGACCATCTCCACCAGAGGCCCGAGAAGGTCCTCGGTCATCCTGGTGTGGGCGATGGGGGCGATGGCGTTGGACTTGACGTTGTACTTGGCACCCTCGATGGCGATGACATTGCTCAGCCCGACCAGACCCATCTTCGCCGCGGCGTAGTTGGCCTGACCGAAGTTCCCGAACAGACCCGAGCCTGAGGTGGCGAAGACCAGGCGGCCGTAACTCTTCTCCTTCATGATCCGGAAGGCGGGCATCGAGACATGGAACCCGCCCTTCAGGTGGACGTCGAGGACTGCCCCCACCTCGGCCATGGTCATGTTGGCGAATGAGCGGTCACGAAGAATCCCGGCATTGCTGACCAATATGTCGACTGTCCCGAAGGAGTCGACCGCGGTCTGGACGACTTCCGCCCCGCCCTCCTCGGTGGACACCGAGTCGTAGCTGGCCACCGCCTCACCTCCCCCTTCCTTGATCTCGGTCACCACCTGGTCGGCTGCAGATGACGACGCCCCGGTCCCGTCGACTGCCCCACCCAGATCGTTGACGACGACCCTGGCGCCGCGGCGCCCCAACTCGAGGGCATAGGTGCGGCCCAGACCGCCGCCGGCCCCGGTGACGATGGCGACGCGGCCGTCGAACGTGATTGGCTCGCTCAAGTGATGCCGTCTCCTTCGAAGCTACGAGGCCCGGCTCAGACGCCGGTGTACATCGCCTCGATCTCGTTGGCGTACTTGTCCATGACCACCCGTCGCTTCAGCTTGAGCGACGGGGTCAGCTCACCGCCGTCGGGGGTCCACTCGTCAGGCACGACGAACCACTTCTTGATCTGCTCGACGCGGCTCACCGTCTCGTTGGCGGCCTCCACCGCATTCTCGATCTCGGAACGGACCTCGGCCAGCTTGGAGAAGCTCGACATGTCGGCGTACTCCAACCCGTGGGCGGCGGCCCAATCCGGCGCCTCCTCGCCATCGAGCGCGATCAGCATGGCCAGGAACTTGCGCCCGTCGCCGATCATGCAGGCCTTCGAGATCAGAGGGTGGTTGCCCAGCGTGGTCTCCAGCTTGGCCGGGGCGATGTTTTTACCGGCGGCGGTGATGATGATCTCCTTCTTCCGGCCAACAATCCAGACGAACCCCTCCTCGTCGATACGGGCCAGGTCGCCGCTGTGAAGCCATCCCTCCTCGTCAAAGGACTCTCGGGTGGCGTCGTCCATCTTGTAGTAGCCATCGGTGATCACCCCGCCCCGGATCAGGAGCTCGCCGTCATCCATCAGCTGGACCTCGACACCCGGGATCGGCTTGCCAACAGACCCGGGCTTCACCGCTCCGGGGAGATTGGTGGTGGCGGGACCGGTGGTCTCCGAGAGACCATAGAGCTCATAGAGGGGCACCCCGAGGGTCATGAAGAACTTGACCAGATCGGCGCTGATCGGGGCGGCGGCGGTGATGGCCATGGCAACCTGGTCGAGGCCCAGGCCGTCACGGACCTTGGAGAGGACGATCTTGTCGAGGACACCGGCGAGCATCGGCCCCGACCTGCCGGCCAGCTCGGCATCCACCCTCTTGGCGTTCGCCGCCAGCGCCCGATCGAGGAGGACCTTCTTCACCCCCTCGGCCTCGGCGAAGCGGGCGTTGAGCCGCGAGTGGAACTTCTCGTACACCCGGGGGACCCCGACGAACAGGGTGGGACGGGCCACCAACAGGTACTCGAGGACACCGGCGAGGTTGGGGCAGTACCACACCTGGCCCGCCAGATATGTGCCCAGGTAGTGGGTGGCCAGTCGTTCGGCGATATGGGCCAAGGGGAGGTAGGAGACCATCTTCGCTCCCATCTCGAGGTTGGCCCCTCGACGCAGTGATTCGAGCGTCCAGACCACGTTCCGCTGGCTGATCATCACGCCTTTGGGGGTCCCGGTGGTCCCTGAGGTGTAGATCAGGGTGGCCAGGCTGTCAGGTGTGACCGCGGCAGACGAGCGCGCTACCGTGTCACGGTCCTCGGCCCTCCATTGCTGGCCCTTCATCACGAGCTGGTCCCAGCCCAACACCCAGTCGAGGGTGTCGTAATTCTCGGCCCCCGACATCAGGACCACATAGCGGAGGTTGGGGAGGTCGGCCCGGATCTCCTCCCACCGCTTCATGAAGTCGAGATCCTCGAGGATGGCGACGGTCGCCTTGCAGTTGTCGGCGATGTACTGGATCTGCGGGGCGGTCAGCGTCGAGTAGATCGTCACTGGGGTCCCACCGGCGTGAACCACGCCGAAGTCGGCAATCACGTGCTCGGGGCGGTTCCCGGCCATGATCGCCACGAATTCCCCCTGGCCAACGCCGAGCGCCTGGAGGCCGGCGGCGACGTCATGAACCGTGTCGCGGTACTCGGACCAGGTCAGGCTCTCCCACTCCTCGTTCTTCCAGTGGATGGCGGGCTGATCGGCGTAGGTGTCCGCATTGCGCTCGAGGAAGTCCACGATGGTCTTGCCCTCGACGACGGCGTCGATCTCGGCTCGCTCGGCAAGGACGGACTGGTCGGTCACTCTTCCTCCAAGTTCATGCAATGGCTCCGGATCGCCGGAGCATACCGAGGTCGTCACGGCTATAACCCAGAGAGAGGACGATCTCGTTGGTGTGCTCACCGGGGAAGCTCGGGGGACGGGAGATCTCCGCCGGGGTACCCGAGAACCGGGGGGCGGGGGCGGGTTGGGTGATCCCGTCGACCTCGACGAAAGTGGCCCGCTCGAGGTTGTGGGGATGGCCGGGGGCTTCGGCCATGTCGAGGACCGGGACAACGCAGGCGTCCGTCCCATCGAAGCGTCGTGCCCACTCCTCCCTCGTCCTCGAGGCGAAGCGATCACCGATCTCCTGTCTCAGCCGGGGCCACCCGGACCGATCGAGTTGCTGGGGGAGGGTCTCCGGGTCGAGGTCGAGAACCCGAAGCAGCTCGGCATAGAAACGAGGCTCCAGGGCCCCCACTGCCAGGTGCCTCCCATCGGAGGCGGGGTAGGTGGTGTAGAAGGGAGCGGCGCCATCGAAGAGGTTGGACTCGCGGTCAGCCACCCACCACCCCTCGGACAGATAGCCGTGATGTGAGGTCATCAGGAGGGCCGAGCCATCGGTCATGGCGGCGTCGACCACCTGACCCACCCCGTTATCTCGGGACCAGAGGATGGCCGAGACGACTCCGAGGGCCAGGATCAACCCGCCACCGCCGAAATCTCCCACCAGGTTCAGCGGTGGGATCGGCCTCTCGGTGGTCCCTATCGAGGCGAGCGCCCCGGAGAGGGCGATGTAGTCGATGTCATGTCCGGCTGCTCCAGCCATCGGCCCGGTCTGCCCCCAACCCGTCATCCTCCCGTAGACCAGGCCAGGGTTGCGTGCCAGACACTCCGCCGGGCCTAGCCCGAGACGCTCGGTGACACCCGGCCGAAACCCTTCGATCAAGGCGTCTGCCCCGGCGACCAGCCCGAGAACCAGCTCTACGCCCGCCGACTGTTTGAGATCCACCGCGACCGACCGCTTGCCGCGATTGAGGAGATCGTTGCGTGTCGACGGGGTGTGGCCCTCCGTCACCGACTCGACCCGATCGACACGCATCACGTCAGCGCCCAGATCGGCCAGGACCATCGCGGAGAACGGCCCCGGGCCGAGACCGGCCAACTCCACCACTCGCAAACCCACGAGCGGGCCCATCAGCCTCCGTTCACGATGGTGTCGGCCCCGCTGACCAAAGCCGGCACGTACTCGAGCCGCGGCGTCACCGAGAAGGCCCCCAGATACATCGCGCTCCTCACCACGGCAGTGGCATCGTTGGCTGGAACCAGTGGCACCAGGGCCGTCGGCTCGATCTCAAGGGCCACCACCACCGTCTCCAGTCCCGACCATGAGCCGACGTTCCACATCGGGGTTGCGCCCGGGTTGAGCTCAGGGCCGGCGATGGACGATCGCCAGGCCAGGATTGAAGGCTTCTGGTATAGGGGGATGACGGCGATGTCCTCGAGATAGAGGCGATCGGCCTCGTTGTAGACCCGCGACCGCTCGTCGAGGTCGAGGATCGCCCTGGTGGAGGTGATCAGGGAGTCAACCTCCTCCCGGCAATACCGATTGACGTTGAGGGCGCCCATCCCATGTGGGCCGGAACCCTGGCACTGATAGGTGCTGTCGCCGAGGAATGGGTCGGCGGCCGCCTTCCAGGAGAAGCTGATGATCTGCCAGACACGGTGGTCCCCGAAGATCACCTCGGGGGAGAACAGGTCCGACGGTGTCAGCAGCAATGGCACGATCTCGACTCCGATCGCCTCCATACGCTCCACCGCCAGGTCGACCTGGGCCTCCCGGAATGGGTCGCCGACGCTGGTGGCCCAGATGAACGACATCCGCCTGCCCTGACAGGAGTAGACGTCATCCTCGCCCCTCTCACAGAAGCGGTCGATCATCATCTGCTCGGCGAGCGCCGGGTCGTGCCCGATCCCGAACTGGTCGAGGTAAGACGGCGAATCCTGCATCCAGACGGTGTTGCCGAGCGGCACGGCGGTGGGGTCGATCCCCCGGACGGTGAGGTCGAGGATGGCCTCCCGGTCGATCGTCAGGGCGATCAGCTCCCTGACCCAGCGTTGGGACAGGAGCGGATCGTCGTGGTTGAAGGTGACATGCTCCCAGAACGGGCCGGGGCCGACCCGGTACTCCACGCCTTCGATGCCACTGATGTCCTCGATCGTCCAGTCGAGCGGCCGGAGGTCGATGACGTCGACCGCCCCATTCTCCAGGTCTCCGATCATGTTCCTGACACTCCCCGGGAAGACGAATCTGAGCTGGTCGACGTCACCGGCCGGGCTCCCATCCTGCGGGGTGTGCCACGGGTTGCGGTCGAGGACTATGCGGTCTCCTTCGACCCACTCCACGAAGGTGAATGGGCCGGTGACCGGCCCCGGGGCGTCTGCGTCGTACTCGGCGTGGGCGGGGAGGACGATGTCGAACATGGTCCGCCATGGGGAGAAGACCCGCGACATGGCGACCATGTAGGTCTTGTCATCGAGGATTCGATCGGCGGTTATCAGCGAGTACCCGGGGTTGCCGGAGCCGGGGGCGCGGGGGTCGGTGACCAGGTCCAGGGTATAGGCGAAGTCCGCCCCGACCACCGGCGCGCCATCCGACCAGGTGGCGTCGGGGCGGATGTGAAAGATCACACAGAAGACATCGGGGCAGCTGACGTCGATGGTGCTGGGGCTGGAGACGGGTGTTGAGGTGGTGGGCAGCGGAAGGCCCGTCGTGGTGGTGCCGGTCGCCGGCTCGGAGCACGCCGCCAGGGTGAGGACACCGACACCGATCAGCCGGGACCACCGGCGGGAAGAGGTCATCAGGTCAGATGAAACCGCTCTCGGTGCCAAAACAGCAGGATTTCGAGGTCAGGAGCGAAGGTTGAGCACGGCCCGGTCGGCTCCGGTCCAGGTCCCGTCCGGTGCCACCAGGTAGCAGGCGACGTAATGCTCACCACCTCGGTCGTCGAGCTGGGGATGAGGCGCGGTCCGGCAGACGTCGGTGGAGAAGGGGCACCGCGCCAGGAAACGACACTCTGCGGAGGGGTTCACCGCCCTGGCTATCCCGCCCTCGATCTCCACTGGGGGCCGACGGTACTGGGGGTCGGGCACAGGCACCGCGGAGAGGAGCGCTCTGGTGTAGGGATGCATCGGGTTGGTGAGCAGCTCCTCGGTGCGGGCCATCTCGACGATCTTCCCCAGGTACATCACCGCGATCCGGTCGCACATGTAGCGGGCAACCGCCAAGTCGTGGGTTATGTATAGATAGGTGACGCCGAGTCGCTCCGCCAGCTCGAGCATGAGCCGCATGATCGAGATCCGGATGCTCACATCGAGCATCGACGTCGGCTCGTCGGCGACCACGAAGGACGGCTCCATCACCAGCGCCCTGGCTATTGCCACCCTTTGCCGCTGCCCGCCGGAGAGCTCGTGGGGGTAACGGAACAGGAAGGGCTCGGGCGGAGTGAGACCAACCATCCGCAGGAGGGCGACAACCCTCTCCTCGCGCTCTTCGGTGGTCCCGATGCCCTGCACCGCCAACGGCTCGGCAACCACGTCGAAGATGGTCCGTCTCGGGTTCATCGACTCGTAGGGGTCCTGGAAGATCATCTGGACGTTCTTCCGGAACTCCTTCTGGTCCGCCCTGTCATGGATCTGGGTGACATCGGCCAGCTCGTCGGTGTTGCCGTCGCGGATCAGGATGGTGCCGCTGGTCGAATCCTCGAGCTTGACCAGCATCCGCCCGGTGGTGGTCTTGCCACACCCGGACTCGCCGACCAGCCCCAGGCTCTCTCCGGCGTTGATGTCGAAGCTGATCCCGTCCACGGCATGGACGAAGTCGGTGGCCTTCCGGAACAGCCCTTTGGAGATGGGGAATCGCTTCTCCAGATTCTCCACCCGGACCCGGACCTTCCCGTTGAGCTGGCTCACACCACCCCCCTGGCCAGGGTCTCCGGCACCATCTGGTAGTTCCAACAGGCAACGGAGTGGCCACCCCCGATGTCCTCGAGCGGCGGCTCCTTGGTGACACAGACCTCGGTGGCGAATGGGCATCTGGGGTGGAACCGACAGCCGGTCGGTGGGTCGAGCAGGTTGGGCGGCTCCCCTTCGAGAGGGGCAAGCTTCCGACGCTCGCCGGTGATCGACGGCGTCGACGACAGGATCAGCCAAGTGTAGGGGTGCCGTGGCCTGGCGAACACCTCGGAGGTGGAGCCGACCTCGACCAGCTTGCCGGCGTACATCACCCCGAGGAGGTCGGTGATCTCGGCGATCACCGCGATGTCGTGGGAGATGTAGATGATGCTCATCCCCAGCTCTTCCTGGATCTTCTTCAGCTCGGCGAGGATCTGCTCCTGGACGATGACGTCGAGGGCGGTGGTGGGCTCGTCGGCCACGATCAGCTTGGGGTTGCAGGACAGCGCCATGGCGATGACGGCCCGCTGCTTCATCCCACCCGAGTACTCATGGGGATAGCGGTCGATCATCTCTGGGTTGAGGCCGACCATCTGATACAGCTCGACGATCTTGGCCCGGGCCTCGGCCGCGGTCGGCTTCGGCCGCCAGTGGAGATCGATGGCCTCCCGGATCTGCTCGCCCACGGTATACACCGGGTTCCATGAGTTCATGGCGCCCTGGAAGACCATGGAGATACCCGACCACCGTCGCTTCCGCATCTCCTCGGGCGACAGGTCGAGGAGGTTCTCGCCGTCGAGGATGACCTCGCCCCCGAGGATCCTGGCGTTGGATGCCTGGAGTTGGAGGAGGGTGAGTGCTACCGAGGTCTTGCCACATCCCGACTCCCCCACCAGGCCCAGCGACTTGCCCTTGGGGAGTGTGAACGAGACGTCTTCCACCGCCGAGACCATCCCCGACTTGATCTCGTAGTTCATAACCAGGTTCTTGACTTCTAGAACCGGTGCCTCTGCGCCGTTGCCCTTCATCGTGCCCTGAGCCGCGGGTTGATCACTTCGTCCATGGCACGGCCGACGAAGAAGAAGCCGGCGGCGAGAAGGGTGACGGCGAGCCCACCGGGGACCAGCAACCACCAGTACTGGAGCCCGAATCGGAGGTACCCCTCGGTCTGGGCGATGTTGAGCATGATCCCCCAGCTCATGTCGACGTTGAGCAACCCGAAGAACGACAGCGTGGCTTCCAGGGAGATGGCATCGGTCACGGTGAACACCATGAAGAGGAAGCTCAGCGGAAGGACGTTGGGGATGATGTGCTTGAAGATGAGGTGACGGTTCGACCCCCCCGATACCCGGGCGGCGTCGATGAAGGGCTTCACCTTGATCGAGAGAGCCTGGGATTTGAGCACGATGGCAGTGCCCCCGAACCCGGACAGGATCCCGATGAGTATCCCCAGGAGGGGAAGGGTTATCTGGAACAGACCCGACATCACTATCAGGATCGGGATCAGGGGGAGGAGCAGCACCAAATCGGCCAGCCGCATCAGGGAGTTGTCGATCCAGCCCCCGTAGAAGGCGGCCATCGAGCCCACGATGGTGGCGACCACCACCGTGACCACCGCGGCGATCATCCCCAGCATGAAGGCCGCCCGGGTGCTGAAGGCGAGTTGGCTGGCGATGTCCCTTCCCAGCGGATCGGTGCCCAGGATGTGGTCGGGACCGGGACGGGCTGGCTGTCTGGCGATGGTGCAGGTGTCGCCCGGCCCGGCGCCGAAGCAGAAGAGCTGGGCGGTGTTGGCATCCATTTGGACGGTGGGGTCGACCACGTCGGCGGCCGTGGCCACGATCTCGAAGTCCTCGAGCACCGCCTCATGGCCGATGATCGGGTCGTAGACGGCGTCGTCCTGCCAGGGCCCCACTGACCGTAGAAGCGGGTAGGAGAGGGCGAGTGCAGCGAAGGAGACGATGATGGCCAGGCCCAGAAGCCCTATCTTGTTCTCGGCGAACAGTGCCCAGTTCCTCTTGAAACCTTTCCAGGCGAGGGTGAGGCGGACCCTCCACAAGGATTGGGGCAGGTCGTCTCCGGCGGCGAGGACCTGGTCCTCGGCATGGGTGAGGAGGTCCGACGGGTCCTGCTCCTTGATCACCATGACCCGACTCCTATGTCCCTGCCTGGATTCGTATTCGTGGGTCGAGCACCGCGTAGAGCAGGTCAACCATCAAGTGGGCGAAGAGCGCCAGGATCCCGATGAACCCCAGAGCACCGGTGGCCAATGGGATGTCCTCGATCAGGGTCGCCCCGAGCAGGAGTTGACCCATGCCTGGCCAGGAGAACACTGTCTCGGTGACCACTCCCCCGCCGATGATGAACGCCAGACCGAGGACGAAAGAGGTGACCACGGGGAGCAGGGCGTTGCGGGCGGCGTGACGGTCGCGGATGTCACGCTCGGGGACCCCCTTGGCCCTGGCGGTGAGGATGTAGTCCTCCCGAAGCGTCTCCAGCATCGAGCCTCTCGTGAGCAGCATCACCCCGGCAAACGCCACCAGGGTCAGGGTGGCGATCGGCAGGACGGCGTGGTGGGCGATGTCGAGCGCAAACGGCCTCATCGTGGTCTGGGGGAGCCAGAAGAGGAATATCGAGGCGATCGCCAGCCCGTACCCGACTCGGCGGATCATCCGGGCCCGGGGTCTCTCCTCCTGGCGCCGGGCCACCAGGGCCGTCACCGCGGCAACCGCCCCGGCGATCGCCAGGCACAGGAGCAGTTGGTTGAACACCTGATTCCCGCCGTACGGGGCGTTACGCCACAGTTCCGGTGTCAGGAAGCCGTTGATCGGGAAGAACCCGAGCCTCGAACCGAAGGTGAGGATCATGATGACGGCGAACCATGGGTAGAACACCGTGTAGAGGAGGACACCGCTGATGGTCACCGAGTACTCGGAGAAGCCGCCGCGCCGCCAGGCCAGGTGCTTGCCCAGGTTGAATCCCAGGACATAAGAGAACAAGGTTGCCAGGGTGAACAGGAAGAGGGTCCGTGGGAGCCGCTCGAGGATGATCTCGGTGACCGGACGGGGGAATTGGGAGAAGCTCACCCCGAGATTGCCTTGGAAGAAATTGATGATGTAGGTCCACCACTGCTGCCAGACACTCCCGTCGAGGCCGAGACGCTCCCTGACCTGTTCTTGCACCTCTCTGGGGAGGTTGGGGTCGATGAACAGGTTGGAGATGTCACCGGGCTGAGCCTGGAGCAGGAAGAAGACGAGGCTCAAGAAGAGGAAGAACAAGAACGCCATCTGGGCCAGGCGTTTGGAAAGGAACTTGAGCAAGGCTTCGGTCCTCCTCGACCGGGGTTGGAGGGGGGCCTTGCGACCCCCCTCCTAACTCACCTCTTTCGGGTCGTCGTTACTCGGCGACCTTCACCGCGTTGGGCCAGGCGTTGGGGAAGCCCTGCTGGCCACCCATGATGGTCTCGACCGGGAACTGAACCCCGGCGCGATAGGCCTCGATGATCGGCGTGCGGAACAGCACGATGTACGGCAGCTCCTCAGCGATGATCTGGTCCATCTCCTTGGTCAGCTCGGCAGCGGTCTCGAGATCGGTCGCCGCCTCGAAAGCATCCGAGGCAGCGTCGAAGCGATCGCTGTGGTATCCGGGTGAGTTCGACCCACCGGCGGCGGTGTCCTCACGGGAGTGGAAGAAGAACGTCAGAGACGTCCCGGGCAGTGACGGGTCGCCACCACCCCAACCCAGCATGTACATGTCCCAGGCGTTGAGAGCCTCTGGCGTCGTCCCGTCGAAGGCGGTGGCGCTGATGGCGTTGAAAGCCATCGAGGCGGTGCTCAACGGGATGCCCAGCTGATTCGCCCACTGCTCGATCCAGATGGCGAACGTCGCCCGGAACGGGTCGTAACCCGGGCCAGGCGCCATCAGGGTCAATGGCGGGACGGCGGTGCCGTTCGGCATCGTCAGCCCGGCACCAGGTGTCACGTCGACGAACACGCCGTCGGCGTCGCGGTTTACCACCGGCTCGGTGGTCCAGGTGTAACCGGCGTCCTTGAGGATGGTGATGGCTGCGTCGTAACGCTCGCCCTCGCCCAGCGGCGCGCCCTCGGCCCAACCGGCCCTCGGCGCCTCCTCGTTGTAGAACACGGTCAGGTCGGGGTGAACCACGGTGTAGCCAGGGATGGCGGCACCGGCGAGCACGGTCCCGGAAACCAGCTCCTTGTCGATGACGGTTGCCAGAGCCTGACGGAACGGCAGGTCGGACATCGGTGCTTTGCGCAAGTTGAAGGCCAGGTACCGGAAGCCCTCGGTCTGGTTGACCGAGAACTGGAGCTCCGAGTTGGTTGCCAGCTCGTTGCGGAGACCGCTGGTCAGACCGGTCGGGTCAAAGACGTAATCGATCTCACCGGCGGCCAGCTTCTCGTAGGCGGCGTCCTTGGTGCCGTGCTCGACCCAGAGGATCTCGCCGACGAACGGCCCTTCGACGTACGAGACGATCACGTCGCCGCTTCCTTCGCCACCGAACACCGAATCGAGCCCGCGATCCGCGTTGGCGACCCGGAACGACCCGTCTGAGTAGAGGGTGTTCTCGGTGCCATTGTCGACGTAGCCGGGGTTGGCGACGGTGGCGGCAAATGCGCCCGTCTCCCACTGGTCGAAGGTGATGGACCCCGCGCTCGGCTCCTGAGCGCCCTGAACCCCGTAAAGGGTGGCAAGGGCCTCCTGCGAGCCGGCGTTGGCGATGAAGGCGTCGATCTCCTCCTGAGTGACGTCGGCCACGGCCTTGTCGTTCTCGGGGTCCTCATCGGCGGCGAGCCCGTCCACCACGCCCTGTCGGGCGTCGGCTTCGGTGATCCCGGCGGTTATCGCGTCGGACGCTGCCCGAGCCGCGTCGACGTGCTCCTGCCAGAAGTGGGACGGGACGAAGTCGGCGAAGCCAACCCCGTTCTGCCACACCGCAAGGCCAGGCTGGGTCGCGAACTCGATCCTCACCGTGTAGTCGTCCGGTGCCGTGATCGAGAGGACGTCAGGTGGGAAGCCGGCAGCATGGTTGCCCCCGAGGCCAAGGCCGCGGACGGTGTCGAAGTAGAACACCAGGTCGTTGGCCGTGATCGGGGTCCCGTCGGACCAGGTGCGGTCCTCCGCGATCGCCTGCTCCACCACCCAGATGTCGCCTTCCTGGACCGCGGCCACCGGTTCGTCGGTTGCCCCCATGGCGGGGACGTAGACGAACCCGGGCAATGACAGCGTGTAGAGCGCTGTATGCATGTTGGTCAGGTAGGCCTGGTTCTGAGAGGCGTTGGTGGTCCCGTCGAGCGAAGCCCACCAGTTGTCTGTCGTGATGTTGGTGATCATCCCGATACGGAATGTCCCACCTCCAGCAGTCGGTGGCTGTGTCGTCCCCGGACCACCCGGTTGGGTGGTCCCTCCGTCCAGCTGGGTGGTGTCGGTCGTGATTGCTTGGCACGCCGACAGCACCATGGCCAGGGCAGCGAGGAGGGCGAACAACCTAAGCCCAAAGGGCTTTGTTGATTTCAATTGAATTCCTCCGAATTAGGGGTCGCACACGCAAACCGAGAGGTATGCGATGTGTGGTCAGCACAATAAACCCCAGATGGGGAGAATGCCTAGTGCGGTGCCCTCAGACCGGGCCCCCCGTGTCGTCGTCATTCACCGGGGCATCACCGGTGTCGTCAAGGACCACCTCATATGGTTGACGCGACTCCGAGATCATCGCCTGGACGATCCCTGTGACTGGAAGGGCGAGGATGACGCCCACCCCGCCGAGTAGGGCGGCACCGGCGATGATGGCCCCCACCGACACCGCAGGGTGGATCTCCATGGTTCGCTTGGTCACCCACGGCGCGAAGAGATAGTTCTCTATCTGCTGGTAGGCGACGAAGATCACCGCCACCCAGATGGCAGTGGTCGTGCCATTGAAGGTCAATGCCACCACCACCGGGAGGACCGCTGCCAGATAGGTGCCGACCACCGGGACGAACTGGCTCAAGACGCCCACCCAGATCCCGAGCGAGAGGGCGAAGGGGACTCCGAGGAAGCCCAGTGCCGCGGTGGAGATGATCGCTCCGAGGACCGCCAGGAGAAGCCGGGAGTAGACGTAGCCGCCCATTTTCTCCACCGCCACATCCCAGATGTGGAGGGCTCGGTGCTGTTGGGGCTCGGGCATGAAGGAGAGGACGGTGCGCTGCAGTTTGGGCAGCTCGGCGATCATGTAGAAGGCAAACAGGGCCACCGTGGTGACGAACACCACGAACCCGGCCACTGATGCGCCAACGCTCAACACCCCGCCGGCGATGGTGCCGAAGCCACGCTGCAGGTAGCCGGCCAAGTCTTCGCCGGCCTGGGACAGGTCCAGGGCCGACAAATCGAGCCCGAAACGGTCGTTGAGGAAAGCGATCACCGACTCGACGACGTCGGGGATGGCCGCGATCACCTCGTTGATCTGAGCCACGAACAAAGGCGCCAGCGCCCAGGTGAACCCGATGATGACGATCAGGGCGGCGAGAAGCACCACCCCGGTGGCGGTCCTCCTCTTCCAGCCCCGCTTCTCGAGATAGTGGACCGGCGGCTCGAAGGCGATTGCCAAGGCCACTGCGACGAAGACCATGAAAAAGAGGGTCTTCAACCTGTAGACCAGCCAGACCCCGGTGGCGGTCGCGGCGAGAACCCCGGCTACCACGAGGGTCCGGCGCCTGAAGACCCGGTTGTCCTCGCGCTCACGGGCAGTGCTCATCGGGGGCCAGGCTAGAACCGTCGACCAGCTCCCGGGGTGTCTCGGATACCCTCGGGCGGGATCTCATGGAGAGCTTCGACATCGTGTGGGCACCGGACCCGGAGCGGGCCGCCACCACCAACACCCGCCGCTTCATGGAACGTCACGGCATCTCCGTCTTCCAGGACCTCGTGACGCGCTCGGCAGACCACCCCGAGTGGTTCTGGGGGGCGGTCGTCGAGTTCCTCGAGTTGCCTTTCGACCGCCCCCCCACCGTGATCCGGGACACCTCCCGTGGCCACCCCTGGGCGACCTGGTTCCCAGATGGGCTGTTCAACCTGTCCCGCGCCTGTGTCGACAAGTGGGCCGCCGAGGACCCGGGGCGGCTGGCGATCCGATCCCAGAAGGAGTCCGCCGAGACCCGGGAGATCAGCTTCGGCCAGCTCGCCGACCGGGTGTCGCGCCTGGCCGGGGCGCTGCAGTACCTTGGCGTCGAGCGGGGTGATGCGGTCTCCGTCTTTCTCCCCATGTCCGAGGAGGCGGTGGTCGCCCTCCTCGGAGTGGCGCGTCTGGGCGCGGTGTTCATCCCGGTCTTCTCCGGGTACGGGTCGGAGGCGGTGGCGACCCGACTCGACGACCCCAAGCCGAAGGTGATGATCTGCGCCAATGGCTTCACCCGCCGGGGACGGCCCATCCCCATGAAGGAGACTGCCGACGAGGCGGTGGCTCTCGCCGGGGGTATCGACCATCTCCTGGTGGTCGACTACTCCCCCCGTCCCAGCACCCCTATGACGGATGGGCGCGATCATTGGTGGCACGATCTGGTCGCCGGATCGGAGCCACTCGACCCGGTGAAGACCCGTGCCGAGGACCCGGTGATGATCGCCTACACCTCTGGCACCACCGGGCGACCCAAGGGCGCGGTCCACGTCCATGCCGGGCTCACCGTGAAGCTCGCCGCCGAAGGGGCCTTCCAGTTCGAGGTAGAGCGAGACGACGTCCTGATGTGGGCCACCGACATGGGTTGGATCATGGGGCCCTGGGTGGTGGTGGCCGGTCTGGCCAACGGTGCCGCCATCGCCACCTATGACGGGGCACCCGACTACCCCGGGCCCGACCGCCTCTGGGAGGTCACCGCCGACTTGGGAGTGACCATCCTCGGCCTCTCTCCCACCCTGGTCAGGTCCTTGCAGCCGCATGGAGCGGAGATGGCTCGACGTCACGACCTGTCACACCTCAAGACCTTCGGATCAACCGGTGAGCCATGGAACCCAGAGCCCTGGTGGTGGCTGTTCCGTGAGGTGGGTGGAGAGCGGATCCCGATCGTCAACATCTCCGGAGGCACCGAGATCGGGGCCTGCATCCTCTCGGTCAACCTCCTCCAGGGGATCAAGCCCACCTCTCTGGGTGGCCCGGCCCTGGGAGTCGACGCCGACGTGTACGGCCCAGACGGGCAACCCCTCAGGGGTGAGGTGGGTGAGCTGGTGATCCGCGGCTCCTGGCCCGGGATGACTCGCGGGTTTTGGGGCGAGCCACAGCGCTACATCGACACCTACTGGTCACGGTTCGAGGACACCTGGGTGCATGGGGATTGGGCGTCCGTCGACGAGGACGGCTTCTGGTACCTCCATGGGCGCTCGGACGACACCCTCAACATCGCCGGCAAGCGAATCGGGCCGGCCGAGATCGAGTCGGTGGCGGTTTCCTTCGACGAGGTGGTGATGGCGGCTGCGATCGGTGTTCCCGATGAGGTCAAGGGCGAGGCCATCGCCCTGTACCTGGTCCCGGCACCGGGGGTGACCGATACCGCTGCCCTCACCGGCGAGGTCCTGGATGCCGTGGCCGCCAGCCTCGGAAGAGCGTTCCGCCCGGTGTCCGTCACCTGGGTCGCCGACCTCCCCCGGACCCGCTCCCAGAAGATCATGCGACGTGTGGTCAAGGCGATGGCCCTCGGCGAAGACCCGGGCGATCTGACCAGCCTCGAGAACCCGGAGAGCCTGGAAGGCATCAGGAAGATCGGTTGATCACCGTGGCGGCATGCGGGCCGCGGCGTCGAGCCTTATCACCTCGCCGTTGAGCATCGGGTTCTCCACGATCGCCTGGACCAGGTGGGCGAAGTCCTCGGGCGTCCCCAACCTCTGGGGGAAGACATGGAGCTTGGCCAGGGCGTCGCGCAACTCCTGCGGTGCGCCGGCGAGGAGCGGGGTGTCCATGATCCCCGGCGCGATCGTCATCACCCGAATGCCCACGCTCCCGAGGTCCCGGGCGATGGGGAGGGTCATGCCCACCACGCCCCCCTTCGACGCCGAGTATGCGGCCTGTCCGATCTGGCCGTCGAATGCGGCGATCGAGGCCACGTTGACGATCACCCCGCGTTCCCCGGTGCTCCCTGCCTCGTTTCGAGCCATGACCGCAGCCACGTTGCGAATCACGTCGAACATCCCGACCAAGTTGACGCCAATGGTGAGCTTGAAGAGCTCGAGGTCGAACATTTCGCCATCCCGCGAGACCACTCGCTGCGCCGGGGCAATGCCGGCGGCATTCACCAAGATGTCGATACGCCCGAACTCCTCGACCGCCCCCGCCACCGCGGCCCCGACGCTCTCGGCAACCGAGACGTCACAAATCAGGAACCGTGACCGGTCTCCGAGCTCGGCGGCTGCCGATGCCCCTTTGGCCTCGTTGACATCGAACATGGCGACCGAGGCCCCATGCTCGGTGAGTCGCCGGGCCGCCCCCAGCCCCAAACCCGAGACGCCGCCGGTGACCACGGCCACCGCACCATCCAGTTGCATCGACGCCCTCCGCGGCTCGGGCCGGCGACGCTACCAGCGGTGCCCGGCCCCGGATGGTGAGATACACCCGTGATCGGTGTCTTCGACTCGGGTGTGGGGGGCCTCAGCGTGCTCCTGGAGATCCGTCGCGCCCTGCCCCGGGCCGATCTCCTCTATGTAGCCGACCGGGCACGCGCCCCGTACGGCCCTCGAAGCCTCGCCGAGGTCCAGTCGTTCTCCAGGGAGATCGCCAGATGGCTCATCGGCCACGGGGCAACCACTCTGGTGGTGGCGTGCAACACCGCCTCGGCGGCGGCCCTCGATGAGCTCAGGGCCGATCACCCGAGCCTCCCCATCGTTGGCATGGAGCCCGCGGTCAGGCCGGCCGCCGCCCTGAGCACCACCGGGGTGATCGCGGTGTTCGCCACCGCTGCCACCTTCCAGGGGAGGCTGTTCGAGTCTGTGGTCAGTAGGTTCGGCCACGGCGCACAGGTCATCGAGCGGGCATGCCCGGAATGGGTGGAGCTGGTCGAAGCCGGAAGGGTCGACGACCCTGGGGTGGAGAGGGCGGTGACCGCGTGCCTGGGGCCGGCGCTCGAGGCCGGGGCCGATGCCCTGGTGCTGGGATGCACCCACTTCTCGTTCCTGCGCCCGGTGATCGATCGAGTTTCGGGAGGGTCGGCGACGGTGATCGACCCCGCACCGGCGGTGGCCATGCAGACGGCGCGGGTGGCGCCGGGAACCAATGAGAGCGGCGGGTTGCGCATGGCGGCCTCGGGAGACCTCGGGCGCTTCGCCGATCTCGCCAGAGAACTGGCCGGGCTCACCGCCGATACCATCCTCGCCTATCCGTGAGCCCCGACCTGGCCCCATTCTGGTCGAGCCCTGATCACAGCTTGAGAGGGCTCGGGGAGCTCCTGTCCTTTGACCCCGGGACGGGGGCCGACCGGTACACCAAGACAGGGGACTGGCTCGCCTCGGTGGATCGGGGAGTCGGGTTCGCCTCCTTCACCTTCGATCCCGATCAGAGGGGCTCGCTGGTCCTGGCGCCCGAGGAAGTCGCTGAGGGCCAGGTCGCCTGGTCGTCGGCCGACGAGGGCCGGCTGTTGGCTCGATTGGTCGCCGATGGCCGGGCTGAATGGGAACACGGATTCTCCATTGCCATGTCGTCGATCTCCGCCGGCGAGTTGGAGAAGGTGGTGCTGGCCCGCCATGTCGAGGTGGAGTTGTCGGAGCCCTTCGATCCGCACCTCATCCTTGAGCGCCTGGTCCGGGCAAACCCCTCGACCTATGTGTTCCTGAACGATGGGCTGGTCGGAGCCAGCCCCGAGCTGCTCGTCTCCTTGGAGGGCGATCGGGTGAGGTCGAGGGTGCTCGCCGGGACTGCAACCGAGGTCGATCATCTCGACGCTGCCAGGATCGAGATGGAACACGACCTGGCTGCCCGATCTGCGGCTGCCGGTCTCGGAGGCCACAGCATCGACCTCATCGGCGAGCGCTCGGTCATCCAGGTGGGTCCAATCCTCCACGTCGCGACCGACTTCACGGCGATCGCATTGCCCGGCACCAAGGTGCTCGACCTCCTGTCTTCGATTCACCCCACTGCCGCGGTTGCCGGCACCCCCACGCCCGCCGCACTCGCCCTGATCCGGGCCATGGAGCCGCGGGGACGGGGCCGTTATGCAGGCCCGGTCGGCTGGTTCGACACCAAGGGCGACGGCGAGTTCGCCATTGCCCTGCGCTGCGGGCTCTTCGATCAAAACCGGGGCACCATCTATGCAGGGGGAGGCCTTGTGCACGGGTCGGACCGCCAATCTGAGTGGGCCGAGACCGACCTCAAGCTGGGGCCGATGCTCCGGGCCTTAGGGGTTGAAGGCGGCCATGGCTGAGCGGCCAGCCTCATCGAGGCTCCGGCGGACGGCGAGGTCGAAGCTGCGATCGACCCGGGCCTCGATCAACGACTCTTGGCCCGAGCCAAGTCTCGACTCGACGATGGCGGCCAGCTGATCGAGACCCTCGGCCGCCTGATAGTCCAGCCCGTGGAATCTGGCGAGACCCGCCAGGTCGCGCCGCTGGGGAGTCAGAAACAGCCGTTCGTACTCGGGGGCGTGGGCCGCCTGGGGAAGCGAGTCGAACAGACCGCCGCCATCGTTGTTGATCACCACCATCGTCAGGTCGCGATCCCCGTCACTTAGGAAGCCATTGGCGTCGTGGAGAAGCGAGAGATCCCCGCTCAGGGCCAAGGTCCGCGGCACCGCCGAGGCCACACCCATTGCGGTCGAGACGAACCCGTCGATCCCGGATGCGCCACGATTGGCGATGACCCTGCCCGGCCGGGTGAGATGGGCGTCGACCTCACGGATCGGGAGCGATGAGGCCACCACCAGGCAGCCCCAATCGACCCGGTCGAGGGTGTGGGCCACCCCGGCCCCGGACAGACCCGGATGATCGGCCAGACACCGATCCAGCAGGCTTCGCACCACTGCACCCGCCTTCGACCATGCGCCGGCCCAGTCCGGATCGGGCCGGGCACGGTCGGCCATCGTGGCCAGGGCACTCACCGGGTCCGAGTCGACCTTCAGGGTGGCATTGCGGTTTGGGTCGATGGACCGGCCCCAGGCGTCCACCCGCACCCGATGGTCGGCAATGGCGATCAGGGCTTCCAGACGCTGGCTGGGGCCGATGTGCCCCGCGGCGACCACCAACTCGGGGCGCATGCCATCGGGAAGGGGGCCGGCGAGCAGGTGGTGATAGCAGGTGATCACGTCCTGGCCGCGCAGTCCTGAGAGTGCGGTGGCCAGGACCGGCCAGCCCAGGACCCGAGCCGCCTCCAACAGCCGATCCCGCTCGTACGACCCGTCGCCGGCGATCACCAACCCACGGGGGGTGTAAGGGATCTCTCTCCCCGGGCTCGGGCGGGAACCGCCGGGGGCGGGCTCGATCCAAGGGTGACCGCCATCCCGGCCTTCGATGGGGTGGGGGTACGGGTCGGTAGCGGTCCTCCCGTCATCGGACACGGGGACCGTTGGCTCCCTGAACGCCAGGTTCAGGTGAACCGGGCCCGGCCCTGAGCCATCACCCCGGCTGGTGGTCACCGCCTCACAGATCAGACCACGCCACCCGGCGTTCATGTCCTGTTGGCCCGGGGCATCGATCTCGGCGAACCATCGGACCTTGTCACCGAACAGCCGGACCTGGTCGATGGTCTGATTGGCTCCGACACCCCTCGACTCGGCGGGTCGATCCGCTGAGACCAGGATCAGGGGGGTCATCGACATGTCGGCCTCGATCACCGCCGGGTACCAGTTGGCCGGGGCGGTCCCCGACGTGGAGATCACCACGGCCGGGAACCCATCAACCTTCGACCTTCCCAACGCATGGAAGGCCGCCGAACGCTCGTCCAGGACTACCACGCTCTGGATCCCGGGATGCCGGGAGGCGGCGATGGCCAAGGCCGCCGACCGCGACCCCGGTGAGATCACCACCAACCTGACACCGTTTAGGGCGAGCTCGTCGATGACCACCTCCGCCATGGCAGTGCTCGGGTTGGGGCGGCTCATGTCAGGGCCTCGGCAGCGAGGCGAAGACGTGCCAGCAGGCTGGAGGCCACATCGGGGCCGGGGCGCCATCTCTCCAGTAGGTCGGGGTCGGGCTCGGGCCTTCGAACCTCGAGCTGTCCCTTGATCGGCAACAGCGGCCGGATGGTGGGGTCACCCGCCAGCATGGAGACGGTGCCCAGCCCGAACGCATATGGGGAGTCGACCAGCGAGGCGGCCAGGAGCCCGGCATACATCCCCACCGATGTCTCGAGAGCCGACGACAGGACCACGGGGACGCCTGCTCTCCCCGCCAAGTCGAGGATGGGGGCCACCCCTCCCATCGGTTGCGCCTTCAAGACCAGCACGTCGGCGCCCCCCTCTTCGATCACGCGGAGGGGGTTCGGACCCTGACGAACCAACTCATCTGCGGCAAGAGGGATGGTCACCCGGCGGCGCAGCTCTCTCATCTCCTCGAGTGTCGCCACCGGTTGCTCGACGTACTCCAGGCCGAATCGCTCCATCTTCGCCAGTCGACTGGTGGCGGTGGCGAGGTCCCAGGATGCGTTGGCATCGATCCGCATCCGGCCCCCAGGTCCCAGGGCAGCCTGTACCGCTTCGAGACGCACGGTATCGGTCGTCTCGTCATCCCCCGGGTCTCCTACCTTGACCTTCGCCGTCCGCGCCCCGGACTCCGTCACCAGCCAGGCGGCGGTCACCGGGTCCACCGCCGGCACCGTCACGTTCACCTCGATCAGTGGCCGGCCTGGGGCCGGCAGGTCGCCGCATGCCAGCTCAAGAGCAGCCGCCAACCACTTCGTCGTCTGCTCGGGCGGATAATCGGGAAACGGCGAGAACTCCCCCCAACCCTTTGGTCCCTTGATCAGGACCGCCTCACGGTGGTCGACACGACGAAACCGATGCCGCATCGGGATGCTCACTGGGTGGAGATCGAGGTCGTCGAGGACCGAGCTCATCCCGACTGGACTTCCCGGATGTGCTCGATGAGCCGTTCCACCTGTTCAGCGTCGAGACTCGACGAGAACGAGGGCATCCTCCCCCGCCCGTTGAGGATGGTCACCCGGAGGAACTCGTCGGGTTGTCCGGCCGCGTTGGAGCCGGGGCCGAGGTCGGGCCCGATGCCGCCCGACATGTCGGCGCCATGGCAGTTGACGCATAGCTGTTGGTAGATCTGGGCCCCGGTGGCGTCCTCGGGCACGCGCCCCACCGAGCAGGCGGTGAGGGCCAATGCCAGACCGACGATTAGGGCTCTCATCCCTGTTTCTGGTCTCGCTCCGCCAGGTCCTTCACCCGTTGCGCTTCACTCAAGGGCACCACCAGCACGCCGTCCGCTGCCTCGACCACGATCACATCGCTCATCCCGGCCACGGCCACGGTCCGGGTGGTGGCGTGGATGAACGATCCGGTCACGTTCTCGAGGATCACCGGCCCCGAGACCGCATTGCCCTCACCATCCTTGGCGCTCAGCCCCATCAGCGCCTGGTACGAACCGATGTCGTCCCAGCCGACATCGAGTGGGATGACGACCGCACGGCCTGTCCTCTCCATCACGGCATGGTCGAACGAGATGGCCTCGACCGTCGCGAATGAAGGGCCGAGCACGGCCAGCCCCTCGATCGAGGTGGGAACCGCTCCTCGGACCCCCTCGAGGATGGCCGGGCAGGTGGCTGCCATCTCATCGATCAGCGCTCCGGCCATAGCGACGAACATGCCCGAGTTCCAGAGATGGCGGCCATCGGACATCAACTCGCCGGCCTCCTCGACCGCCGGTTTCTCCTTGAACCGGGCGACGTGCCATCCGTCTCCGACGCTGTCCCCGGTCTCGATGTAGCCATAACCTGTCTCCGCCCGGGTCGGGGTGATTCCGAAAGCAACTATCGATCCCGACAGGGCGTGGCCCACTGCGGTCCTCACCCCGTCTTGGAACGCTCCGGTGTCTCCTATCAGATGATCGGCGGGGAGGATGACGAGGACGTCCTCAGAGTCGGCGAGGAGGGCGGCGGCGGCGACTGCAGGTGCTGTGTTCCGACCCATTGGCTCGACAATGACCACCATGGGCTCGACCCCGCAGGTGGCGGCGTCGGCCCGAACCAGCCCCAAGTGGTCGGCGCCGGTGACGACCATCGGCGGGGCGGCGCCAGCCATGCCGGCGAGCCGGCTGATCGTCGCCTGGAAAAGCGACGGCGCCCCAGGGATCAGGTCGGCGAACTGCTTGGGGCGAGCGTGGGTGGACAGTGGCCAAAGACGGGTCCCCGAGCCGCCCGAGAGGATCACCGGTCGTATCACGGACACCCGCGGAGAGTACCGTCCCCAGGCGTTCAGGCGGCTACCCGACTACTCCACTGGGGAGGTGTGTCTCTGTTGAGAAGGCATCAGTCGGTGGCCCCGATCGAGACGAAGCCGCACTCACGGCAGATCGAGCGGGAGATCCCAAGGCCACCAGGAGCCTCGACGAAGTCGTGCTCGTGGCCACGACCGTTGCGAGTGAAGGCTGACTTGACCGCACCCATGAATCCGGCCTTCTCCTTCGTCGCCGAGGCCATGGCCGGGATCGGGCCGTTGGGTGAGGGCTCGGTCTCGTAGACACCGAGGTCGACCACCAGCTCTTTGGCCGACTCCGACCCGTCGTCGGATGTCGATGTCCCGTCGGGTCCGCGGTCGTCACGGGCCTTCTCGGCATCAGGGGCAGCCTCCCTGGCAGCGCCACGCTTCTTCTCGGCCTGCTCGGCAGCCTTCTTGGCCTGCGCCAGCCCCTCCGCCTCGGCCTGCTCGGCAGCCTCCTTGGCCTGCGCCAGCCCCTCCGCCTCGGCCTGCTCGGCAGCCTTCTTGGCCTGCGCCAGCCCCTCCGCCTCCAGACGAGCGACATCTGCCGCCTCGGCTGCTTTCTTGGCCTGCGCCAGCCCCTCCGCCTTCAGGCGGGCGGCATCTGCCGCCTCGGCTGCGAGACGAGCCGGTTCGGCTTCCTCCGCCAGCCTGCGCTCGGTCGCCTGTCTCGCGGCGGCCTGGCGACGGGACTCTTTTTCGGCAACGGCGCGCGCCTGCTCGACGCGTTCGGCCTCGATGCGCGCCGCCTCGGCCTCAGCTTTAGCTCGTGCCCCCTCGACGCGCTCCACCTCGATGCGTGCCTTCTCGGCTCGCTCGGCTTCCAGCCGTTCCAGCTCCAGCCGCTTGGAGCGCACCGCCTCCATGTCGCGTTGTGCCGCGGCCAGGCGCTCGGCCTCGAGACGCTCCATCTGCTGGCGCTCGACCTCGATGCGATTCATCTCCCGTCTCAGGGCCTGTGCCCGCTCCTCGTCCTCTTGCGCCTTGGTCCGTCTCTCGTTCTCCAGGGCCTCCAGCTTCTCTCTCTCGGCCTGGAGCGCCTTCATCTCGTTCTGGAACACAAGCGAACGCTCTCGCTCACGCCCGTCCTGCTGGGCGCGCTCCGTCTCGAGCCTGGCCATCTCGAGTCGGAATGCCTCGATCCGGCGGGCATCTCGCTCCTCCGCCTCTTTCCGCAACTGTTCGAGACGAACCCTCTCCCCTTCGAGTCGTGCCCGCTCCGCCACCAGGGCCGATTTCTCCTCAGCCAGCCGATCATGACCGGAACGTTCGATCGGAGGCTCCACCTTCCGCTCCGGAGGGGCTGGGGTGGCCGGAACCGCGGCCGCCGGAGCCGGCGCAACCGGTTCGGGTGCCACCTCCGCCGCCGGCTCGACAACTTCAGGCTCTGGCGCCACCGGCTCGGCGACCGGAGGCTTGGCTCGACTCCTGGCGGTCGTGGGCTTGGGCGCGGCGGCCGGCTTCGAGGCCGGGGCCGACCTGGGTGTGGTGGTCTTGGCGGGGGCGGGCTTCGATGTGGATGCGGCCTTGGACGCAGGGGATCGAGTCGGGGTCTTCCTGGCAGGTGTCTTGGCGGCCGGCGGCTCGGCAGTATCGGGCTCCGGAACCACCGGAATCTCCTCCACCCCAGCGGTGTCCTCGACGACCGGGGAATGAGGCATCTCCGGGGCCGGCTCCGGGCGGGGGTGCTGCTGAGCCTGCAAATTCGCCTCCATGGCGTCACGCAGTTCCTGGACCCGCGATGGCTTGGTGCCCCCCCGAGACTTGCGCACCGCAACAGCCCGACGGGGGGCCCGCATCGTCTTGAAGCGGGCCCAGACTTCGGCCATGTGGTCGACCCCTCGATAGGCGAAGTCGATCGGCTCGTCGGCGATGAAGGTGACTTCCTCGCCGTCCAACTCGAGCTGGAATGCGCTCGAGATCAGTCTCCGGGCGCGGACGTCGTACAGTGACCATCTTCCAAGTGATTCTCCGTCGAGAACCAACTCGACCTGATTGTCCTCTACCAGGACCGTGGCCGGAATCCCGGGGTGATCCACCTCTGGGATGCGAACTTGACCGCCGAACTTCACCGCTTCACCTTCATAACGCCCCGCGCCCTCGGATTGTGGTGTCTCACGATCCCATTGCCAACAGGAATGTCAAGGTCGAGTCGGTACGGAGGAGTTCATCGGTAAGCGTCCAGTGGGGGGCAAGAGCACATCAGGTTTCGGTCGCCACCGGCCCCGTCGACTCTCCCCACCGGCGGCCAGTACTTGGAGTCCGTCAGCCATGGCACCGGGAATGCCGCTTCCTCTCGGGTGTAGGACCGCTCCCACTTGTCGGAGACGACGTCCGCGGCGGTGTGCGGGGCCAGCACCAGAGGGTTGTCACCTGCCGGCCACTCACCTGAACCGACACGGCGGGCCTCTTCCCGAATCGCGATCATTGCCTCGCAGAAGCGCTCGAGCTCCACGAGGCTCTCCGACTCGGTGGGCTCGACCATCAGGGTCCCCGGCACCGGGAAGGAGAGGGTGGGGGCGTGAAAGCCATAGTCGGCGAGACGTTTCGCCACGTCCTCGGCGGTTACCCCGGTCTCCCGGGTCAGGGGGCGCAAGTCGAGGATGCACTCGTGGGCCACCCGGCCACCCTCGCCGGTATAGAGCACCGGGTAATGGGGCTCGAGTCGGCGAGCCAGGTAGTTGGCGGAGAGAATCGCCACCTGGGTCGCCCGACGAAGCCCCTCGGCTCCCATCAGCCGAATGTAGGCGTAGGGGATGGGAAGGATGCCGGCAGACCCGAACGGGGCGCCCGAGATCGGCCCGATCCCGGTTTCGGGCCCGGCGGCGGCAACCAGCGGATGATTAGGGAGGAACGGGGCAAGGTGCTCCTTCACCCCAAGGGGCCCCATTCCGGGGCCTCCGCCACCATGGGGAATGGTGAACGTCTTGTGGAGATTGAGATGGCCGACATCGGCCCCGAAGTCGCCGGGCCGTGCCAGGCCGACCAGGGCATTGAGATTTGCGCCGTCGACGTACACCTGACCCTCGTTGACGTGGACGATCTCGGCGAGCCTCCTCATCCCGGGCTCGAAGACTCCATGAGTCGACGGGTATGTGATCATCGCCGCCGCCAGGTGGGACGAGTGCTCCGCCGCCAGCCGCTCCAGGTCGTCGAGGTCGACGTTTCCGGCCTCGTCGGTGGCGACCACCACGACCCGCATGCCGGCCATGACCGCCGAGGCGGCATTGGTGCCATGGGCCGATGCCGGGATCAGGCAGACATCCCGCTCGGGCTCGCCTCGCGAACGGTGATAGGCGGCGATGGCGAGCAGTCCGGCGAGCTCTCCCTGCGAGCCGGCATTGGGTTGGAGGGAGACCCGGTCATACCCGGTGATCGACGCCAAGTATGCCTCGAGCTCCCTGATCAGCTCCAGGTAGCCCTCCGCCTGGTCCAGTGGGGCGTAAGGGTGGATATCGGCGAACTCGGGCCAGGTCATCGGCACCATCTCGGTGGTGGCGTTGAGCTTCATGGTGCAAGACCCGAGAGGAATCATGGTCCGATCGAGGGCCAGGTCCTTGTCGGCCAGACGACGCAGATACCGCAGCATCTCGTGCTCGGAGCGGTGGGCGTGGAATACCGGGTGGGTGAGGAACTCGCTGGCCCTGACCAGGCCGTCCGGGATCCCGGGCTCCGGCGTCTCTACCAGGGACCCACCGAAGACGCCGATAATCGTCTCGATCACCCGGGTGTCACACGTCTCGTCGAGTGCGATCCTGACCCGGTCGGCGTCGACCCGTCCGAGATTCAGTCCGGATGAGACGGCGGAAGCCAGGATCTCATCGGCGCGGCCGGGGACCACCACGGTCAGGGTGTCGAACCAGCTCGGGTTGGCCAGCCGGTGACCGGAGGCCGTGAGTGATGCGGCAAGCCGCCCCGTGAGGTCGTGGACCTGGTCGGCGATCCCCTTCACTCCCTCGGGGCCATGCCAGCAGGCGTAGAGGCCGGCCACCACCGCCAGCAAGACCTGTGCGGTGCAGACATTGGAGGTCGCCTTCTCACGACGGATGTGCTGTTCGCGTGTCTGGAGGGCCAGCCGGTAGGCGGTCCGGCCGGCCTGGTCTCTGGAGACCCCGACCAATCGGCCCGGTAGGGCGCGAACCTGGTCCTGGCGACAGGCGATGAAAGCGGCATGGGGGCCCCCGAACCCCATGGGGACCCCGAACCGCTGCGCCGACCCGACGGCGACGTCGGCGCCCCATTCCCCGGGGGGGACGATCGAGGTCAGTGCCAGCAGATCGGTGGTGACCACCACCATTGCCCCCGCCTCATGGAACCGATTCACCGTCTCACCGTGATCGGGGATGGCCCCGGATGATCCCGGGTAGGCGAGGAGTGCCCCAAACGACACAGTGGGATCGGCTTCATCATCGAGATCCTCGACCTCGACACCGATGGCCTGTGCCCGGGTCTCCAACACCGCACGGGTGGGCAGGTGACAGTCGGGGTCGACAAAGAAGACATCACGGTCGCCGCGATGCAGGCGACGGGCCATCGCCATCGCCTCGGCGGCCGCAGTGGGCTCGTCGAGAAGCGACGCGTTGGCGATGTCGAGCCCAGTGAGATCGGCGACCATGGTCTGGAAGTTGAGCAGGGCCTCGAGACGGCCCTGTGAGATCTCAGGCTGATATGGGGTGTAGGCGGTGTACCACGCCGGGTCCTCGAGAACGTTCCGCTGGATCACGGCCGGGGTGTGGGTGTCGTGATACCCGAGCCCGATCAACGATCGCACCAGCCGGTTCTTCCCGGCGATCCCAGCGAGATGTCGTATCAGCTCCGGCTCGGTCATCGCCGGAGGGAGGTCCAACCTGGTGTCCAGGATCGAAGCGGGGATGGTGGTGGCGACCAACTCGTCGAGACTGGATGCGCCTACCAGGGACAACATCCGCTCGATGTCGGAGGGTCGCGGGCCGATGTGTCGGCTGGCGAAGCCGGGCTGGGAGGTCTGGGGCATCGGGTCTCCGTGTTGCGGTCTCTTGACCCTTCCCCGCTGTCGTCCCCTTCAGCGCTGCCTCAGCCGGTCGGTCCAGGTCGCCTGAGAGTTTCCGGGAAGGTGTTGCCCCTTCGGCGCCCCACTCGGGGCTCTCCCGCCGGCATCTACGGCGATTGCATTGTAGGTACTTGGTACCCGGTACCTGGTAGTTGGAAAAGGGCCTGCCTTGGAGTCGAAGTACGAAGTACCAAGTACGGCGAGGCGAAGCCGAGCCAGTACGCAGCGGCTGGCGAGGCGAAGCCGAGCCAGTACGCAGCGGCTCCGCTGCTGCTTCAGACGTTGAACCTGAACTCGACCACGTCGTCCGGGCCCATGACATAGCCCTTGCCCTCAGATCGGACCGCCCCCGCGGCCCGGGCCGCCTGCCACGAGCCGGCCTCGAGCAGTCGCTCGAAGCCCACGACCTCGGCGGCGATGAAGCCCCGCTGGAAGTCGGTGTGGATCAGACCCGCCGCCTCCTGCGCGGTCGCCCCGGTTGGGATCGTCCAGGCCCGCGCCTCCTTGGGCCCGGCGGTGAGAAAGCTCTGCAAGCCAAGGGTTCGGTATGCGGATCGAGTCACCACGTCGAGACCAGGCTCCTCGAGGCCCGCCATCTCGAGCAACTCGGCGCGCTCCGTCGGCGGAAGGCGGGCCGCATCGGCTTCGAACTCGGCGTCCAGGAAGAGCGCCTCGGCCGGGGCCACCAGACCCGCCAGCTGGTGGCGCCGATGAGTATCCCCGAGAAGGTCGTGGTCGGCGTTGAACACGTAGATCATGGGCTTGGCGGTCAGGAGTTGGAGGTCGGCGAGCTCGGCGCTGCGGGCCATGAGTCGGGGATCGGCGCCGAGCATCCGGCCTGACGCCACCACGCCGCGGACCTCGGTCAGCAGCCCTACCCGTGGCAGCAGGGAACGGTCGACGGTGGCCTCCTTCTCGAGACGAGGCAGCCGTCTATCGATGGTCTCGAGGTCGGCGAGCGCCAACTCGGTCTCGATGGTCTCGATGTCCCTTCGGGGGTCGATCAACTCCTCTATATGGGTGACGCTGACCGAGTGGAATGTACGTACCACGTGACAGATGGCGCTGACGTCGCGGATGTTCCCCAGGAACTGGTTGCCCAGCCCCTCGCCCTGGCTCGCCCCCCTGACCAGCCCGGCGATGTCGACGAACCTCACGGTCGCCGGCGTTGTCTTCGCCGAGGAGAAGATCCGGGCGAGCGTCTCGAGTCGGGGGTCGGGGATGGGGACTACGCCGACGTTGGGCTCGATGGTGGCAAAGGGGTAATTGGCGGCCAGGGCGGCGGCAGCCGTCAAGGCGTTGAACAGTGTCGACTTCCCGACGTTGGGCAGGCCGACGATCCCGATCGAGAGGCTCATCGGCCGCGGAGGTTAGGGAGGGCGATGGTGGTACCTGGCTAGCGTGTCGGCATGAGGAAGCTGGCTGTGATCGGGGCCGGATCCTGGGGAACCACCGTGGCCCTCCTGGCCGGCGACAGGACCCCGATCTCGCTCTGGGCCCGCAGACCGGAGCTGGCCGAGACGATGCAGGCGACCCGATCCAACACCCGGTACTTGCCTGGATACTCGCTTCCCGATGACGTTGCGCCCACCTCGTCCATGGAGGAGGCGATGCATGGAGCCGAGGCAGTCGCCATCGCCGTCCCCTCCCATGGGTTCCGTCAGGTCTTCAGAGAGCTGGCACCATACGTCTCCGGGCCCGTTCCGCTGGTGTCACTGACCAAAGGGATCGAGCAGGACACCCTGGCCACCATGACCAGGGTCATCATGGAGGAGGCGCCGGGCCACGATTCCGGTCTGGTCGGAGTGCTCACCGGGCCCAATCTGGCCGCAGAGGTTGCCATGGGCCAGCCGGCCGCGGCGGTGGTGGCAATGGGCGACGACGACGCCGCCCGCCAGGTCCAGTCGGTCGTGATGGGCCCGACATTCCGCGTCTACACCAACGACGACGTGATCGGGTGCGAGCTGGGTGGCGCCTTGAAAAACGTCATGGCGATCGCTGCAGGCATGTCCGATGGTCTCGGTTTCGGCGACAACACCCGGGCGACCTTGATCACGAGGGCGTTGACCGAGCTGACCAGGCTCGGTGTCAGCCTCGGGGGCCGGCCTTCCACCTTCGCCGGTCTTGCCGGCATGGGTGACCTGATCGCCACCTGCATCTCCTCGAAGAGCCGAAACCACCAGGTGGGATATGGGCTAGCCAAGGGCCGTGCGCTCGAAGACATCGTCACCGAGATGGACATGGTGGCCGAAGGGGTCAAGACCACCACCAGTGTCCTGGGGCTGGCCGCCAGGGTCGGTGTCGAGATGCCCATTGCCGAGCACGTCGCCATGGTGCTCTACGAGGGCGTCCACCCTCGGGACGCGGTCCTGAGCCTGATGACCCGTCAGGCGAAGGCCGAACTGTGAGTTCACTGCAACAAATGGCCATCTGCATGTGTTCTCCTTCCCATGACGGGCGTCAGGCTGATCACCACTTCTCATGGGTCACACCGGGAGGCGTTCACCGCCCTCGACTGGTTGTTCTTTGTTTGCATCGGCCTGATCTGGGGTTCTTCGTTCCTGTTCATGGCCATCGGCCTTGACTCATTTCATCCCGGTCTCGTGACCCTGGTCCGTGTCCTCTCCGGAGCCGGCTTCATGACCATGGTGGCCAGGTCGTACCCCACGGTGATCGAGAGTGAGGATCGCGCCCGGATAGTCATTGTGAGTGTCACCTGGGTCGGTCTCCCGATGACCATGATCCCGATCGCCCAGCAGTGGATCGACTCTGGTGTGGCCGGCATGCTCAACGGTGCGGCGCCCATCTTCACCGCGATCCTGGCTTCGATCCTCCTCAGGGCCCTCCCCGGGCGTCTTCAGGTCGCCGGGTTGGTGATCGGGCTCGCCGGGGTGGTGGCCATCGCAGCACCGGCGGCCGGTTCCGACACGTCGGCCCTGGTCGGAGTGGTGTTGATGGTGATCGTCACCATCTGTTATGCGATCGCCTTCAACATGGTGGTGCCCCTGACCCAGCGGTACGGGGCGGTTCCGGTGATGACCAGGATCCTTTGGTTGGGCATCCTCATGGTCTTGCCTTTCGGGCTGTTTGGCCTGACCCGGTCGGAGTTCTCATGGCCGTCATTGACAGCTACGGTCGCCGCCGGGTTGTTGGGGACAGGTGTGGCCTTCATCCTCTCGGGAAAGCTCACCTCCCGTGTCGGGGCCACCAGATCCGCCTTCGTCACCTATCTGATCCCGGTGGTGGCTCTGATATTGGGCGTCGTCTTTCGCAACGAGCAGGTGAGTGGTCTCGCCATCCTCGGCATCGGACTGGTGATCGCCGGCGCCATCCTCGCCTCACGACGCGAGATCTGAGGCCTTGCCCGCCATCGCGGCTGCTCTCCTCAAGGCCCTGACCGCCAGGTCCTTGTCGCCGAGACGGTGTCTCAGGTCACGCTCCAGGCCACCGATCGGGTAGAGGTTCTGGGGAGCGCGCGGGTCCTTGTGGCGGGCCGAGGCGAAACGGGGCAGGGTGGCGCTCACCGCGGTGGCGATCCGCGCCGCCTCCGCCGCCGGCTTGTCGGCGTCGATCTCGCATCTCACCAGCCCACCGGCGGGCCCGTCGTGGTTGGCGAGACGGAGATACCAGGAGAAGCGGCTCCATGAGGTGGTGGTGAGGAACAGCGGTGTGCGGTAGCCGGCAGGGAGCGAGGTGAGGACATGTCGCAGCTCCAGCGGCAGGTACTGCACCTTCTGGGTCTTGATGTACCCGATGGCGTTGTCGATGTCTCTGGCATGTGACAATGGGCCGTCGACCACCACCAGGGCGGCTCCCCCCGCCTGGTGAACCACCCGGGCCTCGAGGTCCCCCATCCTTTGCTGTATCCCCAGCCAGAGCTCTTCTGAGGTGCTGCCCTTGGTGGCCTTCACCCCATATGTGCCGACGGTGGTCTCGATATCGGTGGCAAGAGCTGAGGTGAAGAGGCCCCGCCCCACCTCTGCCACCTCCAGGCCGGCACGGGAGTTGCATCTCACCGCTCCGGCGGCGTAGGTCGCCGCCAGGGCGAAGCCGGGGAAGTCGGGGGGTTGGTCGATCCAGAGGCTGGCGTCGACCCGACGGACCCCGTCGACGAACAGCACTTCCTCGACGGCCGGGGATTCCGGCAGGATGGGGCGCCATTGATCGGCCGCCATCTCGACCCCGACATCGACGTTCTGGGTGGCGTCGGTCAGCTCGGGGTCGGTGGGGGCCCCGTAATCGGAGTCCCAGTTCTCCACGGTGTATCTCATGGCATATCGCTGACCGTCGAGCCACGGGCCTCCCGTGTCACCTCGAAACGCACCGCGGCACGGGAGGCAAGCTCTTTGACATGGGTGATGACCCCCACCATCAGGCCCTTCCCGGCAAGCTCCTCCAACACCGACGCCACCGTGTCGAGCGATTCGTCGTCGAGGGTGCCGAATCCCTCGTCGAGGATGATGGCGTCGAGCCGGGCGCCACCGGCAGAAGCCAGGGTCTCCGCCAGTGAGAGGGCCAAGGCCAGCGAAACCAGGAAGGTCTCCCCGCCGGAGAGGGTGGACACCGATCTCTTCTCGTCGGCGTTGCGATGATCGACGATGGTGAAGCTCCCCTCCTGGGAGTGGAGGGAGTAGCCGCCCTCGGAGAGCTGGGCCAGGAGGTCATTGGCCCCGACCACCAGTGTCTCCAGCGCGCCGGCCATCAGCCACTGCTCGAACCCGTTTGCCTTGAGATGCCCGGCGAGGGCGGCGGCCACGTCGGCATTGGCGGTCTCGGAGTCGATCTCGGCGCTTAGCGCGTTGGCATCAACAAGTGTCTTCTGCTGGTGGGCGACTACATGGCGCGCCCGCTCGACCTCGGAGGCCAGAGTGGCCGAATAGGGCTCGATGGCGTCGAGCCCGGCGGTGGCGAGGTCGGCCACCAGCTCCTCCCGGGCGGAGTCGTGGGCCGAAAGTGCCTCCGCCGAGCGCGCGAGAAGGGCGGCATGCTCCTCGACCACACGGTCCAGAGTCTCGGCCCGCCAGGTCATCAGGTCCTTCCACTGCACCACCACGTCGTCGCTCTCCGACACCGGGGGGCTCAGGTCGGCCACCTTGAGCTGGGCCGTGGTGAGGAGCCGGCCCATGGCATGTTGCCGCGCCGCCATTTCATCGAGCTGCTTACGGGCAAGACCCAGGGTCTCCTCGGCCGAAGACACCGTGCGACGCGAGCCGGCGAGCTGATCCTTCAACTCTGTGGCCAGGGTCTCCAAGCGAGCCAACTCCTCGCGGTTCGGGGCACCCGACAATCGGGCGACCAGGGTGTCCCGGGTGGCGGCCAGGTTGGCCCTGGTGGTCTCGTGCTCGGTGATCGCTGCTCGAGCCAGACCGACGGCGCCAAGATCGGCCTCCACCCGGGCTTCCGAGGTCTCCAACTCCTTCTCGACCCGGGTCAGCTCCGGTGGAGTCTCCGCGACCGGCAAGACCTCGACGCGGCGCTGACACACAGGGCAGTTCTCGCCCACCACCAGGGTCGCCCCGATGGCATGTGCGGTGTGGGAGATGTGGAGAGAGTTTCGGCGAGCAACCGCCTCGAGGTGAGCCTGGCGCGACTCGGCCAACCGGGTCTCGGCCTCCTCCAGCGCTTGCCTCGGCCGGTCGTCAGCCAACGCCTCGAGCTGGGTCTCGACCTGGTCGAGCGATTGGTAATCGTGCTTGCCGAGGGCAATGGTCTCAGGCTCCGGGATCCCCTCCAGTCTCTTCTCGATCTCCCGACCGCCCGCCACCGCGGCCGCGTGAGCCTCCTCGGCGTCGGAGAACGTCGAGCGGGCCAGTGTCACCATCTCGCCGAGCTCGTCCAGGTCCTCGGGTGGTGCCAGCACCTCCAACCTCTCCCTGGCTCCGGTGAGTCGGGTCACGTCGGCGGTGGCGGCACCGACCTCGAGGGCCAGGACGGCGAGAGCCTGCTCTCGATCCCTGATCTGGCCCACCATGGCTTCCAGAGAGGAGAGACGGGCCGAGGCCCCCTCGATGTCGGCCTCTGCAGGCACCTCGAGAGCGTCCAGCCGGGTGTGGGCGCCGGAGGCCCGGTCGGAGGCCACTGCCTGTCTCCCGCCGGCCAGCTCCCGGACCCTCCCATATACCTCGAGCCCGAGGATGCCTCGGAGGAGGGCTTGCCGCTCCGCCTTGGTGGCATTGAGGAACCTGGCGAAATCCCCCTGAGGCAGGACAACGGTCCGGGTGAAGTCGTCGAATCCCAGCCGGAGCAGCTCCTCCACCGCAGTGGTGACGTTGTCGGCACCGTCGGCCAGGACCTCGTCGCCCCGCTCCAGCCGCGCCTCTTTGACGGTTGCGCCACCGCTGGGCGTTCGCTGCGCCAAACGGACCGCGGTGTGGATCACCCCGTCGACGTCGAAGTCGAATCTGACCCGGGCCCGGTCGGTGCCGGCCGAGATGACCGGGGCCACCGCGGTGCCACCAAGTCGGGGGATCCTTCCATAGAGGGCGAAGATCATGGCGTCGATCAGGCTCGACTTCCCCGCCCCGGTCGCCCCGCTCAGCGAGAAGAAGGGGAGGTCGGAGTCGAGGAGTCTGCTGAGGTCGACACTGACCGCCGATCGATAGGCGGAGAAGCCCTCGACCTCGATCCTCACCGGCCTCACACCGCGACCTCGTCCATCAGCTCGGCGAAGAGAGCCTCGACCCTGGGGTCATCGGCTCCCTTCTCGGACAGATAACGATGAAAGGCCTCGCCTGGCTCGAGCTGGGCGCGGGGCTCGGGATCGGACCTGGGCTGCAAGGGTGAGTCGAGGACCACCTCGACGGCGTCGGGTATCGCCATCCTGACCTCATCGGCCAGACCCACCCGGGCCTTCTCCACCAGGACCACACGCACAAAGGCATCGTCGAGGTCGTCGGCACGGGCAAGGACTTCCTCGAGGGTCCCCCGGACCGTCACCAGCTTGCGCCCGCTTGTCACCGGGACCGTGGTGACCCGGGCCGGCTTTCCCGGTGTCGCCTCGACCACCAACACCCCCTTGGTGTCGTCGACCTCCCCGAAGTCGAGCTGCAAGGGCGACCCCGAGTACCAAACCGCCCCGGGATGAGGGATTTTCTGCTGGCGATGGAAGTGCCCCAGGGCGACATAGGAGAGATGCCCGGGGAAGACCGCCGCCGGCACCGCATAGCCAAAGACGTGTGCTTCACGCTCCCCGCCACCCAGCTCCGCCCCGAAGACGGTGAGATGAGTCACCAGGAGGTTCACCGTGTCTGGGGTCATGTCGGCACTGAGCCGGTGGACGACCCGTCGCAACCGGTCCTGGTATGCCCCGGCGTTCTGATCGGGGTCGGAGGCCATGATGTCCTCGGCGCGGACAATCCCCCTCTGAGAGACGAAGGGGAGCAACGCCACCCGCGCCCCGATCTCCTCGAGATGGACCACACCTCCCTCTTCAGGTGATCGAGGGGCGCCGAGGGCGGTGATCCTCCCCATTCGAAGCAGCGGCGCCACTGCGTCGATGCGGGCGTGGTTGTCGTGGTTACCCCCCACCACCAGCACCGGCGCCACCTCGGCCAGCTGGAGCAGGGCGGTCCAGACGATCTCCTCGGAGGCGGCGGTGGGCGAGCCGGTGTCGAAGAGGTCGCCGGCCACCACCGTCAGGTCGACCTGATTCGAGACGGCTGCCGACAACACCTCGGAGAGGACGGCACGGTGCTCCTCGGCTCGGTCGCGTCCCCGCATCCGACGACCCACATGCCAGTCGGAGGTATGGAGGATCTTCATTCCCCAGGATCGTACGACCGGGGTGTGACAGATTCGGGGAGAGTCGGGGAAGCTCCCCTACAGGCCTTCGAAGGGGTCTTCGGGACCCCCACTGCCGCTGGGGACGACCGCCTCCGAGGGTCTGGTGGCCCAGGCGGGAAAGGGGAACTCGAGGACGAGTGGGACCGGGATCTCGGGCTGGCTGAGGAGCATGGTCCCCGGCTTGATGATGGTGGCCCGCTGTCGGTGGGGCCCGGGGAGGAACCCGTATTCCTCACGTGCCGCCTCGGCCGAGTCGAGCCGGCCCACCACGCGGATCGAGGAGTTGGCGATGATGCGGCGCTCCACCTCCGAGGCGGTCTGCTGGGCCCCGATCAGTATCACCCCGAGGGACCGGCCTCGCTCGGCGATGTCGAGGAGGATCTCCTTGATGGGACTGGTCCCTTCACGCGGGGCGTACTTGTTGAGCTCGTCGAGGACCACAAACAACAGCTCAGGGGTCTGGCCCGCCATCTCTTTGTCATCGAATGCCCGCTTCAGGGTGACCCCCACCACGAAACGCTTGGCCCTGTCGTTGAGGTTGTGGAGATCGACCACCGTCACCTGGCTCTCGAGGGCTATGGCGTGCCGGGCCGGGTCGGCTACATCCGCCCTGATGAGACGTTCCACGTGACGGACCGCACCCAGGAGCCGGCGGACAAAGGCGTTGACCGTCCCGGTCCCGATCGCCGGCCCCGCCCACTGGTAGCGGAGGCTCTCGTCCTGAACTCGCTCCACGATGAGATCGGCGAGCTGGCGGAAGGTCCGCAGGGTGACGCCGTCGATCACCATTGCGCCGGTCTCGGTGGCCTGTGCCTGACGGAGATGGGCCATCACGTTGTAGACCACCGTGGTGTATTGGGCGCGGTCGTCCTCGGCGTCGGCGAAGAGGAACGGGAGCAGGTCGTCGTGACAGAACCGTTCCAGGGTCCAGAAGAAGGATGTCACGTCGTGACGGGTGTTGACGTCGGCGCCGGCGTTGGGGTCTCCGGGCCGGGGCGGGGCGAAGATCGCCACCGACTCGAACGGGGTGGCAGGGAGGCCGAGCTTGGCGTAGCGGGCCCGCTCCTCCCCACCGAGGCGGTTGTTGGCCCGATCGAGATGCAACAGGTCCTCGCCCTTGACGTTGAAGATCAGGCTCTTGGTGTTGACCGCGGCATCCCCGAGGACCCCGGAGGTGTACAACGAGTGGAGCAGGAAGGTGGCATACGTGGTCTTGGTGGCGACTCCGGAGATCCCCGAGATATTGACATGTGCCCCCCGCTCCCCATTGAGGAACTCGAGATTGATCCAGAACGGCTCACCATTGCGGGAGAGCCCCACTGGGAGCCGCTGCTCCATACGGTCGAAGAACAGGGCGCGGTCGCGCTCATCATCGAGGGCAATCCGCACCGGTTGGCCGGGGCGAGGTGGGACGAACACCTCTGGCTCGAACCGGGTGGCGGTGACCTGTGCGGTCTCGGTCACCTCGGCAGGTAGGACACCCTCTTCGATCAGGAACACGTCGGAGTCGAACCGGGCCCCCTCATGACGAGCCACCACTTGGCCCACGGTGCCGTACATCATCACCAATTCGCCGGTCGGCAGTAGTCGCTCGAGAGCCACCACGTCGTCGAGCTGAAGGAACTCACCTTCGGCCACACCCACCCAGAACTCGAGGGGGGTGGCATCCTTGGTCCCCAGGACCCGCCCGACCATCTTTTCGATCACAGCGTCTCCATCCCGAGTCGAGAGTAGACACCGGCCATGACAGAACCCTCCCGCCCTTGAGCCTGATCGTCTTCCCTTTCAAGGAGGAGGACCTGGAGGTGGTCGGGGCCAACCTCGAGATCGCAGCCGCCCATCGGCGGGTCGATGCGGTTTGGGCGGTGGCCGCCACCCAGGGTGAGGCCATGGCGGCGGTGGAGGGCATCGCCGCCGGTTTGGGTGGGGCCCCGGTCCTGGTCTTCCCCCAGGAGCGGATCGGCAGATTCCGCCCCGGAAAGGGTGATGGGCTTAACACCGCCCTCCGCCACGCCGCCGAGCAGGGGTTCGAGCGGGTCCATTTCTACGACGCCGACATAACCAACTTCGACGAGGGCTGGATCGACGGCGCCGAGCAGACGGCGGACGACGGATATCAGATCGTCAGACACCGATTCCCGCGGGCATCCACCGACGCCATGATCACCTGGATGGTCACGCGCCCGTCGCTGGCGATCCTGTTCCCCGGCTCCGTGCTCCCCCGTCTCGGCCAGCCGTTGGGCGGGGAGATCTTCCTCACCCGGGAAGCGGTGGCGACACTGGCCGCCGATCCCCTGGTGGCGGAGCGCTCCGACTGGGGAGTGGACACTCTGATCACTCATGCCACCGCCACCATGGGCCTCCCCCTCTACGAGCACAATGTGGCCGAAGGCAAGCGCCACGCCCTTTATGGGTCCCTGGACGAGATCCGGACCATGGTGGTGGAGTGCCTCGACGCGGTGAGGTCCTTGAGAGGTTTGCCCGCTCCGATGATCGAGTTGGCAACCGACCCACCGGCCCCGGTCCCCGACGACCTGAAGCAGACAGTGGGCTATGACCTGGAGCGGACCGTCGGCCTGCTCACCGCCAACTGGAGCACGGAGGAGGTGCGCCTGGCGGAGGAGCTGCCCACCCGGGTGGTCGACGGTGTGCTCGCCAACCGGTTTGAGGCGCGATATGGGTTCATGGATGCCGAACGGTGGGGCGAGATACTGGTCCATCTCCACGATCGCTTTGTGCTGGGCGACCCGGCGTGGGAGAGCCTGGCCTTCCGTCTCTGGTTGATCAGGGTGCTCACCTACACCACCGAGGTGGCCGTCGAGGGATACGACCAAGCCATCGATTACCTGGAGGGGACCATCCGCCAATACGAGGCGATGGCCGACCAGGATGGATCGCCATGAGCCTGTTCTTGGTGATCCTCATCGGAGTGGCCGGTGGGTTGGCCGGCTCTTTGCAGTCGGGATTCCTCGGGGTGATGCAGAACCGGGTGGGGACCCTGGCGTCGACATTCATCACCTATGGAGGGGGCGGGCTGGCCATCGGCCTGGTCATGCTGGCATTCGGCGGGAGCAAGTGGTCCGACTTGAAGGAGGTCCCCTGGTGGGCCTTCACCGCCGGTTTGATGGGACTGGTCGTGGTGGCCTCACTGGGGATCGTCATCGCCCGCCTGGGTTTGGGTGGTGGCATCACCCTTTTCACAGGCTCCACCCTGATACTCGGGGCCCTGATCGACCATTTCGGGTTGTTCTCTCAGGCCCACACAATCGACCCGAGAAGATTGGCCGGCATCGCCCTGGTGGTATTCGGCACCTGGCTGGTGGTGGGAGGCAGCGGGAACGCGGCGTGAGCCTCCCCGACCTCTGCGGTGTGAACGCTGCCAGGGCGGACTCCGCGGACGACCGTGGACTGAAATGGCTGGTCAGGGCGTTTTACGGACGGTGCCGATGACTGTGAATTGCACCGTACGCGCGACGGACGCGCGATAGTTACCGCTTCGGCTGCTGCAACCGCGTAGCTATTTGGGCGACTGGCCACTAGCTGAACAGAGTAGGTTCGTAGCCCCTTACCCGATCTCTCTGTCAACAGATGGAGGGCGACAGGTGGGAAGGAGCCAAAGGGATGATCGACGTGACCGTTTCTACAAGGGTGAACCGCCCTCGTGGTGAGGTGTTCGCATTCGTGGCCGAGATGGAAAACGAACCGCAGTGGCACACCGATATCCTGGAGGCGGAACGCCTGACCGACGGTGAGGTTGGCCAGGGTACGAGGTACAAGCTTCAGTTCAGACCTCAGCCCATGTCGCCATCCGAGGGGACGGTGGAGATAGTTGAGTTCGAGCCTGGCCGTCGGATCGTGTCTCAGTCCGACATGGGCAACATGAAGCCGAGACTGACTCACATCTTCGAGGAGGCGGGCGGCGGCACCCAGGTCACACGTCACATTCAGATCGAAACGAGTGGTCTGATGACGTTGATGAGTCCGATGATGAAGATGATGGTGCGCCGCCGAAACGGTGAGTTCATCGAGAATCTCAAGCGTACGCTGGAGACCTGACAAGTACGGAGCCCCTAGCCGTCGCGTCGAACAGCGCCTTCATGCCGAAGACAGGCGGAGCGGTAAGTGCAGATCCGCTGCACAGCGCCGCATCCCTCGGGTTTCTTGTCCTCGAGTCAGGGTATTGCCCGGCGGGCGAGAGTGCGTGAACGTTCTTCGAGGGACTAGCCCGCGCCTGTGCCGGCACGGGTCAAGGAAACTCGCGTCTGCCGTAACGCGCCGACGTAAACCCCGGCTATCACCAATAGACCTCCGAGCACCAGGCCATTGGTTACCGGTTCGTGATCTAGCCAGGCAGAGAGGACAACGGTGACAAAAGGAATGAGCACCATCACGTAGGCGGTACGAGACGCGCTCCAGAGCTGAACCACGTACACGTGGATCAGGAACACCACAACCGAGCCGAAAGCGGCCACGTAGCCGAGCGCCACCCATGTCTCAATGCGCTGTGGAAGCGCGAGCGGCTCGCCTACCACGACAGACGCGCCTACCAGCACCACCGCGCCCACCAGCATTCCCACAGCGGTCAGCACAACCGGATGGATAGGTGGGAAACGGCGGACTAGCACCAACGCTTGGGCGAAGCACAACACGCTCCCCAGCACCGCCAGCAGCGAGATCAGCGGTATAGACCCCCGCAACGGATCGCGTGAGATCAAACCAACCCCCACAAGCCCAATGAGGGTTCCTATAACAGCCGCTCCGCGAAGTCGCTCTTGACGCTGAGCCACTGCCAAGATCAGCGTTGCGAGTGGTACCAGCGCCAGCAGGGTCTGGCCGAGTCCGGCATGTATCTCAACGAGTGCGTAGTAGTAAAGGCCAAACGCGCCTGCGAATTGGAATAGACCAAAGAGCACCGCACCCGTAAGGGCCTTTCCACGAGGTAGGGCCAGTTTCAACGCTGCCATCACGACCACGATCAACACCGCCGCGAGCGCGAACCGCAGACCCGCTCCCCAAAGTGGAGCCAGTTCGCGGTTGCTGAACCTGATCGCTACCGAATTGCCGCCGGCGAGGACCGCCTCCACGAAAAAGGCGGCCAGCACAAGTCGGCCGGCGCTGCGGCCAGACGCCGCCACCGTCACCTCCTCGATCCCCGCTGGGCAACCATACCTTGACACGGTTCGGGGGTTCAAGAGCGCAGTTGGGCCGCCCCGATCGATGGCGTATTCAGTGACAGCTGCTCGCTCTTTGGTCAGCGTCTTCATGACTATGGCGCAGAGAATGGGTTGTCGCTGACACCGCCAGCTCAATGCATGTGGACAAGGGCAGCGCGATCTCGCTGCCCACCGCGCCGACTCCATACAATTCGCTCGAGCCCACCGGGAGAGCCATGCAAACCGCATCGCATGATTGGATGATCCCGGCAGCCGAGAGCGGTTGCCTCGTGCTCGCCGACATCTCTGGCTACACCCAATATCTTCGCGACACCGAGCTCGAGCACGCCCAGGACGTCCTGGCCGACCTCACTGAGACCGTGGTCGGCGGTCTGCGACCAGCTCTGCGGATCAGCAAGCTGGAGGGCGACGCCACTTTCGCCTACGCCCTCGAGTCTGAGGTCGAGGCGTCCACGCTCCTCGACACTATCGACGAAACGTATTTCGCTTTCCGGTCACGTTTGCGTGACATCCGGCAGGCAACGACTTGCGACTGCAACGCCTGCCGGCTTATTCCCAACCTCAACCTCAAGTTCGTGGCTCACAACGGCCGTTTCGTCCGCAGCGTGGTGGCCGGGACCGAGGAGCTGACTGGGAGCGATGTGATCGTTGCCCACCGCCTTCTCAAGAACAGCGTGAAGGAGTGCCTGGGATATCTTGGCTACGCGCTGTTCACCGACTCCTGTGTAACTGCTCTCGGCCTAGATCCCCTCATCCTGGGAATGCGTGAACATCGAGAGAGCTATGACGACGTGGGCGAGGTAGGCAGCTACGTCGAAGACCTGGAGGAGGCCTGGAGCCGCGTACAGGAGCGGAGGCGAGTGTTCGTCCTCCCTACCGAGGCACAATTCGAATTCGCCGCCGAGTTCCAGGCTCCGGTGAACGTGGTGTGGGACTTTTCCACCTCCCCGCGGAAGCGTCTGCTGTGGCAGACCGACTTCACACACATCGACCAGACCAACCCGAGCGGTCGCCGCGGCCCTGGCACCACCAATCATTGCGTTCACGGCCGCGGTGCCATCACCGAAGAGATCCTCGACTGGCACCCCTTCCATTACTACACACATCGGATCGTCCTTCCGATGGTTGGGCCCTGGATCCAGACCTTCGAGTTCCGGCCGCTCGGGGAGGAAGCCACCGAGCTGCGTATTCGCCTCCAGCGCCTCCGGGGAAAGCAGCGACTGCTCTGGCCTCTGATGAGACGGAGCTTGTCCAAAGGGATCCGTGAGAACGCCGACCGTCTCCGTCAGATCCTAGAAGAGCAGGAGGTCCAGCCCGTCCGGCTGCAATCCGATTGACGGGGCGCTGGCCCCCGCGCTCGAACCCCTCACACCGAGAGGATCCGTTGTTTCCCCCACCGGAAGCGTGGATGGCTTCAGCTGTTCGAGTTCGCTGACTTGTGTGTCGACAGACGGCTTCCACCGATCGGGCGCAATCAGCGGCTGAAGCTCCCAGAACGACCCTCTTGTTTCTGTCCCTGGGGTCTGATAGTTGTACGAACATATGTTCGGGGAGAGAGCATGAGTGGTCTGAGGTCTGCCCTGGAGGAGTGGGCGACCCAGGATCTCGACGAGGTCCATGTCGATGACCTGGCCGAAGATCTGGTGGAGCTGGAAGTAGTGACTGGTCTGGTCGAGGCCGAGCGTGCCCGACGCCTCGACAGGTATCAGACGGCCGGTGGCCCGGGGATCCACGGTTATCCGTCTGTCACTGCCTTTCTGATCCACCGGTGCCGCATCGCCTCAGGACGGGCCCGGCGACTGGTGGGTGTGGCTCACGCTGCCCTCCGATGCCGGTACGTGTATCAGGCGTGGACTGGAGGCCAGGTCTCCACCGATCAAGCGCACCGGCTCTTCGAGGCCTCCGACAGCGCCCCGAGAGAGTTCTCAGACGCCGAGAGGCATTTGGTCGAGATTGTCGCTCCCTTGACCCCGGGAGACACCCGTCGGGCCCTCCACTATTGGTCCCAGAGCGTCACCGGACCGGAGGAGATCCCCGACCGTAGTGAGGACTTCCGGGGCATCTCGATGTCTCAAACCATTGGCGGGATGGAGCGTGTCGACGGGTGGCTCACCCCCACCGCCTACGAGACCCTCCGCACCGCCCTCGGAGCACACATGCCCCCACCATCACCGGGAGACCATCGGAGCGCCACCCAGCGCCGCCACGATGCTCTCGAAGATCTGGCCCGTCACTACCTCGACCATGCCGACACTCCGGTCGTAGGTGGGGAGAAACCACACATCAACCTGATCTGCGACATCCCAGCCCTCCATGGAATCGCAGGTGGTCGCCACGAGACCGAGACCGGGGAAGTACTGACGGTCGACATCGTTCGCCAGACCGCCTGCGACGCCACCATCAGCCACATCGTGCTCGGCCCGGGCTCCGAGATCATCGACATCGGACGCAAGACCAGAGTCATACCCTCCGCCCTACGCAGAGCCATCATCGCCAGGGACCGTCACTGCACCCACCGCGGATGCGAGCGACCCGCCCGCTGGTGCGACGTTCATCACCGTCAGCATTGGGCCGATGGCGGGGCGACCGATCTCGAGAATTGCGCCCTCCTCTGCCGGTTCCACCACACCCTCATCCACCGGCGTGAGGCGGCGGAAAGGGCACGACCGCCGGGCCATCCCCCCGAGACAACCACGTCAGGGGCCAGGTCGGCCATCCCAAGCGCAGTCAACTCGACCCGGGCCCCACCCGGCCAGGCGTCTCAGCCGAGCGCGATGAGGGCCAGGGCCAGCAGAGTCAACACCAACCCCAGAATCTGTCTCCCTCTGAGATGCTCGTGGTTGACCAGGCGGGCGAGGGTCACCGTGACCGCAGGGAACACCGACGCCGCCACCGCGACCAGGGCCAGTGACCCGGCCCGGAGTGCGAGCAACAGGGCGATGTTGGCGGACACGTCGAGCACTCCGTTGCCAGCCACCAGACCCCTCGGCAACGTCCTCATCCCTTCGATCCGCCACAAGCCGAACAGTGCCATAACGACAACCGCGGCCATGGTGGCGGCCCTTGCCGGGATCAGGGGGAGCAGGTTGGACGCTGGGGCGGTGCGGCTGATGATGATGGTGAACCCACCGAACCCCAGCCCAGCAATCAACCCGTACCCGAGACCGCCATGGGGCAGATCACCCCGGTCGGCCACCCAGGAACACATGATGATCGAAGGCACCGCCAGAGCCACACCGGCCCAGGCCAACGCCGAAGGGCGCTCCCCCAACATCACCGCCACAGCGACGGGAACCACCCCACCGAAAGCCGCCGAGGCCGGGGCCACCGCAGCGGCGTGACCCCGAGCCAGACCGGCGAACAGTGTGGTGAGGCCTAGCGCCCCGAATAACCCGGCCAGGGCGCCAAGAACCCAATCGCCGGGTCGGGACTGACCGCCGATTGCGAGAGCGGCAATAGAGATCAAGGGGAAGGAGACCATTCCGGCGCCGAGGACCACCGCAGGTGCCGGGGCCTTCTTGCTCGCCTCCCCGCCCAAGAAGTCGGCGACGCCGTAGAAGAGCGAGCTGAGCCCCCCTAGGAAGACCCCCATCTACTCGGAGACCCCGCCTGCTCCCTGCGCCCGCAATGCCCCCCGGATCGAGGAGGCGGCGCCCTCCAGGGACTCCCGGTCCACGGAGGCGGCGGCATTGGCGAAGTCGAGGTCGTGGGCCTTGTCGATAGGCACCAGGTGAATGTGGAGATGGGGCACCTCGAGACCGGCGATCATCAGCCCCACCCTCCGAGAGGGGAAGGCCTCATGGATGGCGGAGCCGATCGCCTGAGCCACCGAGAAGAGGTGGTCACGGAGATCTGGAGGGCAGTCGAGCCAATGGTCGATCTCGGCCCGGGGAACCACCAGGGTGTGCCCTGGTCGGAGCGGGTTGACCGAAAGGAAGGCGACACATCGGTCGTCCCTCCACACAAATATGCCCGGTATCTCGCCTTCGATGATCCGGGTGAAGATGGTCGGCATCGGCGGGAGCCTATCCGGGGGTCAGCCCCGCACCGCCACCACCTTGAGGAGGGCCGTGGTGGTGGCAACGTACATCTCCCCTGCTCCATCCACACCGAAGCCGACGACATTGCCCGGGACCCCGACCTGATCGGTCCAGTCGGTGGCGTCCACTACGCCACCGTCGAACCGGAAGCTGCGCAGGTAACCCCCGCACAGGTCGGAGTAGAAGAAGTGGCCGTCGATCTCGGGGATGGCGGCGCCGCGGTACACCACCCCCCCGGTGATGGAGCAGGTGCCGGCGTCGCCATGGCTCACCTCGACCACGGGGATCACCTGACCGGCGGTGTCACAGCCCGAAGCCGGCCGGAAGCAGTGAAGACCCTCGGTGACCGGCCACCCGAAGTTGAGCCCTGGTGCCAGCGTGGTGACCGAGACCTCCTCGAAGGCGTTCTGGCCGACATCGGCGATGTAGATGAGGCTTCCGTCGATCCAGAAGCGCCACGGATTGCGCAGACCCATGGAGTACAGGGAAGGGACAGGCTCTCCGTCCACGGACATAGTCACCAGGCCTCCCAGAAGGGTGTCGGGGTTCTGCCCGTTGTTGAACTGGTCGTTGGATCCCCCGCCGTCGCCCAGGCCCAGGTAGAGGAAACCGTCTGACCCGAATTGGAGCATTCCCCCGTTGTGATTGGGTGCCGGCTGGTCGAGACGAAGCAGGACCCGCTCCGAGCCTGGGTCCACCGCGGTCGGATCGATGAAGGTGTACTCGGCGACCACGGTGTCCCCATCGTTCGCCGAGTAGTGGATGAAGAGGCGAGTGGGATCATCGGGGTGGAGCACCAGCGACAGGAGCCCCCGCTCGCCCTCGTCCCGGACCGCTTCGGAGATGTCCAACACGGGGTCGGGGCTCACCTGAGCACCGTCGTACACCCAAATTCGACCGTCCTTGGTGGCCACGTAGGACAACTCGCTGCCGGGGACGGCGGTGATCTGGATGGGGAAATCGAAAGCCGCCACCTCTTGGTAGGCCAGGCCCTGCAATGGAGGGAGGGTGGTGGTGGTGGTGGCCGGTGACGAGGTGGTGGTTGTGGAAGGAGCGGTCGTGGTGGTGGCCCGCCCTGAAGTGGTGGAGGTGGTCTCCGGCACCGGCGCCAGCTCCTGGACGGAACAAGCGGCCACCAAAAGGGCCAGGCAGAAGACGGACTTGGCGTGCGGCATCGGCCCAGGGTATGTCTAGCTTGGACTTGTGAGGAGAATCGGTGTCGTCAGGGTGCTGTTGGCCGCGTCTCTGACAGCCTGAACCCCTACCGACACCGTCACCACCACCGCGGCCCCTGCCGCCACCAACACGGTCGGCCAAGGGGCCACCGTGACCTGGAGCCGGTCAGCCTCGGCCATCGCGGTCACACCAGAGAGGGCCCGAACGACCGTTTATTGATCGACGCCGAAGGCACTGCCTTCCAAACCGGAGCAGGCCTCTGGGCCGATGACGTCTGCGGAACGGGTGTCCTTCCCCAGATCGCGATCGATGGTTCCGGGTTGGTTGCCGACCCTCCCGGGCCCGACGAGGAAACGCTGGATGACGAGGTCGTGGTGTTGGTCAATCGGGGCACGGCTCCCGTGGATCTCGCCGGATGGGTCCTGCGTGACGAGTCGTCCCGCCACCGGTATCGCTTCACCCCGGGGTCGATGATCGGCCCCGGTGCCGAGGTCACGATCCGCAGCTCGGACCCTGGATGGGATCCCGGCGACTCTGCGGTGTGGAACAACGGCGGCGACGTGGTGCTGCTGTTGGACGGTGGCGGCCGGGTGATCGCCCGCTTCCGTTACTGAGCCACCAACTCGACGAGTACTGTTGGCATCCCACCACAGAAGGATGAGTCGATGGGTTTCATGGACACCCTCAAGAAATGGTTCGGTACCGCGAAGGAAACCGCATCAGAAGTCGGCGAGAAGGCAGCCCCATACGTCGACAAGGCAAAGGATGCCGCCGGCGACATGGCTGAGAAGGCTGCGCCCTATGTCGAGAAGGTCAAAGATGCCGCTTCGGAGGCATTCGAGACCGTCAAAGACCGGGTTCAGGCCGGTGGCGATACCGCCTCGGACCATATGTCCCACGCCGCCGACACCGCCTCGGACCATATGTCCCACGCGGCCGGCACCGCTTCGGACCATATGTCCGATGCCGCCGACGCCGCATCCGATGCGGATGAGGAGGAGACCGAAGGGTCCTGATCTTCCCGGTTGGCACCACCGTGGGCGATCGAACTTCTGACCGATTGACCAGGCTCCCGGGGTCGGTGACCCTGGCCATCAGCACCCGCGCCCGTGAGATGAGGGCGGAGGGGCGCGACGTGATCTCGTTCGCCGCCGGCGAGCCCGACTTCCCAACCCCGGAGCATATCCTGGCTGCCGCTTCACGCGCGGTCCATGACCCGGCCAACCATCATTACACCGCCAACGCCGGTCTGGCGCCTCTCAGGGAGGCCATCGCCGACAACACCCTTCGCTACTCGGGGATGCCTGCCGACCCCAGCCAGGTGCTGGTGACCAATGGGGCCAAACAGGCGATATTCAACGCCTGCGCCGCCATCCTCGACCCGGGCGATGAGGTGCTGGTGCCCTCCCCCTACTGGGTCACCTACCCGGCCTCCATCGAGCTGGCCGGCGGGGTCCCGGTTGCGATCCCGTCGACGGCGGACACCGATTTCAAGATCTCGGTCGCCGACCTGGAGGCCCATCGCGGCTCGCGGACCAAGGCCTTGATCCTGGTGTCGCCATCCAACCCGAGCGGCTCGGTGTACACCACTACCGAGCTCGAGGACCTCGCCGCCTGGGCGATATCCACCGGGACTTGGGTGATCGCCGACGAGATCTATCAACGGCTGGCATACGCCGAGCCGGTGGCACCGTCGATCGCACAGATCACCCCTGACCTGGAGAACCTGGTGCTGGTAAATGGTGTGGCCAAGAGCTACGCCATGACCGGATGGCGCGTCGGGTGGCTGGTGGCCCCCAATGACGTCGTCGACGCCGCCGCCCGCTATCAATCCCACGCCTCGGGGAATGTGGCCAATGTCTCCCAACAGGCTGCTCTTGCCGCCCTCACCGGGCCACAGGACGTGGTGGAGGAGATGCGACAGGCGTTCGACCGCCGCCGGAAGCTGATGCACGCCGGGGTCTCCGCCATGCCAGGGATAAGGTGCCATGAGCCGGCTGGCGCCTTCTACGTCTTCCCCGACGTCACCGCTCTCCTCGGAGAGGGGCATCCCAGTTCAGAGCGTCTCGCCGCCGACATCCTCGAAGCCGCCGGGGTGGCGGTGGTCTCGGGCGAGGCATTCGGCGCCCCCGGTCATCTCCGGTTCTCCTATGCGCTGGGCGAGGAGGACATCGAGAGAGGCCTGAGCCGTATCGCCGCCTTCTTCGACACCCTCTGATCGAGACTCCCCGGCCCGGGTTTACACTCGCCGCAGATGGACCGAGGGACAACGGCGCGGGCCATGATGCTCGTAGAGCCGCGACACTTCGCCGACACCGTCATCGAGGCCGTCGGCGGCGACGATGGCGGATGGCTGGCGGTGGAGGCCACCGGGGTGTCGGGGAACGACGTTCAGGTGTGGAAGGGCGAAGCCCGTGACGTGGTCTATCCCCTGGTCCCCGGGCACGAGGTGGTGGGCCGGGTTGCGGTTCAGGGGCCCAATGTCCCGTTCCCGGTGGGGACCCGAGTGGTCGTTGAGCCGAGGATCCGGTGCGGGATCTGCCACCGATGCCGACAGAACCTGGCGACCTGCGTCAGCCGCAAACCCAGCAACTCCTATGGGATGATCCCATCGATCGAGCCTCCAGGGCTCTGGGGCGGCCTCGCCGAGTTGCTCTATTTGGACCCCAATGCCCGGCTTCATCCGGTGACCGACGACGTGCCCGCCGAAGTCGCCACATTCGTCCACCCCCTCGCCTCCGGCCACACCTGGGCCGTGGAGCTCCCTGCCCTCCAGCAGGGCGAAGGGGTCCTGATCCTCGGGCCCGGCCCCCGTGGTCTGGCCTGTCTGATCGCGGCCAAAGCGGCCGGCGCCGGTTGGGTCGGCATCACCGGCCTCTCACACGACCGGGACCGGCTCGAGCTGGCCCGTCTCCTTGGGGCCGACCTGGTCATCGACGCCGAGCACACCGACGTCGCCGGTGAGATCGCCGGAGCGCTTGGTCGGAGACCCGACGTGGTCGTCGACGTCACGTCGGATGATCCCGAAGCCGTGTTCACCGCCCTCGACCTGGTGAGGAGTGGCGGACGGGTGATCCTCGCCTCGACGAAGGGCAACCGGGCCTTCCACTTCCTGTCGGACGTCATCGTGGCCAAGCAGTTGACCATGAAAGGGGCGATGGGCGCCTCGAGCGTCGGGTACCAATGGGCCACCAGCCAATTGGAGACCGACCCGAGGATCGATGACCTCGTCTCACATCAATTCCCGTTGTCGGAGGCCTCCAGGGCCCTCCAGGCCGCAGCCGGGTTGCTGGGGAGGGACGAGTTGATCTCGGTGGCCGTCACCTTCTGAGCAGATCATGACGGACGCGGCCCGCGGGCCGGCCACCAGGCCGGGTCGACTCTCGGTCTCGTCCTGGGTGGTCTACGACCTGGCCAACACCATCTTCGCCCTGGGGGTGGTGGGGCTCTACTTCGCCGACTGGCTGCTCGCCGCCGACCTTCCGGACAGCGCCCTGGCCGCGGCCCAGATCTCGGCGGCGGCGGTCGTCATCTTCCTGGGCCCCTGGGCCGGGGCCAGGACCGACGCCAGTGGTGCCCGCCTCCCCACCTTGGTGGTCACCACCGTGATCGCCGTCATCGCCACATTCTTCCTTGGCACCGGCCCGGTGCCCCTGACCCTCATCCTCCTCGGGGTGGCGGTGGTGGCGGTCAACACCGGGTCGGTGGTCTACGACGCCCTCCTCGTCGATGTCAGCACCCCCGAGAACCGGGGTTGGGTCTCGGGCCTCGGTGTCGGGGTCGGCTACTTCGGGTCCTTCGTCGGGCTCGGGATAGGCACGCTCACCATCGATGTCCTCGGCTGGGGGCATGAAGGGACTTTCAGGGCCCTGGCGATCGCGTTCCTCATCTTCGCCGTCCCGGCCTTCGTCTTCGTCGAGGAAGGCCCTCGCCGGGTAGGGCGGGCACCCGGTCCGGGCGAGGTGATGGCCCGAGTGCTGGCTTCGTGGGGTCTCGCCTCGAACTACCCGGGGGTGATCCGGTTCCTGGTGGGGAGGTTCTTCTACACCGACGCCATCAACACCCTTCTCACCGGGTTTCTCGCCATCTTCGTCATCGACGAGCTCGGCCTCGATCGCTCCTTCTTCACCTTGTTGATGGGTGTCGCCATCGCTGCCGCGGTCATCGGGGGTCTGGGAGCGGGTCGGCTCCTCGACCGATTGAGCCCGCTTCGGCTCCTCAGAGTGGTCCTGGCGATCTGGGTGATCGCTATCTCGATGGGGATAGCGGCGAGTGTCACCGGGGTGACCAGGCTCGCCTGGTTGATAGGGCCCCTCGGGGGTGTGGCCCTCGGGGCCACCTGGGCCTCGGACCGCTTGGTGATGACCAGGGTCTCCCCACCGAGCCACCTCGGCGAGTTCTACGGTCTGTATGCCACCGTTGGGCGATTCGCCACCATTGCCGGCCCTCTGACGTGGGCGATCATCGTCGATGTCATCGGTCTCGGGCGCAACGTGGCCATGGGCGCACTCGCCGCCTTCATCGTCATTGGCTGGTGGGTTCTGCGAGGCGTGGACGACACCCCGCGTCGATGGGGCCCGGGAGATGCGCTCGAGGTCAGTGGAACCCGGGACGCGGACCGAACATGAGATGCTGTTCCACCGCGTAGGGGATCGGAAGCCCATCGAGGTCGTCGGGGCCACGGACCAGCCGACGGCCGATCTCGGCGAACCAGGTGTCATTGGCAAATGCCCACGGCCACGCCTTGATCCCGACCCGGGCGCCCACCACCGCCCCGGCGAGGGCACCCAACGTGCTGCCGCCGATGCGCGCCGATTGCTCCACCGCCAGATGGAAACGATCGCTCATCGGAGCCAGTAGGAGAAGGACTGCCTCCACCGCCTGCAGCGGGTCGGAGATGTCGCCGCCGACCGTCTCGAGGGCCTCAACCCCGTCGGTGACGCCCACCTTGCCGATCAGGCCCTCGAGGTCTTTCGCCAACCGGTCACGGATCGAGCCGAGGCCATCGAAGCCGAGCTGGGTGAGCGTCGGCATCACCGCCTCGCGCACGCCGGCGATCAGATCGCGGCCCGATTGCCCGAAACATGATGCAGCTGCGGCATTGGCCGCGATCAGGGATGCCGCCAGACTCGAGGCGTCACGATCGAACACCCGACTCAAGGAGATGGTCTCCCTGGTCAGGGCGGCGGGGTCTCGCCGAAACGCCACCCCGACCACGGTCGCCCTGGCCACGCCATCGATATTGGGCTCCTCCGAGGGGGCCGGAGCCCCGGCCTTGAGCCGGTCCAACCATCGTCTGAAGTGCGGGGTCTCCGCCCGGTACACCGGCTCTTCCTCGGTGGAGCCATCGAGATCCTCCAAGGCGACACGGAGGCTTTCGGAGTCGATGCCTCGATGTGTGATCAACTCATAGGCGATGACCGTCGCCTGCTCGGTGACCGCCGAATAGCCCAGCTCCCACGCCCCGCCGGCGGCATCCCCGGCCGCCAGGCCCAGCATCACTCCATCGCCCTCACCCGACACCAGGCTGAATAGCGCCTCCTGATGACTGCTGGAGGCGGGCTCTGCACCCTCCGTTTCGACCCTGTCCACGATCGGTCAGGGTACAGCGGGGTACCCTCACCCGAAGTGGTTCGTGTCGCAGTCATCGCCAACCCGGTCGCATCACAGTTCACCGGCGGGTCGCATCGCGACGTGATGTCGATCCTCTCGGGCACCCACGAGGTCGACGCCCTCTGGCCATCAACCGCCACCGAGGCGGCCGAGATGGCGGCGAAGGCCGCCGCCGACGAGGTGGAAGTTGTGGTGGCCATGGGAGGAGACGGGATGGTCCATCACGTCGCCCAGGGTGTTGTAGGCACCCGGACGGCCCTGGGGATAATCCCGGCCGGGACCACCAACGTCATCGCTCGGCTCCTCGGCATCCCGTCCCGGCACGGCAAGGCGGCCCGTTTGATCAATCGCATCCCGTTTCCCCGGACCATCGGCGTCGCCAGGATGACCCTGTCACGAGGCACAGTGGAGACGGTCCACCATGCCATATTCGCCTGCGGGGTCGGCCTCGACGCCGAAGTGGTGGCGCGAGCCGATCAGGACCCTTACCGGAAGTACCGTTTCGGGTCGATCCATTACTTCCGGACCGCGGTCGGTGTTGCCATGGGCTCGTTCTCTAGGGTCAAGCCGCAGGTAGAGGCCAAGGCAGGCGAGCGAACCACGATGGTCTCCACGGCATTGGTCCAGTTCCGCGAGGTCTACACCTACTTCGGGAAGCTCCCGATCCGTCTCGCCGCTTCTCCACCCCAACCGATGACCGTGCTCACCCTCGACCGTCTCCGGCGCTCCCGCGTCCCACAGGTGGCCTTCGACGCCCTCTCCGGACGCGACCTGTCCCGGATCAAGGGAGCCGAGATCTGGGAGGGGGTGGAGCGCTTGTCGCTCAAGGCGGACCCGCCGGTGGCCGCCCAGGCGGATGGTGAAGGGTTGGGGATGTTCGAGATGGCGACCATCGAGTGGGTCCCGTCTGCGCTCAAGGCAATTGCGGGAGAGCAGCCACCAGGGTGACCGTCAGTCGAGGTTGGCCATGTCGATGCCCTCGCTGTCGAACCGCTTCTTGATTCGCAGTAGGGCCTCGCGGCGTACCGACCACCTCTCGTTGGGCAATGTGGTCATGCGCCCGAGGAGCACCAGTCTGGATCCACCGAGACCGTCGACACCGAGCATCTCCGGCTGGTCCCGGATCCTCTCCGACCAGGCGGGGTCGGTGGTGAGCCTCGTCAGCTCATCGGCCATCACCGCGAGGGCCCTGTCGACATCCGCCTGATGGGAGATCGGAACGTCGATGAGTGGCTGGGCGTACCGGCTGGTCGAGTTGGAGGTGACTGTGATCTGCCCATTGGGGACGTAGTGGACCGTCCCCTCCAAGTCCCGTAGGACCGTCACCCGGAGCTGGACGTCTTCCACCGTCCCCGTCGCCCCGGCGATGGTCACGGTGTCGCCAACGTGGAACTGATCCTCGGCGAGTATGAAGAAGCCGGCAAGGACGTCTCTGACGAAACCCTGGGCCCCAAACCCGATGGCGGCTGCGATCGCGGCGCCAACCGCGACAAAGGGGGTGAGGCTGAGGGCCCAGACATTGAATATCACCAGTATCCCGATGACCCCCAAGATCCCTGCGATCACTCGACGCAACACCATCCAAAGGGTCCTGGCCCGGGCTGCGCTCTCCGAGCCCCGGACCGTCATCCGACGCACGTATCGCCGCCCCACCATGGCGAGCAACCAGTAGGTGAGGATGAGGACCCCCACGACCACCGCAGTGGCGACCAGATTGGACATCGATGGCGAGTCTATAAGGGGCGATTTGACACCGATCTGACGGCCACCGACAACTCGGCGGCGGCGGCGGCGGCACGGGCCCGTCCGGCGACGGCCTCGGTGACGGGGCGGATCGCCTCATCCAACAATGTGCTGGCCGCGGCCTCTCGGTCGGCGGTCGGGGCTTTGCGGCCGCGTCTCCTGCCAATGCGGATCCGTGATGCCGGCGGGTCGCGCATCGCCCCAGAGATGGAATGGACCGTGGCGGGCAGCGTGGCGGCGAACCTCGAGAGCATCTCGCCGAGCGGGCCACCCACCTCCTCGCCGGTGGACTCGAAGAAGAGGGTCATGCCACGCACCGCACCTTCCTCGTCCCCTGCGGCGATCGACGTCACCGCATCCTCGGTCATCGTCGCCAGCCTCTGGCGGTAGTCGAGCGCGGGGCCTATGGCATCGATCACCTCGGCGGCGGCATGGTCGAGATCGGTGAGGAGTTTCGAGTAGAGGAGCCGGGAGCCCGCCAGAGACCCAAGGGCCGCCCTCAGGTCTCCGATCCCGGTGGTGGGGCCCCTGGTCGGGTTGGAAGCGGTGGCACCGACCTTGGGGTCGGTGATCCCGTCTTCGGCCAGAGCCCTCTCGAGATCTTCGAGTACCTCGCCCCTGGCAGCCTCGTCGAGCCGGTCCACCCGGTTGAGGACGAAGACGAACTGGTCGGAGTATTCCGACAGCGGCCGGAGGTAGCGGTGATGGAGGGCAGCATCACGGTACTTCTCCGGGTCCAGGACCCACACCAGGATGTCGAGCCTGGGCATCAGCGCCTCCACGCGGTGACGGTGCCCGATCTCGATCGAGTCGGTGTCCGGCAGGTCGATGAGACAATGCTGAAAGCCCACCGACTCGACCCGCGCCTCGATGCCCAGATGGTCGAGGAGCCCGGTGAGGGCCATCCCCCGGCCGCTGGGCACTGCGGCCAGCGGTTCCCCCGTGATAGGCCGGGTGGCACCGACCATGGCGGCGTCAGTCCCGGTGAGGGCGTTGAACAGGCTCGACTTCCCCGACCCGGTGCCTCCAGCCAGCGCAACCACCAAGATGTCATCGGGGTAATCCAGCCTGACCCTGGCATCTGCGATCATGGCGGCGACCCCGTCGAGCCGGCCAGGCTCCACCACCGGGCGGGCGGCGGTGACCGCCAACTCGGCTCGTTCGATCAGGCCGGTCAGGGCCTCACGCATCGGCGAACTGATACGCGGCCAGCACCGACGACAGTCTCGATGGGAGATCGTCGATCGCGGGTTGCCCCCGGCTCAGACGCATCAGCTCGATGAGTCGGGCGCCAAGATGTCCGAAGACCACGCTCATCCGGGCCTCGAACATCGACACCGCCTTATCGATCAGGTCATGATCAGCCACGCCGAGTATCGCCGACACCGCTGGGCCCTCCCGGTGGGCGAGGGTGGCCGAGATGAGGGTCATCGTCGCCAGACGCGGGTATGGATGCGTGCCGACCAGCAAAGATGTCGCCTCCAACCAGCCGTCTAAGGCACCCCCGATGATCGGCATCGTCTCGTCGACCAGCCCGGTCGGGGCTCCCGGGCCTGTGAGCGCCAGCCTGGTCCTCTGGTCGACAACCTCCTCTCGGACCTTGGTCTCGATCTCGGCCACCAGCCCGGCGCGGACCTGGCCCAACCAGTGATTCAGGCCGTTGGCGGGTGGCTGGCGCCGGCGCATCCATATGCCGGCGCGGAGTCGCCCGCTTGGTGGATACCCCAGATCGAGCGCCGCCCAGAGTCGCTCCCGTCGGTCGAGCCGAGCCGCCGCGGCCATGTCGTCATCTATGACACGGGCCATGGCATCGTTGGCTGAGCCGACATCGATGATCCCGTCTATCAGGTCCCTCACCTGGCCGGCCGTCACGTTTATGACTCGATTGACTACCTCTTGATGGAATCGTCCCCGCTCCCTGGCCACGGAGTAGAGCCGGTGTCTGAGGTCACGCACCGCCAGCGACGGAATCTGCTGGGCGCCGGGGCCGAGATGATGCTCCGGGACCCTGACCGGTTTCTCGACGATCCCGGCGGCGGACAGCAGCGCACGAAAGTCGAGCAGTGCGGCTCCCGACTCGGCACCCACCCGGTTTAGGACCGGGATCACGGTGGTGCCCCGGGAGAGGGCCCGGCGCAGCACCTCCCAGGGGACGTTGTCGGCGTAGCGGAGCGCCGATGTGACGAACAGCACGATGTCCGCATGGTCGATCAAGGTCTCGGCGACGACGCGATGCTCGACCGAGGTCGAGTCGATGTCAGGGGTGTCGATCAGGCTCATGTGCTCCAGGATCGGTGCCAGACCTGTCCGCACCACGCACTCGACCCCGCCCACACTCATCCCGGCTTCGTGGCGAGCCCCGCGGGTCAGCACCAAGGGGACCTTGGTGGTGGGCCGTGTCGGCCCGGTCAGCGACAGGTCCACCCCGGCGAGAGTGTTCACCAATGTCGACTTCCCCGACCCGGTGGGACCGGCCACCACTACCAGGAGGGGCTCGTCGGGATTGTCGATCCTGGGGATCAGATAGGAGCGAATCACCGACACCAAGCGGTCCCTGGTGGCGGCGAGGCCGGCCACCGCAGCACTCCCGCGCAGTTCGAGAGCCTCGAGAGAGGCGGCGAGACGGGTCAGATCGTCGGTCAGCCCGAGGGGTCTCCTGACAGCGACCACGCCATTGATTGTGGCATGACCGCCGTGATGCGACGGGCTTTACTCGGTCCAGCCGCCTGACGGGCGATCAAACCAGACGTGAACCTGACCGGTCCCGGTGGCGTTCTCGTAATCGGAGAACAGCTCGCCCCTGGCAACGCAGTCGGCTCCGCCGATCGACCCCAGCATCATCAGGAAGTGGCCGAAGTTACCTTCGGGACTGTGCTCGAGGTAGTCGGCCATCGACTCGACCAGCCTCCGATGATCACCTGCCTTCATCCATTCGAGCCGGAGCTCGTCGGCCTGGCGGGCCTCGGGCGTGAAGATGTGCACCGGGTCCGACGCCTCGTGCTTGGCGATCTGCTTGAGGGGCCAGAAGGTGTGGCTCATCCCACCCGATGCCAGGACCACCACCCGGCGATCGAGCCGGCCTACCGCCTCGGCGATGGCCTCACCCATCGTCAGGAAGTCGTCTGACTCACCGGTCTGCACCACCGACACCGAGAGGATCTGCTCATTGCTCCTCAAGTAGTGGACCAGGTTGATGGTGGCGTAATAAACGGGGAGGTGGTCGTCGTCGCTGGCGTGGGTTGGCGTGCCCAGCTCCTGTCCCAGGGCGGCGGCGAGGAAGGCGAGCTCGGGGTCACCGGGATAGTCGTAGGGGATCCCGGCCATGCCGCGGGGCAGCTCGGATGAGGTCATCCGCCCGTGCCTCCGTGCATGTGCCGACAGGACGTGCTCGACGGTGGTGAACCAGTGGGAGTCGATGATGACGATGGTGTCTGCCTCGAGCCGGGAGAGGACCTCGTTGCGGAGACGCGCCAGACCCGGGACCAGGCTGATCTCCTTGCCATCGTTCAGCTCGTGGCGCGCGACCTGGTTGAGCATAATGGTGGGGGAATGGCTGATCAGGCCGGCACCGACGATTTCACCCATTCCGTCTCCTCGTCTGGAATCTGGGGCCAAGCCTACAGTCCCCCCATGCCATCGGCCCGGGCTGAGATCTCTTCCGTGGCGGTGTCGCCCGACCACTTCATCGGGGGAAAGAGGGTCTCCTCGGCTGCCCGGTTCGAGACTCGATCACCCCTTGACTGGGACTGGAAGCTGGCTGACGTCGCACGCGGCGACGCCCTCACCGCCGACGCCGCGGTGACCGCGGCCATGGAGGCTTTCCCCGACTGGGCGAGGCGGGGGCCGGTGGCGCGAGCCGAGATCCTCCATCGGCTCGCCGACCTGATCGATGAGAACCGCGCCGAGCTGGCCATGGTCGAGTGCGTCGACATGGCCATGTTGCTCGAGAGTCTCGAGGCCAGAGGCATCCATCGTGGAGCAGAGAACTTCCGCACCTATGCCGACCTGGCCTCCGAGCACAGCGGAAGGGTGTGGTCGTCGAAGGGGACCGACAACCGGGTCCAGCGGATGCCGGCCGGCCCGGCGGTGATCATCACCCCCTGGAATGCGCCATGGATCATCTCCACCTGGAAGATCGCCCCCGCCCTGGCGGCGGGCAACACCGTCATCCTCAAACCGGCCGAGTGGTCCCCGCTGAGCGCATCACTGCTCGCCGACCTGGCGAGTGAGGCCGGATTCCCGCCCGGAGTCCTCAATGTGGTCCAGGGAATCGGTGAGGAAGTGGGGGCTGCCTTGGTGAAGGACCGGAGGGTGCGCCGGATCTCGCTCACCGGGTCTCCGGAGACAGCACGGCACATCGGAGAGGCTGCCGCCCGCAACATCGTCCCCTTCACCGCCGAGCTCGGTGGCAAAGGCCCCTTCCTGGTGTTCGCCGACGCCGACATCGGTACCGCCGCCCGAAAGGCCGCCGGTCAGTACGACGACGCCGGGCAGGTCTGCCTCGCCGGGACCCGGCTCATCGTCGAGGAGTCGATCGGCCCCGAGTTCCTCGACCTGTTCCATCACCACACCGACCAACACGTGCTCGGTGACAGCCGAAGCCCCTCGACCACCATCGCGCCCTTGATCCATCCCGATCACCTCCGCAGGGTCGAGGGGTTCGTGGAGAGGGCGCGGGACAGCGGGGACACGGTCCTCCGCGGCGGGGAGCGATGGAAGGACGACGGTCTCTGGTATCTGCCCACCTTGATCCAGCCGCGGTCCAACTTCTCAGAAGCGGTTCAAAGAGAGGTGTTCGGACCGGTTCTCACCTATCAGACCTTCGGGGAGGAGGCCGAGGCCATCGATCTGGCCAACTCCACCGAATACGGGCTTTCGGCGATCGTCTACACCGGGTCCGAGGAGAGAGCCCACCGGGTCGGCTCGGCGATCAGGGCCGGAACGGTCTGGGTCAACACCTTCTTGGTGCGGGACCTGACTGCGCCGTTCGGAGGCTGCCGGATCTCAGGGATCGGAAGGGAGGGCGGCGACTACGCCCTCGACTTCCACAGTGACCTCAAGACCCTCCAGGTCGCCCAGGGCACCGTCCGCTGAGCACTGCTGCGGCTCAGGAAGCGAGAGTGGTCCCCGAGCGCCAGGACACTCCCAGCTTGTGATAGAAGCCACCGATGATCTCGCCGGGAGCCAGCAGCGACAGCTCGTCACCTGGCGATTCGTGAAGGCTCAGCTCGGCCTCCCCCTCCCAGACATCGGCCACCTCACCGTCATAGCCCCTCATCGTCACCAGCTCGTCCATCGAGGCAGTCCCATCCGACTCGATCGCGGGCCAGAAACGGTTGTGCAACATCGGATGCCCGTTGACGAACCCGGGTGATCCGGCGGGCCGAGTCAGGGTGACCCGGGCCTCGGCGATCATCCGGCCCGCCACGGTGAGGGTCGCGCCGAACCGGCCACCCTCCTCCAACCTGGGGCCGGCGCGGCCGATCGTCACCGGCCGGGTCATCCAGATCTCCCCCAGTTTCTTGGGGTAGCCCTGGTGGTAGCCGCGGACCAAGGCAAAGTCCTTGTCGACCCAGATGTAGGGGCTCCGGGACCAAAGCCGGTCGTCCCAGGTGCAGCGAATCACCGAGAAGCACTCCTTGTACTGGCTCCGGACCGGGTCGAGCAGCTCCTCGAAGCCGTCGCCGCAGCTCTGCCAGTCGGCCCAGATCAGGGCGACCGCTCCGGGGTCTTCGTTGGCGAGGGCGACGCCCTCGGGTAGCAGCTCCGCCACCCGTTCGGGGTCGGTTCGATACTCCACCGTGATCATCTCCCCCGAGTAGTGCCAGGGCGGGGGTGGGATCAACGAGGAGCGCCCCGAAGGGGTCTGGGGGAATAGGAACGCCGGCATCAGAGGAACGGGAGGTACTCGGCGGTCTCCCAGTCGGTGGTCCATCGTTTGTACCGGTCCCACTCCGCCCGTTTCACGGTGACGAATCCGTCGACGAAGGCGGCGCCGAAGGCCTCGACCAGATCGGTGTCGGCCTCGAGGGCGTCGAGAGCATCGGCCAGTGAGGCCGGCGCCACCACATCCGTCGAGGCGTTCTCGATGCAGTCGAGCTGTTCTACCGGGGGCAAGGGGTAACCCTTCTCATAGCCGAGGAGCCCGGCGGTGAGAACGGCAGCCACCGCTTGATGGGGTGTGACTGCGGCGTCGCCGACACGATGCTCCAATCGAGTGCCTTCCCCTCGGGCCGGCGGGACCCTCACGGTGACCCCTCGGTGGTCGTATCCCCAGTTGGCCCAGTAGCCGCACATCGACCCGGGTTGTAGCCGTTTGTAGGAGTTGACCGTCGGTGCCACCAGGGCGGTCATCCCGACGTGGTGCTGGAGGAGACCGGCTATCACCGACCGGGCCAGGTCGCTGATCCCGTCGTCGGCTTCAGGGTCACTGAATGCGTTGTGGCCGGCGCCGTCACTCATGGAGAGATTGACGTGGGTGCCCGAGCCACCCCTGTCGTTGATGGGCTTGCCTAGGAAGGTGAGGAGCATCCCTCTTCGTGTCGCGATCTCCCGGGCCATCACCTTGAACAGGAAGGCGTCGTCGGCGGCCCGCATCGCGGTGGTGTAGGCCAGGGTGAGCTCGAACTGACCGTTGTCGTACTCGCTGTTGACCGACTCCATCGGGAGGCCCACCCGGTGGGCGGTTGCCATGATCTCGTCGATGGTCCCGGTGGGGTCGACTGCGGTTCCAGTCCCGTATACATAGGCACCGGGGGTCGAGATCGGCTGCCAGCGGCCATCGGGGGCGGGCTCGAAGAGGTAGGCCTCCAACTCCAGGCCCACCATGGGCTCGAGCCCGTGTGAGCGCCATTTCTCGATCGACTCCCTGAGGACGTGACGGGGGGCGAGTGGCACGGGAAGCTCGAGGCGGAGGATGTCAGGGACCACCACCGAGGTGCCCTCTTCCCATCCCTCACGCACCGTGGAGGAATCGAATACGGCATCACAGTCCGGCAGCCCCTCCCAGTAGAAGCCACCGTCGTGGGGGATCATCACCCGATCGAACCCAAGGGTGAACAGGGCGATGGAGTGGGCGGTGCCGCGGTCGGCCTTCTCCGGGGTCAGATACTTCCCGCGAGCGAGCCCGAGATGGTCGGGCCAGAGCAGGCGGAGCCGGTCGTAAGTCACATCCCTCCAGGATCGGGTGGCGTCAGATCGTATATCGGCATGACTTCGCGCACACCACTCGTTGCGATTACCTTGACCGGCGAATGACCGACCATCTGGACCCGGATCGCGCCACCCGCGCCGAGCTCACCTCCCTGGTCACCCACTACCTGGACGATTGGTACGAACGGATGGCATCGATGGACGCCTCCGGTACCGACCTCGACCAGGAGACCCTCGACATGCTGGGACTTCCCCCAGGCGAAGAGGGAAGGCCCTTGCCCTCGATCCTGGAGGACCTGGAGACGGCCGGGACCTCGGGAATCCTCCACCCATCGGGTGGCCATCTCTCCTATATCCCCAATGCCGGGCTCTACACCGCGGCCCTGGGGGACTTCCTGGCGGCCGCGCTCAACCGCTACACCGGGGTCTCCAGCGCCGCTCCCGGGTTCTCCGCCATCGAGCACGGGGTGGTGCGGTGGATGACTTCTCTGTTCGACCTCGGCCCTGATGCCTCGGGCCTGCTCCTCTCCGGCGGATCGATGGCCAACTTCACCGCGGTGGTCACCGCCCGCACCTCTCGACTCGGGGATGACTTCACCAAAGGGGTCCTATACGTCAGCGCCCATACTCATCACTCGGTGGCGAAAGCTGCCCGGCTTGCGGGGTTCCGGGCCGACCAGATCGTCACGGTCGCGGTGGACACCGACCTCCGCATGGACCCCGACTCGCTCCGCGCCTCGGTCGCCGCCGACCGTGCCGCGGGGCGCCATCCGTTCCTGGTGGTTGCCTCGGCGGGCACCACCGACACCGGCACCGTCGACCAGCTGGGAGCCATCGCCGACATCGGCGTCGATGAGGAGCTCTGGCTCCACGTCGACGGCGCCTACGGAGCCTTCTTCGAGCTGACCCAACGCGGCGCGGTCGTGCTCGACGGCATCGACCGGGCCGACTCGATCGCGCTCGACCCCCACAAGGGCCTGTCGATCCCGTTCGGGGTCGGAGCCCTGCTGGTCCGGGACGAGGGGAGCCTGGTCGACGCCCATCTCGGCCGGGGGGCCTACCTGCGGGACGAGGACCACTACCAGGGGGTCAGGGACATCGCCTCATTGGGCCCTGAGTTGAGCCGGCCCTTCCGTGGGCTCTCGGTGTGGCTCCCCCTCCAGCTGCACGGGGTGGCGCCGTTCCGGGAGGCACTCGACCTCGGTCTCGACCTGGCCAGCCACGCCTACGACCGGGTGAGCACGATCAGCGGGATCGACGCCCGTTGGCGACCCGACCTCTCGATCCTGGCCTTCATGTTCGATGACGACGACCTGGGCCATGCGGCATTGGAGGCTGTCAACCGCGACCGGTCGGCGCATGTCAGCCCGACCGTGGTCGACGGGCGGTTCGTGCTTCGCCTTGCCGTCCTCAACCGCCGAACCACCGCCGAGCACGTCGACCGCGTCATCGACATGATCGAGAAGACCCTGATTGGGTAGGGACCGTGGTCAGCCCGACCGGGCCTCTAATGGGGCCAGCTTCCATCTGCCGTAGGCGACATACGCCAGGACCAGGGCCAAGAAGACGTTGTTGCCCATCTGCGGGATCTCGTCACGGGAGGCGTGCCAGATGAGGGCGCCGATCATCACCGCGATGAGCCCCGAGGCGGCGAGAGGGACCAATCCGGGCCACCGTCGAGTCACCGCAGGGAGGATCAACCCGAGCCCGCCCAGTATCTCGGCGCCACAGGCGAGGTAGTGGAGGTTGGTGTCGAGGTCGTACATCCACTCCATGATCAGAGGCAGTCCCTCCGGGAGGACGTAATGGGTGATGCCGAATGTTATGAAGTAGAGACCGAAGACCCACTCCAGGATCCACAAGACCTGGTTGTGACTCATGCCCCCAAAACTACACCGCGAGGTGAGACCCGACCCGAATCGGGAGGTGTTTGACCCCCCTTATGAAGTTGGAGCGAAGCCGGTCGGGATCCCCCACCCGATACTCCCCCACTCTCCCCAGGAATTCCTCGAGGAACACCCTCACTTCGAGCCTGGCCAATGACGCCCCGAGACAGACATGCCTGCCGGTGCCAAAGCTCACGTGGGGGTTGGGGTCACGGGTGATGTCGAAGTCGAAGGGGTCTCCGAACACCTCTTCGTCGTAATTGGCCGACGTGTACCACATCACGATCTTGTCACCGGCGCGGATCGGGATCCCACGGACCTCGGTGTCCGCCGCCGCCGTCCGCCGGAAGTGCATGGTTACCCCCGACGCCCGAAGGATCTCCTCGGTTGCGGTCTCGGATAGCCCGGTCAGATCCGCCCGAAGGCTCTCCAGTTGTTCCGCGTTGGCCTGGAGGAACATCAGCCCGTAGCTGATTGTGTGCCGGGTGGTCTCGTTGCCCGCCACCATCATCAGGGTGAAGAAGTTCTTGAACTCGAGATCGGTGAGCGGCTCGCCGTCTGGCTCGGCGGTGAGCAGGGAGGTGAGGATGTCATCCCGAGGGTCGTCACGCCGCAAAAGGGCGATCTCCTCGGCGTAGCGGAACACCTCCAAGGCCGCCGGTGATCGGAACGGGAGCAGCCGATACTCCTCGGTGTCCACCTTGTCGATGATCACCGGGGTGTACTCGGGGTCGGCATTGGAGATCATCCGGTCGCCCCATGCCACCAACCGGGCGGCATCGGTCTCGGGCACCCCGAGCAGACGGCAGAGCATCCGGATGGGAAGCTCCCGTGCGACCTCGGTGACGAAGTCGAACTCTCCAAGCGGGACCACCTTGTCGAGGACGGCGCCCACCAGGCGGCGGAACGCCGACTCATAAGAGGCCACCACCTTGGGGGTGAACCCAGCTTGGACCAGCCGTCGCAGCCGGGTGTGCTCCGGCGGGTCGAGCTCCATCATCGAGCGTCGGGCCTCGAGCTCGTCGGCCGCCATCTCCTCGATCCTGATCCCCCGCGATGCGGTGAAACGGTTGTAATCGCGGCTCACCTCGATGACGTCCGCATGCTTGGTTATCGCCCAGAAGCCGGGCCCTTCGGCCTCTTCGACCCATGACACCGGGCTCTCTTCCCTCATCTGCCGGAAACGGGCGTGAGGAAACCCGGTCGTGTAGGTGTCGTGGGAGGTGATGTCGGCCGACTGGTCGTCGGGGACCCGGTCGAGGAGTGGGGAGGTCATGTGTCGGGCACGAAACTTAGACCGGCTTTCCGACCGGAGTCCCGCCGGGTCAGGTGCGTGTGGCGAAGTTCTCGACGAAGACGTAGAAGGCGAAAGCGGCGGCGGTCATGAGGGCGAGGGTCAGAACCAGCAGTTGGAATCGGCTCAGCTCCAGCCTGAGCCCGAACAACGGGCCGCTGGGGCGTCGCTCTCGGGATAGACGAAGGGCGGGCAGGAGTATCAGTGCTACCGCGGCGACCGGGCCAGTGGCGACCAGGGCGGTCCCCAGCCCCGAGAGGAAGAAGGACTCGAAGAGCATGCCCTCGGTCCCACGCACCTCGTTGACCAGGTTCATCCCCAGGAAGAACAAGGGCAGGACCATCAGGACTGCGGCCAGCTTGGTGAGTCGGTCGGTCATGTAGTCACCTCCCGGGGACCGGGTCCAGGCGTCGATGGCGCCGCGCACGAGATCGAGACCGGTGCGCACACCCGGCGACCCGGCGGCTGCATCCTCCAGTTCTGCGCCGTATCTGTCCCTCCATTCCGGTGGGTAGAGCTTGATCACCCTCCTCACGCCATGGCCAGCCGTGTCCTCGCCGTGTCGACCAGCCTCTCCAGAGAGACGAGCTCAGCGGTCAATGCCGCCCTCCCGGCGCGCGTGAGCCGATATGGGGTCCTGCGGCCAGCTCCGGGAATGGGCTCGATGAGCCCATCCTGCTCCAGGCGGGCGATGGCCCCATAGAGAGTCCCCGGGCCGGGCCTGTTTCCCCGGAAGCGCTCGACCTCCTCGATCAGGGCGTAGCCGTGCTTGGGCCCATCGGTGAGACCCACCATGATCAGGAGGCCCACTTCGGTGAAACGGCCGAGCTCCATCAGGGATGATATTACGCTCCGCGTAATAGTACGTCAAGCGTAATAACCCCGGCGGGTTCGGGCTCCTGGGTCGTTTACCGTGAGATCGATGCCCGAGACGCGCCGCCTCCTCATCGATGGCAACCCGGTCGGCGCCGTTCTTGATGAGGGTCGGCTGATCACCGCAGACGGGCAGAGCTTCGACCCCGATACGGTTGCCCATCTCCCTCCCGTGGAGCCCTCCAAGATCCTGTGCGTCCATCTCAACTATCGGAGCCGGGTCGAGGAGTTCATGACCCGCCTCCCCGCCGCCCCTACCTACTTCCAAAAGCCGACCACGGCACTCAACGCCCATCTCGGCGAGGTGGTGAGACCCGAGCGGTGCCGATACCTCAACTTCGAGGGGGAGATCGCCATCGTCATCGGGAAGTCGGCCTTCGACATCTCACATGCCGAAGCCGCGGACCACATCGCCGGGTACACCATCGCCAACGACTTCGGGCTCCATGACTTCAGGGACACCGACGGCGGCTCGATGCTTCGGGTCAAGGGCTCCGACACCCTCTGTCCGGTGGGCCCCGGTCTGGTCACCGACTGGGACTTCCGGGCCAAGGAGATCCGCACCCTGGTCAATGGGGAGGTCCGCCAATCAGGTCGCACCACCGAGATGGCATGGGACATGCACTACCTGGTGGCCGATCTGGCCCGGACCATCACCCTCCTCCCCGGCGACATCATCCTCTCCGGGACCCCGGCAGGGTCGCGCCCGGTGGAGCCGGGAGACGTGGTGACCGTGGAGGTGGAGGGACTAGGCGCCCTGACCAATAGAATCGTGGCCGGTGAGCACGCAGTGAGACCCGAGATCGGGGCCCAGCCTTCAGAGTCCGAGGAGGTGGTCTCCACCGCCCTTGGCGGCGACTGGGAGTTCCGGGGGCAGCGAGCTCCCATCGGGCCCGGTGCCAGACACTACGAATCGGAGTTGGACAGATGAAACCCCTGGTCGGGATCACCGCATGGCGAAGGACCCTCGACACCTACTACGGGCCCGACCGGCTGCACACCCTCTCCACCTTCTACCCGGAGTCGGTGATGAGCGCCGGGATGGTCCCGGTGGTGTTCCCGGCGGGTCAGAGCCCCGACGCCGCCGGCAGGCTGGTCTCGATGGTCGACGGGCTGATCCTCTCCGGTGGCGATGATGTCGACCCGTCAACCTACGGTCGCCAAGTGACCGCAGCCACTCGCTTCGACGCCGCCGTCGACCGATTCGAGGTGTCACTGGTGGAAGCGGCCCGCAAGCAGGGCAAACCGGTGCTGGCCATCTGTCGAGGTCTTCAACTGCTCAACGTCGCCATGGGCGGTACGTTGCACCAAGAGGTGAGCGGTGGGTTCGCATCGCATGAGCCGGTCAGCCGGGAGACCGAGCCCGAGGAAATCGGGGCCCGGAGGCATGTGGTCAGGTTCGAGCCGGGATCGGTCCTCGCCGGCGCCTACGGGGCCGCCGAGGCCAAAGTCAACACACTCCACCACCAGGGCATCGACCGGCTGGCGCCCGGGCTGGTGGTCGAGGGCCGAGCCGATGACGGGCTGATCGAGGCGGTTCGGTGCGACGGGAAGTGGTGGGCACTGGGCGTCCAATGGCATCCCGAACGCATGGAGGACGAGCATCAGTCGGTGTTCGAGGCCTTCCGCGAAGCGGTGGAGGGGGCCCGCCGATCTGAAGCGTGAGTAGATGACGTCGTACAGCGACGTCATCTACTCACGCTTGGGTATCTGGCTTCACCCGATGAGGGCCTCCGCAGCCTGGCCTTCGGGGCACTCCTCCAGGATCGGGCAGTACCGGCACCAGGGCCCCGCCCGACGCTCCAGAGCCGTGCCATGGTTCCAAGAGCCCCTGATCTCCGCCGCCATCGCCGCCACCTCGGCAGCGACCCCTTCCAGCTCCTCCATCGTGGGGTGGGCTCGATGGCTCTCTCCGGTCTTCACCGACACCGCCTCGACGCACACCGGCACCTCGTCACGCTCGAGAGCCCAGAGCAAGGAGTAGAAGCGAAGCTGATCCACGGGGTCACCCAGCTCACCCGTCTTCCAGTCGACCAAGCGGTGGCCGCCGACGTCCTCTCGATAGATCGCATCCACTTTCCCCACCAGCTCGACGCCGCCATCCGTCTGGTGGGCCAATGGGACTTCGGAGCCCTCGAATCCGGCGCCGGGGAACCTGACGAACCGGTCGTAGAGACCACGCACCTCCTCGATCATCCCTGAGAGCGACGATGGTTTGATCTCGAGACCCCCCATCTTGTAGTTGAGGGTCGAGGCCCCTATCTCCTCACGGCATGCCTGATCGAATTCCTCGGCGTCGATCGGGCCCCGGTTGAGGTGGCGGCTGAAGATCCGGTGGGCCAGGGTGCCGAGGAAGGCGGGTCGCGAGTCAGGGCCGTAGACCCCTCTCAGCATGGCATTCGCCTGATCGGGGCACCTTTTCCACGCCACGAACGTCGAAGCTGATATGCGCAGCGCATCGCCCGGGATCACATGAGGGATCGTGATCGGCATCCCGTCGAGGGTATACCGGCCCTGTGGGTGGGGGAGGTTCGGAAAACTCCGGCAATCCAATTACCATCGCCGACCCGAGGACCTGGTCGACACGGGCGACCGTCCAAATGAAGAACCACCCCCTGTTCCGCCTCCATCCCTTGCTCGCGGCCGTGATCATCGCGGTCAGCGTGTTCGCGCTCCTCTTCGCCCTCTACGGGCTGAACCGCTGGATCTCCCAGGGCGAGGTGATGGGCCGGGTCGAGGTCGGAGGGACCAATCTCGGGGGCCTGCCCGCCGACGAGGCGCTGGCATCACTGGTCGGTCTGGAAGAGGCGTTGCTCGATCGGCCGGCGTTTTTCACCATCGACAACGCCCCGGTGATGCTCAGCCCCCGGGAAACGGGACTCGACCTCGATGAGGGTTACCTCTTGGACCGGGTCATGGCCGTGGGGCGTGAGGGCAACGTGTCCTACCAGTTCCTCTGGTGGCTGAGCCACATCTTCAAGACCGAGGGTGTTCCGATCGCCGCCAGCACCGACCCCGAAGCGATCAGCGCCGTCTTCGACGCATGGGACGTCGAAGTCATCGCCCAGCCGGTGAGCCTCGGTGCCGTCGTCTTGGAGGAGGGAGTCCCGACCCCGGTCTACCCGAGGAGCGGGATGGGTCTCGACCGGGCCCCGGCAACTGCAATCGTCGAGGAGAGCCTGCTCGCCGAGGAGCCGGAGCGGGAAGCCCTCCCCACCACGGTGTTGGTGCCCAAGCTGACCGACGCCGACATCGACGCCGCGGTCATCGAGGCCCAGGAACTGCTGGCCAGTCCGATAAGCCTGATCTATCAGGACGGGAGGGTGGAGTTCTCCCCCGAGCAGCTGATCGCGGCCTACGTCGCCACCACGGTCGCCGAAGGATCACCCCAGATCGTCCACTCCTTCGATCCCGAGGTCATCGACACCTATCTAGACCCGATCCGGGCCGACTACGAAGCGGAGCCGGTCGACGCCAGGTTCGCCATCGATGGTGATCGGATCAGCATCGTCCCGGGGAGCAAGGGCACCCGGATCGATGAGGGCGAGGCGGCCCAAAAACTCCTGCAGGCGGGTCGCTCCAGCGCCCGCATCGGTGTGTTGCCCCTGGTCGAGGACGCCGATCCCGACACCACCACCGAGGAGCTCGAGGCCCTCGGCATCGAGCACCTGGTCAGCTCGTTCACCACCTACCACTCCTGCTGTGAGGATCGGGTGGTCAACATCCAGAGGATGGCCGACACCATCGACATGGCCATCGTCCGCTCCGGCCGGCAATTCAGCATCAACGAGTACGTGGGTCAGCGGACCGAGGAGAAGGGTTACCTCCCAGCGGGGACCATCATCGCCGGGGAGCTGGTCGACACGGTAGGGGGCGGGGTCAGCCAGTTTGCCACCACCCTCTACAACGCGGTCTATTGGGGAGGCTACGAGGACGTCGAGCACAAGCCTCACTCGTACTACTTCAGCCGGTATCCCGAGGGGATCGAGGGCACCGTCAACTGGAGGACGCCGGATCTGATCTTCAGGAACAACACTTCGAAGGCGATCCTCATCGACACCCAGCACACCGACTCGTCGATCACCGTCCGGATCTTCGGCGACAACGACGGGCGCACCGTCAAGGGCGAGCAAAGGAGCGGCAGCACCAATGTCGGCGCGGTCTCCCGTGGCGGGCCCGACGCCCTCCACATCGCCTCGACGGTGTCGGAGCGGTTCGCGGTGCAGCCACCGCCCCCACCCAGATACCTGGTGAACCCCGCATTCCCGGTGGACAAGGTGGTCACCAAGCAGACCGAGCGGGAGGGCTGGAGCGTCACCGTGACCCGCCGCATCCTCCGCGGGGGCACCGAGTTGGTCTCCGAGCAGACATGGACCGCCACCTACATACCCCAGGGGCTGATCTACGAGGTCCACCCCTGCAAGGTCCCGGGTCAGGAGCCCACCTGTCCCACCACCACGACCCTGGGATCGACCACAACCACGAGTGAAAGCCCCACCACCTCCTGAGACGGCCTACTCCTCCTCGTCGTAGAACCGGAGGAACGAGCCGGCCACGTCGGTGACGAGGTCTCGGGTCCCGGGGTCCCAGCCACCGGGGCGGCGCACCGTCACCGAGTTCTGTTGGATGTGAACATGGTCGATCCCCAGCCCGAGGGCGTAGAGCCTGGCGGCAAGGAGGCCGGGAACCCCCGTTCCGTCAGAACCCGGTGAGATGGTCTGCCCGTCCTGACCGGTGAAGCTGCGATCGGTGTCGATGATCATCACCTCGCCCATCGCCACCACGTCCTTTATCTCGACGCTCTGACCCATTGCCCGATCGTAACTCAGCCCCCGAGCCGGCCCGACGGCTCGCCGATCCGGTGGACCTTGACCAGATTGGTGGAGGCCCGGAGGTTGGGTGGCACACCGGCCACCATCACAACCGTCTCGCCACGTTGGACCACCCCATCCTTCTCCAGCATCGACGACGCCAGCGCCATCTCCTCGTCGGTGGACGCCTGCCGCTCGAACTCATGAGGGATCACCCCCCACATCAGGGCCATCCGGCGAAGGGTCTCGATCCTTGGGCTGAAGGCCACGATCCGCTGCTCGGGGCGGTATTTGGAGATGAGGCGGGCGGTGTTACCGCTCTCGGTGAAAGCAACGATCGCGCTGGCCCCCACGTTGAGCGCGATCTGAGTGGCGGCCTGGGCCACCGCCGAGGCCACGTTGTTCTCATCACCCACGAACTCCACCGGGTGGACCCCCCTGCCTGACAGGGTGCCCTCCTCCACGGTCTGACAGATCCGGGCCATCGCCATCACCGTCTCTTCGGAGTATTCCCCCACCGCGGTCTCCCCGGAGAGCATCACCGCGTCGGTGCCTGCCATGACCGCGGTCGCCACATCGGTGACCTCGGCCCGGGTCGGCCGAGGGCTGTGGGTCATCGACTCCAACATCTCCGTGGCGGTCACTGATAGCCGCCCGGCGGCGTTCGCCCTCGACAGGATGTCGGCCTGGATCAGGGGGAGCCGCTCAAGTGGTACCTGGACACCGAGGTCGCCCCTGGCCACCATGACCCCGAAAGAGGCTTCGAGGATCTCGTCCAGGTTGTCGAGGGCCCGGGCCAACTCGATCTTGGCGATGATCGGTGCTCCCCCGGCAAGGGCGGTCACGGCTTCCACGTCCTCCCTGGTTCGAACGAAAGAGGCCGCCACGTAGTCCACCCCCCACTCCCGCCCGAGGGCCAGGTCAGCCTGGTCCTTGGCCGTGACGTTGCCCAAGGCCAGCCGACTGTCGGGGAGCGATACCCCTTTGTGATCGGCCAAGGTCCCCGCGGTCACGACGCGGGCGCGCAAAGACGAATCGCCGACACCGGTGACCTCGAGTGAGACCATCCCGTCGGCGAGGATCACCCGGTCGCCGGGGTGGACGTCATCGAGGAGGTCCGGGTACCCGATCGGGATGGTGCTCGGCCCGCCCTCCCAGGTGTCAGGGACCAGGTCGACCTCGGCCCCAGGACGCAGCTTTATCTCGCCATCCGGGAAGATGCCCACCCGCAGCTTCGGGCCCTGGATGTCCTGCATCACCGCCACCGGGCGACCCGACTCCTCCGAAGCCGCCCGAACCCACTCGTACAAGTCTCTCAGCAACTCGGCTGACCCGTGGGAGAAGTTGAGCCGGGCAACGTCCATGCCGGCGTCGACCAGGGCGCGCACCCCCTCGAGGCTGGCCACCGCGGGACCCAGTGTGGCGATGATCTTGGTCTGACGGTGCATGCCAGGAAACCTAACCCGGCGAGGGCACGGTCCTAGGTCAACCGCCCAGGGACTCCCTCAACAGACGATTGACCATTCGGGGATCGGCCTTTCCCTGGGTCACCCGCATCACCTGGCCGACCAGGAACCCGACCACTTTCTCCTCACCGCTCGAGCGGAAGCTCTCGACGGCGTCGGGGTGCGACGCCAGGACCGATGCCACCACTGCCGCCAGCTCACCCGGGTCTGACATCTGGGCCAGGTCACGTGTCATCGCCACCTGGCGCGGGCTTCCTTCGCCCGCCAAGACCCCCTCCAGCACCTCTTTTGCCGCGGTCGGTGACACCAGCCCCTCATCGACCAGACCCACAAGTTCCGCGAGCTGGGCACCATCCAATGTCAGCTCATGGGCGTCGATGCCGGTTCGCCTGATGTGCCCGGTGATCTCGCCGGTCACCCAATTCGCTGCGGCAACGGCGCCGGCTCCGACGGCGACAGCCTCGTCGAAGATCTCCCGGAGCCGTGTCGGAGCGTCGGAGAGCACGGCGGCCGACCGGCCGTCGAGCCCCAGGCCCTGGTACCGGGCCCTTCGCCGGGCGGGAAGCTCGGGGAGTGCGTCCCTCACCGCCGCCACCCATGAGTCGCCGATCACCATCGGGACCAGGTCGGGCTCGGTGAAGTAGCGGTAGTCGGAGGAGCCTTCCTTGGTCCGCATCGAGTGGGTGACCCCCTTCTCCTCGTCCCAGTGCCTCGTCTCCTGGGTCAGCTCCTCACCCTCGGCCACCAACGTGATCTGTCTCTCGACTTCGTGCTCGATGGCGCGCTCCAAGGACCGGAAGGAGTTCATGTTCTTGATCTCGACCTTGGTGCCGAGAACATCGGTCCCCGCCATCCGCACCGAGACATTGGCGTCGAAGCGGAGCGACCCCTCCTCTAGACGGGCGTCGGACACCCCGAGCTCGGCCACCAGCGACCGCAGCTCCTGGGCGTAGGCCCTGGCCTCGGCGGCACTGCGGATCTCCGGCTTGGAGACGATCTCGACCAGGGGGACCCCGGAGCGGTTGAAGTCCAGCAGAGTCGCCGAGGCAGCGTGGATCCTTCCCCCTTGGCCGACATGGGTCGACTTCCCGGTGTCCTCCTCCATGTGGGCCCGCTCGATGCCGATCCGCCTCGTCTCCCCATCGACCGTGATGTCGAGGAACCCACCGGTGCACACCGGGACGTCGAACTGGCTGATCTGATAGTTCTTGGGGAGGTCGGCGTAGAAGTAGTTCTTGCGATGGAACACCGACCGGGGTGAGACCTCGCAGTTGAGGGCAAGCCCGATGGCCAGGATGTGCTCGATGGCCTTCCGGTTGGGAACGGGGAGGGCTCCGGGGAGCCCCAGACAGACCGGGCACACATTGGTGTTGGGTGGGGCCCCGAAGTCGACGGCACAGCCACAGAACATCTTGGAGCGAGTCGACAGCTCGACATGGACTTCGATCCCGATCACGGGCTCCCAGGCGATGGTGTTGGTCACGACGCCACCAGCTCGATCTCGGGCCGGGCAGTGAATCCGGCGAGCCTCTCCACCTCGGCTGCCACCCTGAACAAGGTGCGCTCCCCCAGAGCGGGGGCCATCACCTGAAAACCTATGGGAAGACCCCGGCCGTCGAGGCCGATCGGCACCGAGATCGCCGGGTCGCCGGCCAGATTGGAGGGGATGGTGCAGATGTCGGAGAGGTACATGGCCAGCGGGTCGGCCACCCTGGCACCGGCCTCGAAGGCCACGGTGGGGCTGGTGGGGGAGACCAAGACGTCCACATCGTGGTACACCCGGGCCAGGTCCTGACGGATGGCGGCCCTGACCCGCTGGGCCTGGCCATAGAAGGCTTCGTAGTAGCCGGCCGAGAGCCCGTAGGTCCCGAGGAGGATGCGGCGAGTCACCTCGGGGCCGAAGCCCTCCGCCCGGGTCCGGGCCATCAGCGACTCGGTGGTGTCACCGGGCACCCGGAGCCCGTAGCGGATCCCGTCGAAACGCGCCAGGTTGGCCGAGGCCTCGGCCGGTGCGATCAGGTAATAGGCCGACAGGGCGATCTCGAATGACGGGAGGGAGACTTCGACCACGGCGGCGCCCTCGCCGGCAAGCCGCTCCACCATCGCCGCCACCGCGGCCTCGACATCGGGCTCGTACCCCTCGCCCGCCAGCTCACTTACCACCCCCACCTTGAGCCCGGACACGCCTGTGGTCATGTCGGCCCTCAGGTCGGGATACTCGCCGGGGTATGAGGTCGCGTCGAGTGGGTCATGGCCCCATATCGCCTCGAGGGTCAGCGCCGCGTCGTCGACGGTCCTCGACAGCGGCCCGATCTGGTCGAGTGACGAGGCAAAGGCGATCAACCCGTACCGGCTCACCGTCCCATAGGTCGGTTTCAGCCCGACGATCCCGGACAGCGCCGCCGGCTGTCGAATCGACCCCCCGGTGTCCGACCCGAGACCAGTGATGGCCGACCCGGCCGCCACCGCCGCCGCCGAGCCCCCCGAGGAGCCACCGGGCACCCGGCCGATGTCCCAGGGGTTATAGGTGGCGCCATACGCCGAGTTCTCGGTCGATGAGCCCATGGCGAACTCGTCGAGGTTGGTCTTCCCGACGATGACAGCCCCCGCCTCTCGGAGCCGGCGCACGACAGTGGCGTCGTAAGGGGGCAGGTACCCGGAGAGGATCTGGGAGGAGGCGGTGGTTTCAAGGCCCCTGGTGCACATGTTGTCCTTGAGCGCGACGGGGATGCCATGGAGGGGGCCCCGGTCATGACCCGCCGCCAGCTCGGTGTCGGCGGCGACGGCGGCTTCGACCGCCCCCTCGCGGTCGATGGTGAGATAGGCGTGCAACATCGCCTCGGTCCGATGGGCGACTTCGAGCACCCCTTCGAGAAGTGAGATGGCGGTGACTTCGCCCGATCGCAGGAGCGCTCCCGCCTCGACGATGGTGGGGGTGGAGGGCGTCATGACTCCAGGGCGGGGGGCACCACGAAGTACCCGTCTCGGGTCTCGGGCGCGGCCGCCAGCACCTCCTCCCGGTCGAGGGAGGGGGTCACCTCGTCGTCCCGATACACATTCTCCAGGCCGAGGGTGTGCGTCGATTCGACCTCGGGCTTTCCCTCCAGCGTCTGGACCCGGGCCGCATGCTCGAGAATCACCCCGAGCTGGCCCTGGTATGCCGCCAACTCGTCCTGAGTCAGATCGAGACGGGCAAGCCGGGCAACATGTGCGATATCGATTTCGACGGGCATGGGCCCGGGAGTGTATTGCCCGGCCGAGGTCGGGATTCCCCCATATTCCCTAGGCTCATGGCACCTCATGACCGGCTCGACTGGCGCATACCTGGTGATCGCCACGAGTTCGCCAAACCCTTTGCGGTCCACGGCGTTCAACCACCGAAGTCATCGCTGAATTCGGAGACGACAGCTGGGAGTGGCGGCCACAGCCTGGCTCGGAACATCGAGTCGCTATCGAAGGGCGCCTTTCTCAATCAGCGGACTGGAAAGTGATTGCTTCGTTCTCGTGGTGGGCTCCCGTCGAGAATCCGAACGTCTATATCACGCATCGAAACGAACCCATCGTCGAGTGATCTGAAAGGTTGGCAGCCCTGGTCCCGACAGCTAACGCTGATGACGAACGTACTAAACGACAGATCTCGGGCGATAACACTCACATCCGCAAACCGCGCATAACGGCACCTCCAGTGCGGGTGTTCGGCCCGGTGTGCGTGGGGGTTGGCAATGGCCTCGGATGGCGGTCAAGCTGAGGGCGTGAGCACGGTCTGGCCAAGGCCCCTGGGACGGATCACCAAGCAGTTGCGACGGGTGCCGGCCTGGGTGGTCGACGTTCTGCTGGCGCTCGCCTTGGCGGTGGCGATCACGACCGCCATCAACACCGCCGACCCCCGGGAGCTGAGGGGCATTGTCGAGGAGCCGGCCATGCCCCCCGACGCCTTCGCCTATGGGTTAGGCGCCGCCATCGCTGCCTTGGTCCTCATCCGACGCCGCTGGCCCCTGGTGTCGCTCCTGGGGTCGGCCGCCCTCGTCGAGGTCTACTACTTGGTCGACTATCCCGGCATATTCCCGGCAGTGCCGATGTCGGTGGCGCTTGCCACCGCCTGGGCGGCAGGTCACCTCGGTTGGGCGCTGGGGATCGGGACTTGGTTCGCAGTCGCCCCCCTCGGCTGGGTCGCCTACCGAAGCCTTTTCCAGGGCGAAGCGGTGGCCCCCTTGCTGGGCCGGGTGCTGCCCGACGCGGCGATGATGGCAGCGGTGCTGCTGTTGGGGGAGGCGATGCGCAGCCGCCGGGCCCTGGAAGAGGAGCGGGAACGGTCCGAACGGCTCCTGTTGAACATCCTCCCGGCGCCGATCGCCGAGCGCCTCAAACGAAGTGACGAGGTGATCGCCGACGCCTACCCGGAGGCGACGGTCATGTTCGCCGATCTAGTGGACTTCACCGGCCGCAGCCAGCGGATCAGCCCCTCCGAGATGGTGCGGACCCTCGACGACTTGTTCACTGTCTTCGACCGGCTCGCCGACCGCCACGGCCTGGAAAAGATCAAGACCATCGGCGACGCCTACATGGTGGCCGCCGGGATCCCCGACCCCCGCCCCGACCATGCCGAGGCGATCGCCGACATGGCCCTCGAGATCCAGGCGGAGACGGCGGGCCGCACCGACCCCGAGGGTGGGCCGTTGTCGATGCGGATCGGGATCGACACGGGCCCGGTGGTGGCGGGGGTAATCGGACGCCGCAAGTTCATCTACGACCTTTGGGGCGACACCGTCAACACCGCTAGCCGGATGGAGACCCACGGGTTGCCCGGACGGATCCAGGTGACCGAAGGCACCTACCGGCGTCTCAACCCCGGCTACCGCTTCGAACGCCGCGGCCCCATAGACGTCAAAGGGAAGGGGGAGATGGTTACCTACTTCCTGCTGGGCCGGGCGTAGCGGCCGCGGTTCGGCCACAACGACCCTCCACATCCCGGTTGGGCGCAGGCTCGTAGGGAAGGCCAACCCCAGGCGGCTCGCGATGTGAAGCGGGCCCACGACCCGGACAACGTTTTCCCCTCCAACCGATACATCCAACCTGTCACTGAGCCCACAACAGTGTCCCCGTCGAACTGACCTTCCGCCTCACCGACCAGACTTGTGGCCGCTCCAACTCAGGTTGACAGCCTGATGACTGAAGGAGCGCTTCATCGACCCACAGAAGAAGCGCTCGATCGGCACCTATCTGGCGGGTTTGTCTCAAACTCAGAGGACGTGCCTGACCGGTAAGCTCCGTCGTCACAGATGAGCATGGGCGCGTTAAGGCGGTGGAGCTGATAGGTGGCGACCACATCGATGCCGATGCGGTGGTGGTCAGCGCCCGATTCAGGGTGCGCGCAGACGTGTTCGGAACGCTGGGCCTCGAACCGGTGGAGCACCCCAGCGGCCTGGGCGACTTCATCGAGACCGATGAGACCGGCGAGACTTCAGTCCCTGGGCTGTATGCCGCCGGGAATCTCACCGACCCGAGCCAGCAGGTGTTGCAGGCAGCGGCGAACGGCAGCCGGGTCGGTGCCGTCATCAGCTTCAGCCTCGCCCACGAAGACATCGAGCGCGCGGCCCGGCCATCCTCCGGCGAAGCCGACTGGGACCACCGCTACAGCGGCGATCACATCTGGAGCGGCAACCCCAACCACAGTCTGGTGGCCGAACTGACCGGCGTTTCACCGGGCCGTGCCCTCGACGTCGGAGCTGGCGAAGGGGGCGATGCCATCTGGCTTGCTGAGCAGGGCTGGAAGGTGACCGCCAGCGACATCTCGCAGCGGGCGCTCGACCGCCTCGCAGCCGAAGGCGACAGACACGGATTAGAAATCGAGACTCACCGCACAGACGCCAATGACTTCGCTGCCTTCGAAACCGGAGTGTTCGACCTCGTGACGGCTCACTACGTCCCGATCCAACGAACACCCGACAACAGAGCTATGCGCAATCTGCTCGAGGCGGTCGCTCCAGGGGGCACCCTCCTCGTCGTAAGCCACGACCTAGAACCAAAGCACCCCTCAGCCGAAAGCGAGCACGGCCAACCCTACGACCCCGACGCCTACCTGCAGGTTGCCGACTTCATCGACGTCCTACAAGACTCGCCGGAGTGGGAGATCAAGACCCACGAGTGGCGAGCCCGGCCCGAGGGGAAGCCCTCCCCACACATCCACGACATCGTCCTACGTGCGCGGCGAATCTTATAGCAGCCACTAGTGGCACCTCATGCGGCCCGCCGCGCGCCCAACCGCTACTCGCCCTGGAGATCGGCACAGCATCGCCAGAGCCATTTACAGGTTTCCTGGTCTCACTGTTTTTGGAGGTGAGGTCGGAAGGCCCTGTTGATAGAGAGCCGGAACCGGCGTGCACTTTCTGCTCGAGCCGTAGCCGACTCAATCTCATCGTGCCGGGTCGCCTAACGTCGGTATGCCGATCAAGAGCCAAGGCTCTTGTAAAAAGGGCTGGACTTGTCGAGTGACATGAGTTCGATCCTTACTGAACTCGCGTCGAGCCTCCATGCTCTCGCGAGTTCCGTCATCCAGCTGATTGCATCTGGCGCGGGAACACGATCCGATTGGTAGTCATCGCCACCCAATCTGGGCATTAGTCCGCCCGCCTCGTAGCGGCCATCTTTCGGCGTCAGGTCCTTTAGCGCCGAGTCGCCATGGGCCGTGCACCTGAATCCGGATGGCATGAGCCCGCCGGACTCACTACCGATCGACATATTCCGTCCACCCGACGTGTAGATGGCCACCATGTCGCCGCTCCGCCGAAGCTTCCTGACTGCTCGTTTTAGCGCTGTCTCAACCTGCAACCAGGACTCAAAGCCTGAACTCTGCGTCATGCCACTGAGAGTATCTGTCACTCATGGTCGAAAGCCCTGGTTCTCGCTGTCTTGTATGTAGCTGCGAGGCCGTCGATCAGGCCAGGGCGACAGCATGCCAGTGGCATAGCGACCCGAGGTTCATCGCCAGTGCCACCTTTGACTTTTCGCACGCCCCCATTTCAGTGTCAACCACCCTGCCAGTCCGGTGACCGAGGGCCTCAGCCACAG
>JBBDML010000018.1:263648-324364 GCA_040878345.1 Acidimicrobiia bacterium | reverse complement strand
AGTGCATCCTCTGTGAGGGTTGTGTCGACATCTGCCCCTGGAAGTGCATCCACTACCTGTCGCTCGACGCCATCACCGAGGCGGTCAATGTCGATCATCCCTCGGAGGACACCCAGAACTTCGGGTTCTTCATCGTCGACGAGGACGAGTGCACCCGCTGCCAGCTCTGCATCGATCGGTGCCCGACGGGGGTCATCTCACTCGGCAAGTTCGAGGGGTCTCTCGCCGATCAGGCCGCGGAACTGGGCCTGGACCGTCGCCCATGGGACTTCGACACCGGTCAACGTGACTTCAAACACGGTTACTCGTACGGTATGCGCTGGTAGGGAGACGAAGTGGCGAACGGAAACGGGAAGACCGCACTCAGGGACCGGGTGAAAGAGGCGCAGGAGAAGTTGTGGCGCTCTCAGGTCGTCGAGGCCATCCTTCGGCCAGGCTCACCCTTCAAGCAGGGCTACCAGGACTCCCCGAGGAACCGCTCCTACGTGGTGATGAACAACGTGCTCTATCACCTCCATCCGGTGAAGGTCAAGCGTCATGGTGTTCGCTTGTCCTACACCCTGTGCCTGGGAGGCCTCAGCTTCTTCTTGTTCATCCTCCTCACCATTACCGGGATCTTCCTCATGTTCTATTACACCCCAACCGCCGATGTGGCCTACGCCGACATGGAACGACTCTCCACCGACGTCGCCTTCGGGTCGCTGGTGCGGAACATCCATCGCTGGGGCGCCCATCTCATGGTGCTGTCGGTGTTTCTCCACATGAGCCGGGTGTTCTATCACGGTGCCTACAAACCACCCCGAGAGTTCAACTGGGTGGTCGGTGTGGTGCTTCTGTTCCTGACCCTGTTCCTGTCGTTCTCCGGTTACCTGCTCCCCTGGGACCAACTGGCCTTCTGGGCGGTCACGGTGGGCACCAACATGGCGGGGTTCTCGCCTGTCATCGGTGACCAGGTGAAGTTCGCCCTGCTCGCCGGGGTCGAGGTCAGCGGGGCAACCCTGCTCCGTTTCTACGTCCTTCACGTACTCGCCTTCCCCTTCATCATCGTCATCTTCATGGCCGTCCATTTCTGGAGGGTCCGCAAGGACGGCGGGATCTCAGGACCCCTGTAGGGAGTTGCCATGGTCGATATCCCCGAAGACCTGCTGAGACGATCGGCGGAGGCGAAGGCCCGGGCCCTTGGGGTCCCGGTGGAAGCCGTCCTCGCCGAGATGAAGGGTGAGGGGCCCCCGGTGGATGTCCCCAGGTCCGAGCCGGTTTCACAGCCGGTCACGGCCGCCGAAGCCGCCGCCGAGGAGGAGGGTGACCCGGGGGTGACCGAGGTCCCGCCCGCGGGGGCCGACCCCAACGCCCCGGTCGAAGTCGAGGCCGACATGAGCCAGAACGTCCCGCCTCAAGAGCCGAAGGTGGCCGAGTACGACGAGGAGCCGGTCCCGGAGCCAGACCCATCCCCCGACACAGAGCCGGTCGCCGAGACTGCCGCCGAGCCACCCGCAGACGACCAGCCCGAGCAGGCGGCGGCGGTGGTGGTGGTGGCCACGATCGTCGATGAACGACCGGCCTCGTCGGGCAGCGGGAGTGGCAGTGGCAACGGACGGGTGGCCTCGGTGGTCAGTCCCCGCCCCGTGGTCCCGCCTACCGGTCTGCCGGAAGGAGTGAGGACCCAGAGGCTGCTCACCGTGGTCAAGGCGAGGGCGATTCAAACCGTCAAGGCCGACCCCACCGACAAGGTGAACACCTGGCCCCATCTGATGCTCATGGAGTTCGGTGCCTTGCTGGCGATCACCGGGCTCTTGGTGATAATGGCGGTGGTCATCCACTCACCCTTGCTCGACCCGGCAAACCTCAACGCCACCCCCAACCCTTCGAAGGCTCCCTGGTACTTCCTCGGCCTCCAGGAGTTGCTCAGCTACTTCGACCCCCAGATCGCTGGTGTCATGGTCCCGCTGTTCATCGGGATAATCGGCTTCATGATGGTCCCCTTCGTGGATCGGAATCCCTCCACCCGGCCCTCCGACCGCAAATACGCCATCCTCCTCTACTCCTTGTTCCTGGCCGGCTCGGCGACCTTGACCATGATGGGTGTCTTGTTCCGGGGGCGGGGATTCAACTTTGCCTATCCCTGGAAGGACGGGATCTTCTTCGACGACTTGTTGGACTGGGTGAACTTCGAATGAGCTTCACCAACATGGTCCTGATCGGTGTCGCCGTGTTCGCCATCCTCGGGGCCATCGGGGCCTTCACTATCGCCTTCCGGCGGTCACAGATGTCGAGGCCGGCCGACCCGTCGGCCGGCGTCTCTACCGAGACCCGTCGCGCCGACCGCTCCATGGCGGGTGTCAGGGTTGGGCCCCTGGTCCTGCCCGAGGGTGACGTCGCGGCCATGGTGGAGGCGGCCGCCGAGGAGGTGGAGGTCATCGAGGCGCCGGCTCCGGTGGCGGTGAGGGTCACCGAGGCCCAGCGGGTGATTGAGGTTTCCCCCGAGGAGGCCGGCGTGACAAGGCGCCAGTTCTTCAACCGGGCCATCAACGCCACCTTCTTCTCCTACCTGGGGCTGCTTGGGATCAGCTCGCTCGCGATGTTTTGGCCCAAGCTCAGTGGTGGGTTCGGATCCGATGTCGACGCCGGGGCGGTCAGCGACCTCCAGACGATGGTCGTCTCCCCCAGCGGTTCCGTGGTGCCGGTTTTCGTTCCCGAGGCGCGGGCCTACGTGGTGCCCGCCCCAGCCACCCTCTCCGAGCAGTTCTCCGGGGCTCCGGTGGTGGCGGCCGACCTCATGGCGCTGTTCCAGCGTTGTGTCCATCTCGGTTGCCGCGTCCCCTGGTGTGCCACCGCCGTGGGGTTCGAGTGCCCGTGCCATGGCTCCAAGTACAACTCAATAGGTGAGTATTTCGGCGGCCCGGCTCCCCGTAACCTCGACCGATTCGTGGTCGAGGTAGTCGACAACCGGTTCATAATCAAGACCGGGTCGATCATCGAGACCTCGAGGGCGCCCTCACTCTCGGTGGCCTATCCCCAGGGCCCGAGCTGCATCGGGGCCATCGCCCCGGCGGTGGAAGCAGAGGCTTGAGGGCGTGACCGTTCAGGTGATCACGACTCTGGCCTTCGTCGCCGGGATCATCTGGCTCGGCGTGATGATGGTCGCCGCCTTCCGCAACCGGGGAAGTGAGGAGATCGCGCCCAACCTCCAGCCAGGCATCGACGATCAGCAACTCGAGACCCGCCGTCTCGAGAAGAGTCAGAAGTACGCCATCGCTTTCTCGGCCTTCCTGGCTGTTTCCCTCCCCCTCTATTTCCTCGGTGAGCCGGCAAGGCAATCGGGTTTCGTCGCGGAGTTCGACGAAGCGTCGGTCAGCAGGGGCGAGCACATAGTCGAGGAGTTCGCCTGCTTCACCTGTCACGGGCCGTTGGGGGCGGGTGGGTTGGCGAGTTATGTCGAGAAGCGATCAGGGGTGACCGTCGCCTGGGTTGCGCCATCTCTGAACGACGTCTTTCTCCGCTACGACCAGGACGAGGTGGCCTTCTGGGTCACCTTCGGCCGGGGCAACACCCCCATGCCGGCATGGGGGCTGGCCGGCGGTGGGCCGATGAACGAGCATCAAGTGCTCGACGTCGTCAACTACCTCAGGACGATTCAACGCGACCAGCAGGAGGTGGTCAACGAGACCCCGGGGCGTGTCTCTGCCCAGCTCGGGGCGCTCGAAGGGGCCGACGCCGCAGTCGCCACCGCGATCATCGCACAGGAGCAGGTGGTTAAAGAGATCGATCAGGCGCCAAGCGACTCTGCCCTCATCGGGCCTTTGGCGAAAACCGCTTCCGACCTCTTGGAGGAGGCTGGAGAGGGTCGCGACACCGACGATGACGGGGTCTCAGATGTCACCGAGACCGAGTTGTCGGCGATCTCTGCCGAGGCGGTGGCTCACTTTCGGGCGATCGAGCCGGTTCAGCTCGACCCGGCTCTCCCCGACGCCGAGGTCGCCGACGAGATGGTTGCCGCTCTCCGGGCCGCGGTCGAGCCCGACCCCATCCTCACCTCCTTCCTGGGTGCCATCGAAGCGCTCATCGAGAGCAGCGAAGGCGAGGACACCGATGGCGACGGCATCTCCGATTCCGGGGAGACACAGATCAACGGCCTGATCACAGGGGCCGCCGCCGCCACCGTTCCACGCGGGCTCACCGCGGTCACCCTCGACCCTTCGAATCCGGCGTCGATGGCGGGAGTGGCAGACCTCACCACTGCCACCAGTCTCGTCGGGACTCTCGAATCGGTTGCAATAACCAAACGCGTCCTCGACGAGAACGAAGGGCGTATCCGTCCCAAGGAAGAAGCCGGTCTCGAGTTCCTGCGTGAAGCCCAGAGCAACCGGACGTGGGTGATCGACATCCCTGGGGTGGCCGCCTCGATGGGGGTGACCGAGGAGGAGGCGGCTCGCGCCATCGGTCTGTTCAACGCCAACTGCGCCCGCTGCCATACCGCCGGATTCAGCGCAGGTATCCCTTTCACCCAGGAGGCCGGGTCCGGTGGGTTCGGGCCGGCTCTATGGGACGGGCGAGAGGTGGTCCAGTTCGGTGCCGGGCCCGACTCCGAGGAGGAGCCGGACCTCCTGATCGACTTCCTGATCGGTGGGTCGGAGGCGCAGCGGCCCTATGGCCTCAACGGGTTCGGATCGGGGAGGATGCCGGCATTCGGCGCCCTCCTCTCCCAGGCTGACATAGAGTTGCTCGCTCGTTATCTGCGTGCCGGCAACATGGACGGGATCGAGTAGCAATGTTCTTCCGTGAGCTGTTCCGTTCGCTGCTCTCGGCGAATCTCTTCGTCACCGGGATACTGCTGACGCTGGCCGCGGCCCTCTTGTTCTACGGGTCGATGTACCTGTTCAACCGGACCAACCTGGGCAAGAAGCTGGGTTTCCTGGTCACTGGAGCGGCCGTCTTCGGATGGCTCAGCATCACCTCGCTGCTCTTCGTGATCTACGCCCCGCGTGGGCCCAAGCCCGAGAACATAGAGGGGCTCAACGCCTTCGAGATACGGGTGATCCCCATCACCTACCTGTTGGTCAGTCTCGTCCTGTTCCTGGTGTTCCTCACCGCTCTCCACCAATACGAGCAAACCCAGGAAGGCGAGACCGCTGGTTACTGACCCTCAGCCGTAGTAGCTGAGGATCTGGAGCTCGTTGGACAAGTCCACCTGGCGGATCGCCACCGACTTGGGCACCATGACCCGGGTCGGAGCGAAGTTGAGGATCGACGTGATCCCCGACTCGATGAGTAGGTCGGCAACCTTCTGTGCCGAGGAGGCGGGAACGGCGAGGATCGCCATGTCGAACAGCCCGGCGCCGAGGTCGGCCGCCATCATCCCCAGGTCCCGAATCGTCAGCCCGCCGATCTTCTGACCTATCCGGCGCTGATCGACGTCATACACCGCGGCGACGTCGAAGCCCCGCTTGGACAGCCCGGTGTAGCGGGCCAGGGCGGTTCCTAGGTTCCCGGCCCCGATGATCCCGACCTGGCGCCTGGTCTCGATGCCCAACTCGCGCCTGATTCGGTCACGGAGGTCGGACGCCGAGTACCCGACCCCGCGGGTCCCCTGGAACCCGAGCGCGGCAAGGTCGCGTCGGGCATTGGTGGCGGTGATACCGGCGGCGTCGGCCAGCTCATCCGAGCTCACAGTCTGACGTGACCTTTCCGACTCCTCGAGGAGGCGGAGGTAGCGGGGGAGCCTGGTGACGGTGGCGCGTGGGAGCCCGCTCATGACGGCGACGATACATGCGGCCCCGGGTTCTGACTTCTCCTCCACCAGCTTCTACCCTCGGCAGCGATGAGCAAGCCTGAGGTCCTGGTGATCGGGGGCGGGCCGGCCGGCAGCGCCGCCGCTCTATGGCTGGCGAGGGCCGGTCACGGCGTCACCATGGTCGAGGCCAAGGAGTACCCCCGTGACAAGACCTGTGGCGATGGCCTCACCCCGAGGGCGATACTCCAGCTCCAGGAGATGGGGTTCGACTTCGACGTCCCCGAGTTCCACCGCATCGACGGGTTGCGCTCCTATGCCGGGGAGGATCTGATGCTCGAGATGCCCTGGCCCCAGCACAGCCGGTTCCCAGACTGGGGTGGGGTGATACGCCGGCGGGATCTCGACGGCCAGGTCGCCGCGCTCGCCGCAAGAGAGGGTGTGGTGATCCGGCAGAAGACCACCGGACTGCCTGTGATCGAGGACGGGAAGCTGACGGCGGTGGCCCTCCAGAACGGATCGGAGTTGGAGACGGTGACCCCCGCCATCACGATGATCGCCGACGGGTCGATGAACCGTTTCGGCCGGGAGTTGGGGACCGCCCGGCGCAAGGACTACCCGATGGGCATGGCGGCGCGCGGCTATTACTCGTCGCCCCGGTCGGAGGACCGGTTCCTGGAGAGCCAGCTGGACCTCAGGGACTCCTCGGGCGCAACCATGCCCGGGTACGGCTGGGTGTTCCCCCTTGGAGACGGGACCATCAACGTCGGGGTCGGCCTCCTCTCCACCTTCAAGAGGTGGAAGCAGGTCAACACCACCACCATGATGAACGATTACGCCGCCACCGCCCCCGAGTATTGGGGGATATCCGACCAGTCGAGACTCACCAAGCCGGTGGGGGGCAAGCTGACTATGTCGTTCTCCAGGGGGCCACTGGTGGGCGCCAATTGGATCACCATCGGCGACGCCGCCGGGGCGATCAACCCCTGGAACGGCGAGGGGATCTCCTACGCCTACGAGACCGGTCGCATCGCCGCGCAGATGGTCGGTGAGGCCATCGGCACCGGCGACCTCGGGCTGCTCCGCCGCTACCCGCAGCGTCTCGAGGACGAGTTCGGCCTCTACTACAAGATGGCCCGGATCTTCGTCAAGCTGATCGGGAACCCCATGGTGATGAGGACCGTGGCCCACACCGGTCTCCGCAATCGGTCCCTCATGGAGTGGACCCTGAAGGTGATGGCCAACCTCCTCGACGAGGACGACAAGCACATGGGCGAGCGCACCTACCACGCCCTGGCCGCCATCGTCCGCACCCTCCCCAATGCCTGAATCACACGCCTCCAGCGGTACGGCTCAAGGATGATGAGCCTCGCGACCGAATAAAGAGATGATGAGCCCCCAACTGCTCGCCTTCGACGTCAACGAGACCCTTCTCGACATGGCTCCCCTCAATGCCAGGATCGAAGGGGTGATCGGCCCCCCGGCCGGTGAGTGGCTCACCCGCACCCTCCACGGCACCCTCGTGGCCAACGAGATCGGGGTGTATCGGCCGCTTGACTGGATCGGGGTCGAGGCACTGATCGCCATGGCCCACCAGCGTGGCATTTCGATATCGGAGGAGACCGCCATCGACGTGGTCTCGACCATGGCCCTTCTCCCGGTGAAGCCGGGGGTCTACAACGCCCTGGAGAAGCTCTTCGACAGCGGATTCACCTTGATCGCCCTGACCAATGGGTCGACACGCACCGCCAACGCCCAGATCGAGCATGCCGGTCTCCACGTCTTCATCCAGCGGGTGATCTCGGTTGAGGAGGTGGGGGTGTTCAAGCCGGCGGCCGAGGTCTACATCCATGCCGCCCAGACCATGAAAACGCCGATCAAGTCGATGATGATGGTGGCGGCGCACGACTGGGACTGTGCCGGGGCGCTGCGGACCGGAGCCCGTGCCGCCCTGGTGCGGGCCCCGGGTGCAGGGTGGCGTCTCCCCCTGCCGCCTCCCGAGGTCATGTCGGGCGACATCGCCACGCTTGCCCAGATCCTGGTCGAGGACCCTTCGGGGGATCGCGTCCACATCACCTGAACCGCTTCGATTATCGGCGTTTCGAGGGGCGCCTCTAAGCTCCGAAGGTGACACTTGGCGACTACTTGCCAATTGCCGTGATGCTGGTCCTGGCAACGTTGTTCGTGGCCGTGTCCCTGGTTGCCTCCCGCCTGGTGAGACCCGACCGCCCCACGCCGGAGAAGCTGGACCCGTATGAGTGCGGGATCGTCCCCGAGGTCGAGCCGTCGCAGCGGTTCCCGGTGAAGTTCTATCTGGTGGCGATGCTGTTCGTGATCTTCGACGTCGAGATCATCTTCCTCTTCGCTTGGGCCACCATCTGGACCGAACTCGGCTGGTACGGGATCGCCGCCGTCCTCATCTTCACTCTCTTCGTGGTCGAGACGCTCCTCTATGTGTGGAAGCGGGGCGCCCTCGACTGGAATGTGAAGCGTCGGGCCCGGTACGTCCCCGGGTCCGGCCAAGAGGCCGCCTAGTGGCAGTCACCGCACCGGGCAACCTCCTCACCACCACCATCGAGCGGGCGGCGAGCTGGGCGAGGACCCGTTCGATGTTCCCGGTGACGTTCGGGTTGGCATGTTGTGCCATCGAGGTGATGGCCACCGGCGCAGCCCACTATGACCTGGCCCGGTTCGGGATGGAGGTGTTCCGGGCGTCGCCACGGCAGGCCGACCTGATGATCGTCTCGGGACGGGTCAGCCAGAAGATGGCCCCGGTCCTCCGGCAGGTGTACGACCAGATGCCCGACCCCAAATGGGTGATCTCGATGGGCGCATGCGCCTCCACCGGCGGGATGTTCAACAACTATGCCCTGGTGCAGGGGGTCGATCAGATCGTCCCGGTCGACATCTACATCCCCGGTTGCCCCCCCGGCCCCCAGAGCGTGATGCACGGCATACTCACCCTCCACGACAAGATCATGTCCGGGGAGATCAAGAATTGACACCGGTGCTCGAGGCCCTGGCAAGTCGGTTCGACACCGTGTCCTGGGAGCTATCTCATGGCCAGGAAGTGGCTGTGGTCCCTGCTGCCGATTGGTATGCCGTTGCCGAGGCGGTCAGGGATGCCGGTTTCGAGTTGTGCTCCGATGTCAGCGCCGTCGACTGGATGCGATCCCGCCCCGAGAGGTTCCAGGTGGTGGCCAACCTGACCTCTCTCCGCCACCGTGCCAGGCTCCGCATGGTCACCAACCTGGGTCGCCAGGACCCCTCGCTGGCCTCGATCACCCCGCTGTGGCCCGGAGCCGGATTCGCCGAGCGGGAGGTCTATGACATGTTCGGGATCCGGTTCGACGGCCACCCCGACTTGACTCGGATCCTGATGCCCGACGACTGGGAGGGGCACCCCCTGCGCAAGGACTTCGGCATCGGATCGGTACCGGTCCAGTTCAAGGCGTCGCACAAGGTGAGCTGAGATGGCCGACGAGAAGCGATTCGACCACATCGACATCTGGGTCGCCGGCACCGAGGAGCCGGAGTTCCAGCCCACCGATGAGGGGGCCCAGGAGATATCGGCGACTGAGAGCGACCCCCGTCTCGACGAGCAGTACGGCCGGGTGGTCGACGACGACTACATGTTCGACGACGAGGTTGCCGAGGAGGAGCGGGTGGTGGTCAACATCGGGCCACAGCACCCGTCGACTCACGGCGTCCTCCGCCTCCAGGTCGAGCTCGAGGGCGAGGTGATCCGTCGGACCAAGCCGATCATCGGTTATCTGCACACCGGGATGGAGAAAACCGCAGAGAAGCTCACCTTCGCCCAGGGCCCGACCAATGTCACCCGCATGGACTATCTGAGCCCGTTCCACGGGGAGCTGGCCTACTCCTTAGCGGTGGAGCGCCTCCTGGGAATCGAGGTTCCCCCACGCGCCGCCGCCATCCGGGTGCTGATGACCGAGCTCAATCGGATCACCTCCCACCTGGTGGCTTTGGCGACCGGCGGGATGGACATAGGCGCGGTGTCGATGATGATCTACGGCTTCCGGGAGAGAGAGTCGATCCTGGCTTTCTTCGAGAAGACCACCGGTTTGCGGATGAATCACAACTACATCCGACCCGGGGGTGTCGCCGCCGATCTCCCACCGGGATGGAAGGACGACGTCGCCGCGATCCTGGCCGACATGCCGGGCCGGATCCGCGAGTACGACGACCTGCTCCAGTTCAACCCGATCTGGATGGCCCGGACCAAGGGAGTGGGCGTCATCACCGCCGAGGAGGCCATTGCCTACAGCATCACAGGCCCCCCGCTTCGTTCCACGGGGGTGGACTGGGACCTCCGCAAGGTGTTCCCGTACTCAGGGATCGAGCAGTACGAGTTCGATGTGGTCACCGCCGAGAACGGCGACGTCTACGACCGTTACCGGATCAGGGTCGAGGAGATCACCGAGTCGCTGAAGATCGTCAGCCAGGTGATGGACACCATGCCGGGCGGTGACTACCGGGTGGCCGACCGCAAGGTGACCCCGCCCCCGCGGGCCCGCATCGACGAGTCGATGGAGGCCCTGATCCATCACTTCAAGTTGTTCACGGAGGGCTTCAAGGTCCCTGAAGGCGAGACCTATGTCGCCGTCGAGTCACCTCGGGGCGAACTCGGCTGCTACCTGGTCTCCGACGGTGGGGCCCACCCATACCGGATGCACACCAGGGCACCCTCGTTCTACAACCTCCAGGGTCTGCCTATCGCGATGGCGGACAGCCTCATGGCCGACACCATCGCCACCATCGCTTCGCTGGACCCGGTCATGGGGGACGTGGACCGTTGAGCAACTGGTCCGAGGGCACACAGGAGCGAGCCCGTCACGTCCTCTCCCTCTACCCGGAGAAGCGATCGGCGGTGATGCCCCTCCTCTATCTGGCAATGGTCGAGGATGGCCATCTGACTGAGCAAGGCATGGCCGAGGTGGCCGTGTGGTGCGGAATCACGCCCGCTCAGGTCCAGGCGGTGGCCAGCTTCTACACCATGTACAAGAGGGAGCCGACCGGGCGCTACCTGATCTCTTGCTGCACCTCGATCAGCTGCATGCTGCTCGGCGCCGACCAGGTCCTCCATGCTCTCGAGGATCAGTCCGGGGTGCCCCACGGTGAGACCGATCACGGCGGGCTGTTATCGGTTGAGCACGTCGAGTGTCTCGGGGCCTGTGGCGGCGCGGTGGCGGTGCAGGTCAACTATGAGCTGATCGAAGGGGTGACCCCGGACCGGGCCCGCTCCCTGGTCGATTGGCTGAAGACCGCCGAGCCGGAGGTGGTCAATGGCGACGAGATGCAGGAGCTGTTCGGCACCAGGCGCTCATTCGACTGGGCGATCCGGGAGGAGTCGGGGGCGGTGGGGCCGTATCCGGCCTTCCAATCGCTTGGCACGGTGGGAAGCGAGGAGAAGTGACTGCTCTCGTCGTCACCAGGCGCATGACCGAGCACCCCGCCGACTCCCATACGATGTTGCGGTATCGGGCAACGGGGGGTTACGACCAGGCGCGCCGAGCCCTCGGGATGACCCGTGACCAGCTGGTCGAGGAGGTTAAGGCCTCCGGGCTGTTGGGCAGGGGCGGGGCTGCCTTCTCCGCCGGGCTCAAATGGAGCTTCCTGGGCCCCGCCCGCCCCACCTATCTGGTGATAAACGCCGACGAGTCGGAGCCCGGAACTTTCAAGGATCGTCAGCTTCTGGAGCGAGACCCCCATCAATTGGTGGAGGGGCTGATCATCACCGCCATCGCCAACGAGGTCCACCGTGCCTTCATCTACATCAGGGGCGAGTATCCCAAGCCGGCCCGACGGGTGCAGGCTGCCCTCGACGAGGCCTATGCCGCCGGGTTCCTGGGGTCCGGGATCTTCGGGTCCGACTACGACCTCGAAGTGGTGATCCATCTCGGGGCCGGGGCCTACATCTGTGGCGAGGAGACCGCCCTCATCAACTCGCTCGAGGGTTTCCGTGGCGAGCCCCGTCTCAAGCCGCCCTACTTCCCCGCCGCCATCGGCCTCTACATGCTCCCGACCATCGTCAACAACGTGGAGACCGTCTCCAATCTGCCTCACATCCTCGCCCTCGGCTCAGATGGCTTCGCCGCCCTGTCCTCCAGCGCCGACACCGGGACCTTCATGACGTCCCTCTCGGGCCACGTCAAGAGGCCGGGCAATTACGAGCTACCTCACGGGATCACCTGGCGTGAGCTGATATTCGAGGTGGGCGGGGGGATGCGGCGCGACCGAAAGCTCAAGGCCTGGATCCCCGGCGGCGCCTCGGCGCCTTGGTTCGTTCCGGAGCATCATCTCGACCTGGAGATGTCGAAGGACGCCACCGCCGCCGCCGGCTCGATGCTGGGTTCGGGGGCGGTGATAGTCATGGACGAGGACACCTGCATGGTCAGGGCAGCTGAGCGGATAGTCAGGTTCTTCTCTCATGAGTCATGTGGGCAGTGCACCCCGTGTCGAGAGGGCACGACATGGCTCGAGATGATCCTGCGACGGATCGAGCAAGGTCAGGGCCGTGCGGTCGACCTCGACCTGATGATCGACGTCAGCGATGGCATCAGCATCGGTCTCGAGTGGCCCCCGAAGATGACCACCATTTGCCCCCTTGGCCCCTCGGCGGTATCCCCGATCATCGCTCTCAGGGACTACTTTCGCTCCGAGATCGACCTTCACCTCGCCAATGGGGGATGCCCCTTCCCCGGTGGTCTCGCCGCGATCGAGGAGGAGGAATGACCGACGGGAGGGTCACCATCTCCGTTGACGGTGTCCAGAGAGACGTCCCGGCCGGCGAGCTCTTGATCAAGGCGGCACAGGACCAGGGCACCTACATACCCCGGTTCTGCTGGCACGAGCGGATGAAGCCGGTGGGGATGTGCCGGATGTGCCTGGTGCAGATCGAGACCCCCCGAGGCCTCGCGCTCATCACCGCCTGCACCACCCCGGTGGCCGACGGGATGGTGGTCGACACCGAGGGAGATCAGGTGAAGAAGGCCCAGGAGGCGGTGCTCGAGTTCCTCCTCGCCAACCATCCCCTCGACTGCCCGGTGTGTGACAAAGGTGGGGAGTGCCCCCTTCAGGACCAAGCCTTGGCCTATGGGCCCGGGGAGAGCCGGTTCGTCGAGATCAAGCGCACCTTCGAGAAACCGATACCGATATCCGATCTGGTCCTGCTGGACCGGGAGCGATGCATCCTCTGCGCCAGATGCACCAGGTTCTGTGACGAGATCTCAGGCGACCCGCTCATCGAGTTCATGGAACGGGCCAACCTCACCGAGATCAACACCTTCCCCGACCTCCCTTTCTCGTCGTATTACTCGGGGAACACCGTTCAGATATGCCCGGTGGGGGCGCTCACCGCCAAGCCCTATCGGTTCAGGGCCAGGCCCTGGGACCTGGTGAGGGTGGAGAGCTCGTCGCTCTTCGACACGGCTCATCCCCGCATCGAGGTCCACGCCAGTCAGAACCAGATCCTCCGCCTCACCGGTGTCGATAACGACGCCACCAACCAGGGCTGGCTCTCCGACAAGGCGAGGTTCGGGTTCGAATACCTCGACTCCCATGACCGGGTAACGGCTCCGATGGCCCGACGGGACGGGGAGCTGGTGGAGGTCGGGTGGCGTGAGGCTCTCGAGATCGTGGCCAACCGCCTCGACCTGATCAAGCAGGAGGACGGTGGCCAGGCCCTGGCGGTGATCGGTGGGGCCCAGGGCACCAACGAGGATGCATACACCCTGGCCAAGTTCGCCAGGGTCGCCCTCGAGACCAACAACATCGACTGCCGTCTCGACGACACCATGGCCTCCCACTTCCTTGCCGCCACAGTCGACCGGGCCACCATTGCCGATCTGGACACCGCCGGGACCATCCTGGTCTGGGGGCCCGACCTGAAAGAGGAGCATCCCACCCTCTACCTCCGGGTGCGGAGGGCCGCCCAGGAGCTGGGTGTCCGGCTGGTGGTGATCCACCCCAGGGCAACCGGCCTCGACGACCGGGCCACCCTCAAGCTCGCGTACCGCCCCGGCGGGGGCTTCGAGTTGCTCGACGAGATCGCCGAAGGGGCACACCCCGAGCTTCTTCATGCCCTCAGCGTCGACCGGGTGGTCGCCCTGGTGGGAGTAGCATCGATGGCCGATGGGCCGGCACTCGCCGAGTCGGTGGCGGCCTTGGTCAGGCAGAAGTCACCGTCATGCCGGATCCTGCCCCTCAACTCCCGGGCCAACACCTTCGGCGCCCTCGACATGGGAGTTGCTCCCGACCTGCTCCCGGGCCGGGTGGCGCTGGCTCCTGCCGGGGTTGGCGCCCTGGGTGAGGGCTGGGGCCCGATTCCTCCCCGCCCCGGGCGGGACACCCGCTCGATCCTCGAAGGGCTGGAGTCGGGCGAGGTGAGGGGGCTGCTCCTCGTGGGTGCCGACCCGGTGCGGGACATGCCCGATCCGGGCCTGGCCATGGAGGCCCTCGAGGCGGCTGAGTACCTGATCTCGATCGACACCTTCATCCACGACTCGAATCGGGACGCCGATGTCATCCTTCCCGCCGCTGCCTTTGCCGAGAAGGAGGGGACGGTCACCAATGTGGAGGGCCGGGTGCAGCGGGTCAACCAGATCCGGCCCGCCGCCGGCCAGGCCCGACCGGACCGGGCCATCCTCGAGGACATAGCCACCTTGATGGGGGCTGGGCTCGGCCTGGGGTCGGCAGAGGCGGCCTCCAAGGAGATCGCCGAGGTCGCACCCGCCTACCAGGGCGTGACCTGGGACCAGCTCGATTGGGAGCATCGCGACGGCCTGGTGATCCCGTTGACGGGCGCACAGCCCCTCCAACACATCCCGGTCGCCCTAAAGGGCAAGAAGGCCCCCCGTGCCGCGCTCACCCTTCACGTCTCCCGGGTGATGTACGACGACGGTGTCCGGCTCCGGCATTCGCCCTCCCTGAGACGACTGGCCCCCGGCCCGGTGGCGCACATCAGCCCCTCGGACGCACCCAAGCTGGGGGCCCGCGACGGCGCCAGGGTCAGGTTGGTGACCCAACGCGGCGAGGGTGAGTTCAGGGCCGTCATCGACCCTGGGACCCCCGGAGGGGTGGTCTACGTCCCTCGCAACCAACCAAATGCCGCGATCTTGGGGACCGACCCGGTTGTCAGGGTGACGGTGGTCAAGTGAGCGGGGCAGAGATCGGCATCGTGGTGCTCCGAGTGGTGCTCACCTTCGGCCTGCTCCTGATCGTCACCCTGATCAACGTCTGGGCCGAGCGCAAGGTCCTGGCCGACATGCAGAACCGGGTCGGGCCCGACAGGGCCGGGCCCTGGGGGATCCTCCAAACCTTGGCCGATGGGCTCAAGCTGTTCTTCAAGGAGGCGATCACCCCCCGCAAGGTGGAGCTGGGCATGTACCTCCTCGCCCCTTTCCTGGCCGTGGTCCCGGCCTTCCTCATCTTCATGATGGTCCCTTGGGGCAGACCTTTCACCCTCGGCGGGCACGAGGTGGCGCTCCAAGGCGCCGACCTCAACATCGGCCTCCTCTTCATCCTCGCCATGTCTTCGATGGCGGTATACGCAGTCGTCCTCGCCGGGTGGTCATCGGGCTCGAAGTACCCACTTCTCGGCGCGGTCCGAGCCACCGCTCAAGCGATCTCCTACGAAGCGGCCATGGGCCTGTCCATGGTGGCGGTTGTGGTGTTCTCGGCTACCCAGGGAGACGGGGGCACCCTGTCCCTGAGCGAGATCGTGGCTCGCCAATCGGGGAACTGGGGCGACATCCTCCCCTTCTTCTCATTCGTCCCCCGCTGGAATCTCTTCCCTCAGATCGCCGCATTCGCCATCTTCCTCATCGCGATCGTCGCCGAGACCAACAGGGCACCCTTCGACCTGGTCGAGGCAGAGCAGGAGATCGTCGGATTCCACGCCGAGTACTCAGGGGTGAGGTTCGCGATGTTCTTCCTGGCCGAGTACGTGAACATCTTCTCGATGTCGGCGATCGCCGCCACGCTGTTCCTGGGGGGCTGGAACGGGCCGACTTTCGACGGGCTCGTACCCGGGTTCATCTCGGCGGTGCTCCCAACGGCCTGGTTCCTGCTCAAGACCTACTTCGTCGTCTTCCTCTTCTTCTGGATCAGGGCCACCCTGCCGCGACTCCGCTACGACCAATTGATGACACTGGGATGGAAGCGGTTGATACCTGCGGCGCTCACCTGGCTGATGGTGTCGTCGGTGGTGATGGGGTGGCGTCAGTTCGGAGCGCCCTGGAGTTAGCGATGGGTGTGTTCACCGACTTCCTCAAGGGTCTGCGGGTCACCGGAAAGGTGATGCTCCGCACCATCTCGGGTAAGGAGATGGTGACCACCCGCTATCCCCAGGAGAGGCGCGGGAAGCCACAGCGATTCCATGGCCGTCATGTCCTCAACCGCTACCCGGACGGTATGGAGAAATGTATCGGGTGCGAGCTGTGCGCCGGCGCCTGTCCCGCGGACTGCATCTATGTGCGAGGCATGGACAACGACCCCGAGAGCCCAACCTCCCCGGGTGAGCGTTTCGGTTTCGTCTATGAGATCAACATGCTCCGCTGCATCTTCTGCGGGCTCTGTGTAGAAGCATGCCCCACCGAGGCGATCACCATGACCCACCTCTTCGAGATGTCCACCACCAACCGTCAGGACGCCATCTACACCAGGGAGACGCTCCTCATGGACGAGCAGGGACACGTGCCCCACATGTTCCCAGAGGACCCCATGGCAGATCTCGCCGAGCTGGATGCCGCCGACGGGTGGGTCAAGGCCACCGCCCCGTCTGGAGTCGCCGCCTATGAGGGGGAGGTGATGTGGAGGGGGACCCCCGGCACAGGCGATTGGGCCCCTGAACCGTCACAAGTGGAGCGAGACCGGAGAACCGGGGCCTCCGATGGCTGAGGCGGTGATCTTCGTGCTGATGGCGGTGGCGGCTTTGGCCGGGGCCCTCACCGTGGTGATCGCCCGCAACCCGGTCTACTCGGCGATAGGCCTCCTCGCCACCCTGTTCTCGGTGGCTGTGCTCTACGTGGCGCAGCTGGCCCATGCCGTGGCCGCGGTCCAGGTCATCGTCTACGCAGGCGCGGTTATGACCTTGTTCCTCTTCGTGATCATGTTGATAGGGGTCGACAAGAGCGAAGACCGTGACGAGCGCCTGCCCTACCAGAGACCCCTGACCCTGGCCATCGGGGGCCTCATCGTGGTCGTCGCCGCCACTCTCACCCTGGCCGGCTTCGATTGGGTCCCGGCGGCAACCGCGATCTCGGTGGATGCCACCAACGGGACGGTTGAGAGGATCGCTCGACCTATGTTCACCGACTGGGTGCTGGCGTTCGAGACCACCGCCCTCCTGCTCACCATCGCCGCAGCAGGCGCTATCGCCCTCGCCCACTATCGGAGGAGGGAAGGCTGATGGTGGACCCGGGCTGGTACATGGCGCTGGCGGCGGCGCTGTTCGTGATCGGGGCCATGGGGCTGCTGATCCGTCGCAACGCATTGGTGATGTTCATGTGCATCGAGTTGATGCTCAACGCGGTCAATCTGACCCTGATCGCGGCCGGCAGGGCACTCAACGACATCAACGGCCAGGTCGCGGTGTTCTTCATCCTCGTCGTGGCCGCTGCCGAGGTAGTCGTCGGCCTGGCCATCATCGTCTCGATCTTCCGGCTCATGTCCACCGCTTCGGTCGACGAGTTGAGCGAGCTGAAGGGCTGATGATGGAACTGCGTTCCATCATCAGCTGTACTTGGTACTTGGTACTTGGTACTGGGACAGTCCCCTTCAACATGTACTCAGTACCCATTACTCAGTACTCAGAGAAAGTCATCCGTGGCTGACTTACTCTGGCTGATAATCGCCCTGCCGCTGGCCGGGGCGATCGGGCTGCACTTCTTCGGGCGCTTCCTCAGGGAGCCAATGGCCGGATGGCTGGCCACCACAGCCGTCGGTGGCTCGTTCCTCATCGCCCTGGTCGAGGCCCTTCCGTTCGTCAGGGGCGGGGACCGGGGCACCACCGTGTTGCTCTGGGAATGGATGCCCGCAATCGGAGCCAATCTCGAGATCCTCTGGGACCCCTTGTCGGCGCTGATGACGTTGATCGTCACCGGCGTGGGCGCCCTGATCCACCTGTTTGCCATCGGCTACATGCATGGGGATCACGGGTTCCACAGGTTCTTCACCAATCTCAACCTGTTCGCCGCTTCGATGCTGATCCTGGTGCTGGCCGGCAACTACGGCATGTTGTTCCTCGGCTGGGAGCTGGTCGGTCTCTGCTCTTACCTGCTGATCGGGTTCTGGTTCACCAGGGAGGCAGCCGCCGGGGCCGCCAAGAAGGCGTTCGTGGTCAACAGGATCGGTGACTTCGGCCTCATGGTCGGGCTGATGCTGGTGTTCACCACGTTCGGCACCCTCTCATACTCCGGCGTCTTCGAGAGGGCTGGCGAGCTTGGTACCGGTTGGGCCACCGCAATCGGCCTGCTCTTCCTGCTCGCGGCGGCGGGCAAGTCGGCGCAGATCCCGCTCTACGTCTGGCTCCCGGACGCGATGGAGGGCCCCACCCCGGTGTCCGCGCTGATCCATGCGGCCACGATGGTCACCGCCGGCGTGTATCTGATCGCCCGGTCGGCCGCCATCTTCGAGATGTCACCAACCGCACAAGTCACGGTGGCGACCATTGGAGCGCTCACCGCGATTTGGGCGGCGACAATCGCCTTGGCGCAGACCGACATCAAGAGGGTCCTGGCCTACTCGACCATCTCCCAGCTCGGGTACATGTTCATGGCGGTCGGCGCCACCGCCTACATGGCAGGCCTGTTCCACCTCATGACGCATGCCTTCTTCAAGGCATTGCTCTTCCTCGGAGCCGGTGCCGTGATCCATGCCCTGGGCGACCAGCAGGACATGCGGAAGATGGGCGGGCTGCTCAAAAAGATGCCTGTCACCGCGGTCACCATGGGGATAGCCACGGCGGCGATCGCCGGCATCCCACCACTGGCCGGGTTCTGGTCCAAGGACGAGGTCTTGGCCAGCCTCTTCGGACGCGGCGGGTGGTACTCCGCACTCTGGGTGCTGGGATTGGTCACCGCCCTTCTCACTGCTTTCTACATGACACGCCAGTGGGTGCTGGTGTTCATGGGCGAGCCGAGATGGGACCCGGGGGCGGACCCCCACGATGGCCCCCGGGTGATGACCGTCCCGCTGGTGGCGCTGGCCGGGCTGACCGTGGTCGGGGGCCTGGTCAACACCCCGCTGCGTACCACCCTCGAGCACTTCCTCGACCCGGTCTACGAGGGCTTGTCGGTGCAGCACCCGCCGGAGGGCTGGCTGATGTTCATCGTGCTGGCGGCGGTTGCGGTGCTCGCCGGGTTGGCCGGGATCGCAGCCGCCTATCTGGCCTACAACCGCCCCGAAGAGCTCTGGGTGGGCTTCGAGGCGGGTTTCCAGCCGATCTGGGGCATCTGGGAGGAGGCCTACGGGGTCGACGACATCTACGGGTCTGCGCTCGTCGCCCCCGGGAAAAAGCTCGCCGAGGTCGCTGCCTTCTCCGTGGACACGGGGCTGATCGATGGCGCAGTCAACGGGGTGGGGCGGGCGTTCAGGGAGTTGGGCGCCCGGGCACGTCTGGCACAAACCGGTCAGGTGCGCAGCTATGCCGCATTCTTGCTCGCCGGGACGATCGCCGTGGTCATCTGGCTGGTGGCAGGAGGGGTGTGATGCTGACCGCACTGATCCTGACACCCATGGTGGGAGCGGTGGTGGTGGCGCTGGTCCCGGCGCGCAGGCGTGAGCTTCATCTGCCCCTGGGCATCGGGCTCTCCATGATCACCCTGACGCTCGCCGGCTACCTGTTCTGGGCCTTCGATCCGGTGGCCGGCTATCAGTTCGCCGAGGACCTCGCCTGGTATCGCCCCTGGGGCATCGGGTGGAGGCTCGGTGTCGATGGGATCTCGATGCCGATGGTGGTCCTGACCGCCTTGCTGATACCGATCTCCCTCGGCGCCTCGACCACCATCACCAGGCGGGTCAAGGAGTTCGTCGCCCTGACCCTCCTCCTCGAGGCAGGGATGATCGGAGCCTTCCTCGCCACCGATCTCTTCCTGTTCTTCGTCTTCTTCGAGGCGGTGCTGATTCCCATGTACTTCATCATCGGGATCTGGGGGAGTGAGCGCCGGGTCTACGCCGCCTTCAAGTTCTTCATCTACACCGCTTTTGGCTCGGCATTGATGCTGGCCGGGATCATCGCCCTGGCCCTGATCCACAATGCCCAGGCAGGGGCCCCGTCATTCGACCTCGCCGACCTGATGCGACTCGACATCTCAGCCGGCACCGAGCGGTGGCTCTTCGCCGGGTTTGCCCTGGCCTTCGCGGTCAAGGTCCCACTCTTCCCATTGCACACCTGGCTCCCCGACGCTCACACCGAGGCGCCCACCGCCGGGTCGATCCTGCTGGCGGGGGTGCTCCTGAAGCTGGGCACTTATGGGCTGATCCGTTTCAACCTCGGCCTGTTCCCCCAGGCATCGGTCGACTCGGTGTGGATCATGGGCACGCTTGCCGTGGTCGGGATCATCTACGGGGCGGTGGTGGCGATCGTCCAACCCGACCTGAAACGGCTGGTGGCCTACTCGTCGGTCAGCCATCTCGGGTTCGTCGTCCTCGGCACCTTTGCCCTCACCTCGGGCTCGCTTCAGGGTGCGGTCATCCAAAACGTCAACCATGGCCTCACCACCGGGGCCTTGTTCCTCCTGGTGGGGATGATCTATGACCGAAGGCACACCAAGCAGATCTCCGAATTGGATGGCCTGCAGAAGGTGATGCCGCGGTTGTCGGGCTTCTTCCTCTTCATGGTGTTCGCCTCCATCGGTCTGCCCGGGCTCAACGGGTTCATCGGTGAGTTCCTGGTGTTGATCGGCAGCTACGCCACACTTGCTCCGCTCGCCGTGCTCGCCGCCCTCGGGGTCATCCTGGCCGCCATCTACCTGTTGTGGGCCTATCAGAGGGTCTTCACCGGTCTGCCTCGGAGTGAGGAGAACCGGGTGTTGTCGGACCTCAGCATCCGCGAGTTGGCTCTGCTCGCCCCGCTGGCGGCATTGGTGGTGGTCATCGGTCTCTACCCGGGGCTGCTGCTCGACCGGATCGCCCCGTCCACCGAGTCGACTCTGGACCGTATCGAGGCCAGCACCGGGTTCACCGTCTCCTACCCGGGCCGTCTCGAAGATGTCCTGGTGGTCGGCCGATGACGACTCCTGAGGTCAGCTGGCTGGCGATCCTCCCCGAGCTGCTTCTCGCCTTGGGAGCGGGGGTGGTGCTCTTGGTCGACGTGGAGTGGAAGCCGCCCGCCTGGGTGTTGGGCGGCGCCGCCGGGTTGGCCATCTTCCTGGCCACCGGTGTCACCGTGGTGCAGTGGATCGAGGTGGCTGACGTGGTCCGTGCGGATCTCGCTGCGGATCTGGTCGTCTTCTCGGGGCTGATCGTGATGGATGGGTTCGCCGTGTTCGGGCGCCTCGCCCTTCTGGCGGTGACCGCCATGGGCCTGGTCTCCGGATGGCGGTTGATCGAGTCGACCGGCCGGAGGGGCGCAGAGGCCATCGCCCTGGTCCTGCTCGCCACCGCCGGGTTCTCTCTCATGGTGTCGTCGAACAACCTGGTGATGCTGTTCCTCGGCCTCGAGGTGGGCTCGATCGCCCTCTACGTCCTCGCCGGGTTGACCCGGGAGCGGGCCGGCTCCGACGAGGCCGCCATGAAGTACTTCCTCCTGGGCTCGTTCGCATCGGCGATCTTCGTCTATGGCGTCGCCCTGCTCTACGCGGGGACCGGTGAGCTGGAAATCATTGCGATCCGGGAGTTCTTCTCCCGGGTGGTGGTGGCCAACCCGGCGGTGCTCATGGTCGGGCTGGGACTGATCATCGTTGGCCTCGGGTTCAAGGTGTCGGCCGCCCCCTTTCATGCCTGGGCCCCAGACGTCTACCAGGGTGCCCCTGCCGGGCTGGTGGGCTACTTGGCCGGTGTGGCCAAGGTCGCCGGTTTCGCCGCGATGGCGCGGATCTTCCTCACCGGTGTCGTCGAGCTGGAGGCGAGCTGGGTGCCGGTGATGGGAGGCATCGCCGCCCTCTCGATGCTTCTCGGCTCCGTGGTCGCCCTGGTGCAGAGTGACGTCAAGAGGATGCTGGCCTATTCCGGCGTGGCCCATGCCGGGTTCATCATGACCGGGGTGGTCGGGGCCGTCAGCGATGGGGTTCTCTTCTATGTGGCTGTATACGCACTACAACTGGTGGGGGCCTTCGCAGTGGTCTCCGCGGTGAGCGGCCCGGCGGTCACCGCATCCGAATTGAGCGACTACAAGGGGTTGGCTGCAAAGAGCCCGGGTCTGGCCGCGGGTTTCTCGGTGCTCCTCCTCGGGATGGCGGGTATGCCCCTCACCGCCGGATTCGTCGCCAAGTTCGGGGTCTTCTCCGGTGCCTGGGACCGCGGCCAGCATTGGCTGGTGATCATCGCCGTGCTCGCCTCGGTGATCGCTCTTGCCTTCTATCTGAGAATCATCGTCACCATGTACATGGAGGACGCAGAGGGTGCCGAGACGGCGGTACCGGTCCCGGTGCGGTGGGTCGTCCTGCTCGCGGTTGCCGCCACCATCGGTTGGGGAATTTTCCCCGGATTCCTCCTCGACCTTGCCTCTGATGCCCTGGCGCTCTAGGGCGCCGGCTCTCTTCCTCCTGTCGGCAGGGCTCTTCCTGATCGGGACCGCCCCGGCGTTGGCTGCCGAGACCTCCAACTCCGACATCGTCATCATCAGGGAGGGCGACGTGGTGCACGATGACCTCTACGCAGGTGCGATGACAGTGGTCATCATCGGGGAGGTGGACGGAGACCTGGTGGCCTTCGCCGCCGAGGGGATCAGGATCGAGGGAACGGTGACCGGGTCGGTGACCGCGGTGGCGCCTTCGGTCTCGGTCAGCGGCTCGGTGGGGGGATCGGTTCGGGCCGCGGCCAGGGAGGTGTCGGTGACCGGCAGTGTCTCCGGCGATCTGGTCACAACCGCTGTCAAGGTCACCATGGGCGCAGACTCCGTGATCGGTGGCGATGCGCTGGTCTGGGCTCTCCAGTTGTCGGCAGGCGGCTTTATCGGCCATGACCTCACGGGGACCCAGAGGACATTGGAGATGTCCGGAGTGGTCAGGGGCAATGTCGAGGTGGCGGTGGGGCGCCTCGATGTCGTGGACGACCTACGGGTCGAGGGCGACCTCGGGTACCGCTCGGACCGCGAGGCGGAGGGCCTCGAACTGGCGTCCGTTGGTGGCACCGTTGTCCACAAGGCGACCCTCCCGCCCAACCTGAGGGTGAGGGCCCTGGTCCTGTTCGCCAGGCTGATGTCGATCATCTTCCTCACCATCGCCGCGGTGACCACCGTTTGGGGATGGCCGCAGCGATCTCAGGCCGCCGCTGATCGGGTGGTGGTCAAACCTTGGAAGAACTGGCTCTATGGGGCTGCCGTCTTTGCCTCACCGTTGTTGGTGATCGCCGCTTCCGGGGTGGTGGTGGGCCTGGCCCCTCCTGCTGCGGGCCTGCCCTTTCTCGGTCTGGCGGTCCCACTGACACTGGCCCTCCTGGGCTTGCTGCTTGTGGTCTCGATGGCGGCAGGCGTACCGGTGGCGGCCAGAGTCGGCAAGCGCCTCTTGGCCAGAAGAGGTTCGTTTGGTGCGGTACTGGGGGGCTCGATCATCCTGGGCCTGGCGTGGATGCTCCCGCTGGTCGGCTGGCTGGTCCCTCTGATCGCGTTGCCCCTGGGCCTCGGCTCTTGGATCCTGAGCCGGGGTGATCGAGGATTGGCTCAGTCCTCGGGCTGATGCGGGTGCAGTGTCTCCACCAGGTCGTAGAGGTATCCGACACTCACATGACCGCAGTCCCCGCACACCGTTCGCTCCAGCCCGGCGATGGTGGTGACACTGATCTGTTCGTGGTCACAGGTGTCGGTGACCTCACGATTCCTGAATGTTGCGCTCTTCGCGGTCCACATCTCATAGCTCCCGTCGGTATCTCTTCCAGGTATCGGGTGGTGGCGACCCTCTACTTGGGGATCAACACCAGTATGTGACGATCTGACTAGTCACCCCTCCGGGGCCAGCTGACACCTGGGCCCCAGATCCGGCTTATCGTCTCCCTCGATGGCGCCGAGCACCGACCTCTATGATCGCCCGGTTCGGGATCTCAGGATCTCAGTCACCGACCGATGCAACTTCCGGTGCACCTACTGCATGCCGCGCGAGATGTTCGGACCCGATCACGAGTTCCTGCCCCGCGATCAGTTGCTCACCTTCGAGGAGATCGCCTCATTGGTCAGGGTCTTCGCCTCCCGTGGTGTCACCAAGGTGCGGATAACCGGCGGGGAGCCCTTGCTGCGCAAGGGGATCGAGGACCTGGTCGGGATGATCGCCGGGGTCGAGGGGATCGATGACGTGACCTTGACCACCAACGGGTCCCTTTTGTCTCGAAAGGCGGGAGCCCTTGCGCAAGCGGGCCTCAAACGGGTGACGGTCAGTCTCGACGCCATGGACGATGCCACCTTCATGAGGATGAATGACGTGGGCTTCCCGGTCTCCACAGTGCTGGCGGCCATCGAGAGCGCGGCCGAGGTCGGGCTGGGCCCGATCAAGGTCAACTGCGTGGTGCAGAGGGGGGTCAACGATGGCGGGGTCCTCGACGTGGCCCGGCATTTCAGGGGGACACCTCACATCGTCAGGTTCATCGAGTACATGGATGTGGGGAACACCAACGGTTGGAGACTCGACGATGTGGTCCCGGCCGACGAGATCCTGAAGGGCATCGATGCGGTGTTCCCACTCGACGCTGTTCCCCCCAACTACCCGGGCGAGGTGGCGAACCGGTTCAGATACCGGGACGGATCGGGTGAGATAGGGGTGATCGCCTCTGTGACCAGGCCGTTTTGCGTTTCATGCACCCGGGCCAGGGTGTCGGCGGAGGGGACCCTCTACACCTGCCTTTTCGCCTCGTCGGGCACCAGTCTCAGGGATGCGATGCGGTCCGGTGTCGATGTGGGCGCGGTCATCGACGAGGTGTGGGCCAAGCGAGACGACCGCTACTCCGAGGTGCGATCGGCGCAGACCCAACGGATCTCGGTCCCGGTCGAGATGTCCTATATCGGCGGATAACAGCGGTTCTCTCTAGCTCGAGGCCCGGCGCCGGCGCCCCGATGCCACCCGGTACCCGGCCCATATGAAGGAGACCGCCAGCATCAGCGACACCGCGAACCCACCCGCCTCGCCCAACGCCAGCCCGGTCCCACCCCACGCCGCGGCAAAGGTCCCGGCCACGATCATGACATTGCCCCACACGATGTCCCGGTCCCTCTTTCAGAAGCGGACCAGGCTGACCACCGCCAGGATGACGAGGATGGTGGCACCGGTTGCGCTCCCGATTATGGCGAAGAGCCTGGGCCCGAACCCGGTGGCGAACATGTCGTGGGGGATGCCGTCTCGGGGAAGCGGGCCCTGGAATGGGACTGTCGTCACCAGGGTGGTGGAGATTGCGGTCAGGGCGCCCAGGGCCACCGTCATCACATGGCCCGCCCTCCTCCCCACCACCAGGAACATCGAGCCAAGGGCGAGGAACGGGATGTTGAGCACCGCGCCGAAGAGGAAGAAGCCCCGGTATGTCGGGCCGCTCCAACCTTTGGACAGACCGATGAGGAGGGCCCAGGTGGCCAGGGCGAACATGGTGATACCGGCGCCATAGGCGGCGATGTGAGGACGTGGTCGCCTCAGGTAGTCCCTCCACAGGTCGAGCGAGAACAGGGTGGCGGCGACCGCGGCCACCAGCGCCAGGAGGGAGTCCATCCCGAACCAGGTTATGCGCGCTCGAATCCCGACACCGAGTCGGTACAGAATGGGCCGATGCGCCCGGTGACGGTCCAATTCCTCAAGTATCCCGACTCCATCCATTGGGGGTTCGAGACCTCCTTCCTCGGTGAGGACCAGTTCGGCTCCTGGGTGGCCTTCCCCGCGGGCAACCGACGGTGGAAGGGGGAGGGCGAGGTCCACCCCACCCGGTTCGACGCCGTGTTCTGCGCCCCCTGGGAAGGCTGGTGGCACCTCCACTACTCAGGCTCGGCAGACACGAACTACTCCCATTTCATCGATATCGCCACACCCCCGGTGTGGGTCACCGAGAACCGCTACGAGATGATCGACCTCGATCTCGACGTGGCGGTCAGCCTCGATGGGGAGGTGATCGTCGAAGATGAAGACGAGTTCCAGCTCCACCAGGTGATCTACGGCTATCCCCAGGAGATGATCGACCGGGCCCTCGCCGAGACCCGGCACATCGTCGAAGCCCTGCGACAGCGTCAGGAACCCTTCTTCGAGATAGCCGACTCTTGGCTGGCCCAAATCGGCGATGCATTTGTATGAGGTTTCGCTGGGCGCGCCCTTGTGCATTTGCTGGTGGGTGCGGAGGGATTGAACCAGCAACTTCAGTCGTGCATGCTCTGACCGATGGGGGATCGCCGGGCAATAGACGGATTCGCATCGCGTCAGTACGGGGTCTTCAACAGCCGGCAGGCGCGGGAGGCGGGCTTCGACAAGAACGCCGTATGGCGCCGAGTTCAATCCGGCGAGTGGGTCCAACTCGACCACTCGGTCTACTCGGTAGCCTCGGCCTCGCCTCGCTGGGAGCGGGACATGGCTGCCGCCATCCTCAGCCGGCGACAGGCGGTCGTCGCCGGGGCATCGGCTGCCCATCTCCACAGGCTGCGCGGATTCGAGAAGCCGGGCCGGCCCGTGATGATGATTCCGACCGCCTCGAATGCCAGATCTGAGCTGGCACGCGTGATCCAGGCCAAACGGTTCGCTGAGATCGCGACCACCGGGGTGGCCGGGTTCGAGGTGACGACACTTGCCGAGACGATGGTCCAGATCGCTCGGGACCTGTCGGCCTTCAGGATGGAGGCAGTGTTCGACGACGCGATCCTCGCGGGGAAACTCGATCTCGCCGCCTTCCAGCCGATCCTGGGTCGCGAAGGCGAGAGCAGGGCGCGAGGTCTAGGTCTCGTCAGGTACATGGTGGCCGACCGGTTACCCGGGGCGCCCAACCACGACTCGACATACCTCGAAAGGCGACTGGAGATGATCCTCGCTGGGATCCGAATCCCCTCCTGGACGAGGGAGTATGGCTTCTCCCTCCGGGGCCGGCCGTCCCGGGTCGACGTCTTCATACCCGGGTGGGCCCTGGTCATAGAGGCCGATGGTCGCAATTGGCATGCCCGCCGGTCGGATTTCGAGAACGATCGGCTGCGTGACAACACGCTCGCCACTCATGGCATCCAGGTGCTTCGCTTCACCTACTCGATGCTGATGTCGGATCCAAAGGACTGTGTGTCCACCATCCTTCGCGTCGGCGCCCTAAGGAATGCATCCGGGTTCGCCTGACGCAACCTGGTGCAAATGCACGGCTAACCAACCAGGACCGGTATCTCCACCTCAGCCTTACTCAGACCCCCGTGGTAACAGCGAAGCCGTTTGTCGAACCCGCTGGGGAGGACGGCGATGTCGTCAGGTGGCAGCAGCACCCACTCTCCCAGACGCGACCGGGCGGTCCGGGTCGGCTCCGGGCCGATGAGCGCGGTGGGGTCGGCTAGCTCGCCACCGGTCTGCCGGAGAAGCTCATCCATGACCTCCCGATCTCCCCAGAGCTGGACCCCGCGGCTGTCCCCGGCGAAACGGAGGCCCTCGAAACGCTCCCCCCTGACCTTCAGCTTGTGAGTCTCGGGGAACTCGGCGAGCCCGTGGTCCGAGGTCCCTATCAGCACCGCCCCCGAGGGAAGCCTCCGGGCGATCCCCTCCCAGACGCCGGCTGCCAATTGGAGCGCATCAGAGAACTCGTCACCGGCCAACCCGAAGACATGGCCGGCATAGTCGACCTCGGGGACATAGACCAAGACGAATCTCCCGGGCCGGGCCGCCAGCTGCACGGTGGCGGTGACCAGGTCATCGGTGTCCCACACCCCTTCGAATCGGGCTCCCCGGTACAGCACACGAGATAGGGGCGATCCCTCGAACGCCCCCGGCTGGACGGTCACCGGCTCGATCCCCGAGGCCCTCAACCTCTCCCAGAGGTTGGGCACCGGCATCAGGTTGGCATATTCGTAGGGAACGTCGGCGCCGGTGAGGTCCACCCACTTCAAAGTGTTCACCACTTTCCCCAGATCCTCGATCCAACTGAGATGGGCCACCTGGCCGTGCCGGGACGGGGGGAGCCCGGTGGCCACGGTGGCCAACGAGACACTCGTGGTGGTTGGGAACGGCGCCTCTAGAACGCCGCTGAGCCCCGACACGAACCGGGTGGCGGCCGGGTGCGCGAGTTGGGCCATCCCGAGACCATCGAACACGACGAGGACGACAGTGTCCCCTTCGGGGATGATCGACGCGTCCTGGAGCCGGTCGGATGGGGCCGATCCAATCAGCCTGAATTCGATCTCGGCCATCAGATTCACCAGCCCGCGACCCCGGTACGAGGGGCTCTCCGCCATGTCGGCAGGCTAGATAGCCCTGACTTCGACGGGAAACAGGGCGTGCGTATACTCGCCGTGGTCCGGGTTTCGCCAGGTATGAAGGCATGAGCACCTACTTCGAGAGCTATTTGACGGTCGGCGCCTTTGCCGCATTGGGAGCGGTCCTGGTCCTGGTGATGCTCGGGGTGGCCTCGGTGCTCCGGCCCACCAACCCGAGCGCGACCAAGCAGATGACCTACGAGTGCGGGGTCGACCCGGTCGGGTCGGGATGGAGCCAGATCTATGTCCGCTACTACGTCTTCGGGCTCTTGTTCCTGATTTTCGACGTCGAGGCGGTTTTCATCTTTCCCTGGGCCATCATCGTGGAGCAACTCGGCGTCTTCGGCTTGGTCGAGATGTTGGCCTTCATCGCCATCCTGGTCCTGGGCCTGGTCTACGCCGTCCGCAAGGGAGTCCTCAAGTGGGAGTAGTCCAGAAGTTCGGTGCCCCCAAGCCCCTCTCCTGGCTCCTCAACTGGTCACGCAAGTACTCCTTGTGGCTGTTCCAGTTCGGCCTCGCCTGCTGCGCCATCGAGTTGATGGCGGCGTCAGGCCCTCGTTATGACTTCATGCGATTCGGGATCATCCCGTTGCCCGCCTCACCGCGGCAGGCAGACCTGATGGTGGTGGCCGGGACGGTCACCGACAAGATGGCGCCGGCGATACGACGGCTATATGACCAGATGCCCGAGCCCAAGTACGTCATATCCATGGGCTCCTGCGCCAACTGCGGAGGTCCCTACTGGGATTCCTACTCGGTGACCAAAGGGGTCGACCAACTGATACCGGTCGACGTCTACGTCCCGGGGTGCCCTCCCCGCCCCGAGGCGCTGATGGAGGGAATCGTCCTGCTCCAGAAACTGATCGAGAACGAGGACATCAAAGAGAAGTGGAATCAGCGTGACCTCGAGCCAGTCTGAGTCCACCGTCCACCCTCTCCAGGAGCTGGCCGACATGGTGGCCGAGGCGGTGGGAGGAAGCTCTGAGATCACCTTCGACACCATCAAGGTCAAGGTTCCTCTCGAGTCCTGGGTCGATGCCCATCTCACCGCACGGGACCGCCTCGATCTGGTCTTCTTCTCCTGGCTCTCCGCCATCGACTGGTCGAACCAGGTCGAGGCAGGCGACCCCCTCCGCGAGGAAGTCGAGGAGCGGTTCGAGCTGCTGTCCACGGTCGCCGATGTCACCGAGGGCCGACGGGTCACCTTCTCCACCGACCTCCCCAAGGATTCCCCCAAGGCCCCCTCCCTGGTCCCGGTCTACGCCGGTGCGAATTGGCATGAGAGGGAGGCTCACGAGATGTTCGGGATCGACTTCGAAGGTCACCCCAATCCCGTCCACCTCTATCTTCCCGAGTCGTTCATCGGCAACCCGCTTCGCAAGAGCTTCCCCCTCCTCAGCCGTGAGGTGAAGCCGTGGCCGGGGACGGTCGACGTCGAGGCCATGCCCAACCAGGATGGCGCAGAAGAGCCCTCCACGGAGAACCCGGAGGCCTGATGGTGATCGACACCGACACCATCCGCCACCTCAGCGAGGCCTCGGTCTCGGTCGAGCTGCAGACCGAGGACATGACCCTCAACATAGGGCCACAACACCCATCGACCCATGGGGTTCTGCGTCTGGTGGCGAGGGTCGACGGTGAGCGCTGCTTCGACGTCCAGCCCGTGATCGGTTACATGCACCGCGGCTACGAGAAGCTCTCCGAGGTCCGGACCTACCCCCAGATCACCACGATCGTCAACCGGATCGACTGGGTCTCGGGATATGCCAACGAGGTGCCGTTCATCGTCGCCGCCGAGAAGCTGATGGAGGTCGAGGTGCCGGAGCGGGCCCAGTACATCAGGCTCATCCTCACCGAGATGGCCCGGATGTGCTCCCACCTGATATTCATGGCCTCGTATCCGTTGGAGCTGGGGGCGGCCACGCCTCTGTTCTTCGCCCTCCGCGAGCGAGAGCGGGTTCTCGATCTGCTGGAGGGTGTCACCGGCGGCCGCTTCCACCCCAACTTCAACCGGATCGGTGGGGTCAAACCGGCCTACGGGTCGGGATCCTCCACCCGGAAGCTGGTGCAGGACCTCCCCGCCGGATTCTTCCGCCAGACTCGTGAAGCCATGGACCGGGTCCTCGAGGTCTGTGTCGAGCTGGAGGACCTGGTGGCGGGGAACGAGATCATCCTGGCCCGCACCAAGGGCATCGGGGTGCTTCCGCCCGAGGTGGCGGCGGCCTTTGGGGTCTCCGGGCCCAATCTGCGGGCATCCGGGGTCCCCTTCGACCTGCGCCGCGCCGAGAACTACCTGCCATACGACCGGTTCGAGTTCGACGTGATCACAGGGACCGCAGGCGACTGCTGGGACCGGTGGTGGGTCCGGCTCCAGGAGATCAGGGAGTCGGCCCGGATCGTCCAGCAGGCTGTCGACGGAATCCCATCCGGGCCCCTGCAGGCCAAAGTCCCAAAGGTGATCAAGGTCCCCAAGGGCGAGACCTATGTCAGGGCGGAGAACCCCAAGGGGGAGATGGGCTATTACCTGGTCTCAGACGGCGGCTCGGGCCCCTACCGGCTCAAGATCCGCTCGGCGAGCTTCTCCAACATCTCGATCCTCCCCTGGATCCTGGAGGGGATCCTGGTGCCTGACATCATCGCCATCATGGGGTCGCTCGACTTCGTGCTCGGGGATGTCGACAGATGACTCGGTCGCTCCGCTCCCTCGTCGTACTTAGTACCGGGTACCAAGTACCAGGGCCGTCTGGGTACTGGGTAACGGGTACCGGGTACGGGCCGGTCGGAAAGGCGGCAGCTTGCCGGCTTTCGTGACCGATCTCCTCTCCAACTTCTGGGTCTCGTTGGGAGCGAAGCTGGCGCTGGTGGCCCTGATGATCCCGCTGATCGGGATGGTGATCGGGTTCGCCGAGATGAAGCTCTCGGCCAAGATGCAGGCCCGGATCGGGCCCTATTTCGCCGGTGGCCGCTGGGGTTGGGCCCAGCTGATCGCCGACGGCATCAAGTTCTTCCAGAAGGAGGACATCATCCCCGACGATGCCGACCGACCGGTGTTCAAGGCGGCGCCGGTGCTGGTGCTGGTAGGGACGGTGGCCCTGTTCGTGGTCATCCCTTTCGGGCCCGGCCTCATCTTCCGGGACCTCTCGGTGGGGATCTTCTACGCCCTGGCCATCTCGTCGCTGAGCACCATCGGGATCCTCATGGCGGGGTGGTCGTCGGCCAACAAGTACTCGCTGATGGGGGGTCTCCGCGCCGCCGGCCAGCTCATCGCCTATGAGCTGCCCTTGGTCCTGGCGGCCGTGGGCGCGGTGATCATGGCGGGGACTATGAGCATGAGCGGGATCGTCGAGGCTCAGATCGCCGCCGGCTACCCGTTCGTCATCTTCCAGTTCGTCGGGTTCGTCATCTTCATGATCGCCGCCCTCGCCGAGCTGTCCCGGATCCCATTCGACATGCCGATCGCCGAGTCGGAGCTGGTGATGGGGTATCTCACCGAGTACTCGGGCTTTCGGTTCCTCTTCTTCTTCCTCGCCGAGTTCGCCAACATGTTCACCCTGTCGGCGATAGCCGCCACCCTCTTCCTCGGTGGTTACTGGCTGCCCGGCGTGCCCACCGGGGCGCTCGAGCTCGCCGGCCCGGTGATCCTCATGGTCAAAGTGTTCCTCCTCGCCTTTGCCATGATCTGGTTCCGCTGGACCTTCCCCCGTTTTCGGGAGGATCAGCTGCAGAGCCTGGCCTGGAAGTGGCTGATCCCGCTGGCCCTGGTCAACATCGCCCTGTCCGCCACCTTCAAGGTGATCCTGTGACCGATACCAAGACCAGACGCCCGATCCCCGGCACCGGCCTCTACAAGGGCCTGATGGTGACCATCACCACCATGTTCAAGACCATCTTCCTCCCCAAGAGGCACCTGGCCACGGTCAACTACCCCAAGGTCAAGGAGACACCGGTGCCCCGGGCGCGTGGAGTCATCGCACTGGACCAGGAGGCCTGCACGGTCTGCATGCTCTGTGCCCGGTCCTGTCCCGACTGGTGCATCTACATCGAGGGTCACAAGGAGGAGATCCCACCCGACAAACCGGGGGGCAGGATCAAGGTCAGGGCAAAGCTGGATCGTTTCGACATCGACTACGCCCTGTGCATGTACTGCGGGATCTGTGTCGAGGTCTGCCCCTTCGATGCCCTGTTCTGGAGCCCCGAGTACGAGTACTCCGAGCAGAACATGGGGGCCATGCTCCACGACATGGACCGTCTCCAGGACTGGTTGAAGACCGTCCCCGAGGAACCGGCACTGGAGAAGTGAGTTGACCATCGCCGACTGGATCTCTGAGCCCGTCAACTGGGTGTTCTCCGCCATCGGCCTCGCGGTGCTCTTCTCCGGTTTCCGGGTGGTCACCTCGAAGAACGTGGTCCACGCCGCCCTCTATCTGGTGGGTGCCCTCGGCGGCATCGCCGCGCTGTTCCTCGTCCTCTCCGCCGAGTTCGTCGCCTGGTCGCTGGTCCTGGTCTACATCGGGGCGGTGATCGTCCTCTTCCTCTTCGGGATCATGATCACCAGGGCGCCCACCGGGCTCGATGTCGGACTCGACTCCGAGCACAAGGCGGTGCCGGCGGTGCTGGCGGTTCTGGTGTTCGCTCTCATGTCGTGGGCCTCGATCGATGCCTTCGGGACCGGGTTGATCACCTCCACCGGAACCCCCACAAGCACCGAGCTCATCGGGGAGTCGCTGCTGGGTCGGTTCGTCATCCCCTTCGAAGTGGTGTCCTTCGTCCTCCTCGGCGCCTTGATCGGGGGGATCACCCTGGCCCGCCGCGACCTGACACCGGTCGAGGAAGAGGAAAGGGCTGCGGTCTGATGATCCTCGCCCAATTCCTGGTCTTGGCGGCGGCGCTGTTCGCCTTCGGGGTCTACGGGCTCCTGGTCCGACGCAACCTGGTGCTGATCCTGCTCTCCGTCGAGCTGATGTTGGCCGCGGTCAACATCAACTTGGTGGCCTTCGAGTCGTATCTGGTCACCTCACAGGCCATCGGCCAGGTGTTCGCCATCTTCGTCATCACCGTCGCCGCCGCCGAGGTCGGGATCGGCCTGGCCATCGTGCTGATGATCTTTCGCAACCGAAGGTCAGCCAATGTCGACGACCTGAGCCTGATGCGATGGTGATCGCGGCTCGGCTTCGCCTCGCGGTGCTTGGTACGGAGTACTTGGTACAGAGACCGTCCAAGTACCAGGTACCAAGTACCAAGTACACAAGGAAGGAGGTCACGTAGTGGGCTCCTTCTTCGTCGAAACCGCCGGGGTCATGCTGGTGCTCCCTCTCCTCGCCTTCCTCGTCATCCTCGCCTTCGGAAAGAGGATGAAGTACCAGGGCGGGGAGATCGCGGTGGGCGCCCTCGCCATCAACCTGGTGTGGGCCAGCGTCCTGTTCGTGATGAACATGACCGGTGGAGTCCTCGACCAGACCACCTTCGAGATCGGCCGGATCGGCTCGGGGCTGGTGTTCGAGCTGGGGTGGGTGGTCGACGGGCTCTCGATCATGATGTACTTCCTGATCAACCTGGTCGGCCTCCTGGTCTTCATCTACGCCCTGGGGTACATGCACGGCGACCGACGTGTCGACTGGTTCTTCGCCGCCTTCTCCCTCTTCGCCGGGGCGATGCTGGTCCTGGTCGGCGCCCCCAACCTGATCCAGCTCATCGTGGGTTGGGAGGGAGTCGGCCTGGCCTCCTACTTCCTGATCGGGTTCTACTGGGAGGATCTCGAGATCGTGAAGGCGGGCAACAAGGCCTTCATGACCAACAAGGTGGCCGATGTCGGGTTGATCCTGGGGACCATCCTGGTCGGGGTCAGCATCGGCACCTTCGACCTCGCCGAATTGGGTCGGGCAGCGGCGGGGCACAACCAAGCCCTGGGTGCTGTGGCGGTCACCGCCGGTCTTCTCCTCTTCTTCGGGGCCATGGGGAAGAGCGCCCAGTTCCCACTCCACATCTGGCTACCCGATGCGATGGCCGGCCCAACCCCGGTATCGGCCCTGATGCACGCCGCCACCATGGTCACTGCCGGGGTCTACCTGATGGCCCGGACTTTCCCCTTGTACGAGTATCTCGGCGCTGACACCCGCAACCTCATGGTGGCGATCGGGGCCATCACCCTCTTCGCCATCGGCCTGCTCGCCCTTGTCGCCGACGACATCAAGAAGGTCCTTGCCTACTCGACGGTGTCCCAGCTCGGATACATGATGACCGCGGTCGCTGCCGGCGGGTACACCGCCGGGCTCTTCCACCTGTTCACCCATGCCTTCTTCAAGGCTCTCCTCTTCCTCGGCGCCGGCTCGGTGATCCATGCGGTCCACTCCAACAACATGAGTGACATGGGCGGGCTTCGCAAGGAGATGCCCACCACCTACTGGACCTTCGTCGCCGGGTCGTTGGCCCTCTCCGGGATCGCCCCCCTGGCCGGGTTCTGGTCCAAGGACGAGATCTTGGCGACGTTGGGTCAGGAGGGGTACACCACGGTGATGTGGGTGGCCATCGCCGGGGCCTTCGTCACTGCTTTCTACATGGCGCGTTGCGTCGCCCTCACCTTCCATGGCTCCTACAAAGGTCACGGTCACCCACACGAGTCGCCCCCAATCATGACCCGCCCATTGGTGGCGCTGGCAACCGGGTCGATCCTGTTCGGTCTGCTCAACATCCCCGGTGTCTCATGGCCCGGCATCGGGAACTTCACCGATTGGCTTGCGGTGAGGGAGGTGGTGATGGGTGATCATCATGCCGAGTCGATCGACTTTGCTCTGGCCGGCATCGGGCTGGCTGCGGCGGTCCTGGGGCTGGCTCTCGGCTGGCGGGTCTTCGGCCCTGACAAGGGGACCCAACAGATGCGGGATCGGTTCGCGGTCCCACTGGTCTATCCGCTGCTGAGACGGAAGTACTTCATCGACGATCTGGCACTGGGGGTGGTCGGGGCCACCACCGGCCCCTTGGCGAGATTCGTCGACTGGACCAACACCTATGTGATCGACGGGGCGATCAATACGGTTGGAGGCCTGGTCAAGATGCTGGGCAATCTCGTCTACAACGGCGTCGACCAGCTCGGCGTCGATGGGATATTCAACGGCCTGTCTGCGATGACGGATGGGGCCGGTGGAGCGGTGCGGAAGTGGCAGACCGGGCGGGTCCAGCAATACGCGGCCGCCTTCGTCGCCGGGGCCATCATCCTCGTCGTGTTGTTCGTGTTCGTGATCTAAGGAAAAGTGGAGAGGCTGAGAGATGGATTGGTTTGAAAGCTGGGGTCTGACGATCATCGTCTTCCTGCCCTTTGTCGGAGCACTGCTCTTGGGGTTGATCCCCGGCTCCAACGAGGACGTCCTCAAGCGGACCGGCCTCCTGGTTGCGGTCCTCACCTTCCTTGCCAGTGTGCTGCTGGTAGGCCAGTTCGACTTCGGCGCCTCGGGCTACAACAGCTACCAGTTCGAGGTCGATGAGACCTGGATCGGCGCCATCAATGCCAATTACCACCTCGGGGTCGACGGGATCAGCCTCCCCTTGCTGGTCCTCTCCACCTTCGTGGTGGTCCTGTCGGTGATCTACTCCTGGAATCATTGGGAGGAGCCGCGGAACCCCAAGGCCTTCCTCATCCTGATGCTGATCCTGGCCACCGGGATGAATGGGACTTTTGTCGCCCTCGACCTGGTCCTCTTCTTCATCTTCTTCGAAGTGGTCCTGGTCCCCATGTACTTCATGATCGGGATCTGGGGTGACAAGACCCCAAGGAGGATCCCCGGGTTCCGCAAGGAGTACGAGACCAGGCTCTATGCCTCGATCAAGTTCTTCCTGTTCACCCTGTTCGGGTCGGCGTTTCTGCTCCTCGGGTTCCTCGCCCTCTATTTCGAGTCGGGGAACGTGGGGCCGGAGCGGACCTTCGACATAACGGCGCTCACCCAGCTCGGCGCCCAGGGCGCATTTACCGGGAATTTCGCCTTCCTGGTGTTCGGCGCCATGTTCCTCGGGTTCGCGGTCAAGGTCCCGATGTGGCCGCTTCACACCTGGCTCCCCGACGCCCATACCGCGGCTCCCACTGTGGGCTCGGTGCTCCTGGCCGCCATCCTCCTGAAGCTCGGCTCCTACGGGTTCATCCGGATCTCGCTGCCAATACTCCCCCAGGAAGCGGTCAACTGGGCTCCGGTCATCGCCATCCTCGCCGTGATCGGGATCATCTATGGGTCGCTGGCCTGCCTGGCCCAGACCGACATGAAACGTCTCATCGCCTTCTCCTCGGTGGGGCACATGGGCTTCGTCATGCTGGGGATCTCCACCCTCACCGACGTCGGGATCAACGCTGCGGTCATCGGGATGGTGGCCCACGGTCTGATCACCGGCCTTCTCTTCTTTCTCGCCGGGTCGATGAGCCACCGCTACCACACCAGGGAGATGGCGCGTCTTGGGGGCAACATGAAGCTGATGCCGGTGATCGGCGGGATCTTCGCTTTCACCGCCATCGCTTCCCTGGGCCTTCCCGGCCTGGCCGGGTTCTGGGGGGAGTTCATGTCGCTGGTCGGCTCCTACAACCCCCTCGACGGGCTGTCCCTCGGTGTGTTCCGCAGCGCCATGGTGGCGGGGGCGGTGGGCACCGTGCTGACCGCCGGCTACATGCTCTGGATGCTGCAGCGGGTGAACCTCGGGGAGCCCTCCTCGGAATGGGACGGTCACGACCTCCACGACGCCGACCGTTTCGAGCTGGCCTCCTGGGTGCCCATGGTCGTCCTCATCGTGATCATCGGCCTCTACCCCAAGCTGGTGTTCAACGCGACCACCGACACGGTGACCTCCATGGTCAGCATGGTGTTCGGAGGATGAGGAGCTCGGCTCACTCCGCTCACCTCGCTCCGTACCGGGTACCGGGTACTGAGTACCTCGACCATCATCCGGCGCGGTTCCAAGTACCAGGTACCAGGTATCAGGTACGAGAGGTCACGCAGTGACCTTCGAAGTCGACTACCTGGCCCTGGCACCGGAGCTCATCCTGGTGGCCACGATGGTCGCGGTACTCGCCCTCGACCTGGTGCTCCCTCGCTCGAAGAAGTACTGGACGGCGACGACTGCGGTTGCCGGGACCGCTCTCGCCTTGCTTCCCCTGGCCTTTCTCGCATTCTCCGGTGAAGTCAGGTCGATGTTCGACGACTCATTCGTGGTGGATCAGTTCGCCCTGGTCCTCAAGGGGCTTTTCCTCATCGCCGCCTACGTGGTCTTCCTCATGTCCCAAGACGTCATCGAGTCCGACCGCTACTACCAGGGCGAGTATTACTTCCTTCTGCTTGCCTCGGTCCTCGGGTCCCTGGTGTTGGCCTCGGCACGCGATCTGATCGTGCTCTTCATCGGGATCGAGTTGGTCACCGGCCCCCTCTACATGCTCGCCGGGTGGCGCAAGGGGGACGTCAAGTCGAACGAGGCCTCGATGAAATACTTCATCCTCGGGGTTCTCTCCACCGCCATCCTCCTCTACGGGATGTCACTCCTCTTCGGGCTCACCGGTGAGGTTGAGTTCACAGCCCTCGCCGCAGCCACCGCGGGGCGGTCGGAGGAGCCGCTGATGGTGATGGCGGTGCTCTTCGTCATCATCGGCTTCGCCTTCAAGATCGCGGCCGTTCCCTTCCACTTCTGGGCCCCGGACACCTACGAGGGAGCCCCGACTCCGATCACCGCCTACCTGTCGGTCAACTCCAAGGCCGCCGGGTTCGTCGCCATGCTGCTCGTGATGTACCTCGCCCTCCCCGGGCTCTCCGACATCTGGGCCCCGGCGCTCTGGCTGCTGGCCACGCTTTCGATGACCATCGGGAACCTCTCCGCCTTGAGACAGACCAACATCGTGCGTCTTCTCGCCTACTCCTCGATCGCCCAGGCCGGGTTCATGCTGGTGCCCTTTGCCGCCGCCGCCATCTCCGGGTCCGACCTCGAGGAGGGGTTCGCCGCCACCGTGATCTATCTGGTCATCTATGCGGTGATGAACCTGGGAGCATTCGCCGTGGTCATCGCCGGGGCCCGCATCACCCAGTCCGGTGAACTCGGTGCCTGGGCCGGGATCGGGAAGGTACAGCCCCGGGTCGGTCTCCTGGTGGGCGTCTTCTTCTTCAGCCTCGCCGGGATACCGCCCCTTGCCGGCTGGTTCGCCAAATTCGTGATGTTCCGCTCGGTGATGATCGCCGGAGGGGAGGCCACCATCGCACTGGCGGTGATCGCTGCGGTCAATGCGGTGCTGGCCCTGTACTACTACGCCAAGGTGATCAAGACGGTGTGGCTCGACGATCCCGCAGGCGACTTCGCCGGTGACCCGACCAGCGCCCCAGCCGGCTCGCTCCGCCTCGCCTTGGGGATCTCGATGGCGTTGACGGTGGCAGTCGGCTTCTACCCGGCAATCACCACCTTCGTGGGTGAGGCCTCGAAGGTGATCGCCGTCGGCGGCTGATCCCCCATGCATTTGTATGTGGTTGCGCTCAGCGCAACCACATACAAATGCATGGATGTCAGTGGGCCAGCTCGCTTCGCTTCAGGGCTCGGTACTCCCTGTCGAGCAGTGACCAATGGGAGTGGTCGACCCAATTCCCCCTGATCAGCAACTCCTCTCGGAGCACGCCCTCCCTTATGAAACCCAGCTTGTGGGCGACTCGATCGGAGGCGTCGTTGCCCACCGCGATCCGAAGCACCGCCTTGTGGTACCCGAGGGCGCCGAAGGCCTCTTCCAGGATCCTGTCGACCGCCTCGGTGCAGACTCCCTTGCCGGTCTCATCGGAGCGCACCCAGTAACCGATCTCCATGATCTTGCCCAGCTTGGACACGGTCCAGAACGAGACGTTCCCGATGTGACGGCCGGTATCTTCCTTGGCGCGGATCGAGTAGTCCCAGGCTCGGTCATCGCGCCAGGCCAGCATCGATTCCCTGAGAAAGGCGCCGGTGTCACCGGTGTTGTAATCCATCCGGGCCCACGGGAGCCACTGGTTGAGGTCCGGCAATGAGGCGCGTATGGCGTCGTCGAGCGTCGTCGCGTCGCGACGGCTGAAGCGCTGCATGACGAGACGGTCTGTCTCGAGGACGCCTCTCGGCATTTGCCCAGGATATCGGGGCACTTAACCTCCACAACGGCCATGTGGGACCGATTGCACGTCGTGGACGATTACCCAGATCCTGGGGACAAGCCGATGGCCGCGGTCCTGGCCCCCCTGTTCTCCGACGACGACGGTGAGACCAGGCTGTTGCTGATCAAGCGGCCGGACACCATGCCCACCCACGCCGGTCACATTGCTCTTCCTGGTGGCCGGCCCCACGCCGACGACCGCGGGCCGGTCGACACCGCTCTGCGCGAGGCTCAGGAGGAGGTGGGTATCGAGCCCGGGCGGGTCGAGGTGCTCGGATTCCTCCCCGTCATCGACACGGTCGAGTTCTCGCTCCTGGTGGTCCCGGTGGTGGGGCGGGTCGAGACCCCCCTCAACCTGGTTCTGTCGGAGCGCGAGGTGGACCGGGTCCACACCCCTCGATTGGCCGACTTGGCGGACGTCGAGCGCTGGTGGTCGATCCCGTGGAACGGCTGGGAGGTCTGGTACTACGACCTCGACGGGGACACGCTCTGGGGAGCGACGGCGCGGATGGTGCGGCAGCTGGTCGGTCTGGACTGAATGAGCCTTCCGACCTTCAGTATCAGAGGCTCCGATGCCGATCAAAGCCCGTGGACTTACGCTCTCCCGTGGAGGCTCAGCATCGCTTCCACCGCTATGTAGCGGTCCTGTTCGCCGTCATCGTGCCGGCTCTCGCCATCATCGAGCTCGCCAGCGGCGCCCCCGGTTCCTCGCTGCGCTGGGTGGGGTATGCCGTCCTCACGGTGTGGGCTCTATACACGGCTCGCAACCGAGACGCCAGCTCGGTCCCACTCGTCCTCAGCACCATGCTCTTCACCGGCGGCCTGGTGGTGATCGAGGCCCTGCTCGACGTGGATGTGACGGCCTTCGACTTCACCACCACCTTCGGGCTGATGATCGCCCTCTCCGTGCTCGCCGGCACCTTGGTCATGGGCAACCGGCTGGTCTGGGCGGGGGCCCTGTCGTCGTCGGTGGCGGTATGGGTGATCACGGTCGGGATCCTGCTCAACGAGGACCCGGGGACCCTCGGGATCCGGGTGATGATCGCGGTAGCCGGTGTGATCCTCACCACCGCACTGGTCTCAGACCTCTTCGACCAGCTCAGGGATTCCATCGAGAGCCACGATCGCTCGGCCAGGCTCCAGGACGCCATCGCCAGTTGCTCGGAGGCGCTTCTGTTCCACTCCGACGCCTTCGCGGTGTACGAGGCGACCAGGGCACTGCTGGAAGCCACCGACGCCGACTACGCCTACGTCGACCGGACCGTGGACATCGACGGCGAGCCGGGTTGGGAGATAATCGCCGACGCCGTCCGAAAGGCCAGCGGTCTGGGCCAAGGCTGGAAGAAGGGCCGCTACTCGGTGATCCCAACTGTGTACAAGGCCCTCTCCACGGGTCGGGCGATGGTGGTCCACACCAAGGAGCTCGAGGGAGACGAGAGACGCCCTTATCAGGAGGACGGCATCGTCTCGGAGGTCTCGGTCCCCATCTTCGTAGGCAAGATGATGAGGGGATCGATCGGGTTCATCCAGTACACCGAGGATCGGCGCTGGACAGACGCCGAGGTCCAGACGCTGTGGAGGGCCTCCCACATGATCGGCGCCTACTGGAAGCGTCAGGATGACGCCGATGAGCTCAGGGCGTCCAGCGACTCGAAGGACCGCCTTCTGGCATCGGTCAGCCACGAGATCCGCACCCCACTCACCGCCATCGTCGGGTTGTCGGAGGAGCTGGTCTCCAGCCGGACCAGCCTCGGTGACGAGGAGCTCGACGAGCTGAATGGGATCATCGCCCTCCAGAGTCGCGAGCTCGCCGAATTGGTCGAGGACCTCTTGGTGGCGTCGCGGGCCGACTTCGGGAACCTCTCGATCAAGCCGGAGTCGATCGACCTCCTCGATCAGGTGAGGCGGGTGGCGGAAGGTGTCAGGGAGTCGCACCCCACCCACAAAGTGGTCACCATCGAAGGTAGCGACGTGACTGCCTGGGCCGACCCCCTCCGAGTCCGCCAGGTGATAAGGAACCTGCTCACCAATGCCGTCAAGTACGGGGGTGAGCGGATACTGGTCCTGATCGAGAGTAGTGACGAACTCGCCAAGGTGATCGTGGCCGATGACGGCAGCGGGGTCCCGGAAGCCGAGACCGAGCTGATCTTCGAGCGTTACTACCGCTCGGCCCAGTCCCCGACCCAACCCGGGTCCGTGGGGATCGGGCTGGCGGTGTCTCGTCAACTCGCCGAGATGATGAGCGGCTCCCTGGAGTATGTCCGGGATGGCCGGCCCCACTTCGAGCTCACGCTCCCCGGCAAGCCCGGGACGGAGATTGGCCGGCCCAACGATGGGGTAATGGCTTCCTACTGAGCCCAGGACGGCCGGCGCCGCCACGCCGTCATACCTAAATCTCCGATGTCATAGAATCGCATCTCCGACCTCCCTCGCCATGGCCTCCACATTCACCAAGAAACGCATCGTCGTCCTCATCGTGGTGGTGGTGTGCCTGCTCGCCGGGATGGCTGTGGCGTTTGCCTATTCCACCTGGGCCAATGTGAACCGGGTGACCATCGACCGGACCTCGGAGGGTGCGGCGGTGCCGGCGGCTCAAGGGGACACGGTGGACGAGGGCGAGACCGATCCCATCGAAGTCGACGAGGAGACGGAGATATTCCTGCTGGTCGGATCCGACGCCAGAGACGAGCTCGACGATCTCCAGGGTTTCGGTGACTTCGAGGGGCGCCGTGCCGATGTGGTCATGGTCCTGATCAAGAGCCCCACCGGGACCGCCATCCTCTCCCTGCCCCGAGATTTGTGGGTGGAGGACGCCTGCACCGGATCCGAGAATCGGCTCAATGCCCTACTCGAGGGGTGCGGGAACCGGATCAACGGGCCCACTCTCCTCCTTCTGGCGGTGGAGGACCTGATTGGGGAGCCTGTCGACCATTACGCAATGGTCGACTTGGCCGGGTTCCAGGATGCAGTCGACCGGATCGGTGGATACGAGATCTGTGTCGAGCTGCCGGTCAGGGATGCTCGGGCCAACCTGTCGCTTCCGCAGGGGTGCACGGCCGCCACCGGGGCCGAGTCGCTCGCCTGGCTGCGTTCCCGGCATACCGAGGAGCTGACCGCCAACGGCTGGCAGATCATGCCGGGGATGAACGACCTGGTGCGGAATCAGCGTCAGCGTCGCTTCCTCATCGACATGATGGCCCGGCTCTCGGACTTCACCAGCCCCCAAGCGCTGACCATCGTGGCCGGTTCGCTGGCGCCCCATGTCACAGTCGACGACCAGCTCACTCTCAGTGATGCGGTGAACCTGGCATGGGCGATGCGCGACCTGGATCAGGGGGAGATCACCGAGCTCGAGGTGCAGGTCCTGGATCATCTCACCGACCAGGGCGCTGCGGTCCTGTTGCCGGTGACCCCGGTGGATGAGATCGTCGCCGGGTTCCTCGAGTCCATCACCACGGCCGGCGCCGCAGCTGTCGTGGCCGGGTGATCTTCGGGCTCGGGTTAGACTCGGCTGGTGTTTCAGATGACCGGCACCGGGTGGCGCTCCCGCTGAGCGGACCACTATCCCTTGCCGTAGTGTCGCCGCCGGGACCCCGGCGGCTTCTTGTTTGAGAGGACGAGATGACTGAGAGGAAGCGTGTTTTCTCGGGCGCCCAGCCCACCGGAGAGCCCCACATCGGGAACTTGATCGGTGCCTTCGACAACTGGGTGGCGATGCAGGAGGACTACGACACCGTGTACTGCGTCGTGGATCTGCATGCCATGACGGTGCCCTACATGCCGGCCGACCTGGAGCGGGAGCGGCGGCAACTGGCCCGCATGATCATGGCCGTGGGTGTGGACCCCTCTCGATCGCTCTTCTACTACCAGTCGGACGTGCACCAGCACATCGAGCTCGCCTGGGTGATGGCCACCATCGCCGGTGTCGGACAGCTGGAGCGGATGACCCAGTACAAGGAGAAGTCGGACCGGGCGGGCCTGAACTTCGGCCTGCTCGCCTATCCGGTCCTGATGGCGGCCGACATCTTGATCCACCGGGCTCACGCCGTCCCGGTGGGCGATGACCAGACCCAACATCTCGAGCTCACCCGCGATCTGGCTGAGCGGTTCAACAGCCGCTTCGGCGACCTGTTCCCAGTACCGGAGCGGATCACTCCCAAGATCGGCGCCAGGGTGATGTCGTTGACCGACCCGATGGCCAAGATGTCGAAGTCGGACCCCAGCCCCAGGTCGAGGATCCTCCTCACCGACACCCACGACGAGATAGTGGCCAAGATCAAGTCGGCGGTAACCGACGCCGGCTCCGAGGTCAGTCTCGACTGGGGTGTGAAGCCAGGGATCTCGAACCTCCTCGAGATCCACTCCTTCTTCAGCGGCCGCCCCATCGCCGATCTGGTCGAGGAATACGGCGACGCCGGTTACGGGGTGTTCAAATCGGCGGTCGCCGAGGTCACCGCAAAGGGCATCGAGCCGATACGGGAGCGTTATCTAGGGATGTCGGACGCCGAGGTGGCCCGGGTCATGTCCTCCAGCGCCGAGCGGGGCCGGGAGATGGCGAGTCAGACCATGGCATCGGTGCGGGAGAGGGTCGGGCTGGGCTGAGGTCGACATTCGGATAACCCTGCGCGAACCCCCCCGCGAACCCAGGGTTCCTACCATCGGTGGGCGGGGTCTGGGGCCCCGAGTTGGGGTAGCGAGGGGGGTCTTCGGCGAACCCTGGGTTCCTACCATCGGTGGGCGGGGTCTGGGGCCCTGGGTTGGGGTAGCGAGGGGGGTCCTCGCCCTGCCCAGGCAAGGGCCCGCGCCTGGCTAGACCGACTCCAGCAACTCGCTGGGGAGGAGCAGCACCAGGGCCGCCAGCAGGTTCCAGCCGGAGTGGAGGAAGATGGCCGGTCCCAGCCGCCCCTCCCTGATGGTGAGCCAGGCCAACATCAGCCCGAGCAGGAAGATGGGTGGAGCCACCACCACCGCCGACGCCAGGAACCGGTCTGGATCCACCCCGAGCAGGTGCACCAGCGCAAACACCAGGGCGGTGATCACCATCGCTATCCGGCGCCCTCGATGCTCTACGGCGCGTAGCAGCACCCCGCGGAACATCAGCTCCTCGGTCACCGGGGCCAAGAGCACCGCGGCGGAGAACAGGCTGAGCTTGAGCATCATCGAGGCCCCTGGGTCCGAGATGATCTCTGCGATCTGTTGGGGGGGCGGGCCATCGGGGAACAGGATCCTTGCCAGAGGCTCGATGAGGATGGCGGACGCGATCTGGATCAAGATCCCAAGCCCCACATACCGGATGTCCTTGGGCTCGATGGACAGGCCAAGGGTGGAGTCGGCCTTCCTCCGCGCCAGCAGCCAAAGCACCCCAAGGTTTCCCAGGTATTGACCGGCGAGCCCGAGAACGATGAGCCCCTCGTCGAGCCCGATCATCGTCCCCACCCCATAGAAGAGCCAGGTGCCGGCGAATCCCCCCAGCCAGACGAGCGCGAAATCAACGATCGTCCAGGGCATGGCCACTGGCCGGGAGCCTACTGCCGGCACGCGGGCACACACTGTTACCCTCCGTCTGAGCGCTGGAGGAACGAGTGGAGATCGACATCGGAATCGGCAAGTCCGGTCGCCAGGCCTTCGGCTTCGACGACATCGCCATCGTCCCTTCGCGCCGCACCCGCGACCCCGACGACATCGACATCTCCTGGCAGCTCGATGCCTTCAGGTTCGAGCTCCCGATGATGGGATCGGCGATGGACTCTGCGATCAGCCCGGAGACAGCCATCACGATCGGAGGGCTGGGCGGCCTCGCCGTCCTCAATCTCGAAGGGCTGTGGTCGCGCTATGACGACCCCACCCCCTATTTCGAGCAGATCGCAGAGCTCCCCGACGAGAAGGCGACGCGGCGGATGCAGGAGATCTACCTCGAGCCGGTCAAGCCAGAGCTGATCGGCCAGCGCGTCGCCGACCTCAAAGCCGCGGGCGTGGTCGCAGCGGCCAGCCTGACCCCGCCGCGTGTTCGCAGCTGGGCCCCCCTTGCCCTCGAGGCCGGGCTCGACATCCTGGTCATCCAGGGGACGGTGGTCTCGGCGGAGCACGTCTCCAGTCGTGACGAGCCGCTCAACCTCAAGGAGTACATCGGCGGCTGTGAAGTCCCTGTGATCGTGGGTGGTTGCGCCAGCTATTCGACCGCCCTCCACCTGATGCGAACCGGGGCTGTAGGAGTCCTGGTCGGCGTGGGCCCCGGCGCCGCCTGCACCACTCGTGGGGTCCTGGGTGTCGGGGTGCCACAGGCCACCGCCATCGCCGACGCCGCCGGAGCCAGGATCCGGTATCTCGACGAGACCGGGCGCTACGTGCATGTCATCGCCGATGGCGGGATGCGGACCGGTGGCGACGTGGCCAAAGCGATCGCCTGTGGCGCCGACTCGGTGATGATCGGCTCCCCGCTGGCATCGGCGACCGAGGCACCGGGCCGGGGATATCACTGGGGGATGGCGACATTCCATCCCACCCTTCCCCGCGGCGCCCGGGTCCATGTCGGCGACCGGGGGACCCTGGAGGAGATCCTGGTGGGCCCGGCTCATGAGAACGATGGTCGGCTGAACCTCTTTGGTGCCCTTCGCATGTCGATGGCCACCACTGGCTACTCCGATGTGAAGGAGTTCCAGAAGGCCGAGGTCATGATCGCTCCCTCGTTCCAGACCGAGGGCAAGTCACTGCAACGATCCCAGAAGGTCGGGATGGGGTGAGCGCCCCCGAGCGCGAACCCACCGTCCTCGTCGTCGACTTCGGCGCACAATACGCCCAGCTGATCGCCCGACGGGTCCGCGAAGCTCACGTCCGCTCGGAGATAGTGCCCTGGGACATCACGCCCGACGAGGTGCGCCGGCGACGCCCGGTGGGGATCATCCTCTCCGGCGGGCCGGCGTCGGTCTATGCCGAAGATGCCTACCGGATGGACTCCGGCATCCTCGACCTCGGTATACCGGTGCTGGGGATCTGCTACGGGCACCAGTTGATCGCCCAATCACTGGGGGGCAAGGTGGCCCACACCGGCGAGAGGGAGTACGGCAAGACCGCATTCCGTGCCACTGCCGACTCGGTGTTGTTACGCGGGCTTCCCAACGAGCAGCCGGTTTGGATGTCGCATGGCGACCAGGTGGTCGAGGTGCCTGCCGGGTTCTCACCGGTGGGGACCTCCCCGGGTGCGCAAGTCGCGGCCATGGAGAGCGTCGACCGTGGGCTGTACGGCGTCCAGTTCCACCCGGAGGTGGCACATACCCCCCGGGGTGGTGAGATCCTCAAGCGTTTCATCCACGAGGTCTGCGGGGCCTTGCCCACATGGACCTCCCACTCGATCATCGAAACCCAGGTGGCGCTGATCAGAGAGCAGGTGGGGTCAGGGAGGGTCATCTGTGGTTTGAGTGGCGGTGTCGACTCGGCGGTGGCCGCCGCCATCGTCCATGAGGCCGTAGGTGACCAGCTCACCTGCATCTTCGTCGACCACGGCCTGCTCAGGGCCGGGGAGGCGGAGCAGGTCGAGGAGGCGTTCCGGGCGGCGTTCGACGTCGACCTGATCCATGTCAAGGCGGCGGACCGCTTCCTCGAGCAGCTCGCCGGTGTCACCGACCCCGAGCAGAAACGCATGATCATCGGCGAGACCTTCATCCGGATCTTCGAGGAGGCCGCTTCGGGTGTCGGTGAGGCCCGGTTCCTGGTCCAGGGGACTCTCTATCCCGATGTGATCGAGTCCGGCTCTGCCTCGGCGGCCACCATCAAGACACATCACAACGTGGGCGGGCTCCCCGAGGACATGACCCTCGAACTGGTCGAGCCACTCCGGGACCTGTTCAAGGACGAGGTGCGAGCCATCGGAGAAGAGCTGGGGTTGCCCGAGGAGATCGTATGGCGCCAACCTTTCCCCGGCCCGGGGCTGGCGGTGCGGATCATCGGTGAGGTCACCCTGGAGCGACTCGAGGTGCTTCGGGCCGCGGACGCCATCATCACCGAGGAGGTGAGGAGGGCTGGTCTCTACCGGGAGATCTGGCAGGCGTTCGGGGTGCTGCCGACGGTGAAGACGGTGGGGGTTCAAGGCGACGGGCGCACCTATGCCTACCCACTGGTGATCCGGGCGGTGACCTCGGAGGATGCCATGACCGCCGACTGGGCCCGGATCCCGTTCGAGGTGTTGGAACGGATGTCCTCACGGATCATCAACGAGGTACCCGGGGTGAACCGCGTGGCCTACGACATCTCGTCGAAACCACCGGCCACCATCGAATGGGAGTGATCGAGAGCCAATAGGTCCATTCAGACCTGGTGGGGCGGTGCCGATGAATGGCAAGCCAGGGAAACCGCATTTGGATCTCAACACACCCGAGTTGACGCGCATCTTCCGCGAAGAGCTCGAAGAGCGCTCGCGTCGTCTTGTCGCGGGTGCCCGCGACCTCTCAACCGGCTCTCTGTCCCTCGAGACCGTGGCCGACCTGGTCCGCGACGCCCATACCGTGAAGGGCTCCGCCGGGCTCCTGGGATACGACGCCATCAAGGATGCCGGTGCCGTCCTGGAGCGGATGTGGCGGTCGGTATCCGAGGCAGAGCCGCTCCCCGCAGACGCCATGGTCACGATGGAGGCGATAGCCGGCCGGTTGGTGGCGGCCCTCGACAACCCCGCTGACGGAGACCTGGTCGACTTGCTCGCCAAGATCGATGTCGAGGCCATTGCCGAGACGGCGGAAGTGGTCGTCTTTCGCCCCCCAGATCAGACAGGCCTGGGCGGTCTGCTCACCTCGGTCTCCGAAGACCTGCTGGGAGGTGCCACCCGGGTCGACACCGGTCACCTCTATCGGCTGATCAACCGAATCGTCGAAGTCTCCTTAGATGCCGATGCCCTCGCCGACCTCTCCCTGGTCTCCATCGAGGGTGCCGATCCCGAGATGTTCCGCAAGTCCTGGCGCCGTCAGCTGGAGCGACTGAGCGAGTCGATCAGTGACATCCAGGACCAGGCGGTGGCCCTGGCCAATGTCCCGTTCTTCGACGCGGTGTCCACCTTCCCCCAGTTCGTGCGTTACCTGGCACGGAGGATGGGCAAAGACGTCAGGGTCGAGGTCGAGGGTCAGGACGTCCAGCTCGACCGTCAGATCGTCGACCTGATCCGCGAGCCCCTTCGGCACCTCCTTGTGAACGCAGTGGATCACGGGATCGAGCCCCCGGATGTGCGAGTCGGGGCCGGCAAACCGGCGACCGGGACCATCAAGGTCAGTGCTGTGACCAGTGACCAGCGGGTCGAGATCTCGGTCTCCGACGACGGCGCCGGGATCGACTGGGACCGGGTCGCCGAGGTGGCCTACGTGAGAGGTCTACCGATCCTCCCCCCCGACCTCTCCCCGGTCCTGTTCCATCAGGGCTTCAGCACCGCAACCACTGTCAGCGACTTCTCCGGGAGCGGCGACGGGCTTCCCGCCGCCCTGGAGGCGGTTGAGACCGTCAACGGGGCGGTCCACGTCAGCTCCTATCGCGGCCAGGGGACCACGGTGATCATGGTGCTGCCCATGTCGATGGTCCTTCAGAACGTGGTGGTGGTGGCGCTGGGAGATCAGTTCTGGGGGATCCCCGAGGCGGCAGTCGAGGCCACCATGCCCCTGTCGAAGGCGACGATCGCCTCCAAGGGCAATGGGCGCGAGCTCCAGTTCAAGAGTGCCAGCATTCCTTGCGTGTCTCTCTCCCTGGCAGTGGGGGCACCTGAGCCGGCTGACGAGTCTGAGCTGTTGGTGGTGAGCACGCGCTCGGGGTTGGTGGCGGTCACCGTGAGCGAGCTGGTCGACCGTCGGCGGGTCGCGGTCAAGAACCTCGGCCCGATTCTCGAGGGCGCCGGCCACATCACCGGTGCCGCTCTCCTCGGCGGTGGTCAGATCCTGGTCGTGATCGAGCCCAACTTCCTGGGGGTGGTGGCCAGGCAGCGCCCGCGGAGCCTCGACGACAAGCCCAAGATCCTTGTCGTCGACGACTCGGCCGGGGTTCGCCAGCTCCTGTCGGCGACCCTGAACGGAGCCGGGTTCGAGGTCGAGGTCGCCAGCGGGGCTCGCGAGGCCGTCCTGGCGATGGCGACGGACGGGTTCGACGCCATGGTGGTCGACTACTCGATGCCGAGGTCGAATGGCGTGGAACTGGTCCGGGCGATGCGGGCCGCCGAGATCAGGGTCCCGATAATCATGGTGTCCGGAGTCGCCACCGCCGAGGAGAAACGGGCCGCCTGGGAGGTCGGGGTGGATGCCTACCTGGACAAGTTCGACCTCCGTCAGGGCGTCCTCACCAAGACCCTGAAACAGCTCCTCGGAATCGACAGCGCCGACACCGCCTGAGGCCCTCTTGGTCTTCAGCCCGGCGCCCCTGGCGCCGATATCAGAAGTGGCATGCCCGATGTGTTCCGTCCCGCAGATTTCCTCAGCTATCTATTGCCTTTGATCGGCGTCGCCGCCGTCATCTGGGCCTGGCGAATCACGGCCCAGGGACGGGAGCGAGAGCGCGAGGTGATCCGTCTCTCCGAGGAGGCACATCGGATCAAGAACGACTTCGTCGCCATGGTCAGCCATGAGCTGCGGACCCCTCTGACCTCGATCGCCGGGTTCGCCCACACCCTCCTCGAGTCCTGGGAGGACCTGCCCGACGAGGAGGTAACCGAGTTCCTGACCATCATCAATCGTCAATCGATCTATCTGGGCGACCTGGTCGAGGACGTGTTGGTGATCCCTCGTCTCGAGGCCGATCGTCTCCGCTTGGACCCCGAGTTGTTCGACCTCGGCGACCTGATCGAGGACGTTGCGTTGATGGTCTTCCCCAACGGCGGGAAGAAAACCTCGCTGGTGTCGCTGCCCGACGGGGTGCGGGTCTATGCCGACCGGCGACGGGTCCAGCAGATCGTGCGCAACCTCATGGAGAATGCACGGAAGTACGGGGGTGACCAGATCATGGTCGAGGGTTTCGTGGTCGGCGACCAGTACACGGTGATCATCTCGGACAACGGCCCTGGCGTCCCCGACGAGGAGACACTGAGGGTGTTCGAGAACTTCGAGCAGCTCTCCAAGGGCGATGCCCGCGAGTCGACCGGGATCGGTTTGGGCCTTCCCATCGCCCGGCGGTTGGCCCGGGTAATGGGGGGTGACGTCTGGTATGAGCGGAGGTTCCCCACCGGCGCCCGGTTCTGTTACTCGCTTCCGTTGCGGCGCCGCTCCATCCTGGTCGAGGGTGAGACGGTCGGTATGCCCGGCGAGGAAGGGATCGCGGTGGTCGAGCTCCCCGACATGGTCCAGTCGGCCTAGCGGCCCCTTCGGCGGCCGGTTGGTACCCGGTACGGGGTACCAAGTACCAGCGGCGAAGCCGCTGCTTGTACCATCGGGGAAGATGCAGGCCGAATGGCTCACTGACGACGTCCCGGCCGACACCCCGCTCTTCGCCGAGCTGAACCCGACGCAGCGGGAGGCGGTGGCCGCCACCGAGGGCCCGGTGCTGGTGGTTGCCGGCGCCGGCTCGGGCAAGACCAGGGTCCTCACCTATCGGATCGCCCATCTGATCCGCGATCATCAGGTGCCGCCGGAGTCGATCCTGGCCATAACCTTCACCAACAAGGCCGCCGACGAGATGAGGCAACGGGTCGGCGCCTTGATCGGGGGTGTGGTTCGCACCATGTGGGTCAGCACCTTCCACTCGGCGTGTGTCCGCATCCTGCGGCGAGAGGCGACCCGGCTCGGTTATCGGTCCGGTTTCTCCATCTACGACGAGGCCGACTCGCTCCGGCTGATCAGGATGGTGACCAAGGACCTCGACGTCGACCCCAAACGATTCCCCGACAAGGCGATGAAGGCCGTCATATCCAAGGCCAAGAACGAGCTGGTCGACTTCGAGTCGTTCGCCGACCAGGGAGACGGTTTCTTCCACGAGCAGGTGGCCGACATCTACCGGCTCTACCAGCAGCGTCTCCTCGAGGCATCGGCTATGGACTTCGACGACCTGCTGATGGTGACCGTCGAGTTGTTCGCCGCCTTCCCCGATGCCCTCGAGACCTATCAGCAGAGATTCCGCTACGTGTTGGTTGACGAGTACCAGGACACCAACCGGGCCCAGTACATGCTGGTCCAGCAGCTCACCGCGGTGCATCGCAACCTGTGTGTGGTCGGCGACTCCGACCAATCGATCTACAAGTTCCGGGGCGCCGACATCCGCAACATCCGGGATTTCGAGAAGGACTACCCCGACGCCCGGGTGATCGTCCTCGAGCAGAATTACCGGTCGACCGAGACCATCCTCGGCGCCGCCAACTCGGTGATCTCCAACAACACCCGGCGCACCCCAAAGCACCTGTGGTCCGATCGAGGCGTCGGGGTCCCGATCACCAGGTACGAGGCCGAGGACGAGCACGACGAGGCCGGGTTCGTGGTCGACGAGATCGAGCGACTCCAGACCGAGGGCTACAACCTGGCCGATGCCGCGGTGTTCTATCGGACCAACGCCATGTCCCGTGTCATCGAGGAGGTCTTCGTCCGAAGGGGAATCCCCTACACCGTTGTCGGGTCCGTCAAGTTCTACGACCGCAAGGAGGTCAAGGACGCGCTGGCCTACCTGAGAGCAATGCTCAACCCCGACGACGAGGTCTCGCTCAAGCGGATCATCAACGAGCCTCGCCGGGGGATCGGGAGCACCACGGTGGCTCATGTCGACCGTTTCTCCCAAACCAACAAGGTCAGCTTTCACCAAGGTCTGCGCCGGGCGGCCGAGATCCATCAGCTCAACGGCAGGGCCCAACGCCAGGTCCTCGAGTTCGTTGCGCTGATCGACTCCCTCCGCGCCAAGGCCGCCGAAGCCGGTGTTGGGGCCGCGGTCCAAGCGGTCCTCGACGACACCGGGATGGTGGCCGGGTTGGAGATGGAGCGGACCATCGAGGCCATGGGGAGGGTGGAGAACCTAAAGGAGCTGGCGGGGGTGGCTGCCGAGTTCGAGAGATCCAATGAGGGGGCAGTCGTCGGGGACGACGAGTTCGACACCCTCGACTATCTCCGTCGTCTCGAGTTGTTCCTCGAGACCACGGCCCTGGTCGCTGACATCGACGAGTGGGAGGAGGGGGCCGGGGCGGCGACCCTGATGACCCTCCACACCGCCAAGGGCCTGGAGTTCCCTGCGGTGTTCATCGTGGGAATGGAGGACGGGGTCTTCCCTCACATGAGGTCATTGGGCGACCCAGATGAGCTCGAGGAGGAGCGCCGGCTGGCCTATGTGGGGATCACCCGCGCCCAGGACCGGCTCTATCTGACCTCGGCATGGAACCGTCTCCTGTTCGGCGGGTCGTCTTACAACCCGCCCTCCCGGTTCCTGCTCGAAGTACCCGACAGCCTGGTCACAAAGGCCGGGAAGCGACCTCGTCGCGGACCGGTCGACCGCGCCGCCGCCACCGGCCCGGTGACCACGGTGAGCCCTGATCAGATCGGGCCCGGCGACCGGGTCCGTCATCTCAAGTGGGGGCTGGGGACGGTGCGGGAGGTCGTCGGAGACGGCGACCGGGCCGAGGCCGAGGTGGTGTTCGACACCCAAGGGAAGAAACGGCTGCTACTCGCCTGGGCCCCACTCGAAAAGGCCTGAGACTCTTCTTTCTGTGCGGATCTGTGACGGAGGGGTTCGCGCGAATCCGCACAGAACGATCAGGTCACGCTGTCCCGCAGCTCCCGCCAGCTGGCGGCGAACTTCTCGACACCCTCTCGTTCCAGGGTCTCGACCACCTTGTGGTAGTCGACGCCGACCTCGGCAAGGGCTCCGAGATCGGCCCGTGCCCGCTCGATGTCATCACCCGTGAATGGTTGGGGTGTCGGGTCACCATGGTCCTGGTAGGCGTCGATGGTGTCGAGAGGCATGGTGTTGACGGTGTCCTTCGCCACCAGGCCCTCGACGTAGAGGAGGTCCGGGTAGGCCGGGTTCTTGGTCGAGGTCGAGGCCCACAGGGGCTTCTGGGTCATGGCCCCGCTCTCGGCCAAGGCGGTGAACCTCTCGGTGGCGAACCGGTCCTGAAAGATCCCGTAGGCCACCCGGGCGTTGGCCACCGCGGTGCGCCCGAGGAGGGAGCGAGCCCCCACGGTCCCCACCGCCTCGAGCCTCTTGTCGGTCTCGGTGTCGAATCGCGATACGAAGAAGGAGGCCACCGAGAACACCTTGGAGATGTCCCCGCCCACCCCGAGGTAGTCGTCGAGGCCGGAGAGATACGCCTCGATCACATCCGTATATCGCTGCAGGGAGAAGATCAGGGTGATGTTGACCGAGATTCCCTCGGCGGTGAGGCGGCGGATGGCAGGGATTCCTTCGGCGGTGGCCGGCACCTTTACCAAGAGGTTGGGCCGGTTGATCTGCTTCACCCAGTCCCGGGCCTCGGCCACGGTCGCCGCAGTGTCGGCGGCGAGGATCGGCGAGACCTCGACCGACACATAACCGTCGCTGCCATTGGTGGCCGCGTGGACCGGGGCCAGGACGTCACAGGCCCGCGCCAGATCGGTGGCCATCATGGTCTTGACGATCTCTTCGGCGCCCACTCCCGCCGATCTCAGGTCATGGAGTTGGCCGGCGTAGGCGTCGGATCCGACGATGGCGCCGGCGAAGATCGTGGGGTTGGAGGTGACGCCGCTGACCGCATCCTCCACGACTCGGCGGCCCAGTTCCCCGCTGTCGAGCATGGAGCGCGAGATCTGATCGGACCAGATGCTGACCCCGGCATCGGCGAGGGCATGGAGATTCGAACCGGCCATTGGCACAAGGGTAGGTGAGATCCTGGACTCAGAGGTCGAGGTCGAAGGGGAGGAGCCGGAACGGGAGCCCGTTCAGGGCGCGAACCATTCTGAAGTGACCCCGGTCCAGGGTGAAGAGGTCGAGGGTCTTCATCTCCCTGGCATGAGCCACCAGGCTGGCGTCCACCAGACCGAGGCCGGTGGCGGACATCACCTGGGTCGCGATGGCCATCGTCTCCGGGGTCAAGGCCATCACCCGATATGAGGGACCGGTGAGCTCCTGGGCGATGCGGACGGCTGCGGCGGCACCCAGATGCCGTCGGGCCAGGTCGTCGATCTCCGCCAGCACCAGGGGGGGAACCAGGCGTTGTTGGGAGTCGGCGAGCACTGCGGCGCACTCGGGGTGTCCCCGCTGATCGGGAGCGAAGGCGGCGAGCAGGGCGCCGGTGTCACAGATCAAGGGGCCCCTCATCGACGATCGAGACGATGTCGACCCCGAAGCCATCCGGAAACAACGGCAGGTTGGGGCGGGGGGAGCCCACCTCGTCGAGATGCTCACCGACCGCTCGGCGGATCACCTCGGCTTCGGTCACACCCTCCCGTCTCGCTTCCCGCTCGATTCCCGCCTTCAGGTCCTCGGGCAGATACACGGTGGTCCGATGCATGCCATATATCATGCCATACATACCCCCTGACGGCCGCGAACTGGGGCGCGATGACCGGGAGCCGTCGTGCCCCAACTAGCCTTTCCCGCCGACCGATGCCACGCAGGATCCTCATCGCCAAGCCCGGGCTCGATGGGCACGACCGCGGCGCCAAGGTGATCGCCCGTACCCTGCGGGATGCCGGGTTCGAGGTCATCTACTCGGGATTGCACCAGACACCGTCACAGATCGCTGAGACTGCGGTCCAAGAGGACGTCGACGCCGTCGGTCTGTCATCTTTGTCCGGCGCCCACAAGACCCTGTTCCCCCAGGTGGTCGAGGAGCTGGCAAGCAGGGGCTCAGGAGACATCGTGGTCTTCGGTGGCGGGGTGATCCCCGACACCGACATCCCGATGCTCAGCCAGTCCGGGGTTCGGGCCGTCTTCACCCCAGGGACTCCACTCGACGAGATCGCCGCCTGGGTCGATGCCAACGTCGCCGCCAGGCAGGGCCACCAGAGAGGAGACCGCAGTTGAAGATCCATGAGCATCAGGCCAAGCAGCTGATGGCCGTCCGCGGGATCCCGGTCCCACTGGGGAGGGTGGCACGCTCGGTGGACGAGGCGGTGGCGGCGGTGCGGCCGCTCATCGAGGAGTCGGGTAACCCGGTCGTGGTGCTCAAGGCGCAGATCCATGCCGGTGGGCGTGGCAAGGGGACCTTCAAACAGCATCCCGATGTCCGCGGGGTGAGCGTGATCACGGCGGGGATCTCCGGCGGTCCCGGCGCCGCCGAGGAGCAGGTGCGGGCCCTCGCCCAGAGGATGCTGGGGAGCACCCTGGTCACCATCCAGACCGGGCCCGAGGGCAAGGTGGTCAACCGCCTCTACCTCGAGCAGGGCATCGACATCGCCCGTGAGCTCTATCTGGCGGTGCTCCTCGACAGGGGGATGTCACGCAACCTGGTCGTGGCCTCCACCGAGGGCGGGATGGAGATCGAGAAGGTGGCCGAGGAGACTCCGGAGAAGATCCTACGGGCGGTGATCGACCCCGCCATCGGCCTCGCCGCCTTTCAGGCCAACGAGCTCTCCTTTGGGCTGGGCCTGGAGGGAGAGCCGGCCAAGAGCTTCATCCGGTTCGTCAAGATGGTGGCCGACGCCGCCGTCGAGCTCGACACCGACCTGCTCGAGATCAACCCGCTGGTGGTCACCGGCGACGGGAGGGTGCTCGCCCTCGACGCCAAGATGGGTTTCGACGACAACTCGCTTTACCGCCATCCGGAGATCGCCGACATGCGGGACGAGTCAGAAGAGGACCCCGCCGAGGTGATCGCCAAGAATGCCGGGCTCAACTACATCAAGTTGGACGGGACGATCGGGTGCCTGGTCAACGGTGCAGGCCTTGCCATGGCAACCATGGACACCATCAAGCACGTCGGGGGGGAGCCGGCCAACTTCCTCGACGTCGGGGGCGGCGCCACCGCCGATCAGGTGACCACCGCCTTTCAGATCATCACCCGCGACCCCAACGTCAAAGGGATATTCGTCAACATCTTCGGGGGGATCATGCGGTGCGACATCATCGCCACCGGGATCGTCGAGGCGGTCGAGCGGGTCGGGCTCAAGGTCCCACTGGTGGTCCGTTTGGAGGGCACCAATGTGGAGCTCGGCAAGCGGATAATCGAGGAGTCCGGTCTCGAGGTGGTCAATGCCGACAGTCTTCGCGACGGCGCCGAGAAGATCCTGGCGGCGACCCGATGAGCATCCTGGTCGACGATGAGACCACGGTCCTGGTCCAGGGTCTTGGCAAGACCGGGCAATTCCACACCGACAAGGCCATCGCCTACGGGACCAGGATGGTCGGGGCGGTTCACCCCTCCCGGCATGGTGAGACCGCCATCTTCGAGGGGGAGACCGACCACTCGGGCGTCCCCGGTCGCGAGGACACCTATCGGGTCGAGCTCCCCATCTTCGCCACCATGCGCCAGGCGGTCGAGGAGACCGGGGCCACCGCCTCGGTCGTGTTCGTCCCGCCGCCCTCCGCCGCCGACGCCATCATGGAGGCGGTCTCGGTGGGAATCGCCCTGGTAGTGGCCATCACCGAGGGGATCCCGGTGGTCGACATGATCCGAGCCAAGCGGTATATCGAAGGGAGCGGGTCGCGCCTCATCGGCCCCAACTGCCCAGGGGTGATCACACCCGGCGAGTGCAAGATCGGGATCATGCCCGGGTACATCCATGAGCGGGGCCGGATCGGTGTGGTCTCGCGTTCGGGGACTCTCACTTATGAAGCGGTCCATCAGCTCACCCTGCTCGGTCTGGGTCAGACCACCGCAGTGGGCATCGGCGGCGATCCGGTCAACGGGACCAGCTTCGTCGACGTCCTCTCCATGTTCGAGGACGATCCTGGGACCGAGGGCGTCGTCATGATCGGTGAGATCGGGGGCGCTGCAGAGGAGGAGGGAGCCGAGTTCGTGAAGTCGATGACCAAGCCGGTGGCCGGGTTCATCGCCGGCGCCACCGCACCTGCCGGCAAGCGGATGGGACACGCCGGGGCCATCGTCTCGGGTGGCAAAGGGACCGCCAAGGCCAAGATCGAGGCGATGACCGCGGCCGGGGTGGTGTTGGCTGAGACCCCCTCCGACATTGGGGAGGCGATGGCTCGTGCTCTCGGCTGAGAATCTGCAGACCATTCGTCACGAGGGTGATCTCCTGCTGACCGCATTTGGTCGGGATCCCGGGGCGATGGTCCCGCAGTACCCGGGATGGACCCTCGACGACCTGGTCTATCACACTGCCGGGGTCCATGGCCGCACGGTTTTGGTCTGCCGCCTGCTGGCGCAGGAGAGGGTCCATGCCCCCCGCTGCCCTCCCGAGATGACCGTCGACGATTGGTATCGGCATACCCTCACCGAACTGCTCGAGATATTGCGCTCGAGCGACCCTGGCGTGTCGGTCTGGGGGTTCGGCGCATCCCCGACCATCGGGTTCTGGGAGAGGAGGATGGTCATCGAGACCGGGGTCCACCGCCGTGATGCCGAGCAGGCCTTGGGCCTCGAAAGCCCTTTGACCGACCATGTCGCCGTCTCCGGTCTGGATGAATTCGCCGAGTTGTGGCTCCCCTTCCTCGGTGAGGTGCCCACTTTGAAGGTGAACGCCACCGACATCGGCCGGAGCTGGGTCATCGGGCCCGGCACTGCGGGCTCAGAGGTCGAAGGGACCGCCTCCGAGGTCTTTCTCCGACTGATGGCACGCCCCTCCGCGGTGAGCCTGCCCACGGTTTGGGCGGACGCCGTCAACCGATTGGCGCCACCACCCAAGCCTGACCGGGCCCCGCGGCAGGGTGCCACTTAGCTCGTCGGAGGGGTGACCAGCCGGTTGAACCTGGGGCGCTGGACTTCGCTTAGCGATGTCGGGGAACCAGGGTTGGCGTGGTGATGGCCAGCCGAGCCTGACCGGGCCCCGCGGCCCGATCCCACTTAGACTCCCGCCATGCCTTGGATCATTGCCCTGGTGGCCCTCGGGCTGCTCGTCCTGCTCTTCGTCGTCATCTACAACAGGCTCGTCGGGAGCCGGAATCGGGTGGACAATTCCTGGGCCCAGGTGGAGGTGCAGCTCAAACGTCGTTATGACCTGATCCCCAACCTGCTGGAGACGGTCAAGGGCTATGCCAGACACGAGCAGAAGACCTTCGAGAACGTCACGGCGGCCCGTGCCGGCGCCGCCGCGGCTCAGGGCCCCGCAGAGCAGGCCCAGGCCGAGAACTTCCTCACCCAGGCGCTGCGTCAGCTGTTCGCCGTCGCCGAGGACTATCCCGACCTCAAGGCATCGGAGAACTTCGCCCGCCTCCAGGAGGACCTCGCCGAGACCGAGAACCGGATCGCGGTGAGCCGCCAGATCTACAACGACTCGGTCCTCACCTACAACAACCAGGTTCAGCAGATCCCCACCAACATCGTTGCCGGTATCGCCGGGTTCAGGGTGCGTGAGTTCTTCGAGGCCGGCGAGGGGGCACTGGAAGCTCCCGCAGTCGAGTTCTGAGATGCGGCTGAGGGCGCTGCTGGCCGGGGCGGCTCTCCTCATAGTCCTGGCCCTTCCCGCCCTCCCCGCTGTCGCCAAGTCCTACTGGATGGACAGCGCCGACGTCACGGTGACGGTCAACCCCGACGGATCGCTGGCCATCACCGAGGTCCTCGGCTTTCAGTTCTCCGGGCAGTTCTCCGGGGCCTACCGCGATGTCCGTCTCCGCCCTGGCGAGAGCCTCTCGGTGATCTCGGTCGGGGACGAGGACGGCGACTATCAGAGCGGTGCCTGCACCACCCTCGGGTGCACCTCTCCCCCCGGGAGCTTCGGGGTCGAGTCGATACCTGGATACGTCAGGATCGTCTGGCACCACGCCAGTCAGGACGAGATCCGGTACTTCATCCTCAGATACACCATGAACGGGGTGGCGGTGGCCTACGACGACGTGGTCGACGTCAATCTCCAGGTCTGGGGTGACCAATGGGCGGTGGGGCTGGACCGGCTGGTGTCGAGGCTCGAGCTCCCCGGCGTCGCCGCCGCCGGCGAGGTGAGGGTCTGGGGTCATCCATTCGGGGTCGATGGCACCACGTCGCTGGGGGACGACGGTGTGAGCCCGTCACTCCAGGCCTCGGGGATCCCCAGTGAGCAGTGGGTGGAGATGCGGGTCACCTTCCCCATCGCCCTGCTCGCGTCGACGTCCGGCGCCCAGGTGCGAGCCGGTGACGGGTTGGACCGAATTCTCGCCGAGGAGGTCGCATTTGCCGATGAGGAAGCGGACGCGGCGCGGGCCTTCCGCACCGGTCTGATCGGGGGTGGGTCCCTGGCTATTGCCATCGCCCTCGGTATCGGCGGGTTTGTCTTCTTCCGGTACGGGAAGGAGCCAAATGTCGATTACGACCGCCAGTATGAGCAGGAGCCCCCTAGCGAGCTCCCTCCGGCCGAGGTCGGTGGCCTCGTCTCACAGGGAATGGTCGACGAGAAGGAGTTCACCGCCACCCTGTTCGACCTGATCCGACAGGGCGCCGTCGAGGCCACACCCTCACAGGTAGAGAAGGCCACCTGGGGAGGGCTCCGCCGTGAGACCATCAGCGACCTGGTACTGAGTCTTGGGGCCAAGCAGAACGGCTTTCGTGATTTCGAGCAGTCGGTGCTCACCGTGGTCCGAAGGGTCCTCGAGGGAGGCCCCCGGCCCCTGCACGAGTTCCGTCAGGTGATACGCGACGATGCCGCCGCCAACGCCGAGACCTACCAGACCTTCAGGAGCCGGGTGGGGGCCGCGCTGATCAAGAGCGGCATGATCGACGACAGCGGGGGAAAGATGGCCGCCCTGCTCGGTCTGGGAGTGATAGGCCTGGTGGTAGCCGGGTTCTTCATCCTCCCCAACCTCTTCCGACGCCGACCAGGGGGCGAGACGCTCGCGATGCTGCTGCTGGTGGGGATGGTCCTCGGCGCGGTGGCCCTCGTCGTCTTCCTCTTCTTCCGAAGGGTCCGGGTGAAGCGGACCGCACAAGGGGCGCTGGAAGCGGCGAGGTGGGCCGCATTCCGTCGCTATCTCACCGACTTCTCTCGTCTCGAGGAGGCTCCGGCGATCTCATTGGACCTCTGGGACCGCTTCCTGATCTATGCCATAGCCTTCGGTGTCGCCGAGGAGGTCCTCGAGACGGCCCGCCTCCAAGCCCCGCCGGAGCTGGAGCAGCAGTCGTCGATCTACTGGTTCGGCAACTATGGCTACTCCGGCGGCCACACCGAGAACGCCTTCGCCGGTCTCTCCTCGGCCCTGTCCGGGGCCTTCACCCCCCCGTCATCGTCGGGCGGTGGCGGTGGCGGGTTCTCCGGTGGTGGTGGCGGTGGTGGCGGCGGTGGTGGTGGTGGAGGCTG
>JBBDML010000018.1:238055-263638 GCA_040878345.1 Acidimicrobiia bacterium | reverse complement strand
GGGGGGGGGGGGGGGTTCCGGGGGGTGGGGGGGGTGGGGGGGGGGGGGGGGGGGGGGGGAGCCTGGTAGCGCCGCTCCGCCTCTAGATTCGGGCGGCAGATGAAGACCGCCCGCCTCGTCTCGACCCTGCTCATGATCGCCACCGCCCTCCCCGCGATGGCTGCCGGAGAGACCTACCCGGAGTACTCCGGGCACGAATTCCAGGCCCTGTACGAGTATGCGATGTTGAACACCCTCCCCAATCTCGAAGCGCCCAATGGCCGCTACCCGATCACCGGTGACCAGAGTGTCGACGAACGGATCTGGGAACAGGCCCTGGCGCGGGGATACGTGTTCCGCCCCATCGCGTCCGGGGATATGGCCAGTGTCGCCGGGGTGCCGATGCAACCTCAGGCCGCCGCGGCCTGGCTGGTCCTGAGGGAGCAAGCCCGGGCTGCCGGGCTCGCCTTCACCGTGTCCTCGGCCTACCGATCGCCCGAGTCCCAGCGCGTCCAATTCCTCTCCAAGCTGGTAGGCACCTCTTCGGCGGCCATCGATGAGGCGCTCACCTGGTACTCGATCCCGGGGACCTCCAAGCATCATGGGGGTTATGCCCTCGATTTCAGATATCCCGATGGGTCATTTGGCGCCTTCCGCTCGACACCGGCCTACGGCTGGCTGGCGGAGGCCAACTTCGCCCTACCCAAGAGTCACGGGCTGATCCCGTCCTATCCCGACGACGTGACCTCCCAGGGACCAAACCCTGAGCCCTGGGAGTTCGTCTGGGTGGGAACCGGCCTGGTCAGGTGTGGTCTCCCCCAGGACCTGCCGATGGCAGTCGCCGGCCCTGCCGGGGCGATGCTCAGCGACATCGAGCGCTGCCCCGGAGGACCGGGCCCGGCGTCGGTGCCCCGCTGGCTGACCGAGCTGGTCCCATAGAGCGCACTATTCGGCGTCGTCGACGAGAATCGGGGTATGCCGATCGACTGGCGTGGTGAGGACCCGGGTCTCCCCATCAGCTTCGGGCAGTGCTCCAATGGTGAGTACGACCCCGAGCCGATGACACCGATTCGCCTCGCCATGGCCAGCCAGGCCAACCACGAGATCGACCGGGCGATCGCCAGGACCGGGATGAGCCGGCGCCGGTTCCTCCGCTCCGCCAGCGCACTGGCGATCTGCCTGGCGGCCGTCGACCAGGCGGTGGCGGCGGCCCGCGGGTACCCGATAGGGAGCTTCTACCCCTTCGACCCCACCACCCGACTGGACAACGAGGCCGCCAAAGCGGCGATCGGGGCCCCAATGTGGGTCTTCGACGTCCAGGGCCACCTCCTCGAGTTCGACCTCGACCCCTCAACCCGCGGGAACTGGTTCTGGGGGAGCCAGTTCCCCCAGGCCAGCTGTGACGAGGAGGACGATCCAAGGGCCTGCTTCGCCACCAATCACTTCCTCGAAGAGCTGTTCGTCCGCTCAGACACCACGATGGTCGCTCTGTCCGGACTGCCCATCAACCCCGCGGGCAGCCCCCTCTCCAATGAGCTCATGGAGGAGACCCGCCAACTGGTGCAGGCGCTCTCGGGTGACCAGCGCATCGTGGTCAACGCCCTGGCGCTGCCCCAGACCGCCCCCATCGGGTCGGTGCTCGACGAGATGGAGAAGACGGTTGCCGAGAACCGGGTGTCCGGTTGGAAGACCTTCACCCACTTCCCATCGGGCATGGGGTGGTGGCTCGATGATCACGACCCGGGCCTCCCCCCGGTCGGCGACATTTTCCTCGATCACCTGGTGAGGATCGGGACGCCGATCCTGTTCACCCACAAGGGACTGTCGAACAACACCCGTTACGGGTCACCGATGGACATCGGACCGGCGGCGACCGCCCATCGCGATGTCTCCTTCGTGGTATATCACTCCGGCTTCGAGGTTGCCGTCCGCGAGGGGCCGTATACCGAAGGCACCGCCAACTCCGGGGTCAACCGGCTGATCACCTCCTTGCTCGATGCCGGGGTCGGGCCCGGCGAGAACGTCTACGCCGAGCTGGGGTCGACCTGGTGGCACCTCCTCCGCAGACCGGATGAGGCGGCCCATGTCATCGGCAAGCTGCTGGTGGCGTTCGGCGAGGACAACATCCTGTGGGGCACAGACTCCATCTTCTATGGGTCACCTCAGGGCCAGATCGAGGCGTTCAGGTCTTTTCAGATCCCTCAGGTGCTCCAGGACCGACATGGCTACCCGGCGCTGACCGAGCGGGCCAAGACCAAGATCCTCGGGTGGAACGCCGCCAGGCTCTACGGGATCGACCCGATCACCGACCCGGTTGGGTTCACCGTGGAGGAGCTAGAGCTGGCCCGGGTCGATCACCCGGTTCCCACCATGACCTGGGGGCCGACCACGGTCCAGGAGGTGAGGGAGTTCCGCGAGCACCATCAGGGATGGCCGTAGACCGTTTTTCTGCATGCATTTGTATAGGGGCGCGCCGAGCGACACCCGGTACAAATGCATGGGGGAAGAGGGCTCGGATGACGGTCATGGCCTCAACAGATAGAACGCCGAGAACCGGTTGCTGATCTCATCCAGGGGCTGGATGGAGCCGAACCCTGCCTGGTCGGCCGTTTCGACCGCCCGTTGCGCTCCCCAAGCCGCACCCAGACCGACGCCACCCTCGGCAAGGGACTGGGTCATGCAGTGGAGGGTGGAGATTCCGTAGAGCAACGCACCCCTGGGATGGAGGTTGTCGTCGAGGTTGGAGCTGGCGGCCGGCTCCATCATCAGATAGACACCTTGGGGGCGAAGCGCCTGGCGGATGCGGGTGAGACCGCCGAGGGGGTCGACCAGATCGTGGATGACATCGAAGGTGGTGATCAGGTCGAAGCCCGGCTCGATCGGGATCTGTTCCACCCCGGCCCTCTCGAAACCGGCGTTGGCCAACCCGACGGCGCGTTCCCGGGCAAGGGTCAACGACTCGTCCGAGATGTCGAACCCGACGACGATCGACTCCGGGAAGGCAGTCGCCATCTCGATGACGGCGGTCCCCGACCCACATCCGATGTCGGCCACCCGGATCCCCGATTCCAACCGGTCCACCAGGCCGGGGACAGCCGCGAGCCATTTGCTGGTGAGGAAGACCCGTTGCGACGGGGTGTTGCCCCGGTCGAGTCCCTTGATCAACTCGGGGCCGAAGTCGGAAAAGGGGACCCCGCCGCCGTTGACCGCGGCATGGCTGATGGCGCCCAATTGGCCGAAGACGGCAGGGAGCATGTCGAGCCAGCCTCCCATGAAGTATGGGCTTGTCTCATCGGCCACGAACAGGGCGTGTTCTGGCGGCAGCGTGAACACCCCATCGTGATGTTCGACTACGCCGGCGGCGGCGAGACCGGAGAGGATCTCGAGGAGATAGCGCCGGTCGAGCCCGGTAGCAGTGGCGATCTCATCCGCCGTGCCACCGTCTTGAGCTCCGAGCCAGCGGCTGAGACCAGTGCGGTCGGCAACGGCGAGAAGCCCGATGGTGGTGGTGCCGGAAGCGAACTCCACGAATCGGTCGAGGAAGGCATCGATCTTGATCCGGTCCATCGTCTGAATTAAACCCGATGGCTGATCGCTCCGTGCCTGACCGTGGCCCAGGCCAGGTTGGTGGCCGGGCGGTAGGCGACGTGCCCAGGGGACGGTGCGTCCAACACCACCAGGTCTCCGACGGCTCCCGGTCGGAGCATCCCGTGGTCGGCGAGTTCCAGGGAGAGGGCCCCGCCCCTGGTGGAGGCCCATACGGCCTGCTCGACGGTCAGGCCCATCTGGACCACGGCCAAAGAGATGGCCAGCCCCATCGCCTCCAGGTACGAGGTGCCCGGGTTGCAGTCGGTGGCGATGGCGACCACGCACCCCGCCGCCCACAGCATCGGTCCCGGCGCCTGTTGGGAGCGGAGGGTGTAGGAGGCCCCAGGCACCAGCACCGCGGCGACACCGGCGGCGGCCAGGGCGGCGGCGTCATCGGGTGTGGCGTGGTCGAGATGGTCGGCCGAGGCCGCCCCCAGCTCGGCGGCGAGGAGCGCGCCACCACTGTGGCCCAGCTGCTCGGCATGAACCCGGGCCCTGAGCCCGAAGCCGGCGGCCGCCTCGAAGATCACCCTGGCCTCGTCGACAGAGAACACCCCCTCCTCGACGAATACATCGCAGTAGTCCGCCCTGCCAGCCATGGCGGGAAGCATCTCCTCGACGATGAGGCTGATGTATCCGTCACGATCCCCCTCATACTCCGAGGGCACCGAGTGGGCACCGAGGAAGGTGGTCCTGACAGTGACCGGCAGCTCATCGCCAAGGCGACGAGCAACGTCGAGCAACTTGGCCTCGGTGGCTGTGTCCAGCCCGTATCCCGACTTGACCTCGATGGCGACGGTCCCGGCTGCGATCATCCGGGTCACCCGTGCCGCGGCGAGCTGGTATAGCTCCTCATCGGTGGCGGTTCGAGTCGCCCGGACCGTGGACAGGATCCCGCCCCCGGCAGCGGCTATCGATTGGTAGGGCTCTCCGCCCATCCGACGTCGGAACTCATCGGCCCGGTCGCCGGCGAAGACCAGATGGGTGTGGGCATCGACGAAGCCGGGGATTACGGCGCGTCCTCCGCAGTCCAGGGCGGGGATGTCGCCGATGGCGGGGGCATCGCCGGCCTTCCCGGCGTAGCTGACCCGTCCCCCCTCAATGACCACCACCGCATCGGTCACCGGGTCGCCATCGTGTGTTGTCAGATGGCCGATCCCCCTCAGATAGAGATCGGTCATGAGATGACGTCGGTGACCGCGCCCTGGTCGATGAGCCGGGACACGATCTCGATCTCCTCGGAGAGGGACCGGTCGGCGGTCAGCGGGGGAACTTGGGCTCTGACCAGGGAAACCACCGCGGCGGTGGCGGGGGCCGGTTGGAGGGGTGCCCGATACTCGATCCCTTGGACCGCGCACAAGAGCTCCACCGCGATCACCCGTCGCACGTTGTCGATCACGGTGAGGAGCTTCTTGCCGGCCCCCCAACCCATCGACACATGATCTTCCTGGCTCCCCGACGTCGGGATCGAGTCGACCGAAGCCGGGTGGGCCAACACCCGGTTCTCGGCGACCAGGGCCGCCTGGAGGTATTGGCTGATCATGTATCCGGAGTTGACTCCCGGGTCGGGGGAGAGGAAGGCAGGGAGGCCCTGTGAACGGGCAGGGTCGAGCAGCCGGTCGGTCCTCCGCTCCGAGATCGATGCCAGCTCGGACACCGCGATGGTGGCGAAGTCGAGGGCGAAGGCCAGCGGCTGACCGTGGAAGTTGCCACCGGAGACCACCATTCCGGTGTCCGGGAACACGATCGGGTTGTCGACCACCGACCCCATCTCCCTGACGAGCACGGCCTCCATGTGATCGAGGGTGTCGGCCACTGCCCCATGGACCTGGGGGGCGCAACGCAGGGAGTAGGCGTCCTGGACGGCGTGCTGGAAGTCTTCGGCGTGACTGGCTCCAATGCCCGAGCCTTCGAGCAGGGCGGCGATACGTGCCGCCGACGCCACCTGACCGGGATGGGGGCGGAGTGCGTGGATCTCGGGAAGGAAGGGTCGTGAGCTGCCCATCAACGCCTCGACACTGAGAGCGGCCGCGGCATCGGCGGCCACCACCAGATGCCGGGCGCGATCGAGGCCGATGGCCCCCATCGCGGTCATCCCTTCGGTTCCGTTGAGCAGGGAGAGGCCCTCTTTGGTGAGGAGCCGGATCGGCTCGATCCCGGAATCGGCCCCGTCTGCACGCGCTCCCCTGATCCGCACCGATCCTTCCCCCACCAGAGGAAGGGCGAGATGGGCGAAGGGGGCCAGGTCTCCCGAAGCCCCCACCGAGCCCTGTGAGGGGACTATCGGGAGGATGTCACGGTCCAGCATCTCGAGCAGGCGCTCGACGACCACGGGGCGGACGCCCGAGTGGCCCTGGGCGAGGGTGCGGGCCCGCAGGAGCAGCATGGCTCTGACTATCTCGTCGGGGAGAGCCTCACCTGATCCGCTGGCATGTGATCGCAGCAGGTTCAGTTGGAGGGCTTCGGTCTGCTCCCGCCCGATGTGAGTCCCGGCCAGGGCCCCGAACCCAGTGGTGATCCCGTATACCACCTCTCCCGAGTCGACCGCTTTCTCGACCACCGCCCGGGCCGGGCCCAGACGTCGGGCGAGATCGTCGGCAGGACGGGCGCCGACCCTGCGGTAGGCAACCGCCACCACTTGTTGGGGGGTGAGGGGGCCGCCGTCGACGATCACGGTGTCCACGGTGGAGGACGGTAGCCACGGCTAGCTTCCCTGGATGCCCACCACCCAGAAGATCCGGTACTCGGACTGCGACCCGCAGGGCATCGTGTTCAACGGCAATTACGGCCGCTATTGGGACGACGCGGTGACCGATTGGATGGACGAGGCCGGGTTCGGCGGATTCGACCTGGGGGGCACCGGTGCCGAGATGGTGGCGGCCCGGATGGAGATCGACTTCAAGGCCCCAGCGACCATGGGCGACGTCCTCGAGACCACGGTTGTGGTGGAGCGCCTAGGCAGCACCTCGATGACGATCGGGATCACCACTCGTCGCCAGTCCGACGGCGAGGTCATCGTGGCCGGCCGTGAGGTGATCGTCTTCATCGACCCGTCGAGCCGCCAACCGATTCCGATCCCCGACCCGATCAGGGTCGCTTTCTCGTGATTCCCGAAATCAGAGCGTGGGTCATACCGTTGACCCCGGTATGAATGACCTCAACCATCTGTTGAGAGACCCGGCCACATCGTTCGCAGTGGTTGGGGCCACCGACAGCCCGGGCAAGTACGGGGGCATCATCTATCGGGACTTGAAGCGAAAGGGTTTCCTGGTCTACGCGGTAAACCCCTCGAGGACCGAGGTCGACCTCGACCCCTGCTGGCCCCGGGTCACCGATCTCCCCGATCGTCCCACCATCGTCGTGATGGTGATCCCCGCCGAGAGAGGTATATCGGTCATCGCCGATTGCGTCGAGGCCGGTGTCGAGAATGTCTGGGTCCAGCCCGGCGCCCACTCGGTGCCCTTGGGGGAGGCTCTCGACCAGGCCGGGCTCAATTGGCTCGCCGGGGCCTGTGTCATGGTGGAGACCAGACAGGCGGTTTGACCCCATGCATTTGTATGAGGTCGCGCTCAGCGCGGCTCCATACAAATGCATGGGCTAGATGCGGCCCCGGAACAGCTCCCTGGCGATGATGTTGCGTTGGATCTCCGACGTCCCCTCGTAGATACGGGGCGCCCTGACCTCCTTGTAGAGGTGGGCCAGCGTCGAGTCGGCCTCGAGGCCCCGGGCCCCCAGCACCTGGATCGCCACGTCCACTGCCTTCTGGGCGGTCTCGGTGGCCGCCAGCTTGGCCATCGCCGACCTGGCGGTGAGAGTCTCCCGGTCACCCGAGTCGTAGGTGGCGGCCGCCGAGTACACCAGATGCGAGGCGGCCTCGATTCCCACCCGGACGTCGGCCAACTGATGGCTCACCCCCTGGAACTCAGAGATCGGCGACCCGAAGGCCTCCCGGCTGGCGGCGTGGTCGACTGCGATCCGGAGGGCGGCCTGAGCCATCCCCAGGGCGAGAGCGCCGACGCTCGGCCGGAACAGGTCGAGGGTGCTCATCGCCACCCGAAAACCATGATCCACCTCACCAAGGACACTCTCTGCGGGGACCAGGACGCCGTCGAAGTCCCAACTCCCCAACGGGTGGGGCGAGATCATCTCGATCGGCCTCCCGCTGATCCCTTTCAGGTCGGTCGGCACGGCGAAGGCGGTCACCCCCCGGGAGCCGGCCCCCGGGGTGGTGCGGGCGAAGACGGTGGCCACGTCAGCGTCGGGGGCGTTCGAGATATAGGTCTTCTCCCCGGTGAGGCGGTACCCGTCACCGTCGCGCTCGGCGACCATCGCCAGATTGGCGGCGTCCGACCCGACGCCGGGCTCGGTGAGGGCAAAGGCGGCAACCGCCGCTCCGGAGCGGATCCCAGGCATCCACCGCGCCTCAATGGTCTCGCCTCCGAACAGGTGGATGGGCACCCCGCCGAGGCCCTGAACGGCGAAGGCGGCCTCCGCCTCGGTGCTGCTCCGGGCCAGACCCTGCCTCACCTGGCACAACTCGGTGGCGGTCACCCCGTCCTCGGCGAACAACTGCTCGAAGAGGCCGGCGGCCCCCAGGGCCGCCACCAGATCGCGGTTGACCCGTCCCGATGTGCCCCTCTCTGCCACCGGGAGCAACTCGAGACCGAGACGTTCGGCATCGTCGACGAGCCGTGGGTCGGGCATCGGCCCAAATTACCGCCGATACGGGCGACAGGGGACGACGTTCCACTGGTATAACCGCGCGCACCCGAGAAGAGGAAGGCCCCCGAAATGCCCGCCGCAGTCCGCAACCTGTTCCGTGCGGCCTTGGTCATCTTCGTGATAACCATCGTCATCGGGATCCTCAACGGGACCGATCTCTGGGAGGTCCCCCACAACACCCTGCTCGCCCATGTCCACTCCGGGACCCTGGGTTGGATCACGCTGGCTGTCTTTGGCGCCGCCATCTGGATGCTCGACCCCGGCGCAGACACCCGTCGGATGGCCAACTTCGGCATCATCGCGCTGGCCCTCTACATCCTGGCGTTCTGGTCGGTGGATCTGACCGACACGGTCACCGTGCAACGACCCATCGGAGGCACCCTGGCCTTCATCGCCATGGTCTGGGTGTTGGTCTGGGCCATCAGGTCCCGGTGGGGAAAGAGCTACGACGTGGCCCAACTCGGCATCGTCCTGGCCCTTCTCTTTCTCACTATCGGGGCGGTGTTGGGGGTCCTCCTCGGACTTCAGCTCGCCGATGTCGAGATCGTCGCCCCCGAGAACGCCGAGAGGCTCGCCGGAGGCCACCCGGCTGCCATGGTCATCGGCTTCGTGGTCCTGGCTGCGGTGGCCCTGATCGAGTGGATGGTCCAGGACCGGGCCCCCCTTCTCAGCCAATCGAGATGGGGAACTGCCCAGATGTTCATCATTTTCGTGGCGGGTTTGGCGGTGGTGATCGGGTCTCTGGTCGACAACGAGCAGATCCTCACTCTCGGTGTCCCTCTTCAGATCGTTGGCACCCTGATTCTCCTGGTCAGGCATCGCAACAGGCTGGGCCCGTCGAACTGGGGCCCGGGGACGGCGCCGAAGCTGGTCCGCACTGCGGTGATCGGCCTGGTGGCAGTGGTGGCCTTCATCGCCTACCTGGTGCCCAAGCTGGTGAGCGGGGAGCCCTTCGAGGACTTCGTCCACGTCCTGTTGGCCATGGATCACACCAACTTCTTGTTGGTGATGACCTCGTTGATCTTCGCCATGATGATGAGAGGCTCCGAGGTCTCGGAGGGGAGCGCTCGGATCGTCTACCTGGGCCTGGTGGTGGGCGCGGTCGGCTTCGTCGTCGGTCTGGTCCTCGAAGAGGCGATTCTCAAACGGATCTTCACCCCGATCCTGGGCTTGGCGCTGCTCTATGGGATCTTCACCCTGTTCCGGGCCCCCGACCGGGCGATGGGGCGGGCCTAGAGCCCGACTACCGCAGTCCCGGGAGTTAGCCTCCGGGCGGTGAGCCCATATCGCGCCTCGCCCGGATTCACCGATTCCTGGGAGCATTTTCGGTTCGCCGTCGGCGACGGCGTTGCCACCGTGACCTTCAACCGACCCGAGACCCTCAACGCCCTCACCTTCGAGGTGTACGCCGACTTTCGCGACGTTCTCACCGAGATCGAGCATCGTGACGACGTGAGGGTGTTGGTGGTCACCGGCGAAGGGTCGGGGTTCTGCTCCGGTGGTGATGTCGACGAGATCATCGGGGCCCTTCTCGAGACGGATACCCGTGGGCTGCTCGAGTTCACCCGGATGACCGGTGCGGTGGTGGAGCGAATGAGGCGTCTCCCCATCCCAATCGTCGCTGCGGTCAACGGGACTGCCGCGGGCGCCGGCGCCGTGATCGCCCTTGCAGCCGATCTCAGGCTCCTCGCCTCATCGGCCTCGTTCCACTTCCTCTTCGCCAAGGTGGGCCTGGCCGGCGCCGACATGGGATCGGCGTATCTGCTGCCCCGGGTGGTGGGTCTCGGCCGCGCCACCGAGATCCTCCTCCTCGGTGACCGGGTGGGCCCTGAGGAGGCGGTTTCAATGGGCCTGGCCTCGAGGATGGTTCCTGACGACGAGCTGGAAGCCGAAACCACGGCCATGGCGCGGCGGCTCGCCGACGGCCCGGCCCTGGCCTACGCCGCCACCAAGGTTCTGATCAGCCGTGAGCAGGACATGGACCTGGGGTCGGCGATCGAGCTGGAGGCGTTCGCCCAGGCCCTGATGATGACCACCGCCGATCACGCCGAGTTCTATCAGGCCTTCACCGGAAAGCGCCCACCGGAGTGGACCGGGCGTTGAGCCGTCATCATCTCTTCAACCCGGAAGGCCTCCCAGCGGCGACCGGGTTCTCATATGGTGCCCTCGCCGCCGGGGGGAGGACCCTCCACATCGCCGGTGTCACAGGTCAGCAAGCCGATCTCAGCTTTCACCCCTCGATGGTGGACCAGTACGCCACTGCCTGTCGAGCGGTGGCAACGGTGATCGCCGAGGCCGGTGGAGAGCCATCGGATCTGGTGTCGATGACCATCTACACCACCACGGTCTCCGAGTACAAGGCGAACCTGGGGCCCATCGGCGAGGCCTATCGGGGGGTGTTCGGGAGGCACTACCCAGCGATGGCCCTGATCGGGGTCAACGCGTTGTACGACAAGTCGGCCAAGGTCGAGCTGGTCTGCGTGGCTGTGATTCCCGGCCGTCACACCGTCGGACGGCCCGGACAGCCTTGATCCGAAGGCTCAGTCGTCGAGGATGACCACCGTCTCCTCATAGCGGCGCACCCGTCCCGCCTGGGACCGGGCCTGGATCAGATGGTCGAGCGCCTCCTGCTTGGCGTCGAGGCTCCCCGGTGACCGGAGTAGGCGCAGGTCTGCGTCGAGCCGCAGCACCCGCTCCGGGACGAGGAACCTGGTGACACCTGCGGGGAGCAGATCCTGGCCGATGGCAGCCTTCATCACTTCGCTCACCTTCAATCGGGGGAACTCGACGATCACCGCCCAATCGGGGAATCGGGTGGTGACCACATCGGGGTCGGGGTCGATGATCCGGCTCACCCGCCACCGCCCGATGTACCCGCTGACCAGGGTGGAGAGGACGGCGTTGGGGCTGAGTGCCTCCCCGAATGCCGACATCGGCGTGCCGGCGGCGGGGGTGACCCTCGGTGGGTCGCCACCATGGGTCAGGATCAGCCCCTGCCGGGAGGCGATCCGGTCCATCACCGCGGTGGGGCGAGCGCCCCGGACTACGTGGTGCCAGGTCTCCAGGGTCACCGCGGCGGGGTCGACGACCTGGACCACGACATGGTCGACTCCGATCCGGCGCAACGCCTCGGTTCGGGTAGCCCCGTCGAGCACCACCAGGCCGTCACCTTCGGCCTCGACGCAAATGACCGGGTTGCGCTGGGTGCCTTCGGCCTCGATTCGGTCGGCGAGCCGCTCCACACTGAGGGGGTCGTACTCCTCGTGCCGCATCACGCTTTCCAGGGGGACCACCCGAAGCGGTGGCACCAGTGACATCGCCCCATTATTCCTGGTTGCGGCCGGGTTATCCACAGGAAGGGGGTTTCGAGGATCAGATCAGCGCTTCGAGGATCTCGAGAAGCCGGTCGACGTCGACCTCGTCGTGATAGATCCCGAAGCCGATGCGGAGCCGGTCCCGCCGATAGTCGGTGGTCACCTTCCGCTGATGGAGGGCGTCGCAGATGTCGGCAGCCCGATCAGTCTCGAAGGTGAGGAAATTGCCCCGCGGCAGAGGGTCGGGCGGGAGGAGACGCCCGGGGGCGACACCGGCGTCGAGGAACCTGCGCTGCAGGTCTTTGACGTGGCTCGAGACCACCTGCGGGGTGACCCCTTGGCCTTGGAGCCACCCGAGCACTGCGTCCATCCGGTACAACCCGGAGGGGTCGAAGGTTGCTCCCGAGAAACGCGACCCGTCGGTGGCGTAGGGGATCAGGTCGCCCACCCCGGCCTCGAGCTGCCCGAACCCGGCGTACCAGCCGGTGTCGACGGGTCGAGGGGCATATCCGGGCGGACAGTGGAGGAAGCAGACCCCTTCCCCGCTCATGGCGTACTTGTAGCCCCCGGCCAGGAAGAAGACCCGGTCCTGGATGGGCCCCAGGTCGACCGGCATCGCCATGAAGGCGTGGTATCCGTCGATCACCACAAGTGTCGATTGCTCCGAGACCGACGAGACGATCCGGTCGATACCTGGGACCACGAACCCCGAGTCGTAGAAGACCTGGCTCAGATAGATCAGGTCATGCACGCCCGCCCTGGCCTCCACGGTGAAGCGCTCGGCGAAGCTGTCCCAGGGGTCGACCGGGACCCGATCGACGATGGCGAGCCCCTCCTCTTCCCACCGCCGCGACTGGCGGGCGAAGGAGTGGAACTCGGAGTCGGTGGAGAGCACCCTGACCGGCGGCTCGACACACGAGAAGATCCGGACCAAGAGCTCATGGGTGTTGGGGGCAAAGGTGATGCTGTCTCCCGACTCCAGCCCGATTACCTCGGCAATCCGTGCCCGGGCCGATGGCATTACCTCGCCGAACACCCGAGCCCATTTGTCGTCCATCAGCTCGGCGGCGTCGAGCCAGGCCCTCTGATGGGCCTCGAAGCTGACATCGGGCCACGGGTGATGAGAGTGGGCGGCGAAGTGGAGCCGGCCGGGATCGGCCGAGAGGAAGCGGGAGAACCCTTGCTTCACGACTGGTAACGGAACCTCATCGAGTCGACGATCCCGGCGGGGAGCTGGGGACGGTCGGCCCGGGGGACCAGGAAGGTGGACAAGTTGAAGAGATCGCCGAAGATCCGGCTGCGCTCAGCCGATTTCTCCAGGTACTTGGCGCCGGCAGAGCCCCCGGTCCCTATGCGGCGGCCGATCATCCTCAGGGCCATCTGGGCGTGGCGATAACGCCAGGTGGTGAAACCCTCGTCGATGTCCATCAGCAGCTCGAGGAGATGGAATGGCTCCTGGAGCGCCGGCTCGTCTCGATAAAGGGTTATGAAGAGGGCGGCCTGAAATGCCCGATGGCTCAGCCTGAGCCGGCCGGCGTCTACTTCCAGGGTGTGCTGTGCCGGGTCGAAGATCGCCTGGTATTGGCCGAGCACGCCCTCGAAGTCTTTGAGCTGGGCTTTCTTCTCTCCCGGGGTGAGCAGGGGGTTTGCCTCCACGATGGCGCGGTCGGCCTCGACTCGCCGAAGCACGGCCTTTCTGTATGCCTCCCAGAAGTCGAAGTCGCCCTGGTCGAGGAAGGGTGTGCGCTCAAGCCAGCGCTCCAACAGGTCGAACAGGGACGGTTCGGTCTCGATCGACTCCACCAGGGCCCGGTCGCCCTCGGTGAAACGCTCGGTGTAGATGGCGCCCGCCAACTTGAGGCGATCGGAGCGGCGAAGGCCCAACTTGTTCTCCACCACCCGAAACTGGGCCGACTGAAACCCTGATGCCGGGAACAGGTAGTCCCTGAAGTCGAGGAAGTCGAGCGGCGTCATCGTCTCGAGAACCGCGATCTGCTGGGTGAGCACCGTCTGGATCTGGGCGACCCGGCGGAGCCGGTTGGTCACCGTCCCCATGTCCCGCTCGTCGAGCGCGGGCTGGGCGAAGAGGGCGAGGATCGAGTCCAGCTCCCAAGTCACCTGCTTGAACCACAGCTCGTATGCCTGATGGACCACGATGAACAGCATCTCGTCATGGACCGGTTCCCCGTGTTTGGCGCTCTCCAGGTGCTGTGAGTCGAGGAGCTTGTCCAGCTGGAGATAGTCGCGGTAGTAGAGGGGCTGGTCGCTGCTCATCTCGATGGACGGTAGCGACACTCAGTTGGCCGGGGCCACCCCGCACCAGCGCTCGGAGCGGGCCCACAACTCGGCAGCGAGCTCCCCGTCGAGCGCGGCCCGAGAAGGCGCTCGCTCGGCGCGATTCGCGTAGTAACCCCCCGAGCTGTCGGCCAGGCCGGGGTCGGTGGCGCACCAGACCACGGTGTCGGCCCCTTGGTCCGGTGTCAGCATCTTCCGGCGAAGGAAAGGGCGGGTCAACGCCGGGAAGAGCCCGGTGTCAACCAGTCCGGGATGGACGGCGAAGACCCTCCAGTCGGGCTGGAGCTGTGCCATGCGCCGGGAGAAGAGGACGTTGGCCAGCTTGGAGGCCGCGTACTCCTCTACTCCGGTGAGCGAACGGGTGGGCCGCGTCACCCGGTCGAAGTCGATCCCCGTCGCTCGATAGTGCACGTTGGATGAGACCTGAACGATTCGGGTTCCCGGCCGGAAGGTGCGGCGAAGGTGGTGGGTGAGCATGAAGTGGCCCAGGTGGTTGACCCCGAACTGGAGCTCGAACCCGTCAGCGGTTGTGCCACGGGCTACGCCGACAGCGGCATTGTTGACCAGGACGTCGAGGGCCCTCCCCGAGGCCTCGAAGGCTCGGGCTGCCTCCCGGGCCGACTCTAGGGAGCCCAGGTCGAGAAGGAGCCTTTCGGCCGACCCGCCGGCGGCCATCACCTCATCCACCACCGCCCCCACCCTCTGGCTCGACCGCCCGGCCGCGATCACGTGGAAGCCGAGGTCGGCGAGCTGGTGGGTGACGGCCCGGCCTATGCCCGACGAAGGGCCGGTGACCATGGCGATTGGCATCACCGGGAACCGTATCGCCCGCTAGCGTCGGCCGCCGTGACCGACTGGCCCCAGGACCTCAGTGCCGACCGGTTTTTCCTCCGCGCTCGGATCTCCGATGGTCTGGGCGATCGGGTGGCGCTCCGACTCGATCAGGGGTTGATGACCTACGCCGAGATCGACCGCCTGGCCTCTGGATACGCCGCCCTCCTCACCGGCAGGGGGGTGGGCAAGGCTGATCGAGTCCTGATCGTGCTCCCTGATGGGCCCGATTTCGTCGGAGCCCTCTTTGGGATCCTCCGTCTTGGGGCGGTGGTGGTGATGCTCAACCCGGGGCTGACCCCCGAGGCCATGGGGGCGATCGTCGACAAGTCGAAGGCGGCTGCCGCCGTGGTCCATGGGCGGCACCTCAAAGGTTTCGAGGGTGCTGTGGCGGACTGGAGCCCGGAGACCCTGGTGGTCGAGGAGGGTCACCGCCCTCCACAGGCGGTGGTCGAGACCACGCCGACCGGGCCCGAAGACCCGGCGATCTGGTTGTTCTCGGGTGGGACCACCGGTGCGCCGAAAGCGGTGGCACAGACCCACCGCAGCCTGGTCAACACCACGCGGCTCTATGGTCAGGGGACTCTGGGGCTCATTGCCGACGACATCACCATCTCGGTCCCCAAGCTCTACTTTGGTTACGCGACCGGATCCAACCTCCTGTTCCCCTTCTCGGTGGGGGCGTCGGTCGTCCTGTTCGACGACCCGCCAACCCCTGAGGCCTTGTTCACCCGGATCGCCAGGCACCGGCCCACCGTGATGGTCAATGTCCCCTCAGCCATCAATCAGATGGTGAGCCACCCCGATGCCCGAGCCCAGGACCTGAGCTCATTGCGTCTGGTGACCTCGGCGGGGGAGGCCCTCCCCGAGACCCTCTATCACCGCTGGGTGGCCACTTTTGGAGTCGACCTGCTCGACGGCCTGGGGACCGCCGAGATGTGGCACATCTTCGTCAGCAACCGTCTCGGAGAGGCCCGCCCCGGGACCCTGGGCAAGGTGGTCCCCGGGTTCGAGATCAAGGCGTGCGACGACGAAGGCGATGAGGTGCCGATGGGGGAGGTGGGTCGTCTCTGGGTGAAGGGCGACTCGCTGGGGCTGGGCTATTGGGACGACCCGGAGCGCACCGCCGAGGCGTTTCACGCCCCCTGGTTCATCGGGGGGGACCTGGTCTCGATCGACGAGGATGGCTATGTGACCCACCGAGGCCGCGCCGACGACGCCATCAAGGTCAAGGGCAAGTGGTTCCGACCCCAGGAGCTGGAGTCGGCGCTCCTCGACCATCCCGCGGTACGGGAATGCGCGGTGATCGCCGTCGAGGACGAAGCCGGTTTGGCGCGGCCGGTGGCCTTCGTGGTTCCCTCGGCCGAGGTGAGCGAGCAGGATCTGATCGACTGGTCACTCCAGCGGCTCGAGGCCTACAAGCATCCCCGGCAGGTGTTCTTCGTCGACCGCCTTCCTCAGACCCATCTTGGCAAGGTCGACCGCGCCGCTCTGAGACGCACCGCCTCCTGATCCGGCCCCGGAATCGCGAACCGGTGGTTTGTGTCCCACGGGGCTGACAGGATCGGGGAATGGAGCCCACGATTCTCCATGCCGACCTCGACGCCTTCTATGCGTCCGCCGAGCAGATGCTCGACCCAACGCTCAAGGGCCGGCCGGTCCTCGTAGGGGCCGGGGTGGTGGTGGCCGCCTCCTATGAGGCCAGGGCGTTCGGTGTCAGGGCGCCGATGCCCTCCAGGGAAGCCTTGGAGTTGTGCCCGGGAGCTGTGGTGGTCGAGGGCCACTTCGAGAAGTACCTCGAGCTCTCGGAGCAGGTGATGGCGATATTCGATGATGCCACTCCTGTGGTGGAGCAGATCTCCGTCGACGAGGCCTTTCTCGATGTCGCCGGCACCACCCATCTCCTGGGCACACCGAGTCAGATCGGCCGCCGGCTTCGTCAGCGGGTGAGGGACGAGGTGGGGCTTCCGCTCTCGGTGGGGATCACTTCCACCAAGTTCCTCTCCAAGATCGGCTCGGCCCGGGCCAAGCCCGACGGCCTGGTGGTGGTCGGGCTTGGTGAGGAGCTCGACTTCCTCCACCCCCTGCCGGTCGAGGCTTTGTGGGGGGTGGGGAAGGTGACCGCAGCCCGTCTCCACCGGTTGGGTGTCGACACCATCGGCGAGCTCGCCGCTGCCTCTCCCAGGGCCCTGGCCCCTTTTCTCGGTCCCGGTGTGTCTGCAGCTCTCGGCGCTCTTTCCTGGAACCTCGATCCCCGGCCGGTGCGTGGTGGTCGCAAGGCAGGGAGCGTCGGCAGCCAACAGGCCTTGGGAAGGGGCCTAACCAGCATCGAGGAGATGGGGGTGGTGGTGCTTGGTCTGGCCGACCGGGTTGGCCGTCGCCTCAGGGCCAAGGGGCGGGCCGGCTCGACACTGACGGTCAGGGTCCGCTACCCCGGCCCGCGGATCGTGACCCGGAGCCACACCCTCCCCTCACCGACCGGCTCGACCGCGGCCCTGACCGAATTGGGCACCGAGCTCCTGGGCAGGGCCCTCCGGGTCTCGGGGGGAGAGCCGGTCACCCTGATCGGGCTGGCGGTGTCGTCGCTGACCACCGATAGTCACGTCCAGCTCGAGCTCGACCTCGACGACTATTCGGTGCTCAGGGCCGGCTCCGCCGCCGATCTCCGTCGCAGGTCGTTGGACCAGACCGTTGACGCGGTTCGAGACCGATTCGGTCGAGACCTGGTGCGTCTCGGCGAGTCGGGGAGAGGCGACGACGCCTTCAGGAAGCTTGCCGAGCGTTCCTGAAGGTCACTCCTCTTCGCGAACCCTCACCGGCCCACCACCCTCGGGGTGGCCCCCCAGCTTGCCCTGGAAGAACCGGCGCGCCTGGTCCATGAACCCTCGTGGGTCGCCGGTGTAGTCGATGGCCGGGCTCAGGGTGACCTCTCGCCTGGAGAAGTCCACGGATCCCAGCACCACCGGCACCCGGGCCTCGAGAGCCATGGTGAGAAACCCTGACTTCCAATGGGCGACCGCCTTGCGTGTCCCCTCGGGTGCGATCACCAGGATCATCTCGTCGGCGGCATCGAAGGCCTCGGTCACCTGGCGGACGATGCCACCGGGCTGGGACCGATCCACCGCGATTCCGCCCAGGGCTCGAAACAGGTAGCCGAAGGGCCATCGGAACAGGGTGTGCTTCCCGATGAACCGGGCCTTGATCGAATAGGCATGGAGTGCTGCCAGGAAGACGATGAAGTCCCAATTGGTGGTGTGAGGCGCCCCGACCACGATCATCTTCGGGATGTCGGGCACCTGGCCCAAGAAGTGCCAATCCAGGAGTCTGAGCACACGGTAAGAGAGCCTCCTCACTTGCGGGAATGTAGACGGGGGTCGGTGAAGCTCGGTGAGTCGGGAAGCGCCAGGTGCACCGTGAGGATCCGGGCGACAACCGACGAACCGTTGCGAGGTGCGCCAGCATGCGTGGCCTACCGGGATGGTTACCTTCCGTTCAGGATCTCCGGCTCCTTGCGCATCGGTGTCCTTCTCATTCAATTGGGCACGCCCGACTCCACCAAGTTCTCCGATGTCAGGTCGTCCTATGCCCCGGGTCGGTACCCGGGAGGGGTCATGGCTGAGATCCTCGGATGTAGGGTGGTCCCGATCTGGTTCGGGAGGCGGTTGTGGCTCATGATGCAATCGTGGTCGGCGCCGGGCATAACGGTTTGGCGGCCGCCATCATCCTCGCCAAAGCCGGTTGGGATGTGCTCGTGCTCGAGCGCAACTCGAATCCAGGCGGCGCCGTCCGCACCGCTGAGGTGACCCTGCCGGGCTTTCGTCACGATCTCTACGCGGCCAACCTCAACCTCTTCGCCAACTCGCCGTTCTTCGCCGAGTTCGGAGACGAGCTGACCGCTCATGGTCTCGAGTTCGCCCACAGCTCCAAGCCCTTCTCGTCGGTTTTCCCTGGAGGTGGGTTCATTGGGGTCTCCACTGATCTGGAGGAGACGCTGGCGATGGTGGGCGAGTACTCGAAGGCCGATGTCACCGCGTGGCGAAGCCTCTATGAACGGTTCGAAACGATTGCCCCTCATCTCTTCCCATTGCTCGGCACACCGCTCCCGTCCATGGCCGCGCTGCGAATCCTCTGGAGCGGGGCACGGTCACTGGGCAGGGAGTGGCTTTTCGACCTGGCCAGGCTCGTCGTTCAATCAACCCGTGAGTTCGCCGAGGAGCATTTCGAGAGTAGGGAGACTCGAGCTCTGTGCGCGGTCTGGGGGATGCATCTCGACTTCCCCCCCGATGTGGCCGGTGGCGCCTTGTTCCCCTTTATCGAGACTTTCGCCGACAGCGCGAACGGGATGGTTCTCGGAAAGGGTGGAGCGGGTGCGATGATCGACGCCCAGGTGTCCCTCCTCGAGAGCTTTGGCGCTGAGGTCAGGCTCAACGCCAACGTCGAGTCGATCATCGTCGATGAGGGTCGGGCTGTCGGAGTCGTGGTCGATGGCGGGGAACGTCTGCTCGCTCGACGCGCCGTGATCGCCAACTTGACGCCAAAGGTCCTCTTCGGCGGTCTGGTGGCCGACACCCATCTGAGCGACCGTTTTCGGGGTCGGGTCCGCGCCTACAAGCACGCACCCGGCACGATGATGATCCACCTGGCCATGGACGACCTGCCGCCCTGGATAGCCGAGGCGGCCCGCGAGTATGCCTACGTTCACATCGGCCCGTACATGGAGGATATGAGCCTCGCCTATCAGCAAGCCATGGCCGGCCTGCTCCCGGAGCGCCCGACCCTGGTTGTGGGCCAGCCGACGGTCGTGGATCCCAGCCGAGCGCCCGACGGGAAGCATGTGGTGTGGGTCCAGGTTCGGATGGTGCCTGGCACCATCTCAGGTGACGCAGCAGGGACGATCGAGTCACTCGTCTGGGATCAGGCTAAGGAGTGGTACGCAGATCGGGTCCTCGACATCATCGAGAGCCACGCTCCCGGTACTCACAGCAGAGTCTCGGGACGCCACGTCATGGCACCAACCGATATCGAAGCCGGTAACCCCAACCTCATCGGTGGTGACTCGCTCGGTGGGAGTCACCACCTGATGCAGCACTTCTTCCTACGCCCGTTCCCGGGTTGGACCCGGTACCGCACGCCTATCAATGACCTGTACATGTGCGGAGCCGGAACCTGGCCCGGCGCCGGTGTGGGCGCCGGATCGGGGTACCTGCTCGGCAAGAGGCTCGAGGCCCGCTCTCGGCTTGCAGGAGCAAGAGGCCGATTCTCGGACTGATCTGAGCTCAGCGGCCGCTGGAAATCTTGGACCTCCGCACGAGGGGCCAGGTGAGCTCACGGCCCCCGGTCAGGCCGCTCGGCTTGAACAGAAGGACCAGGGCCATCGTCACGCCCAGGGCTACGAGACGCGTTCCGTCGGGCAGATCGATGTCGAGTGACAGCAGACGTATGCCACGCTCGGCTTCGGCGAGCACGGAGTTGAGCCCGGCGATGAGCAGAGACCCCAGCACCGCGCCCCACAGACTCCCGACTCCACCCACCACCAGCATGGCCAGCGTGATGAATGTGAGGTCGAGGAAGACTTGCTGGGTGGTGATCGTCCCGAGGAGGTGGACGAGGAGGCCACCGGCGAAGGCTGCCAGCGCTCCGCTCAGTGTGAATGCCAGCAGTCGCTGGCGATGGATGTCGACACCGCTGCTCTGGGCGGCGGCCGGGTCTTCACGAGAGGCGCGGAGCATGCGGGCCTGTCTGCTCTGCTGGTAGACGAAGGCCACGGCCATCGCGATCAACAGCCCGACGGTGGCTTGAAGAAAGCCCGTGGTCTCGGGGATCTGGGTAAGTGTCTTGGCGCCGGGTCCGATCCGCTCCCAGTTGCGGAAGACGTTGTTGGTGATGATGAGCAGGGCGAAGGTGGCGATGCCGGCAGAAAGGCCGGACAAACGCACGATGGGCAGTCCCACCAGGAAGGCATAGACCCCTCCAAGGCCAGCAGCGAGGAGCAAAGACTCGACGTTGCTCAGCTGCAATTCGGTCAGAAAGGGGAACAGCGCAGGGAAGGCGATGGGCTTGACGTCGGCCGGGGCCGTCGCCACGCCCGCGGCGAAGGCTCCGAGCGCCACGAAGCTGACATGGCCGAACGAGATCACACCGGAGTTCCCTACGAACACGTGCAGGGCCACGACTATCGAAGCAGTGACCAGAACCGAGCGGAACTGGAACTGGAGCGAGCTCGAGGTGAGGGTCCCGATCATCGCAACGGCCACGACGAGCAGCGCCGGGCCGGCCAACTCCCATGCTCGCTTAGCTCGGGTCATAGACGCTCCACCGAAGTCGACCCGCGAATGAAGAGACCGTTGGGCTTGACGAGGAGAACCACGATCACCAATCCGAAGAGCGCCGAGTTGAGGAAGACGCGACCCTCGGACGGCAAGAGGTCGCTGAGGATGACCGTGGCGAAGCCGATGACGAAGCCACCAAGTGTCGCAGGCATGAGCCGGTCGAGGCCACCGACAACCACACCGACGAGCGCAGGTATGACCACCATGAACCCGAAGGTCGGCGTGGCCAGCGGTCGTTGTACTGCCAGCATTGTGGCCACCACGGCGGCCAGCACTCCACCGAGAGCGAAGGCAAAGATGATCACGCGTTTTGCATTCACCCCGAGGAGGCGAGCGGTGCGAAAGTCGGAAGCCGCCGCTCGCATCTGCAGGCCGATGTTGGTGCGATCGAGGAACAACGCCGTCGCCGCCAGCAGGATGGCGCCGACCGCGATCGACACCACAGTGATCCAGCGCACGCGCACACCGCCGATCGCGAAGGCTCGATTCAGCGCGGGGAGGAAGTTCATTGCCTCCCCCCGCGTGCCGAATCGGAGCGTCGCCACGTTCTGCAGCAGAAAGCTGATGGCGAACGTGGCCACCAGCATCGTTGCCGGAGTGGCCCTCCGGAGGGGCCGGAACACGAACTCCATCATCAGCGACAAGACGACCGCCACCGCCAGGGCCAGTGCGATCCTCACCCCGACATGAAGCTCCTTCGTGAGGAGGAGCGCATAGGCGGAGGCCGTAATCAGCTCTCCGTATGCGAAATTGATCAACCGCATGACACCGAAGACGAGCCCGATCCCAAGAGCCGCCAGCGCATAGAGGGAGCCCAGGGCAACCCCGTCCGCGACCGACTGGAAGAGCGTGGTCACGAGCCGAAATAGGCGGCGGTCACCTGGTCGATGTCGAGTTGATCGTTCCCGGACATGGTCATGGCAATCTCGCCATTCCGCATGACGAGACTGCGATCGGCAAAATCGAAGGCAAGCTGGACGCGTTGCTCAACGATGAGAATGGTCACTCCGGTCTTCCGGATCTCGTCGAGTGCGTCGAACAGACTGTCGACGACCGTTGGGGCCAGGCCGAGCGTCGGCTCATCGAGGAGCAGAATCTCCGGTCGGGCTACCAGTGCTCTGGCGATGGCCAGCTGCTGTTGTTGGCCCCCGGACAACTGCCCGGCAGGACGGCTGCCAAAGTCATGCATGATCGGGAACAGTGAGTAGACCCATGTCAAGTCATCCTGTAGCCCCTCAGCCGATCGTCGGCCCAGAAAGCCGAGCCGGAGGTTCTCCTCGACACTGAACTCGGCAAAGATGCGCCGACCTTCGGGGACGAGGGCGATGCCGAGACGGGCGATCGATTCGATGGGCATTCCCACCAGTGATCGGCCTCCGAATCGGATGTCGCCACTCCGAGGTCGAACCGCGCCCATGATGGCCAACAGCGTCGTTGACTTGCCGGCCCCGTTTGGACCGAAGAGCCCAACGGCTTCCCCCGGCTCCAGGCTGAAGCCCAGTCCACGGACCGCCTTTACCGCCCCGTACCTGACGTCGAGCTCGTCTACCTGGAGGAGCGGCTCAGACATCTTCGTTCCCCCGTGCCAATCCGCTTCTCCCCAGGTAGGCGGTGGTCACATCCACATTCGCCCGGATCTCCCCTGGCGAGCCCATGGCGATGGTACGGCCCTCGTCCAGCACCTGGATGCGATCACAGACCTCCAAGATCAGCGGCACGTTGTGGTCGATGAGTAGCACTCCAACCTCGTGCTCGTCGCGCACCGACTGGACAAGGGCAGCAAGGTCGGGGACCTCCCGCTCGTTGAGGCCGGCGGCCGGCTCATCCATCAGCAGAAACCGGGGCCGGGTCGCCAGGGCCCTGGCTACCCCGAGCTTGCGCTCCTCACCTTGTGGCAGATTGGCCGCCAAGGTGTCGGCGTGTTGGCTGAGACCCAGAAGACCGATCAGCTCCTTCGCCCGGGTCTTGGCCTCCCCGGTCTTGGCCCCACAGCCGAGAGCGCTCACCTCCACGTTCTCGCGCACGGTCAGGTTGGTGAAGGAATGGGTGGCCTGAAACGTTCGGGCAAGTCCGGCTCGGCCTCGGCGGTGTGGTGTCCATTCGGTGATGTCCAGGCCTTCGAACTCGACGCTACCTGCAGAGGGGGCATCGAACCCGGTGATGATGTTGACCAGCGTCGTCTTGCCGGCGCCATTGGGACCGATGAGCCCGACCACCTCATGGCGATGCAGGATGAGGCTCACATCTTCTAGGGCGCGGACTCCTCCGAAGAAGCGACGGATGCCGGTGGCCCGCAGTGAGTGCTGGCCACCGGCCTCATTTTCCTTCCCGGCCGTCATCCAAGGTGATCAGCGAATCGCTGCCGGTGAGGTTGCCACCCGGGTCTCCATGAAGAAGGGCATCGAGTCGGTGACGCCCATGATCCGATGGGGCCGGCCAAACACAGTGTGATTGTCGGCATTGAGCGTCACCTCTCCCATTATCAGCGTCATGTTGTCGAAACCTTCAAGGAAGGCCGCGAGCTCTGCCGCATCGGTTCCGCCGGTGGCTTCGATCGCTTCGGCAATTGCCTGAATCGTCTGGGCGCCGCCGAGGAAGCCACCGGTCGCCGGGGCCCCACCTCGGTCCGTCATCTCCTGGATGAAGGCGTTCACGTCCGGATCGGGATCGTCGCCAAACACCGAGACGAAGGTGTTGTAGTAGAAGTTCGAGAGCGTCTCACCCTCTTGGTACCAGAAAGTGCCGTCACACGCCCAGGAACAGACGATCGGTGTGTCGTCGCCGAGACTGCGCAGCCCGAACACGAACGCCGGAAGATCTGCGAAGGCAGTTGATATCGCGATCACGTCCTTCTCCATGCTGGCGACCGCGGTGACCACGTTTCCGATGGTGCCATCGAATCCGACATACTGCTCGGTGGCAACCACGTTGCCTCCGTTCTCGGTGAATCGAACGTCGAAAGCATCGACCACGTCCTGGAAGTAGACGAGGAGATTGTCTTTCACGATCACCGCATCGTCCCAGCCTTGATCGAGTGCGAACTCTGCCAGCACCGCACCCTCGTCCTGTGCCTGGTTCCCAAAGCTGAAAGCGATCCGTCCTGCCTCGCCGAGGCCGTTCGGGCCCATCGCGTCGGTGCCGATGCACGGTGCGATGACCAGGACATTGGCGGCGAGCGCTTCTTGTATGGCCGGAGCGGCAAAGTCGAAGTCACAGGTGACCAATAGGACAACGGCTCCCTGACTGATCAGGTCGATCGCAGTCGACTTGTTCAGCTCGGCGTCGACTGTTGCATCGAGGGTGCGCAGCTCAAGCAGTCGACCAAGCACCCCGCCCTCCTCGTTGATCCGGTCCACCATGATCTGAGCCGCCAGGTTCGCCGGGTTGTTGAACGGAGCCATGTCCTGGCTCTGGTCTATGGCAGCACCGATGATGATCGGCTCTCCGGCGGGCGCCGTGGTGTCGGTCGGCGCGGCCGTGGTGTCGGTCGGCGCGGCCGTGGTGTCGGTTGGTGCGACCGTGGTGGTGGTGCCTGTGTCACCAGCGCACGCCGCTGCAGCCAGGGCGAGGACCGCCATCAAAATAGCGAGTCGAGTGGGTCGAAACATCAGGTATTCCTCCTAGGGGCGCGGACTCCAGCCCGCTGGTCGCGGACACTATCAGGAACGTGGAAGCCGGGCTGACAGGGGCGGTCCTGGCGCCCGACACCGCTCAGATTGGCCGCCTAGTGTTGGACCAGCGTGCGGGATCCGACCCGTCAGATGCTCAGGCCCGTGACGCTGACGACCAACTCCAGGAAGGGAGGGAATAAACGATGCTGCTGGCGCCCGTTGACTACTACCGGCCCGACACGCTGGCCGAAGCCCTCGAAGCGCTCGACTCATCTGAGGGTGCCCGCCCATTGGCCGGTGGGCAGAGCCTCATCAGCATCCTGAAGCTTCGGGCAGCCAGCGTCGACCTGCTGGTCGACATCAGCCGGCTGGAGGAGCTCAGGGCCATGGAGGTCGAAGACGACGGATCCCTTCGCATCGGTGCCGCAGTGACCTACGACGAGATGGCGACATCACCCGATCTCCATCACTCACACAGTCGGCTCAGCCGGGTGGCGGCGCATACCGTCGACGCCCAGGTGCGAAACAGGGGCACCCTCGGAGGCAACCTCTGTCACAACGACCCAATCAACAACTTTCCGCCGGTGGCGGTGGCCCTCGACGGCGTGATGCATGTCGCCGGCCCGGACGGGGAACGCACCATCGCCGCAGCCGAGTTCTTCACGGGGTACTTCAGTAACGCCCTCGGCCACGGGGAGGTCCTCACAGCCGTCACCTTGCCGGCGTTGAATGGTCGACGAATCGGATACCAGGAGATAGAGATCGGGGAGGCTGCTGCCAGAGCTGTTGCCGTGGTGGCCACCTCCAACGGGAGCATCGAGAGCGCCAGTGTCGCCATCGGCTGCCTGCCGATTCCGCTCAGGCGTCCTGATGTGGAACAAGCACTGGTCGGGGCACCGGCTACTGCGGAGGCC
>JBBDML010000018.1:193903-238045 GCA_040878345.1 Acidimicrobiia bacterium | reverse complement strand
TGGAGCAGGCGAAGGGATCGAACCGATGTCTGATGCCGATGCCAGCGCCGACTATCGCCGGGCGATGGCATCGGTGGTTGCCAGACGCGCGGTGATGGAGGCCATCCAGGGAGGCAAGGCATGACCAGTTCACCAGGACCGGTACACGACATCGAGTTCACCCTCAACGGCGACCCCGTCGCCAGAACGGTCTCTTCTCGCCAGTTGCTTGTCCATTTCCTTCGGGACGACCTCGGGCTCAGGGGCCCGAAAATAGGCTGTGACACCGGGCACTGTGGCGCCTGCACGGTCAGCTACAACGGCAAGACCATCAAGAGCTGCATGGCTCTAGCCGCGCAGGCCGATGGGGCCGAGATCGAGACCGTCGAGTCGTTGTCCGGGGAGTCCGGTGAGCTGAACGACCTCCAGGAGTCGTTCCGTGAGCATCACGCCCTCCAATGCGGTTATTGCACTTCCGGTGTCTTGATGAGCTCCACGTTCTTGCTGGAGCGAAATCCGAGACCTACTGCGGCGGAGATCCGGGAAGGCATCCACGGCAATCTGTGCCGCTGCACCGGCTATGTGAACATCGTCAAGGCGATATCGGCTGCCGCCCACGGCGATAGCGGCTCGATCCTTGTCGAGCGGCTCGAAAGAGAGCACGCGGGAGAGGTGGGCAGATGACGGCCCCGACAACAGAGAAATCGCAGACGACCACCACCTGGACCGGTCAGAGCCTGCCCCGCAAGGAGGACAAGCGCCTGCTGAAGGCACAGGGATCGTTTGTCGACGACGAAGGCATGTATCGGCAGGGCTATGCGCAGTACGTGCGATCTCCTCACGCCCATGCCCGAATCGTGAGCATCGACGTCTCCAAGGCAGAGGAGCTGCCGGGAGTGATCACCACGCTCACCGGCGATGAGGTCAAGGCGATGACCGAACCGCTGTTCCAGTTCGCACCGAAGGCTGACGGCAAACAGATGAACGAGTACCTGCTTGGTGTCGACATCGTGCGCTACCAGGGCGAGGCAGTCGCGGTTGTGCTGGCGGAGACACGGGAGATCGCCCGTGACGCCGCCGACCTCGTCGAGGTGGAGTACGAGCCCCTCCCGATCCTCATCGACGGTGTGGCCGCGGCGGACCCAGGCAGCTATGTGCTGCACGACTCGCTGGGCGACAACATCGCCTGGCAGGGGGTGTTCGATTGGGGTGATATCGATTGGGCGCTGGAGAACGCCGACCACGTCCTCAAGATCGACAAGCTCCACTTCCACCGGTACTCCTCGACACCCATCGAGTGCAATGCCATGCTGGTCAACTGGGATCCGGGCACCGACATGATCCGCGTGGTCTCCAACAACCAGTTCCCGATGTTCGGTGCCCTCGTGATCGGACCGTCGATGGGAGTGGGGATCGACCAGTTCGACTTCGTATCCCAGGACATCGGCGGCGGCTTTGGAATCAAGATCAACTCGTACACCCACATCGGCGTCCTGGCTCTGTTGTCACGGAAGGCAGGCCGCCCGGTGAAGTGGACCGAGACCCGGACCGAGCACCATCAGTCCGGGGGCCACGGGAACGAGCGAACCTTCCTCGACATCGAAGTCCCGGTCATGGCCGACGGCACGATGCTCGGTTTCAAGGTGCGGGCCTTCGATGACGCCGGGGCGTATCTGCACTACGAGCCGCTCGGGGCGGTGATCTGGTCACAGGTCGTGCCCGGCCCGTACAAGTTCAAGCACGTGAGAGTCGATTACACCGAGACACTCACCAACAAGTGCCCTGCCGTCCCCAACCGCGGTTACTCGCGTATGCAGCACATCTGGTTCTTGGAACGGGTCGTCGATCTGGTTGCCCAGGAACTGGGACTCGACCCCGTGGAGGTGCGAAGACTGAACTACGTGCAGCCAGAGGATTACCCGTACACAACGCCCAATGGTTGCGTTTACGACTCAGGGGACCTACCGGCGGCCCTGGACAAGGTGCTCGAGATGATCGATTACGAGGGGGCGAAGAGGCTCAAGGCCGAGCGGGCTGGCAGCGGCAAGCGGATCGGCATCGGCATCGGCACCACCCTCGACTCGGGCACGAACAACTTCGGTCAGTCCCGGATCTTGAACCCGGAGCTTCCCTTCTCGGGAAATGGGGAAGCATGCACGGCCCTGCTCGACCTGTATGGCGAGGTGATGCTCAAACTCGGCACCAACCCACAGGGACAGGGCCACGAGACCACCGCCTCACAGGTGGCGGCCGACATCTTGGGCATGAGCCCCGAGAACATCCGGGTCTGGGTGGGATTCGACAAGTCTCACAGCGCCTACATCGGCTTCTCGGGCACGTACGCAAGTCAGTTCGCCGTGACCGGGATCAACGCCGTCATCGGAGCCGTCGAGAAGCTGAAGGCAGAGATCATCGAGGTGGCCGCCCACGCATTTGGTGTCGAGCAGGGTCAGGTGGAGCTGGCGAACGGGGAGGCTCGCATCATCGAGAACCCGGACGCAGCCATCCCGTTCATCGGCATCGCCAACATGGTCTACGCGAACAATGCAACGCTGCCCCACGAGATGGCCGAGCGCATCTCGCTGACCTGCCGTCATGTCTACGTCCCGCCCTTCGAGGTGCCCGACGTCGAGAAGAAGTACGGGAATCTCACCCTCACCTACGCGACCCAGACCCATGCGGCCGTGATCGAGGTGGATGAGGACAGCGGCAAGGTGGAGATCCTCGACTATGCCGTGGTCGATGACTGCGGCAAGCGAATCAACCCGATGGTGGTGGAGGGCCAGGTGCACGGGGCCACGGCCCACGGGATAGGGGCCGCTCTGAAGGAGACCTTCGAGTACGACGGGGACGGGCAGTTGCTCAACAGCAACTTCCTCTTCTATCACGCGGCGACGGCGAACGACGTGCCGAACATAAAGACCGACCACATCGAATCGCCTTCTCCGTTCACCGGTACCGGTGCGAAGGGCATGGGTGAGGGCGGCGGTGCCCCGGTCCACACCCTCTGCTCGGCGATCCAGGATGCGATCGGCCCGGGGGGCGCCATCGTGGATGACTCGCACAACCCACCGGAGCGGGTTTGGCGAATGCTCAACTGGGACGGAACGGCAGAGGCGCGAGGTGTCAGTGTGGTCACCAAGGATGGTGGCGGCTGAGCCAGGCCGATGCCGTCGGCTGACTTCGAGCACTCGCTCCTGGTGGGTCACTCCCTGGCGGATTGCTGGGAGGCGCTCACCGATGTGCAACGAGTGGCTGGTTGGGTCACGGTGGTCGGGGAGGTTCGGGAGCTCGAGCACTTGAAGACCTATCGGGCCGTCCTGGAGGACGAATTCGGTCCGTTCCGACTCAGCGCCGACCTCGACATCCAGGTGACCGACCTCGAACCGGGTAGATCGATCTCGTTCCGGGCGAAGGGCCAGGACAGACAGGTGGGCACGAGCATCGCCGTCGAAGCCAACCTGGCTCTGGAGCCGGCCCCATCGGGCACCAGCATCCACGTGAGGGGTCGCTGGAACGTGATCGGCACGGTGGCGACGATGGGATCGGGAGCGATACGCAAGAAGGCAGACACCATCTTCGAGGAGTTCTTCGCCGCGGTGGCGAACGAGCTGGGGAGCACTTAGCCTGCCGACGTTTCAGGCCGTCCCCCACACATCGGGCCCTGATCGATTGGGGTAGCTTCGACCCGGTGCCCAGTGAGGAGTCGAGTTTGGCCGAGTTGAGCTTGCAAGGTAAGACGGCGATTGTCACCGGCGGGGCGACGCTGATCGGTGCCAAGGTGGTTGAGGCGCTGGAGAGCGCAGGGGCGAGCGTGGTGTCGGCCGACATCAACGAGGAAGACGGCCGTCGGGTGACCGACGCCCTTGGTGGCAACGTGGTGTTCTCTCACACCGACATCACCGACGATGCCCAGCTCGACAGTCTCGTCACGCTGTGCATCGGTTCCTTCGGTGGCATCGACATACTCGTCAATGCAGCCGCCACCTATCTCGACGACGGTTTGGAGACCAGTCGGGCGGACTGGCTCACGGCACTCGACGTGAACCTGGTGTCCGGGGTGCTTCTCACCGCCAGGGTGGCCCCCCACATGGCCGCCCGGGGGGGCGGCTCCGTGATCAACTTCTCCTCGATCTCCGGGAAGCGAGCCACGACCTTGTTCTTCGTGTACAGCGCCACCAAGGCCGCGATCCTGGGTGTGACCCGCAACGAAGCGGTGAAGCTGGCCGACCAGGGGATCAGGGTCAACTCGGTGTCACCCGGTTGGACATGGAGCAATCCGATCAATGTGATGTCGGGCGGCGACCGGGCAATGGTGGACGAGCTGGCCGGTAACTTCCATCTTCCCCGTCGCATCGCCGATCCTGAAGAGGTTGCCAAGGTGGTTGTGTTTCTCGCATCCGATTGGGCATCGTTCATCACCGGGACAGACATCGCGGTCGACGGCGGTTACACCGCCCTCGGTCCCGAGGCGCTGGGCCAATTCGTGGCACCACTGATGGCGTCACTCGCCGAGGATTGACGTGGTCGGGTGTCGGTGGGTGACCGATCACAGGTGACTGATAGGCAGGAGTTCGTGATCGTGGGCAGCGGCATCAACTCGTTGGTCTGTGCCGCAATGCTTGCCAAGGCGGGCAAACGGGTCGTTGTCCTGGAACGGAGCGACCGTCTGGGCGGCTGTATTCGCAGCGAGGAGTTGTTCCCGGGTTTCACCCACGACGTGCTCTCCAGCTCGTACCCGCTGTTCCTGGCGTCACCTGCCTATCAGGCCCTGGGCGAAGATCTACACCGGGCAGGGCTCGAATTCGTCAACACCGACCTCCCTACGGGGGTGCTCACCGAGGACGGACGCAGTCTGATCATGTCCACCGATCCGGCCGAAAGGCGTCGGCGTCTCGAGGCCGCGGGTGCCGGTGATGGTGAGGCATTCGACAGAGCGATCGGGAAGTTCTTCGGCAGCAATGCAGACCTGACTTTCGGGCTTCTGGGCAACGAGTTGTACACCCGCGATGCGGCCAAGATGCTGTGGGGTGAGCTTCGTCGGCGAAAGCTCCGGGGCATGCTCACATTCTTCGGCGAGGCTCTCGAGTCATGCCGGACCTGGCTCGATCGGGACTTCGGAAGCGACCTCGTCAAGGCGCTGATCGCGCCATGGGTCCTCCATGCCGGTCTCGGGCCCGACGATGCCTATTCGGGTCTGATGGGGAAAGTGATCATGGGTGCGGTCGGCCAGGCGGGGATGCCGGTGGTGGTGGGGGGCAGCGGCCGTCTCGTAGACGCCTTCCGGCATGTGATCGAAACCCACGGCGGGCGGTTGGTGACCGGCACCGATGTCGCCCGAGTGACAGTCTCGAGTGGCAGGGCGGGTGGAGTGGTGACAGCCGATGGCACTGCATACGACGCAACCACCGCAGTCATATGCAACGTAACGCCGACCCAACTCTACGGCCGACTCCTCGATGACGTGCCCGGAGAGGTCGCGGCCAAGGCACAGGCCTATCGATATGGGCGCTCTGACATGCAGGTCCACTACGCCTTGAGCTCCCCACCGGAGTGGCCGGACCCAGACCTCCGGCGTGTCGCCTACATCCACATCACCCCGGGCCTCGATGGCGTGTCCAGGGCTGTCAATGAGGCTGAGCGTGGGCTGCTTCCCGAGACGGGCACCATCGTCGTGGGACAGCCTGTTGCCCTCGATCCCTCTCGGGCGCCTGGCGGTGGATGGATTCTCTGGATCCAGCTCCAGGAGCTGCCGGCACGTATCTTGGGCGATGCTGCCGGAGAGATAACGGTGTCAGGGGACGGATCGTGGTCTGAGGAGGTCAAGGAGTCGTATGTCGACCGTGTTCAGCGCCGTCTGGTCCGTCTACTGCCGGACTTCGAGCCCACCATCGTGGGGCGGAAGGCGTTCTCACCGGCCGAGCTGGAGCGTCTCAACATGAATCTGGTTGGCGGTGACCCGTACTCGGGCGCCTGCACGATCGACCAGTTCTTCATGTGGCGGCCATTTCCCGGGGCCAAGAACCACGAGACCCCGGTGCCGGGCGTGTTCCACATCGGGGCTTCGACACACCCCGGCCCCGGTCTCGGTGGCAACTCCGGGTTCATGGTCGCTTCGAAGTTCACATAGGAATAGGTCCACATCGACTGGGAGGCAGCACATGGCAGACATGGCGATCATCGGAGCAGGACAGGCCGGAACCCTGGCAGCAGTGGGGCTGATGAGGGCGGGTCATCAGGTCACGTTGTACAGCGACCAGACCGCCGAGTCCATCCTCAACGAGACCCATCCGACCGGGACTGCATTCATCTTCGGGGATGGCGTCGCATATGAGCGCAAACACGGGGTGGACACGTTCGAGGATCGGGCCCTACCCGCCGACGGCATACACCTCTATTTCAGCCCCAAGGTCGGACAAGAGCTGGTCCAGGTCTCGGGCCTGCTCGATGAGGGCAAGGGGTACGCGGTCGACGTGCGCCTGAAGTCCAAGCTCCGGATGGACCAATTGGAGGCGGGGGGGGCGAGCGTGGTCATCGAAGATGTGAGCCCGTCACGGCTCGACCAGATCGCAAGAGAGAACGACCTGACGATCGTGGCGACCGGCAAAGGCTCGCTGGCAGCCATGTTCGAGCGTGATCCGGTCCGTAGCGTTTACGACCAGCCACAGCGGTACCTGGCGATGGTCATCGTCAAGAACATCCCCACCGACGGCACCGGCTTCCCCAATCGACTGCCCGGGAACACACCGGTCTGCTTCAACTTCTACGGCGACATCGGTGAGTTCTTCTGGGTGCCCTACTACCACAAGACGGAGGGGCGCTGTTGGAATCTGGTTATCGAGGCCAAGACCGGAGGCCCCCTCGACACCTATCGGGCTGTGACCTCGGCAGAACAGATGCTCGAGGCCGTTCGAGAGATCGTCAAGAGCTATGCCCGCTGGGATTGGGAGACCATGAAGGACATGGAGCTGGTGGACAACGACCCGCTCTGCTGGTTGCGGGGAGCTGTGCCCCCAACCGTGCGCAAGCCGGTGGCCCACACCGAAACGGGGCGGGCGGTGTGGTCGCTGGGCGATACCTCAATTGCATTCGATCCGATCGGGGGTCAGGGCGCGGGCTCCGGCGCCCGGCAAGCCGGTTATTACGTCGACGCCATCATCGAACGAGGTGGTGGTCCTTTCGACGAAGTCTTCATGGAAGCGACGTTCGAGGGCTTCCATGGATGGCACGGTGGCCCGGCCTACAACTTCAACAACGTGTTGCTCGAGCCACTGGACGCCATTGGAAAGCTGGTCCTGATCTCGGCTTTTGGTGACCAGAGGGCAGCCACGAGGTTCTTCGAGGGCTTCAACCGGCCATGGGATCTCTACCCGATGCTCACCGACAAGGCCGCCGCCAGACGGTGGGTGTCCGAGGCCACCGGCGGTTCGTGGCGAAAGGCCAACATCAGAGGCATGGGCAAGATAATCAAGGGCCAGTTGCAGCAGAAGACCAGAGGACGTCACTTCGTCTACGACGACTCGGTGTGAGTGATGGAGCCGGACCCTGTCCCGGCCCCGGTTCCCTCATCGCTCGGTTCCGTCGAAGGTGACGATGGGAACACTCGACAGCTGCTCGCCACCGGTGGGGGTCACTCGAAACGTCTCCTGCATGTAGAGACAGTTGGCGTCATCCGACGTGACGACATGGGGATGAATCGAGATGATCATGTTCTTCTCGAGAACGGTTTCGACGCCTTCGCCGATACGGGGGTGGGCCACCATGATCATGTCGATGGAGTGCCCGGTCACGTGCCCCGCCTTGACGTCGAGCCCATCGAAGGCCCCGAACACCGACCGATGCACGTCGTGGGCGCTATTGCCCGCCCTCAGTGCGGTCCTCGCCCGCTCGAAGCACTCCTGATAGGCCTCCATGATCCGCTGGGTCTTGGCACTGAGCCCGGCCTGGCAGATGGGCCGGGCAAACTCGGCCCAATAGCCGGTGGGACCGGCGATCTCGATCGAGTAGAGCAACAAGTCGGTGGGCTCTACCGGCCGAAAAGGATCGGGGTGCTTGAACTCGGGGCCTGCATTCCCATCACGACCGGACAAGACCATGTTCTGGGTGGTCCTCGTGGTTCCGCTCCTGACGAACAGCTCCTCGGCCGGGGCGAGAATGGCGGCCTCGGTCTTGCCGGGCTCGTATGCCCTCAGGACCTCCCAGAAGCCACGCTCATTGAGCTCGAAGCTGTGCCGCACCAGATCGAGCTCCTCTTCGCTCTTCACCGCCCGGAGCAGGTCGAACTCGACGTCGAAATCCACGATCTCCACATCACCGGCGCTCAGGGCGACGAAATCCCGCACCGGCATGGCGAAGTTGTAGCCGTAGACCGCCAGTCGTCTCCATCCCCTCTGTCGGGCTAGATCCAACATCCAGGCGCCGGGAGTGTCCGCAAAGACCTTCTCCTCGATCCAACACTCGTCATGCTGACCGACCCAACGAGCCTCGGTGGGGAAGACGGCGATGGGGTCACCCTGAGCCGGGATCAGCCCGTATGCGTAGCGGTGGACCATTCGGAACCCCGATACCCACCGAATGCCCCCCTCGAAGCCGGTGTATTCCGTCCCGGCAACCGCCAGGGCGTCGATTCCCTCCGACGCCAGGGTCTCTCTTATCTTGGCGTGACGTCTGGCGATCTCTTGTGTGCTCACTTGTGGAGCCGTTGTCACAGTTTCCACGAGGCCTCCAAACCTTTGATGAGGGCGTATGCCACCCGGTTGAGTGGAGTGGCGATCCCCATCTCATCTCCGAGTCGGACGATGCCACCGTTCAACTGGTCGATCTCCGTCGGCCGTCTGGCCAACACGTCCTGAAGCATGCTCGGCCTGTGGTCCAGGGCCACACCGATGCTCTCCTCGAGCAATTCTGCGGGATCGGTCTCCATCTCGATGCCCAGAGCAGCCGCCACGTCTTTTCCCTCCCTGATCACCTCGTCCATGACCCAGCGCACGTCCGCGTTGATCGCGGCTCTACCGTGGGGCAGTTGTGTCAGCGAGCACAGGGCGTTGCTGGCGGCGTTGAAGACCAGCTTGGTCCATTGGGCCCCGCGGGCATCCTCGAGGGCGAGAGTCTCCATTCCACTCCGAGTCAAGATGTCTGCCAGGGCATGGACCTGGCCCATGGTCGCGGGGCGTGGCTCGAACGGGCCGATCCAGGTCTTGCCTGCCGTGTCCCACTGCACCACTCCCGGCCCTACGAGTTTGCCTGCTGGAAATGTCGTGCCCCTGATCACAGTCCGAACGAACTCGGCGATGACCTCCTCGTTTCCGATCCCATTCTGCACCGAGCACACCGCGCTCTCGGACACGGCTTTGGCCGTGTCCTCCATCGCAGCGCGTGTGTGCATCCCTTTTGTGGCGACGATGGCGAAATCCAAGGCTGGGAGCTCGCCGGCGTTGGTGGTGGCCTGGGGATGAGAGTGGACCTCACCCACCCCGGTCAGCCGCAAGCCGTCCGCGTTGATCGCATCGACGTGCGCCTGGTAGACATCGTAGATCCAGGTCTCCACGTCATCGAGCAGGGCCAGGTGCGCTGCGAACAGGCTGCCGACCGCTCCGGAGCCGATGACGCCGATCCTCACCAGGCCCCTCTCATACGTCGTAGGACCGGTCGCGCGCCTTGACCAGGCGATAGAGCGCCTCCGAGAGTGGCGCCGGCACCTCGAGCCGCTCGGCCTCGCGCACCAGTGAGCCGAGGATGAAGTCGATCTCGGTGCTACGACCGGCCCGCACATCGGCCAGCATCGAAGGGACGTGGGCATATTCGTCGTCGTGGGTTGAGCCCTGCTCAACTGCCCGGCTGTTCATCTCCCATGGGTCCTCGAAGAGCTCCACCCCGGCCGCGGCTGCCACCCGCTTGCCCTCTTCGATCAGGTCGAACATCAGATGGCCGAGGTCCGTGTCTCTCTGGCGTCTGGCGAAGAGATGCACGTGGGGAAGGTCGGTGAGAGCCGCCACCGGGTTCACCGACGCGTTGAAGATGAGCTTGGACCACTGTGCCGGCCGAAGATCTGGTAGGACCTCCACCTTGAGCCCGCCACGAGCGAACATCTCGCCAACCTGTTGGACCGTCTCCAACCTGGTCCCCGATTGGTGATAAGGGCCCATCCAGGTGGCCGTGTCCAGCTCGTAGTGGACGTGGGTGTCCGATTCCTTGGTGCCACTCATGAATGTGACACTCGAGATGATCGGCCATGACCCATGGCGGGCCACGACGTCCTCGGTGCCGAGCCCGTTCTGGATCGTCATCACCACAGCGTCGGGAAAGCGCCCGGCGATCGCCCCTGCTGCGTGCTCGACGTGCATCGCCTTGGTGGCAATCACGATCAGCTCGGGCTCCGGAAGCAGGTCGGGGTCGGTAGCGGCCAGCACGTCGGCGGTGAAGTCCGACTTACCCGAGACCCTCAACCCGTCTCGGTTGAGGTCGGCGGCATGTTCAGGACGCCGCACCAGCACCGATACCGCAGTGATCCGGCCCAGATGACCTGCGCACAGACTCCCGATGGAGCCGGCGCCAATGACACATACCGACTCGAAGCTCAACGGCGAAAGTCCTCAGGAGCCGAGCACAACTTCTCGGCACCGTCGTCGGTGATCAGGAAGTTGTCCTCGAGCCGCAAGCCACCCCCACCCTCCCAGTAGATGCCCGGCTCCACCGCCAGGACCATGCCGGTCTCCATCAACTGGTCGCTCTTTGGGTGGGCCCAGGGCGGTTCGTGGGCACGACTCCCGACGCCATGGCACACATAGTGGGAGGGCTGGCCGGGATAGCCCCCTTCCGCGATGCGGGCGCGGATGAAGCCGTCGAGCTCTGCCAGGCTGGCACCCGGCCCGACGTGGTCCCGCACCGCCTCATCGAACACACCGAGCAAGAGGTCGAGGAGGGCCTCATACTCGGCCGACAGCTTTCCCGGGCAGGCATTCTTCGTGAGGTCGTTCCAGTAGCCGTCGGCACACGTCCAGATCTCCATGAGCGTCGGTGCGTTCTCCTGCACGAGGGTGTTCTTGGTGGCCGTGAAGGTCTGGATGCTGTCCCCCGACCACACGAGTGTGAAGGCCCTCGCCATCTCGATCGAGTCCCGGTAGCCGATCCCATGACTGTGCACGTATCCCTCGTACATGGCGCCCACCTCGGCGTCCTTCATCCCGGCTTCGATGTTGGCTCGGATGTGCGCCACGGCTTCGGCCGCAAGGTCGTTGGTGATCCGGAGCCGCTCCACCTCCTGATCGGTCTTGATCATCCGCTGGCGGGTGAGCAGCGGCGTGCAGTCGACCATTTCGTCCACGGCCGCCTCGAGATCGTCGAAATAACCCCTCCAGTAGACGGTTGGCTCACCGGTCATCCGCTCGGGGCTTTGCACCGCATTCGAGGTCTCCACACCGATTCGTCGGGTGAGCCCGCGCCGGTGGAGTGTTCCGATCGCCATCTCCAGAGCCCGTAGAAACGAGGGGCGGGCGTCCTCGGGATCGAAGCCCTTGAACAACGCGACGTCGTCGGTCCAGGCGTTGCGCCGGACGTCGGAGATCTGCGGCTCCACAGCGACAACCGTTGGTTCCCCTTCCCGAGGGAAGATGGCGATCTCCCAGGCCTTCATCGCCCAATAGTTGGTCAGGTAGTGGACGTTGTCGGGAGCCCGGACGACGAGGGCATCGAGGTCGGCCTCGCCCATCGCATCCCGGACGCGCTGCCATCGAACCTGATCAACCGGCCATGCCATCGGTACCTCCTGGCGCCTGGCGGCATCCTACCGGCGGCTCTCAGGCCGGATCCGGCCGCCCCTCCAACCCGGATCGGTACTATCGATCGGCAAGGAGGACGGCGGATGCTCGATGCTGGAAAGGTCTGGACAGGGACGATCAATGCCGATGCCGGATCGCCCATCGTCGGTGTCGATCGAGTCGGCCTCTACGACTCGACATTGCGCGACGGCGAGCAAACCGTGGGAGTCAATCTCGGGCCCCAGCAGAAGCTGGAGATCGCCACCGCCCTCTCTTCTCTCGGAGTAGACCGAATCGAAGCCGGGTTCCCCCGCATTTCCGACGATGACGTGAAGTCGTATGAGCTCATCATGGATGCCGGGTTGGATGCCGAGATATGGGGTTTCTCGCGGGCCGTGCCTGCCGACATCGAACAGCTTCTCGACCTTGGGGTGCGAGGCGCGGTCATCGAGTCGCCGGTGAGCGACAGCAAGCTGGCGGCCTACGGCATGAGCCGCGAGACGGTGCTCGATCGGATCGTGACCGCGGTTAGCTGGGCGTCAGACAATGACGTCGTGGTGTGCTATTTCGCAGTCGATAGCACACGAGCAGACCTCGGCTTTCTGGCCGAGGTCTATCAAGCCAGCGTCGAAGCCGGGGCCAGAGAGCTCGCCGTGGTCGACACCCTGGGCATTGCGGCTCCTGAAGCAGCCTCTTTCCTGGTCACCAAAGTCAGGTCGTGGGTCGGTCCCGACGTGCCGATCCATTGGCATGGACACAACGACTTCGGGTTGGCAACCGCCGGCTCGATCGCCGCGGTGCGCGCCGGCGCCACCTGGGTGCAGGGGACGGTCAACGGGATGGGGGAGCGGGCCGGTAACGCAAATCTCCCTGAGTTCGCCCTGGCACTGGAAGCGCTCTATGGCGTGACCACCGGTATGAGATTCGAGAGGATCCAAGAGGTCGCCGAGCTGGTGCGCAGTCTTTCCGGATACGACCTCGAGCCCTACAAGCCGCTGACGGGACGCAATCTCTTCGTGAGAGAGAGCGGCGCCGTCGCCGCTCAGTTCCATGATCCTCCGGCGGTCGAGCCCTACAGCTCTGAGGTGGTGAGCGCATCACGTGGGATCGTCCTCGGGAAGAAGAGCGGCCTGGCCAGCATCGAGATCAAGAGTCGCGAGCTCGGCATTGAGATTCCAGACGAGCGACGTGGGGAGCTGTTGGCCGCCGTGAAGGGTCTGAGCGTCTCCAAAGGCGGTCTGGTGAGCGACGAGGAGTTCGTGGGTCTGGCCAAGTCGATGGTCGGCTGATCTCAATGAGCCTGCCATTTCGCATCGGGGTCATGCAACTCACCATGGAGCCGCTCGAGGAGATAATCGAGCACGCCCATATCATGGATCAGCACGGCTTCGCCACGATATGGCTTGCCGAGGCCTACCCGTGGTGGCGAAAGCACGCCATGGAGGCCCGCTCCGCCAGCGCCATCTCCCCCATCCTGGCCCGTGAGACCGAGAGCCTTGCAGTCGGATGGGGAATCATCTCGCCCTACACCCGTCATCCCCTGCAGATCGCCATGGAGGCCAGAGTCACCCAGGAGGCCGCCGGACCCGGCCGGTTCTATCTCGGTCTCGGAGCGTCGAAGATCTTCATGAGGGCGATCGGGGTCGGGGACCGTGGACCGGGGCGACCTCTCACGGCTGTCAAGGAGGCGGTCAGGATCATCAAGTCCTATCTGGCCGGGGAGAGCCTTGACTTTGAGGGACAAGAGTTCACCGCCCGAGCACCTGGCCTGGCACCGGGTGCCGAGGCGCCCCGCTGGGACGTACCCATCTACATCGCTGGCACCGGGCCAGGCATGCAGGCAGCCGCCGGCACCCTCGCCGACGGTCTTCTCACACCCAGCATCACCACTCCAGCGTTTGTGCGATATGCGAGAGACAACCTGACCCGAGCGGCGGCGGCCGCCGGGCGAGCCGGGGACCAGATCGACCTCGGATGCACCATCGTCGCCAGCATCGACGAGGACCATGACCGGGGGAGGGAGGGCGCACGCGAGATCGCAGGCATGTACCTGGCAAACAAGGTGCAGAACATTCAGGGGTCGGCCGACGTCTTGTTGGATAGCGCCGGGCTCACCTTCGACGAGATCAGGCCGATCGCCGAAGCCATGGAATCCGGTGGTCGGCTCGCTGCGAAGGCCATGGTCACCGACGAGATCCTCGACAAGTGCCGGCCGATCGCGGGCACCCCTGCCGAATGCGTCGAACGTATCCACGAGTACCGGGATGCCGGTTGCACTCACATCATGCTCGAGCTGTGGGGGAGGGATCGGGCCGGCCAGCTCAAGATGTTCGGCTCCGAGGTGCTCCCTCACTTCCGCTCGTGATCTCGCCCGATGTCATGGCCGCGATCATGGGCGCGGTCGACAAGACCCGGTTGGTAGAGACAGCGACGGGTCTCGTCGCCATCCCCAGCTTCACCGGCTCGGAGCGGGAGTGTGCCGAATACCTCCTTGGGGCCCTGGTCGACGCCGGGCTCGAGACCACACTTCAACACATCGAGAAGGGGCGGGCCAACGCCGTCGGTCGGCTGCCAGGGACCGGAGGTGGCCCGGTGCTCATGTTCAACGGGCACCTCGACACGTCCTACTCGGGTAGAGAGCCATGGCTCGATGCACCCGGTTTCAAGCCAGAGCCAATAATCCGCGAAGGCGTGATCCTCGGGCTCGGCATCATGAACATGAAAGGCGCCGTCGCCTGCTATGTGGAGGCGGTGCGGGCCCTGAGGGACAGTGGCGTGGAGTTGTCGGGAGACGTCCTGGTGGCGGGGGTGGCGGGAGAGATAGAGAAGGCCGAATGGGGCGAGTTCGTGGGAGCCGAGTACCGGGGGTACGGAGTCGGCACCCGGCATCTAATGGATCAGGGTGTGGGCGCAGACGCTTGTGTCATAGGCGAGCCGACCGAGCAGCGAGCGGTCCTAGGCAACTTCGGGACCATCTGGGGGCGGGTTTCGACCGAGGGCTCTTTCATTCACACGGCATATGTCCCGGGGCGTCTTGCCGAGAACTCGATCCTCCGCATGCAGCGCGTGTTGGAGCATCTGGTCGCCTTCGTTCCCATCTGGGAGGAGCGTGCCTCGTATCAAGGTCGCCCCGGTGCCCTCGGCATCGCGGCAGTCAAGGGCGGTTTCCCGTGGCGGGCGAGTCGAAGCCCACATCGCACCGACCTCTTTGTCGACATGCGAGTCCCGCCCACGATGGAGTTGGCGGACGCCGAGGCCGCCTTTCGGGAGGTGGTTGCCTCGATCTCGAGCCGGTACCCCGATTACGGCATCACCTCGGAGATATATGTCTCGGTTCCGGGCTCCGAGATCGATGAGATGCATCCCGTGATCGCTGCCATCGACATCGGCCACCAGGCCGCTTTCGGAGTGCCCGCCGAACGCGACTACGTCCGCTGGGGATCCGATGCGTCCGTGCTCACCCACCATGGAATTCCCTCGGTCAACTACGGTCCGATATCCGGCGCACTTCCCGGACCGGAGGGTGAGAGTGTGCCGATCGACTCCCTGGTCGGCATGGCCACTTCCTATGCTCTGACGGCAGCCGAGTTCTGCGGAGTGATCACATCATGAAGCTCGTCACCTATGCGGATGTCAACGGCGTCGAGTATCCGGGAGTCATCCGGGGAGACGATGTCGTCCGTCTTGATGCTCCTGACATGCGCCAGCTCTTCGAGATGGGAGAGTCTGGCCTCGAGGCGGCTCGGAACGCCGACGGCCCACTGGTGTCACTCGCCGACGTGCGTTTGCGGGCACCCATCATCCCCAAGAAGTTCTTCCACACGGCGGGCAACTTCCGGGAGCACGAGGAGGAGTCGAGGAATGTCGACTGGTCCCATGAGATTGCCCCCTGGATCGTGTTCTTTCAGAACGTGGACGCCATCATCGGGCCTGACGATCCGATCATCTACCCGGAGCATCTCACCGAGGAGCTCGACTACGAGTTGGAGCTCGCGGTCGTGCTCAAGAAGGGCGGCAAGCATTTCGGTCCGGAGGAGGCAGTCGACTACATCGGTGGTTTCGTGATCTTCAACGACGTCACGGCCCGAGACATCCAGCGTCGTGAGATGCGATCCGGCGTTTTCTCGTTTTGCAAGGCGATCGACACGTTCTGCCCGGTTGGCCCCTGGATAGTCACACCCGACGAGGTGGGCGACCCGCACGACCTGGAGATGACGCTACGAGTCAACGGGGAGGACCGGCAGGTCTCCCATTCGAGGAAGATGTCGGTAACCATCCCCGAGATCATCTCCCACTACTCGGCACTCGGCTACAGCCCCGGGGACATCGTCTCGACCGGGACGGTCTCAGGGGTAGCGGCCTTTCAGGACGATCCGTCTGCCTGGTATCTCAAACCCGGCGATGTCGTGGAATGCGAGATCGAGAGAATCGGGGTCCTCCGCAACCCGGTGATCAGCTGGAAGGACGGGCACGGAGTGGACCCACCCCCCCGGGTCAGCTGGTAATAGCCAAGGCTGCTCGTGTCACCTCGACGGTATCGTCGCACAAGTCGGCAGCCGACCATCGGAGGAGCGATATGGATCGACGCATCATCAACCCCTGGGCATGGCAGGAGCAATTCGGGTTCAATCATGGTCACGAGGTCTCGGGAGCTCAGCGAACCCTCTATCTGGCTGGTCAGGTGTCACTCGACGACGAGGGCCAGCTCGTTCACGAAGGGGACATGGCGGGCCAGATCAACAAGTCGATCGACAACATCGAAGCGGTGCTCACCGCCGCCGGCATGACCCTGGCAGACATCGTCCGTCTCAACGTCTACACGACCGACGTGGACGCCCTTCTCGCCAACGCTGCCGTACTCGGCCGGTTTCACGAAGCGGGTTGCCGGTACACCTCGACGCTGCTCGGGGTCGCTCGGCTTGCCTTCCCCGGGCTGCTGGTCGAGTTGGAGGCGACTGCAGTCGCCTAGCTAACGCGCCAGAAGGTGCTCATGACGCTCGAGACCGGCGACGACGTCTTCGACGTCTTCAATGGAGTTGTAACAGTGCCAGGAGAGCCGGATGTTGCCGTCACGGGATGTGGTGAGGATGCCGTCATCCTGCAATGCCCCCACCATCGACCTCTCATCGGTGGTTGCCACCGCGATCATCGGCCCACGCTTGGCCGGATCGCGAGGCGTCACCATCTTGGCCCCGATTCGATCAAGGCCCTCGATGAGCTGGTCGGTCATCCGACTCACGTGCTCTTCGGTGGCGGCGATCCCAACCTCGTGCATGAGATCCATGCCGGCGATGCCGGCGTAGATGTTGGGGACCGGCGGGGTCCCACTCTCGAACTTGCGGGCGGTGGCCGAGGGCGAATAGTCGTTGATGTCCATCTTGAAGATGTCCTCGTCGGCGAACCAGCCGGTCTGGGTCGGGACGATCTGGGGCAGGCGGTCTTCACGGCAGTACAGGAACGCAAGACCCGATGACCCCAGAAGGTACTTGAGCGTTCCACCGGTGACGAAGTCGACATCGAGCTCCTTCACGTCGATCGGGACCGCCCCCACCGCCTGGAAGGAATCGAGGAGAACCAGCGCACCTGCCGCGTGTGCCAGCCGGATCACCTCCCTCACGTCGGTCTTGCTGCCATTGCGAAAGCAGACGTGGGTGATGGCCACCAAAGCGGTTTCCTCGTCGATGGCCTCGGCGAGACGCTCCAGCGAGATTGTCACGTCTGGCGCAGCCGGCACCTGCTCGACCTTGGCGCCAACGAGCTCCTGGGCATGGACGATCTGTCCAATGGTGGGGAACTCGAAATCGCTCATCACGATCTTTCTCCGGCCCTCGGTATGCCGCAGCCCGCTGAGCAGCGAGCTGACACCGGCCGACACCGAGGTGGTCACCGCGATCTCGTCGCCGGTTGCGCCTAGAAGCCGGGCGAAACGGCTCCGCACAGACTCGGCCAGCTCAACCCACAAATCCCAGGGTGCGCCCTTCTCGTCCCAATCGGCCAGATACCTTTGGTAGGCGGCTCGCACATCGACCGAAAGTGCCCCCTGGGAGCAGCTGTTGGTGTACACGGTGTGCTCGAGCAGGGGAAAGCGATCACGAATCGAGTCGGGCAGGGTTGAATTCATCGATCCACCTTTTTGATCAACGGCCAAGATAAGCCTTCTTGAGGTCTTCGTGCTCGGACAGCACCGACGCCCGGTCTGCCAGCACGATCCGCCCGGTGGCCAGCACGTACCCGTGGTCTGCGATAGACAGCGCCATGTTGGCATTCTGCTCGACGACCAGGATCGAGACCCCGGCTCGATGAACACGCTGGATGATCTCGAAGCTCTGCTCCACCAGTATCGGAGCGAGACCCATCGACGGCTCATCCATCAGCAAGAGTTTGGGTCTGGACATCAGCGCCCGCCCCATCGCCACCATCTGCTGCTCTCCTCCCGAGAGGGTGCCGGCCAGTTGTTGGCGGCGCTCCGCGAGCACGGGGAAGAGCTCGTAGACATTGTCTAGATCCTCCGAATAGTCGTCCTGGCGGAGGTAGGCCCCCATCTCCAGATTCTCGAGCACGGTCATCGGGGCGAACAGCCGGCGGTTTTCGGGGACGATCGCCATCCCCCGCCTTATCCGGGTACTCGTCGGTGTCGTTGTGACGTCTTCTCCCAGGAACATGACGGTGCCCGACCGTGGCTTGACGATGCCAAGGATCGTCTTCAGCGTCGTCGATTTGCCCGAGGCATTGCCCCCCAGGAGACAGACCAGCTCACCCGGCCGAATCTCCATCGATATGCCCTGCAGGATGTGGATCTGCCCGTAGTAGGTGTTCACGTCGTTGAGGCCGAGCAACGGGGCCGGGTCGCTCATCTGGCCTTTGCCGCCCCATAGCCCAGATAGGCCTCGATCACGTTCGGATCGGTGGCTACCTCGTCGTATGTTCCTTGGGCGATCTTGACCCCGTGGTCGAGAGCTATGACCCGATCGGATATCCCTTCGACCACGTGCATGTCATGCTCGATGACCAGGATCGAGTAGCCCACCTCTTTCCGCAATCGACCGATCAACTCGGTCATCTCATGGGTCTCCACTGGGTTCATCCCGGCTGCTGGCTCATCGAGCATCAACAGTCTCGGACTGGTCGCCATGGCGCGGGCGATCTCCAGCCGGCGCCGGTTGGCGTAGGACAGGCTGTATGCGGGTTGGTCCCATCGGTAACCCATCAGCCGATCACCGAAGAAGGCCAGCTTCTGCTCTGCCATCTCACCGATCTGGCGTTCCTCCTTTCGGGCCTTGGGTGTTTGGAGAGCCGACTGCCACAGACGCGCGCGGGAGCCTCCGTAAGCTGCTGCCATCACGTTCTCCTTGACCGTCATGTTGAGGAACACGCGCAAGGTCTGGAAGGTTCGAGCGACGCCCAGGTTCGAGATGTCAGCCGGCGAGAGACCCACGATGCTCCGGCCGTCGATCAGGATGTCACCCGAATCGGGCCGGTAGATGCCGGTGATGAGGTTGAAGAGGGTCGTCTTGCCCGCGCCATTGGGCCCGATGACGCTGACGATCTCGGCGGGTCCGATCGAGATCTCGGGAGCGGGTTGCGGCGCGGAGATGTCGTGTGTGGGGATCGGGCGGGCTCCTACCGAGAGGTCGAGGCCTTGGATCACCTGCAGCCCGCCGAACGACTTGGACAATCCCCGCAACTCGAGAATGGGTGTCATGTGATCTCCACCCGGCGGGTGCCTAGCAGCCCCTGGGGTCGCACCGCCATCATTACCACCAAGAGCCCCCCGAAGAGGAGCTGACGGGTGACGCTCGGTTGCAGCGCCAGCTTGTTCTCCCACACGAGGATCGCCAGATAGATGGTGGGGATCAGTGCGGCGATCCGCCACCAACCTCTCGCCAACACCGCAGCCAGCACTCCCGCCATGGTGGCCACGAACGCATAGTTGGTGATCATGTCTCTTTGGGCACCGAGGATGAGCACCCAATCATCGAGCAGCCGGGATGTGAAGGTGTCGTTGGCGGATCCCAGAATCGCCTCCCCCCAGATCCCGATCGTGATCAGCCTGACCATGAAGCCGAAGGCGACCAGGCCGGCTATCGCCGCGGTGACCCGGTCCCATCGCCGATTTGCCACCAGGAAGAGGAGAACCATCAGCCCCACGTAGAAGAGCCAGCCGGCGGTGCCGGGGTCCCGGAGCAACTCGGGGACGGCGGCGATGACTATCGCTCCCACAACCACCCCCGGAATGGACCCGGAGCCACCGAGAATCACGGCGGCGTAGACCGTGATCAGAAAGGGCAGGGCGAAGTTGTTGGGGAACACTCCGACCTGCACCGCGGCGAACATGGTTCCTGTCAACCCGGCGATGGCCGCACCCACCGCGAACGCCAGCATCTTGAGCCGGTTGACCGGAGTGGTCATGTGCTCGGCCGCCAGAGTGTCTTCTCTCAACGCCCGCCAGGCACGGCCGGTTCGCGAGTCGTTGATGTTGTGCAGTGCGATTATCAGCAAGCCGGTGAAGGCGAGAAGCAGGTAGAAGTGCCGGTTGAAGGTATTGATCTCGAATCCGAGGATCACCCAAGGCTCCACGCCGGGGATGCCGTTGGGGCCACCGGTCAGGTTTAGGTCTTCGGGTACCAACGGAAGCCGTTGGAAGTTCCGCACCACCTCGGTGAACACCTGGGCAAAGAACAGCGTCATGATCGCCAGGTAGTCGCCGACGAGACGACGCGAGGGGAGGCTGAGCAGTGCACCCAGGGCCGCGGTGGAGACGACGATCAGTGGGATTGCAATCCAGGTTGGCCAATGAGCGGGCAGCTGATCGGAGGCGACGATGGCGTAGAAGTAGGCACCGAAGCCATAGAACGCCACATAGCCGAGGTCGAGTAGGCCCGCCCATCCCACGACCACGTTCAGACCGAGAGCCAGCATCGCAAGCAGCAGGACGGTGATGCCCACACGGACATCACTCGGACGCACCAGCAGTGGGAAAACGGCCCCAATGAGGAGAAAGACGCCGAGTCTCCAGCCTGGATGCACCTTGTCAAACAGCCTCCGAGCAGGTGCTGTCCATCCGGTAGGCCGGCCTCTTCGCCCTTCGGATTGCTCGACCCATTGATCGACCCCGATTTGGGACACGGTCTACACCTTGACCAGTTCCGGCCTGCCGAGAAGACCGCTGGGTCGGAGGAGAAGCACTGCAATCAACAGCCCGAAGACGATCAGGTTCTGAAATGTCGAAGAGATGTACCCGGTCGTGTATGCCTCGGCGAAGCCGATGAGCAGACCCCCGAGCATTGCCCCGGGGATGCTGCCGATGCCCCCCACCACTGCCGCGGTGAACGCTTTGAGCCCCGCCACGAAACCCATCAGGTGGAAGATGCGCCCGAAAACGAGCCCCACCATGACGCCGCCGACACCTGCGAGGGCCGAGCCGATCAGGAAGGTGACCACGATGACCTTGTCGACGTCGACGCCCATCATGGCGGCCGCTTCTCGATCAAACGATACCGCCCGAATCGCCTTCCCCGTCAGCGTTCGATTGACCCACAGGGTGAGCAGGATCATCAACACCGCGGCGGTGACGATCACCAGCACCCGAACCATCCACACTCGTATCGGCCCGACCTGGATGCCGGACTCCAAGGTGATCAACCTGGGGGCGTCATAGGTTTGGGAGTTGGCGGTGAACAAGAGCAGGGCCGAGGCCTGCAGGAAGAAGGAGGCCCCGATGGCACTGATCAGCGGTGCGATCCTCGTCGAGGTCCGGAGGGGCCGGTATGCGAACCGCTCCAACGTCACACCGATCGCGGATGAGGTGACCATCGCGGCCACGAACATGAGAACGATCACCACCCAGACCGGGACTACGAGGGCTGACGGCCCACCGAGGACCGTCAGCACCCCGTAACCCGCGAACGCACCGAACATGTACACCTCGCCGTGGGCGAAGTTGAGCAGTTTCAGTACGCCATACACCATGGAGTACCCAAGGGCGAGGAGGGCGTACACACTCCCCAGCGTCAGGCCATTGACCGTTTGCTGGAGAAAGAACTCCATGTCAGTTGGTGGTGTCTCGTCTACCCAACGAGGGTCTTCGTGCCGTCCTCCTCGATCTGGAAGATGAAGAACCGGCCCTCGGCCAGGTCGCCGTCGCTGGTGAACGAGATCGGCGACCCGAGGATCGAATCGGCCAGATCAGTGTTGCGCACCTCAGCCTGCACGTTGGCCCGATCCGGGACCTGGCCGGACGCGCAGACCCGACCGATTGCATCGAGGATCACACGAGCGGCAGCAAAGACCGGCGGTCCGAACGTGTTGGTGTCGGGATACTCTGCAAGGAAGCCCTCCAGAAGGCTCACCGAGCCCGGCACGCCCGCAATGTCGGGGGCGAATGCCGCAATGTAGGAGCCGGCCGCCGTGAAGTCGCCCGAGTCCATGCCATCCGACCCGAAGATGGTCGCAGTCTTTCCCTGCTCTGCCATCTGATTGGCGAAGATCTGACCGTTGGCAGCGACCTGCCAGGGCAGATACACGAAATCGGTGTCATCCGGGATCGTGCTCACCAAGGCCGAGAAGTCGGTGATGTCCTGAGTGACGGACTCGGTGATCACCTCGACATTGCCCGCCTCGAGATTCTCGACCACCGACGCCGCCAGCCCGGTCGAGTATGACGACTGGTCGTCGACTAGGAACACCTTCTGCGCTCCCTGGGCGATCAGGAAGTCGGCCGTGGTCGGGCCCTGATCGTCATCGGTCGGGACCGTGCGGAACATGCCCGTGAACTTGGCGGTGATTCCGGAGCGGGTCGACGATGGCGATATGAACGTGAAGTTCGGGTCGCCGGCTTCGAAGACCACCCCCGCGGCGTCGACCTGGTCACTCCCGGCGGGGCCGACGGCGGCCACCACGTCGGAGTCGAGGAATTGAGCTGCCAACGTCGCAGCCTGCGCCGTGTCGAACTGGGTGTCGCCCTCGACGAAGTCGATTTGGTAACCCATTTCGGCATTGAAGGTGTCAAGTGCGTAATTGAACCAGTTGAGCTGGACCTCGCCGATGAATGCCACCGGGCCAGTGATCGGCCCCAGGAACCCTATGGTCGCCTCACACACCATCGGCTCGGCGCCGGTGGTCGTGCTCTCGGCGGGGCCTGCGGTTGTCGTAGCCGCCGGCTGCGCCGTGGTCGTGGTGTCCACGGCGGCCGGGCTACACGCCGCGACCACCATCGAGAGCGCCACGACCAGCCAGATTGATCTTGATCTCATCCTGCCTGTCCTTCTATTGGTTGTCTTCGTACGCTTCCGCGGCACTCCCGGCAGGGTGAAAGACACCCAGCACGCGGAGCGGTCTGTCACCGGTGTTCTCAAGACAATGTCTGACCGGTGGCGGAAGATGAATGCACGTCCCCGTGGAGATCGGTGTGTCGGACTGCCCGTCCAGATGAAGCACACCCTCGCCGTCGAGGACATAGATGACTTCGTCATATAGATGATGATGGGTGGGAGCCCGTCCAGGAGGTATCCAACCGACGAACTGTGTCACATCTCGACATCCGGACTCGGGGTCGATCACCAACCGAAACTCCCGATCCTTCCCTGCGGAGATGGACGGCTGATCGGCCACCCGGACAGTGACCCGGCGTGCTCCGGTCAGGTCTTTCTCGGTGGGTTCGGGGGCGGTGACCGATATCAGGACCAGGTCTTCGGCGTTTGTGTTCTCGATCTCATATCGCTCGCCGGCTCGGATGTACACGCCGGTGTCCTCCGCCAGCTCATGCGGTTTGCCTTCGAGGATGAGCCTGCCCGCGCCGGACACCACGTAGGCCACTTCGTCGCGGCCGGCGGCCTTCCGGGGTCGGGAGCGGCCGGATGCGAATCGCAGCACCCTCTGGACCAGCCGCTCGGCACCGGAGGACGCATCGATGGTCGTCCTCATCGAGACGGTGTCGCCTGGTTGGCTGTGCGAGGGCGCGTCTGTCTCCTGGATGACGTATCCCGACATCACTCTCCCTGCCTCACCACAACCGGCGCCTTTGGCCGCATTTGCCAATTGATTGTGGCACAGATGCCCGTTGTGCGCCGTGGGAAGGCGCCTACACGGCCTCGGACAGGATCGTGACCAGCTTGGCGATGTCGATGTTCCCTCCGGAGACGATGCAGACGATCTTTCCCGAGCCGGCTCCGCCGTTCAAGGCCGCCGCGGCCGAGGCTGCGCCTGCGCCCTCGGTCACCACCCGGTTGCGGACCGCCAGTAGGCGGACGGCCGCTGCCACCTCCTCGAGCGTGGCAACCAGGGACCCCGCCAACAAGCTGCATGCCAACGGCCACATCTCGTCCAGCACCCGGGTGGAGCCGATTCCGTCGACGAACGAGGGCACATATTCGACCTCGGTCGGCTTCCCGGCAGCCAGTGCTGCGGCCAATGGTGCGGCCGTGGCAACCTCTGCGGCGTACACCGGGACCTCAGGTTTGAGAGCGTGCATCGCGGAGGCGATCCCACAGCTGAGCCCGCCTCCGCCGTAAGGCACTATCACCGCGTCCAGATCCGGCAGGTCCTCGAAGAGCTCGAGACCGATGGTTCCGTTGCCCGCCATCACCGCACGGTCGCTGACAGGGTGGACAAATACACCGCTCTGACCCTCGTGCTGGCGCGTGACGATTATCTGCCACCAGACGTCGAAAGGCACCTTGGTGATCTCGGCGCCGAGCCGTTCCAGAGCATCGAGCTTGGCCCTGGGAGCATGGTCGGGCACTACCACCGAGCAACGGATCCCGAGCCGGGCGGCGTTCCAGGCAACCCCCTGGCCCATGTTGCCGGCGCTCGCGGTCCACACACCGGCCTCGAGGGCCTCGGGGCCGGCCAGCGCCATGGCATTCCCGGCCCCCCTGATCTTGAAAGAGCCGATCGGCTGCAAGCTCTCCAGCTTCAGGTAGATCTCGGAGGCGCCGCTGTCAGCGTTGAGACGCACCAGGGGTGTCCGGATGGCCAGACCCTGAAGACGGGCGCGGGCCGCTTCGATCTCGGCGAGCGGAATCGGCTCAGGCAAGGCGGGCACCGCCCAGCTCGAGGCTGACTCCGACCCCGGATGCCACTGCGTTCCGATAAACCAGATCACCGGCTGCGACATCCTCGACGGCCAGGCCGAGAGACTTGAAGAGCGTGATGTCATCTGGGCCGCGGCGCCCCTCGGCAGCTCCGATGATGAGCTCTCCAAGCTCGGCGCGGATGTCTTCCTCGTCCACCATTCCCTCAGCCTGCGCCATGAGAAAATCCCCCGCCTCATTGACCGTTGACTCACGCCGATCCACGAACAGGTTTGAGCGGGCCATCGCCGCCCCGTCCAACTCTCTCGCAAATGGGATGCTCGAACCTACGGCATTTATGTGCATACCGGGCTCGAGGTGGTCTCCGAGCAGGATCGGGTCGGGTGAAGCAGTCGTGGTGCACACAATGTCGGCACCCGCCACGGCCTCGGCGACGTCGAGAACGGCCCTCACCTTCAGTTCTGTGGACGCACTCGATTCAGCCAACCGCTGGCTGTTGGCCGTCTGTCTACTCCATATGCGCACCTCCTCGATCGGTCGGACGTGGGGAATCGCCTCAATATGGGCGGCGCCTTGAACACCGGAGCCGAGGATCGCCATCACCGATGCGCCCGGCGTTGCCAGGAGGTCCGTGGCCACGGCCGAGACCGCCGCAGTACGGATGGCGGTGATCTCGGTGGCGTCGATCACCGCCTTCAATCGGCCGTTGCCGGCGTCGAACAACAGAACGACACCCTGGTGTGAGTCGTGCTGTGTGCCGGCGTTGCCGGGGAATACGGTCACCGTCTTGATCCCCAGCGTGTGGATTGAGCCCAGGTACCCCGGCATCATCCCCAGGGCTCCGACACGCTCAGGCAACCACATGACCGGGCGCAGTGGTTGAAGACCCTCACCACGGGCCAGGTCGGCCAGGGCACCTCGCATCACCTCGATGCAGGCCATCATGGGCAGCAATGCCCGAACCTCCCTCTGGTTGATGACGAGGGTCTCCATGATCAGGTCCTCCGGGTGACGAACAGCCCGCCAACCTCATCCCACTGCGTCGGTGTCAGGGTCAGCCCGATCGCTTCCTCAACCGGCCTGAAGTGCTCCGGTCGGCGCGGGCCGACAATCGATGCCGTGACGTCGGGATGCTGGTGAAGCCAGGTTAGGGCGAGCCCGGCCGTGCTCACCCCGAGGTCGGCTGCCATCGCAGACAGACGGTCGATGGCCCCGAAAGTCTCCTTGTCCCAGAACCGCAGGTATGGCTCTGGTCGAAGCGTCATGCGTGAGCCATCCGGGTAGCTCTCGCCGTATCGGTACTTGCCGGTCAGCCAGCCCCCGGAGAGGGGGCTGAAAGGCGTGAACCCGAGACCCTGGTCGCGGCACAAGTCCAACATCTCCGCTTGGTCGGCCTGATCGATGAGATTGAAGGAGTTCTGCACCCAATCGAAGCGGTGAAGTCGCCCGGTGTCGCTCAGCCAGAGCGATTTGGCCATGAGCCAGGCTGGGAAGTTGGAGGCGCCGATATAACGCACCTTTCCCATCCGGATCAGCGAGTCGAGCGCATCGAGCGTCTCCTCCATCGGGGTCGTTGGATCCGGCTCGTGCACAACGTACATGTCGAGGTGGTCGACACCGAGCCGGGCGAGACTTGCGTCGATCTGTCGCAAGATGTGACGTCGTGAGAGGCCCCGCTGGTTGGCGTCATCGCCCACCGGGCTGGCGACCTTGGAGCTGATGAGAAGGCGGTCGCGCACGGTGGCATCCTTGGTGCTGAGCCACTTTCCGATGGCCGCTTCGCTCCTGCCCCCACCGTAGGCGTCGGCGGTGTCGAGGAAGTTGATACCCAACTCGACGGCTTGATCGAGGAGTGTGAACGCCTCGGTCTCGGACTCGCCCTGACCGAAGAACTCGGGAGCGCTTCCAATCCCGCCAAAGTTGCCGCATCCCATCCCAAAGGCGGAGACGCGTAATCCGGTGCTCCCTAGCTGTCGATGGTCCATCGGCCCTGCCTGCCTCTGATGCAGCACGCACGATAGAGAGGACGTGTATCTCGGATGGTAAGGGCCGGCTAGCTGCCGCTCACCAGCTTGGAGATGTCGAGGGCCATCAGCACCAGCGGGAAGGCGATGACTACCAGATGGAGAATCGTTATCGGTTGGCGCCATGGCTGATTGACACGCCAGAAACGGCCCATGTTGAAGAGGTTGGCCGCGACGACTCCGATCGCCAGCCCCAACCCGGGTCCCCCCTCGGCGCGAGGCCAAGGAACGGCGTAACAAAGAGGAGGTCATGAGATGGCGGCCATCTGCCTGACCTGTGGTGAGAATCTCCTAGCTGCGCATCAGGGTTTGTTGATCACCACCGAGTTGTCGGTGCTGGAGGTGAAGGTCACCGACCCTTGACGCTTCGGTATCCCGCTGAGTGTGCACGTGTCGACGCCATCACAAGAGGCAGTACCTGGGTAGTTCCAGTCGCCGTCGAGAGCCGTGCTCGCTCCGTTGACATCCGTCACCACTGCGGTCCATGTCGAGCCGTTGTTGATCGCGGAGCCTTCGAGTGACTCCTCTACCGCCGCCGGGTCACTCACCGTGATCGTCACGGTCGCGGTGTCGGTTTCATTTCCGTCACTGATGGCGTAGTCAAAGGTGTCGGTCCCGATGAAACCCGGTTCCGGGGTGTAGGTGACCGTTGTGCCACTGTTGATCACAGCCAACCCGTAGGCCGGTTGGGTCACCGATGTCACGGTCAGCGTGTCGCCGTCGACATCGGTGTCATTGGCCAGGACACTTTTCGTGACCGCGGTGTCCATGTTGGTGGTGTCGGTGTCACCGTTGGCCACCGGTGGGTCGTTGACCGGGTTCACCGTGACCGTCACGCTTGCGGTGTCGGTGCCACCGTTCCCGTCACTGATCGTGTAGGTGAAGGAGTCGATCCCGTTGAAGTCCTGATCCGGGGTGTAGGTGACCATGGCGCCGTCGGTACTCGCCGATCCGTTGGGCGGGTTGCTCACCGAGGTGACCGTCAGTGTGTCCCCATCAGGATCGCTGTCCGCACCCGCGCCGATGTCTGCCTGCACATCGATGGTCACCGCAGTGTCCTCGTCGGTGGTGGCGGCGTCATCTACGGCCAGAGGGGGCATGTTTGGATCTCCGCCACCACCGTCGCAGACTCGACTGACACTCGAATCCCTCAGATCCAGTAGCGGCTCCTGGATGCCGTCTCCTGAGTCGTCAGTCCAGCAGAGGTTACCTGTGCCGATGAGTGCGTCGTAGAGGTCCACGACATCTGCCTTGCTCGAGGGATTGTCTGACGCAGCGAACAGAGCCAAAGCTCCTGCAGCATGCGGGGAGGCCATGGATGTGCCCGAGATCGTGTTGTACCCGCCGCTGAGCCATGTCGAAAGGATGCAGACCCCCGGGGCCGCGATCTCAACTAGGGATCCCCAGTTGGAGAAGTCAGCAAGGGTGTCGTCCTGGTCGGTGCGACAGGTTGGTGAGCCGAGCGCACCGGGCTCCCCGTCGAAATCGGCCAGCGCCGACACGGTCAGGACGTCGGGATGATTGGCCGGGCTGAATCCGGAGGCGTTACCGTCGTCGTTACCCGCGGCGACTGCATACGCCACGCCTGCTGCCACGGAATTGGCGATGGCAGTATCGAACGCCTGGTTGCTGAAACTGCCTCCGAGGCTCATGTTTGCAACCTCGATGGAGCCGGCGTTGGCGGTCACATAGTCGATGCCGCCGATGATCCAGGAGAGGTAGCCGGACCCATCGGAGCGGAGAACCTTCACGGACCAGAGGCGAGCGCCCGGAGCGACACCGACGACGCCTATGCCGTTGTCCAGTGCGCCAATGGTGCCCGCAACATGAGTTCCATGACCATTGTCATCGTCACCGCCGGAGCCGCAACTCTGTCTGAAGGGGCTTCCACCGGAGCAATTCGTCGATGCAACGACGTTGAGGTCGGGGTGGTCGAGGTCGATGCCGGTGTCGATGACGGCGACGTCCACAGCGATTGCGTCGTTTGTTCCATCAATCGAAACGTTGGGATTTTGGTCGGTGAAAATCCGCTCGATTCCGGTTGGAATGGTCTGAGCCGTGATCGACACAACCTGGTCGGTCTCGACATATGCCACCTGAGGGCTGCGGGCGATGGCGGCGGCGCCTTGGGGACCGACCGAGATCGAGAATCCTTTGATGGCGTGCTGATAGATGAACCCGACCTGACCGCCATGAGCACGGGCCAGGTCTGCAGCCACCGCCGGCACATTCTGTGCGTCCCCGTCGAGCACCACTATGTAGGTTTGTCTTGCTGCGGGAAAAGAGGCACCTGCGCTCATTAGGCCTGCCAGCAGGGATACCGCAGCCAGTGCCACACGGAACGGTCTGACCCTCATCGCATTTCCCCTCACTCGAGCCGCGTTGAACTCTACACCTCCTGCAACCACTGTGTCATGGACGAAGGCGGGGTATCAGGGCGGAGCCGGCGCGGAATGCGAGCCCGGCCCTATCGAGCCGGTGCGACGCGGAATCCGGTCTCGTCGACCCAGACCAGTGAAGAGCTGGTGCCGACGGCGGAGACGATGGCGTCGGCCATCTCATCGTCGATGTAAGCCGACTCGTCGGACCGGTAGATGACCTGCACCCTGGCCTGCTTGGGGAGCCGCGCCGAGAGCATCCCGGGGTGGGAGCAGATGATGGTGACGTCGAACGGGGTGACTGCCTCCCCGGAGGCGGTGAGGGCCCGGTCGGCGACGTAGGTGCGCAGCAGGTGCCAGGCGGCGCCGCCCGCCGCCAGGAAGAGGGTGACGGTGGCGACGAATGAGCGTGACAGTGACTCGACGCCGAGCACGGCCTGGAAGATGAAGACGAAGGTGGCGATCAGGGCGCCGGCGCCGATCAGCGCCATGATCACGCCCAGCCCCAGCAGGTAGAAACGACGGGGAGCCCCAGAGGCCTCTATTCCCCGCGGCGCCGCCTGCCCCCTTCGCCAGAACCGGAACCAGACCAGGAAGGCGACCAAAAGGACGGTGGCGGCGGCGATTGCGGCCGAGCCGGACGAACCGACGAAAGCCGACTCACCGAACACCGCGGCGATGAGGGTGGTCACCGCACCCACCCCCGCCGCCATGGCAATGGCCGCGGTCATGTACTCGTAGGCCCGAACCGGGTCGGTGCGCTCCTTGCCCAGGCGCCAGCGGTGATGGGCCCACACCAGGACGGCGACGATTCCGACCGCGAGAGTGGTGGCCAGGAAATCGAAATGAGCGCCGGCCGCCGAACTGTCAGTCAGCAGATAGATCAGGGTCTGGGCCACCAGGACGCAGACCGCGCCCAGGGTGGTCGCCAGGCTCACAGTGGACACCAGGAACGTCCAGGCGGCCCGGGGCGGGCCCGGAGGGCCATCCCAGGGTCGCCACCACCGGTACCACCAGATCGGGATCCCGGTGATGATGAGGGCCAGCGAGGTCAGCGGCTCGAAGCCGTCTCCCCCTCCATTGCCCGACGCCATCGAGGCGTAGAGCTCGGAGAGCCCCCGGTGGAGGAGGCCACCGAGGCCGATTGCCAGCGGGACGAGGCCGGCGGCAGTGCCGATGATCCGGGGCAACTCCCCGGCATCAGAGGACGGTGGCGTGGCCCTCATCGCCAGCTCGTGGAAGACGATCACCCCCCCGAGGATGAGGACGTCGCTGAGGGCGGGCTCTGACCCGTCCGAGATCAGCCAGTCGAGCAGGTTGAACAGGGTGATGGCGAAGCTGGTCATGAACACCGCCTCGATGAGGGCGAGATAGACGGTCCAACCCGCGGCACCGGGATAGATCACCCGACGAGCCCGTTGGCGACGCCAGAGATAGACGGCGAAAGGCGCCGAGACCACGATCCCGGCCAGGGCGGTGGCCACCTGTCGTTCCGGGTCGAAGACGAAGGCCCCACCCGGGAAGGCGGCGCGGCCCAGGCTGGCCAACGAGAAGACCAGGGTGCCCACCGCCACGGCCAGGAGGAGATATATCAGGAGATCGGAGCCGTCCCCGCCCGGCTGACCACCTTTGGCGGTTCCACGCCTGATCATGGCCACCACCAACATGGCGATGGCACCGAGGAGGATGATGGGAATGATGATTCCGAATGCCATCAGAACTGCTCGCAGCTGAATCGGAAGTAGGGCCAAGGGTCCTGGGTGATGTACCAGAACCCGTCCTGCTCGACCAGGGTGAACTGCTCGTATGACTCCCACCCCGAACCGAACATCCCCGAGTCGCCGAACCTCAGCCTCACATTCACCAGGGTGTTGGCCCCTGCCGTCTCGGTGCTGTCATGGGATGCGGTGAACTCACCCTGTTGCCCGGCATTGGCGATGTCACTCGGCTCGCAGTTCTCGAAGCTGTCCGGGTCGAGAACGGCGAAGGCGTCGTCCCACCTCGATTGGCTAATCGCCAACAGGTAATCCTGCACCGCCCCTTCCGGGGTGGTCGGATCGAAGGAGGTGGGTCCTCTGGTCAAGGCGATGGCGACCAGCCCGATGACCGCGGCGATGGCGACTGCGGGGATGGCCCAAGATGCGGTGGGGACCCGTGTCTCCGCGGGCTGGGCAAGAGGCTCTCGAGTGTCCTCGGTCAAGTTTGCATCGTGGTGTGGATCATCCATTATCGGACATCACGCCCAGAACCTCGGTTATGCCCGAATTCGCCAGGACCACGGGCTCGAAACCCTCGGCCGCCAGGAGCGAGGCGGCGATCCCGGCACGAAACCCTGTGGCGCACGCCACCCACACCGGTCTCGTCCGGTCGAGGGCCGTCGCCGCTTCCCGGGTGAGGTCGGGGACATAGAGCAGCGTCGACTCCTCGATCGTGCCCCGCTCCCACTCGGCGGGGGCTCGGGTGTCCAGGATCTGGGCGCCTGAGGTCACCGCACCGGCGAAGTCGGCGGGTGTCGCCACCCGATAGCTCTCCAGGGGCCCTTCCCATCCGGAGAGGCCACGCACCACCCCACGGACGTCGTCGAACCCGATCCGGCTCAGCTGGCGAATCGCCTCCTCGGCGTCCTGGTCTCGGTCGACGATCAACACGAGAGATGAGTTGAAGTCGAGGACCCATCCCACCCAGACCCCGAAGTCCCGTTTGAGCTCGATCGAGATCGAGCCGGGAATGTGGCCTGCGGCGAACCGCGTCACCGGTCGGGCATCGACCACCGTCACCGTGTCGCCGAGATCGGCGAGCTGACCCGGCGTGAGCTCCGATGCGTTGAACCCGGTGGGTGCGCTCGCGCCGGTGAGGTTGATCCGAGCCATGTGGCGGTAGTAGGCGGGATACGGCGGAAGACCCGAGAGTTGAGCGGCCACGAAGGAGTCCTCGTCTCGATGACCCAGTACCGGGCTGACCGCCTTCTCCTCACCGATCGTGGATTGAGAGCGGGCCGCCGGCCCTGTGGTGCAGAAGCTCCCCGCCCCGTGGGTGGGACAGAGCCGTGTGTCATCGGGGAGACGCGACAGCCGACTCACCGACCCGTATTGGAGTCGGGCCAGAGTCTCGGCACGGTCCCAACCCAGGAGATCGGTACGACCCGCGGACCCTGCGAGCAGGCTCCCTCCGGAGAAAACAGCCACCTCCTTGCCTTCGATCATGACGACGTAAGAGGTGTGCTCCGGGGTGTGCCCCGGGGTGTGGATGGGGCGGATCACCAGGTTGGCAAGTTCGATGTCCTCGTTGTGGAACGCCGGTCGGTGCCTGAACACTGGGGCCGCTCCCGCGGGCATCACCAGCTCGGCCCCCCATTTGGTGGCCATGTCACGCCCACCAGAGATGTAGTCGTTGTGAATGTGGGTCTCGAGGATCAGACGGAGCTCGGCACCCCCCTCCACGATTTCCTGCTCGAACCGGTCGATGTCCCGCTGCGGGTCGATCACGATGGCCAACCTCTCATGGGTCAGCACGTGCGTGGTGTCTCCCAGGCCTTCGGTGCGGATGGCGCGGATCTCCATGCTCAGGCCTGAAGGCCGAGTGCCTTCATGCCTCCGGCCAGGTTGGCCACATAGTCGAACCCGCTGGCGTCGAGATAGACGGCGACCTGAGACGAACGCGCGCCGCTGCGGCACACACAGAGAATGGGTAGCTTGCGGGGAAGCTCGTCGATGCGCTCGACTATCTCCGACATGCTGATCAGCGTCGAGCCGGGAAGCGTGCCCTGCTCCCACTCCTCGGGCTCACGGACATCGAGCACCATGGCGCGATTCTCGGTGACCCATGTCTCCCATTCCTCGGCACCCACTTGATGGACTCCTGGCATCGGCCACAATCGTAGAGAGGGCAGGCACCTTCGGGGCCGGCCCCGACCCCGTCCTACACTGCCGCCGGTCCACCCCGGAGGAATCATCGACATCGCAGTGCTCGTATCAGGCTCGGGCACCAATCTCCAGGCGCTGATCGACAATCCCGAGGTCGGGCCCCGGATCGTCCTCGTGGTCTCCGATCGGGCCGATGCTGGGGCACTGGACCGGGCCGACGCCGCCGGCATTCCCACCGCGGTCACCCCCTACGTCGACCATCCCGACCGTGACTCGTTCTCCGTGGCGTTGGCAGACGTGGTCGAGGGCTCGGGGGCCAAGGGAGTGGTCCTCGCCGGTTTCATGAGGGTGCTCTCGCCGTCCTTCATCGACCGCTTCCCGGGGCAGATCCTCAATATCCACCCCTCTCTGCTGCCCGCCTTCCCCGGGCCCCGGCCGGTGGCGCTTGCCCTGGCGCACGGTGCGAGGGTCACCGGGGTCACCGTCCATTTCGTCGACGAACAGGTCGACCACGGGCCGATCATCGCTCAGGAGGCGGTGGCGGTCGAGGACGCCGACACCGTGGACACCCTCCACGCCCGGATCCAGACGGTGGAGCACCGTCTCTATCCGGAGATCGTCAGGCTGTTCGTCACCGGTGATCTCTATCTCGACGGTTCCCGGGTGGTGTCACCTTGAGGGCCCTGGTCAGTGTTTACGACAAGACCGGGCTGGTCGGCTTCGTCTCCCGCTTGGTCACCGCCGGGTATGAGATCGTGTCCTCCGGCGGCACGGCTGATGCTCTGGAGGACGCCGGTGTCCCGGTGACTCGGGTCAGCGAAGTGACCGACGCGCCTGAGATCCTCGGGGGGCGTGTCAAGACCCTCCATCCCCGGATCCACGGGGGGATCCTGGCCCGGGGGGCGGTAGACGATGAGGAGCTCGCCGCCAACGGCATCCAACGCTTCGACCTCGTTGTCTGCAATCTCTATCCGTTTCGGGCCACCTTGGCCTCCGGAGCCGAAGACGACAGGTTGGTCGAGATGATCGACATCGGCGGCCCAGCCATGATCCGCGCCGCAGCCAAGAACCACCGACATGTCGGGGTGGTGGTCTCGCCGTCCCAGTACCACGAGGTGGCTGCGGCCATCGAGGCTGGCGGGCTTGGCGACGACCTCCGGCGACGCCTCGCCGCCGAGGCCTTCTTCCAATCCGCCAGTTACGACTCCGCCATTGTGGAATGGTTGGGCGAGGACCTGGTGCTCCCGCTGCGCCGGGTGGGCAAGCTTCGCTACGGGGAGAACCCCCACCAGGGCTCGGTGCTGTATCGCGACGACGGTGCCATGCCGTGGTGGGCCCAAGCCGTGTTCCATCAAGGCAAGGAGATGTCGTTCAACAATTACGTCGACGCCGAGGCCGCCTGGTCGCTGTGTGCCGACCTAGGCCCCGGCTCGGTGGTTGTGGTCAAACACACCAATCCTTGTGGGGCTGCGGTGGGCCCGACCGTCGTCGAGAGCTTCGAGGCGGCGTGGGAAGGCGACTCGCTCGCCGCATTCGGGGGAGTGGTCGCAATCGCCGGTGAGCTCGACCGGGCCACTGCCGAAGCCATTTCAGCCAGGTTCGTCGAGGTGGTGGTGGCGGCCTCGATAGCGACCTCTGCGATCGAGGCTCTGGCGGGCAAGCCCGGGCTGCGGGTGCTGACCGCCCCGCTGCCGGTCCGAGGTGTGGGGTATCGGAGGGTGGAAGGCGGCTTCCTGGCTCAGGACCCTGACAGTTTCGAGGGTGAGGAGTGGGTGGTGGCCTCGAGTCGGGCGCCCACGGATGAGGAGATGGACTCATTGCGCTTCGCCTGGCGGGTGGCTGCCCACACCAAGTCCAATGCCATCGTCATCGCCCGCGGTAGCCAGGCGGTTGGGGTCGGGGCCGGTGACCAGTCTCGGGTGGGCGCCGCCGAGCGGGCTGCGGTCAAGGCCGGTGACCGGGCCAAAGGGGCGGTGGCGGCGTCGGACGCCTTCTTTCCCTTTCGTGACGGAGTCGACGCCCTGGCGGCTGCCGGTGTGGTCGCGGTGGTCGAGCCCGGGGGCTCGAGAAACGACCAGGAGGTGATCGACGCCGCCGACGAGCTCGGGATGGCGTTGGTGTTCACCGGCGGCAGGCACTTCAGACACTGAGATGAGCGCAATCATCCTCGATGGGAAGGTGGTGGCAGCCGCGGTCAAGGCAGAGGTCGCCGCCGCGGTCGCCGAGCTCGGCTTCACTCCTGGTCTGGCAACGGTCCTGGTCGGTGACGATCCGGCCTCTCACACCTATGTGCGTGGAAAGCGCCGGGACGCCGAGGCGGTGGGGATGAGATCGATTCATCATCAGCTCCCGGCGGGCGCCGGTCAGGCTCAGGTCGAGGAGATCGTCGACACGCTCAACTCCGACGACCAGGTCGACGGGATCCTGGTCCAGCTCCCGCTCCCGGGTGGTCTCGATTCCGAGAGGGTGGTGGAGCGGGTCGATCCCTCGAAGGACGTGGACGGGCTCCACCCCTTCAACCTCGGCAAGTTGGTCCTGGGTCGGCCCGGGTTGCGTCCCTGCACTCCGAGCGGCGTGATCCGGATCCTCGAGCATTATGGGATCCCGATCGGCGGGGCCCGTGCGGTGGTGGTGGGGCGCTCCTTCCTGGTGGGGAGGCCGCTCGCCCTGATCCTCTCGGAGAAGGGGGTGGACGCCACCGTCTCGATAGCCCACTCCCGGTCAGGCGACCTGGCTCCGCTGACCACCACTGCCGACATCTTGATTGCGGCGGTGGGGGCTCCCGGGCTGATCGCGGCTCGCCACGTCAAGCCGGGCGCAACCGTGATCGACGTCGGGGTCAACCGGACCCACGCCGGCCTGGTGGGTGATGTCGACTACGACTCTGTGGTGGAAGTCGCCGGCGCCCTCACTCCTGTGCCCGGCGGGGTCGGCCCCATGACCCGGGCCATGCTCCTCGCCAACACTCTCAGCGCGGCTCGGGCACGGCGAGTGACCTAACCATCGTTCTGTGCGGATCTGTGACGGAGGGGTTCGCGTAGATCCGCACAGAACGGATTCTTGGGATGGGGAGGCCCCGTTCCATCGTCGGCGCCGTCGCTAGGATCGGCTCTTCTAATCCAACCTCTGAGGAGTCTTCTGCCATGGGCATGCCGATCACGATGGGGCCGGACGGTCTCGTGGTACCTGACGACCCGATCATCCCGTTCATCGAGGGGGACGGGACCGGTCCCGATATCTGGGCAGCCTCGGTCCGGGTTTTCGACGCCGCGGTCCAAAACGCCTATGGGGGGGAACGCACCATTGCCTGGAAGGAGGTGCTGGCGGGGGAGAAGGCCAACAGGGAAACCGGCTCCTGGCTGCCCGACGAGACGGTCGACGCCTTCGCCGGCCATCTGGTGGGGATCAAAGGCCCGCTGACCACGCCAATAGGCGGCGGGATCCGCTCTCTCAACGTGGCCCTGCGCCAAATCCTCGACCTCTATGCCTGTGTGCGCCCGATCCGTTGGTTCCCTGGCGTCCCCTCGCCGGTCAAGGAGCCCAACCTGGTCGACATGATCATCTTCAGGGAGAACACCGAGGACGTCTACGCCGGGCTGGAGCTCCAGGAAGGAACGCCCGAGGCCCGCAAGCTGCTCGAGTTCCTCGCCGAGCAGTACGGGTGGAAGATCAGGCCCGACTCGGGGATCGGGGTCAAACCGGTGTCGGTGACCGGGTCGAAGCGGCTGATTCGCGCCGCAATCCGTCACGCCCTCGAGAACAACCGCAAGTCGGTGACCCTGGTCCACAAAGGGAACATCATGAAGTTCACCGAGGGCGCCTTCCGGATCTGGGGCTACGACGTGGTCCGTGAGGAGTTCTCCGATGTGGCGGTGAGCTGGGAGGACTGTGGCGGCGACCCCGGCGACAAGCTCCTCGTCCAGGACGTCATCGCCGACGCCATGCTCCAACAGGTCCTGACCCGCCCCGGGAACTACGACGTGATCGCCACCACCAACCTCAATGGTGACTACCTCTCCGACGCCCTCGCCGCTCAGGTCGGGGGGATCGGGATCGCCCCCGGCGGCAACATCAATTACGACACCGGTGTGGCCGTGTTCGAGGCCACCCACGGCACCGCCCCCAAGTACGCCGGGCTCGACAAGGTGAACCCGGGCTCGGTGATCCTCTCCGGGGAGATGATGATGAGGTACCTGGGTTGGCCCGGCGCCGCCGACCTGATCATCAAGGGCATCGAGGGGGCCATCGGGGCCCGGACCGTTACCTACGACTTCGCACGTCTCACCGATGACGCCACCGAGGTCAAGACCTCCGAGTTCGGAGACGCCATCATCGCCCACATGTAGCGACCGGATTGGGTCTAGAGGCCCAGTTAGCCCTCCAGGGTGGCCAGTAAAATGACACCCGGGAGTCTTCGAATGTGGGGCGAGTGGTGATACTGGACCTTCTGCTGCGGGCCAAGCGCGCCGTCACCGACGCTGGTGAGCGTGGCATATCCTTCATTTGGGTAGCGGTTGTGTTCCTCTTCCTCACCGCCTCGGCGGCCCTGGCGATCGACACCTCGGGGGCTTTTGGCACAGCTCGCACCGATCAGAACACCGCCGACCTGGCCTGTCTTGCCGGGGTCGATGAGCTCCCCGACCAGACCGCTGCGATCAACATCGCGGTGGCCTACATCGACGCCAACTGGCCCGAGATGGCCGGATCCACCCTCACCCTTACCCTCCCGACGGCGACCTACGACGCCGGTGACGGGAACAGCGTCCTTCTCGACGCCCGATATGGGGGGGACGACGACACCATGTACCTCCGCATCACCGAGGTCAACGATGCCACCTTCGCCAGGACCATCGGCCACGACACCATCACCGTGGTTCAGCAGGCGGCTTGCCAGGTTCAGAATGTACGGACCGGGATTGGGATGCTCCCCATCGGTGCCCTTGCCGGGTCCTGGGGTGGTGACCTCTTCGATTGCGCTGCCAAGGTCACCGGCAACTGCGCCGCCCTCTCCCCCCACAGGAGTGGAGCGAGTGCCTATCGCGATGCGGTCGTCGAGGGGATCGAGGGGGACTTCATCAAGCATCATGGCAATGCCAATCTGGCCGATCCCGAGACCGGGTATGCCGCCATCGATTGCCTTGCTAGCCCGTGCAACGTCAGCGAGACCGAACCGGGGAACATGTCAGGTCCATGGCGGAAGGCACTGAAGACCCGCTTTAGCGAGGCCGGCGGGACTTGCGACCCCTACAACTGCGACACCATCAACCAGGTGTTCGGGACCGGCAGCCTGGGGACGGGCCTCCAACCGCTCAGTGCGGTGACACCCGGCGACCTGGTGACGACGTGGCATGACAGTCTCTATGGGGCCTTCGCCGCCGCTCAGGCAGCCACCAACCCCAGCGCCAAGCACTGGTACTACAACGATGATCAGATGGATTGCGACAATCCCCGTCTGGCCACGGTTCCCATTGTCAACTCCAGCCTCAACTGGGCCTTGGGCAACGCAGCCGGTACCTGGCCCAACGGCCGCAAGGACATGAAGTTCATCGGCTTTTACACCGTTTACCTCCGGGAGCCGAACACTGCCGCCGAGATCGCCAACGAGACCGGCCCGATGGAGGCCGACATCGTCTGGTTCGGCCCCGATGCCGAATGTAACACCGGTGAGGCGTTCCAACCCTTTGGCGCCGGGGTGCCCGTCGACGCCAGTGTCAAGTTGGTCGCCCCATGAGCACACGTCGAGCCGGTCGCTTCGAGAGGGGAGCCGCACTCATCGAGGCGGCCCTGGTCCTGCCGATCCTCCTCCTGCTCACCTTTGGCATCTGGACCACTGCCCGTGCCTGGCAGGTCAACAACACGCTCCAGCACGCCGCCCGTGAGGCCGCCCGTTTCGGCGCCACAGTCGACCCCTGGGACCCGGGCACCTCGCCCGGCGACGTGCTTGCGGTCGCCGACGCCGATCTGAGCAGCTCGGCGATCAACCCTGCCGACGTGAGTGATTGTGTGGAGTTGGTCGCAGATGCCGCATCGCCCTCCTGCGACTCCCAGGTCAACAACACCGGCACCGATCAGGTCTTCGTCAAGCTCACCATCCCCAGCTGGACCCTCCAGTTCCTCTTCTTCTCGGTGGACATCGATCTCGAGGCGGTCGCCATCTCGAGATTCGAAGCCTCCTGACGCCGCCCCACGGGCTGACTCCGGGGCCTCCCTAGACTTGGGGGCAGGACCGGACGCATGACGACCATCGAGATAACCAGGGCGCGGGACATCCTCCCCGAAGAGGAGGTGGCCGCCCTCCAACCGGTGATCGACGACATCAACCGGCTCAAGAAGGGGCGCAACGCCATTGTCGCCGCCCACAACTACATGACGCCGGACATCTATCACCTGGCTGCTGACATCACCGGCGACTCGCTGGCCCTGGCCAACCTTGCATTGGAGACCGAGGCCGAGGTCATCGTTCTTGCCGGCGTCCATTTCATGGCCGAGACCGCCAAGATCATCAACCCGGAGAAGACCGTTCTCATCCCGGACCTGCGTGCCGGTTGCTCGCTGGCCGATGGGATCACCGGCGCCGACGTTCGGCGGTTGAAGGCCGAGTATCCGGGGGTCCCGGTGGTGACCTATGTCAACACGTCGGCCGAGGTCAAGGCGGAGTCCGACATCACCTGCACGTCGGGCAACGCCGTAAAGGTTGTGGAGTCGTTAGGGGTCGACCGGGTCATCTTCACCCCTGATCAGTACCTGGGCAAATGGGTGGCATCCAAGACCGATGTGGAGGTGATCCTCTGGGAAGGCTCCTGCATGGTCCACGAGCGCTTCACCGGAGAGGAGATCTCGGAATACAAGCGAGACATGGGTGACATCGTGGTCATCGCCCACCCCGAGTGCCCTCCAGACGTCCTCGCCTCCGCCGACTATGTCGGGTCGACCCACGGGATGATCGAATGGGTCAAGGATCATCAGCCCCGGCAGGTGATGATGCTGACCGAATGCTCCATGGCCGACAACGTGGCCGAATCCAGTCCCGACACGACCTTCGTCCGGCCCTGCAACCTGTGCCCCCACATGAAACGGATCACTCTCGACAACATCCGTGACTCCTTGTTGACGATGACCCACCAGATCGAGATCCCCGAGGACATCGCGGGCCGGGCGAGACTCGCTGTGACCAGGATGCTCGAGGTCGGACGACAGGACTGACCTGACATGGTGAAGATCGTCAGGCTCGACGCCCCGCTGGTGGTCGGGGCAGGGGTTGCCGGGCTGTCGGTAGCCCTGGGTCTCCCTCGTGCCTTCGTCATCACCGCCCCCGAGATGGGGTCGACTTGGTGGGCGCAAGGGGGAATCGCCGCCGCCATCGCTCGTGGTGACTCACCTCAAGCCCATGCCAGGGACACGCTTGCTGTCGGTGCCGGCCTGGCTGCCACCGACGCGGTCGAGATCCTCACCGCCGGCGGCCCATGGGCCATCGAACGGCTGGTCTCCATGGGCGCCGAGTTCGATCGAGACCCCGACGGCGAGCTGTTGCTGAGCCGGGAGGGTGGGCATGGGGCGAGACGGGTGGTCCACGCCGACGGCGACGCCACCGGAGCCGAGGTGATGCGGGCCCTGAACCAGGCGGTGGCCGCCAGCGAGACCGTGACGATCATGGTGGGAAGGGTGGTCGACCTGGTCCGTGTCGGCGACCACGTCGGAGGGGTGCTCACCGCCGACGCCAAGAAGAGAACCATCTACCTGGCCCCCGCGGTGGTGATGGCCACGGGAGGAGCGGGGCGGATGTACTCCCATACCACCAACCCGCCTGGTGTCACCGGCGACGGGATAATGATCGCCGGGCGAGCCGGGGCGCGGCTAGCCGACCTCGAGTTCGTCCAATTCCACCCGACGGCGCTATTGGTGGGGAAGGACCCGATGCCCTTGCTCACCGAGGCCCTCCGTGGCGAGGGCGCCACCCTGGTCGACCCACACGGGCGCCGTTTCATGGATCAGTACCATCCGATGGCGGAGCTGGCGCCCCGAGACATCGTGGCCCGCGCCATCTATTGGCAATACGACCGTGGGTCGGGCGCCTATCTCGACTGCCGTCGCATCCACAACTTCCACGAGAGGTTCCCGACCGTCACGGCCCACGCCATGTCGGTCGATCTCGACCCGGTGGAGCACCTGCTCCCGGTGTCACCGGCGGCTCATTACTTCATGGGGGGAATCGACACCGACAGCCGGGGGCGCACCTCGATAGAGGGTTTGTGGGCCGTCGGGGAGTGCGCCTCCAACGGGGTGCACGGAGCCAACCGGTTGGCCTCCAACTCACTCCTCGAAGGCCTGGTGTTCGGGGCCCGGGTCGCCGTCGACGTGAGGCTGCGTCACGAGATGCCCGACGGCGAGGTTCGCGTCCCGAAGGAGTCGCTGGACCTCCCGGTCCTCGCCGGACCGGTGCTACAGGACCTGCGCAAGATCATGTGGGACCGAGCGGGCCTGATCAGAACCGGAGATCGTCTCTGGGAGGCGCGCAACGCCATCCTCGACTTGAACCGGGTGCTCCACCGCACCATCTCCGGCAGGAACGCTGCCGAGCTGGCCCTGATGATGGTGATGGCCGCCCTGCGTCGCAGCGAGTCACGCGGCGGGCACTACCGAGCCGACTACCCCGAGCTCGACCCCATGCAGGAGCATCGGACCCTGATCGATGCCGGGCCCGTCGAGATGGTGGCGGTCACCTGAGCCCCGCCGACTACGAACCGGTCATCGAGCGAGCCCTCGCCGAGGATCTGGGGACAAGAGGGGACGTCACCTCGGAGGCGGTGATTCCCGAACGGCTGACGGCCAGGGCCCGGCTGATGGCGAGGGCCCCGGGTGTCGTGGCCGGTCTCGAGATCGCCGCCGCGGTCTTTGCCAGGGTCGACGCCGACCTGAGGTTCGAGCCGTCGGTTTCCGAGGGGGCCGAGGTGAGGGCCGGTGATGTCATTGCCTCGGTATCGGGGCGAGCCAGGTCGATTCTCACCGCGGAAAGGACGGCGCTGAACGTGCTGGGTCGGATGTCGGGTGTGGCCACCGCCACCAGACGCCTGGTCGAGGCCGTGGATGGGACTGCCGCCCGGATCTCCGACACCCGCAAGACCATGCCCGGGCTGCGTGCCCTCGACAAGTACGCGGTCCTGATGGGCGGTGGGCTGAATCATCGCATGGGTCTCTACGACGCGGTCCTGATCAAGGACAATCACCTCGCCGCCGTTGGCGACATCGCGGCTGCGGTGGGAGCGGCTCGTGCTGCGGTCGGCCCGGAGATGATGATCGAAGTCGAGGTCGACGATCTCGATCAGCTGGCCGCGGTCCTGGCCACCGATGCCGATCGGGTCCTCCTCGACAACATGGACCTCGACACCATGCGCCGCGCCGTGGAGTTGGTGGCCGGGTCGATGATCACCGAGGCCTCGGGAGGAGTGACCGAGGGCACTGTGAGGGCGATCGCCTTGACCGGCGTCGACGTCATCTCGACCGGCTGGATCACACACTCCGCGCCCCAGCTCGACATCGCCCTCGACTTCGTCCCCCAAGCCCGCCCCTCGGTACCCTCGCCGCCATGAACCCACCCATGAGAGTCGCCGTCACCGGGGCCGCCGGCCAGATCGGCTACTCCCTCGTCTTCCGGATCGCCTCGGGGGCGATGCTCGGGCCCGATCAGCCAGTGATCCTCCAGATGCTGGAGATCGAGCCCGCCCTCGGAGCCTTGGGCGGGGTGGCCATGGAGCTCGAGGACTGTGCCTTTCCCCTCCTCTCCGGGATGGTGTCGACCGCCGATCCCGAGGAGGCGTTCTCTGAGACAGACGTGGCCCTCCTGGTGGGGGCGATGCCCAGGAAGGCGGGGATGGAGCGCTCCGATCTCCTCGCCGCCAATGGCACCATTTTCACCACCCAGGGCACAGCCATCGCTGCCGCGGCTCGGCCTGAGGTCAAGGTGCTGGTCGTCGGCAACCCGGCCAACACCAATGCACTGATCGCCTTGAACAGCGCCACCGGGATGGAGGCCACCAACTTCACCGCAATGACCCGCCTCGATCACAACCGGGCGATCAGCCAGCTGGCAGTCAAGGTGGGGCGCCCGGTGACATCGGTGAAGAGGATGACCATTTGGGGAAACCACTCCACCACCCAATACCCGGATCTAGTCCATTGCGAGGTCGACGGGGAGTCGGCCTGGGGGATGGTGGACCGGGCCTGGGTCGAGTCGGAGTACATCCCCAAGGTGGCCGGGCGCGGGGCGGCGGTCATCGATGCCCGTGGCGCATCATCGGCGGCTTCGGCGGCCAATGCCGCCATCTCCCATGTCAGGGATTGGGTGTTGGGGACGCCAGAGGGGGATTGGGTCTCGATGGGGGTGGTCTCCGACGGATCCTATGAGGTGGCGGAAGGCCTTATCTCATCTTTCCCATGTGTCACCAGGGCGGGTCACTGGGAGATAGTCCAGGGCCTGGAGATCGATGAGTTCTCCCGTGCCCGCATCGCGGCATCGGTGTCCGAGCTCGAAGAGGAGCGGGCGACGGTCAGAGCCCTCGGCCTGATCTAGTGCCGGATCTCGAGGCCGCCGAACAGCACGGTGGCGTTGACGGCCAGGACCGGGGGTTGGTCGGGTAACTGCTCCTTGGTGGTCACGTTGTCTATTCCGCCGAACAACGGCAGACCCTTCACCAGGACCTGCCAGCCCTGTGGCACCTTCAACTCCACTCCCCCGAAGGCGGTGAACACGTCGAGACTTGCGTCTGGTGCGAGCCTCGCATCTCGCAGATCGACTTCCGCGCCCCCGAACACCGCAGAGATGCTCCCTCCGCGAAACTGCTTGGAGTGCGAGGAGACCTCGCTGCCGGAGAAGACGTTGAAGCTGTTCACCCGGTCCCCGGCCTCCACCCTGTTCCCCATGCCACGCCCGAAGAGAACAAGGAGTCCGACCAGGATGATGACGGCAGGGACAACGATGTTGCCGATGTCGACCACCTCGAGGTTGGAGAGAAGGAAGGCCCCTCCTACCGCCATGATGATCAAAGCCACTGGCCAGTGCCCGGGGCTGGCAGCCAGTGTGAGGGCACCGGCCAGGATCACCACCGCCGGCCACC
>JBBDML010000018.1:133624-193803 GCA_040878345.1 Acidimicrobiia bacterium | reverse complement strand
GGGCGATGACACTACAAAGCGGTCAGGGCCTACAGCCTGCGGGGATCAATACTCGACGTCGAGACTGCCGACGGCGGCGCCCCACTGCTGTATCGCCGACTGGTGCATCATCAGCTTGGCCAGGTTTCCCGACACCTTGAGCTTCCCGGTCATGAACGCGGTCTGTGTGTTCATCTCACCCTTGGAGATGGCGGTGGCGGTGTCGTAGGACTGCTTGACCGTGACGTCAGCACTCTCCAGATCGCCGAGGGCCACCGAGGCGTTGCCACCGCTGGTGGACAGGAAGTAGTCGATGGGACCGTGCGGCCCGTCCTCGGTCTGGAACTGGATGGAGAGGTCGGCAGCCCCGATGGCGTTCTTGAAGCCAGCATGGTTGTTCAGGGCGGCGGTGACGGCATCGGCCCACTCGGCACTCAGGAACTTGGACACACCTGACTCCTGTTCTAGGTCGGAAGCCGGGATCGTAGCGGGCAGGGCCTGGCTACAGGCAATGTCCCCACGTCTAGGAGATCAGCTTGGTGATCGACGTCTCGGCGCCCCGGGCCAGCCTGGCCAAGGGGGCCCTCGGATAGCCGGGCACCAATCCCGCCGCCTTGGCCGCGGCCTTGACCCCGGGGACTCCGTGGGTCTCGACGTCCCCACTCAGGGCGCTCAGCCGCTTCTGGAGTCGTCGGGCCTGTGCCGGGTCCTTGATGGCGGTCCGCAGGGTCCTGAGGACCAGGTCCGGGGCGTAATTGCCGCTGGCGGTGATGGCGCCGTGACAGCCCACCGCCATCGCCGCGGTGAGCGCCTTGGACGACCCGTTGTACAGGACGAACGATCCGGGCACGGCGTCGATGATGGATTGGAGGCGGACCACGTCGCCGCTGGAGTCCTTCATCCCGATGATGTTGTTGTGCCGGGAGAGACGCCCGACCAGGTCCACCGGGAGGCTGTATCCGGTGTAGACCGGCACCGAGTAGAGGAAGACCGGGACCGAGGAGTTGTCGGCCAGTGTCTGGTAGTAGCGGACCACTGCTTCGTCACGCCCCCGGGCGAGGGCTGTCGGGGTCAGGACCAGGAGACTGTCGGCGCCCGCCTCGATTGCCTCGCTGAGCTGGGCCAAGCCCTGACGCGTCGACTCGCCGGCGATCCCGGACATGAGGTGTGACCTGCGCCTGCGTCCCGCCTTGATCAGCCGGGCCCTCTCCCCGGGCTCTATATAGGGCCCTTCACCGGTGGACCCGGCGAACAGGAACCCCTCGATCCCCATGTCCGAGAGCACCCTCAGATTGTGGGTGTGGGCCTTGAGGTCGATCTCGCCCCTCTGGGTGAACGGTGTGATCAGCGCCGGCAGGTACTGAGGGAGGTCCATCCAGTCAGGTTAGAGGCCGCCGGTGGCGGCTCCGGTCATGGTGCCGGAGTCAGCGACGGCTGTGGTGGCCGGCGCTGAAGAGCCGGATCAGGGGACCAGGTGGATCGGGTTCCCGATCATGTAGGCCCGCCACGTCGTGGTGTCGTTCATCGCCGACGGGTAGGCGTAGTTCATGCGCCACCAACAATCGGTGCAGGTATATGCGATTGGCAGGTCCATCTCGAACTTGAGCCAGCGGCCGTTGTACTCACCCGGATTGACCGACTCCAGGCAGTTGCCGGGGGGGTTGATCACCGTGTCGGGGGCTCCCCAGCTGACTTCGTTGACGTTCCGTGAGTAGACACGGCACTGCCCGCTGTTGAAGATGGCCCCGGTAGTGGGGTCGATCGGCTGGAGCTGACCGGTGTCGGACGACTCGCCGGCATCGTAGAGCTCGACGACGAATGTCTTACCCCTGTAATAGTCGGGGACCTCGGCCAGGTAGAACGAGGTCGTCGAGCCCACCGCGTTGTTGTAGATCGAGAAGTCGCCGAGGGCGAAGATGTTCCCGACACTGGTGCGGATCGAGTATCGGTTGAGCCCGCTGTTGGCCACATTGCCATTGCCGAGGATGGTGGTCTGCCCCCCTCCGCTGTTGGCCACCACCTGGATCACCCAGATGCCGGTGGGGGAGGTGCTGGTGTTGATCGCCCCGCCGCACACCTGTCGCCACCCCTTGCCCAGCGCTGCCCAGTTGGCGGCGTAGTTGAAGGGCGGATCGTCATCAGGATTGATCTGGGGCAGAGGGGCGTAGGTCTGGGTGCAGTGCAGGGTGTTGTCCGAGATGTCCAGCGGCGTCGGGTCAGGGCGGTAGACGTTCACCGTCACCGATTGGCCGGGGAAGGCGCCTGCCAGGTGGGCATCGTGATCGCCGGTCCGATGGAAGTCACCGTTGTTCACCCCGCCTGAGTCGTTGTGATAGGTCATGTCGAGGGTCTCGAGGCTGACGCTGTTCGCATTGGGGATCATCCCGTACAGGTACCCGGTGTCCCGGTACATGGTGTTCTGGGCACAGGCGTTGCTGCTCGGGCCGTACACCTGGCAGTAGGACGAATAGGCGTCACCGAACGTGGTGGCCGTCCGGGTGCCGTGAATGTTGGCCCAGAAGTTCCCGGCGCAGTCGGTGGGGTTGCTGGTGTAACAGGTCGGGTCGTTGCCGAACTTGTTGGTAGGGCTGCCCAGCTTGAGTGGCGGGATGTACTCGGCGGTGGCTGACCTGGTGATCACCTGGCTCTGGACCCCGAAAACCCTGAGGAAGAAAGTCGGGACGGTGTCGGTGACGCTGACCTGCAACTGGTTGAGCTCGCCCACGACTCTCTCAGGGAGCACGATGACCTCGGCGTCGGCGTCGTCGTAACCATTCTGGATGGCCACGGCATCGGCGGTTCCGAAGGCCTGCGGCTCATCGCCGGGAAGCCAGACCACACCTGCCAGCGAGGCGGCGTCGGCGGCGCGCTGGACCCTGCTTGTGTTGAGGTAGAACCAGGCAAGATCGGTTCCAAATGCCGCCATGCCCATCAGGAGGACCAGCCCCAAGGCCACCAGCATCAGCGCGGCGCCGCGCTCCTCTCCCGTCAAGCGAAGGAGCCGGGCCTTCACGCCGATCCCCTGGTGTCGGGCTCGATCTGCATGACGGCGGTCTCGGTCCAGTCGATGGAGAGGAAGTCGAAGAGGCCGGTGATGGTCTCATGGCTGAAAACCACTTCGACACCGAGGGTGTCGAAATCGGGCGGCACCCGAACCCGGTCGGCAGGGTCCCAGTTGCAGCAGCCGGGCCCGGCAGCGAGACCATGGGTGTCGAGACTGCAGTCGAGGCTCGACAAGGGCCCCGGGTTGACGTATTCGTTGATCAGGTCGGGGTCCAGCGGCTTGGAGCCGTCCGGCTCCGCCCGATAGATCGTCACCGATTCGAGGTTGCCGAAGCGAAGGTTGCAGGACGCCTCCTCGACCACGTTGAGGATCAAGTCGTCCGCGCCTGCCACATCTGCGGCCGCCGAGCCGGTCCGGGCGCCGGAGCGGCTGGCGTTGGTGACCGTGATGTAGTCGATGATCAGGAACCCGACCTCGGCGAGCCCAAGGCCCAGCACCAACAGGAAGGGGACCAGGATCCCCACCTCCACCATCGATGCCCCGCGCTCGCGTCGGAGAAGCATCCTCATGGGGCGTCGAAGAGCTGGGGCTCGATCTGGAACTCGGTCGAGATGATGAAGTCGGTGTTGGTGCCGAAGTACCCGGTCAGCCATTCGTGGATGTACCGGACCTCTACTCCGAGCCGGTCGGTGTCCGGGCTGGTGATGTCCCGGTCCAGAGGATCCCAACCAGGGACCACGTAGGTGGTTCGCCCGAACTCGGGACAGGGGCTCCAGTCACAACACCCGGTCAACGCGGGAATCAGGGTGGAGGCGCACCCGGTACCGGGGGCGAAGGTGTAGGTGGTCGACTCGTTGAGGTCGGGGTTGTTGGCCCGATAGACGCGGACCCTGTCACCGGTATTGAGGCCGATCGGGTCGAGGGTGGTTCCGACGTTGCGGAGCACGAGGATGTCGGCGTTGAGGTCCTGGCCGAAGGTGGCCCCGGCCCTGGCTCCCTCGCGGGAGGCGTGACTCACCGAGAGCCAGTCTTTGAACGCCATCCCGAACTCGACGATGGCGAAGAGGGTGAGGAACAATAGGCCGTAGGCGATGGAGGCCTCGACCAGGGTGGCGCCTCTCTCCCCCCTCTTGTCTCGACGCATCGTCTTCCCCTGCTTCCGCCACGACGTCCACAACACCCGCCACGGTGGCGGATTGGAGCGGAGAATCGGCAGTTTTGCCAGGAAACCTGAGGAGATCCGGGGGGTCGGGAGACCTAATGGCTCTGTGAGACGAGGCGGCGGTTCTTGAACTTCGACTTGACGAAGTCGGCGTTCATCATGGCGATGAAGTCGATCGAGATCGACTTGGGGCATGCCTTCTCGCACTCGGCATGGTTGGTGCACGAGCCGAAGTATTTCTCCATGACCTCGACCATCCGCTCGGTCCTCGACCAGCGCTCCGCCTGGCCTTGGGGGAGCAGGTTGAGATGGCTGATCTTGGCCGCGGTGAACAGGTTCGCGGCGCCGTTGGGGCAGGCGGCGACACAGGCTCCGCACCCGATGCAGACGGCGGCGTCGAATGCGGTGTCGGCGACCGTCTTGGGGACCAGGGTCAGGTTGGCGTCGGGGGCCGAGCCGGTGTCAACCGAGATGTAGCCGCCGGCCTCGATGATACGGTCGAAAGCCGAGCGGTCGACGATCAAGTCGCGGATGATCGGGAAGCCGGCGGCGCGCCATGGCTCGACCACGATCGTGGCGCCGTCATCGAACTTTCGCATGTGGAGCTGGCATGTTGCCGTGCCAAGCTGGGGACCGTGGGCCCGGCCGTTGATCATCACCCCGCAACTTCCGCAGATCCCCTCCCTGCAGTCGTGGTCGAATGCGACCGGCTCCTCGCCCTGGTTGACCAGACGCTCGTTGAGCACGTCGAGCATCTCCAGAAAGGACATCTCATCTGATATCCCGTCGACCTGATAGGTCTTGAACCCGCCCCGGCTCGAGGGCCCGGTCTGGCGCCAGACCTGGAGGGTGATGTTCACGATGATCTCCGTGCGGTACCAGGTACCGCCGAGCGAAGCGAGGCGCTCACTTGTAGCTCCTCGCGGTCAGAGCCACGTACTCGAACTCCAACTCCTCTTTGCTCAGTGCGGGGCGGGTGGGATCGCCGGTCCACTCCCATGCGGCGACATGTGAGAAGTTGATGTCGTCGCGCAAGGCTTCACCTTCCTCGGTCTGGTGCTCCTCGCGGAAGTGCCCACCGCACGATTCCTCCCTGGCCAGGGCGTCAACACACATCACCATCGCCAGCTCGAAGAAGTCGTCGACCCGACCGGCCCGCTCCAGGCTCTGGTTGAGGGTCTCGCCGGACCCCAGCACCCGGAGGTCGGATCGGAACTCTTCGTAGAGGGCGGGGATCTCAGACAACGCCTTCTCCAGCCCATTGGCGCTGCGCGTCATACCGCAATGGTCGAGCATGATCTTGCCCAGCTCCTTGTGGAACCAGTCCACCGAACGCGCCCCCCGGACCCCCAGATAACCGGCTACCCGTTCGTCGACTTCGGTGGCGGCCTCGGTGAACGCCGGGTCGTCGGTGGGTATCGGCGGGGTGTTGAGATACCCGGCGAGATAGTCGCCGATGGTGTTGGGAAGGATGAAGTAGCCGTCGGCCAGGCCCTGCATGAGGGCTGAGGCCCCAAGCCGGTTGGCGCCGTGGTCGGAGAAGTTGGCCTCACCGAGGGCATAGAGCCCGGGGATGGTGGTCATCAGGTTGTAGTCGACCCAAAGCCCTCCCATGGTGTAGTGGGGGGCGGGGTAGATCCGCATTGGGGCCCTGTAGGGGTCCTCGTCGGTGATCCTGTTGTACATCTCGAATAGGTTTTCGTATCGCTCCTCAATGGTCTCCCGCCCCAGCCGATCGATGGCGCCGACGAAATCGAGGTACACGCCGTTTTTGAGGGGCCCCACTCCGAGACCGGCGTCGACCACCTTCTTAGCCGCCCGCGAGGCGACATCCCGGGGGACCAGGTTGCCAAAGGCGGGGTAGCGGCGCTCCAGGTAGTAGTCGCGCTCCGCCTCCGGGATCTGGGCAGGCGCCCGGTTGTCGTCGGCGCTCTTCGGCACCCAGATCCGCCCGTCATTGCGTAGTGACTCCGACATCAGGGTCAGCTTCGACTGGAATTCGTCAGAAGCCGGGATGCAGGTCGGATGGATCTGGGTGAAACAGGGGTTGGCGAAGGTCGCGCCCCGGCGGTGAGCGCGCCAGATGGCCGAGGTGTTGGCCGCCATGGCGTTGGTGGACAGGAAGTAGACGTTGGAATAGCCCCCGGTCGCGAGGACCACGGCATGGGCCGAGTGATTGGCGATCTCACCGCTCACCAGGTCACGAGTGACGAGCCCGACGGCACGGCCCTCCTTGATCACCACGTCGAGCATCTCGATCCGGGTGTGGAGCTTGACCGTTCCCGCCTTCACCTGACGCATCAAGGCCTGATAGGCACCGAGCAGGAGCTGCTGGCCGGTCTGGCCTCGGGCGTAGAAGGTGCGGGAGACCTGGGCGCCCCCGAAGGATCGGTTGTCGAGGAGCCCGCCGTACTCCCTGGCGAACGGGACCCCTTGGGCGGTCGCCTGGTCGATGATGTTGAGGGAGACCTCGGCGAGACGGTGGACGTTGGCCTCGCGGCTCCGGTAGTCACCGCCTTTGACCGTGTCGTAGAACAGCCGGTGGACCGAGTCGCCGTCGTTGTGGTAGTTCTTTGCGGCGTTGATCCCGCCTTGGGCGGCGATCGAGTGGGCGCGACGGGGGCTGTCGTGGAAGGTGAGCACCTCGACGTCATAACCCAGCTCACCGAGGCTGGCCGCGGCAGAAGCCCCGGCGAGCCCGGTCCCGACGATGATGATCTTGAGCTTCCGTTTGTTGGCCGGGTTGACCAGCCGGCTCGAGAACTTGTGGTTCTCCCACTTGTCGGCGATCGCTCCCTTAGGGACCTTGGCGTCGAGGATCATCACCCCACCCATCCGAACAACACGGCCAGGGGCATGATGGCGTTTCCCACCCCGATCAGTGCGGCGAGGCCGACTGCGAGGAGCCGGCGGGCCATGTTGAATCGAGGGTGGTTGATCCCCAGGCTTTGGAACATCGACCAGGCACCGTGATAGACGTGCATCGCCAACAGGCCCATGGCGATCACATAGAAGACAGTGACCGGCGCCCGGCTGAAGGTGGCGACGAAGTTGGCGTAGACCTCACCCCGCTCCCATGTCCCGGGTGCCGCCGGCCGCACGCCCCAGGTCAGGTCGGCCAGATGGAAGAGCAGGAAGAACCCGAAGATCGTCCCGCTCCATCGCATCGTCCGGCTGGCATAACCGGCGGCAACGTACTGGCGCGGGCCCTGATAGCCCTCGGGTCGTGCCCGGTGATTCATCAGGGTCAGCGAATATGCGGCATGGACATGGAGTAGGAAGGCCACCATCAGACCGGTCCGGAGGATCCACAGGGTGACATGCTCGGGGATGAAGGGCACGAAGAGATGGCGAAGGGCGTCGGCGTAGATGTCAATGTCAGGGACACCTTCGACATCGGGGAGGAAGATCTTCCAGTTGCCCACCATGTGGGCGATCACGAAGAGGATGATCCCGATTCCGGTGAGCGCCATCACCCATTTCTTGCCCACCGCCGATCGGTAGAACTCGATCAGGAACGGGGCCCGCTTCTTTTCTTCGATCGTGGCGGTCACCGGGCTCCCATTATGACAGGAGCCCTGCTGGCACCGCCGTACCGGCAACGCATCTTGACGGTGGGTGTCTCACCCCATAATGTCAAACGTGTAATTACACGGTTGTGAGGAGACCTGGATGCAGAGCAAGCTCATCGAAGCCCTAGCCATTGGTGAGCTCTCCTGGCAGGACTACGCCAACTGTCGTGGCGCCGACGCCGATTTGTTCTTCCCGGAGAGGGGGGCATCCACCCGGAAGGCAAAGTCGATCTGCGCCGCTTGTGAGGTCAAGTCCCAATGCCTGGACTACGCCATCGAGATGGGCGAGAAGTTCGGGATATGGGGAGGGCTCAGCGAGCGGGAGAGACGAAGGGTGCGTCGGGAGCGGGCCGTGCGCGAGCGCAAGGTCAGCTAGAAGGCTTCAGAGGTAGAGACCCGACGACTCGTCGGGGTTCTGGTGCCCGGGGTTGCCCAGGGTCCGCCGCTGCATCTCCTCCAACTGGGAGCGGGTAGCCATGTGCTGGGTCCATAGCGAGGCTTGGATCCCATGGAACAGCCCCTCCAGCCAACCGATGAGCTGGGCTTGGGCGACCCGGACTTCCGACTCGGTGGCGCCGGCCTTGTTGAGTGGGATCATCACCTCGCTGAACTCGTCCTGGAGCTCGGGGGAGAGAACCTCCTTCAACTCGTCGACCGATCGGGCATGGACTTCGGCGAGGCGGAGCCGCCCACCTTCGTCCAGGGGCGCAGCCCTCGCCTCTTCGAGCATCGCCCGGGTCATCGTGGCGATCCGGATCAGCTTGGTTGGCTCGCTGACATAGGGTGAGTCGTCTCCATCCGTTGGCGCCGACTCATCGACCACCTCCGGCGTGAGGGCCTTTTCCATGCAGACCAACCTAGTGCTGGTTGGCAGCTTCGTCCCGGGTCGACATGCCATCCTGGACCGGCGATGACACCAGTCCTGGCCTTCACCGTCGGGTATACGGCTGCCTTGTTCGTCTATGGCCAGGTGCTGAGCAGCCCGCTCACCAGCCTCTACACCGGGATCAACGTGGGTCTCCTGATGCTGTTCGGAGTCTTGCACTACTGGGCCCGGTGGTCGCTGCGGGCCCAGTGGGCGGTGTCATTGGTTGGGCTGGGGAACATGTTGGGGGGCGTCGTCCTGGTCGATGGCCAACCGCTCTACATCGCCGCTGTGATCGGACCGCTCCCGTACGACAAGTTGTTCCATGCCGTCGCCGCGGCCGGGATGACCATCATCGCCTGGGAGGCGATGCGACGCTGGGCCGGTGTCGGGCACCATCAGGGAGGGTTGCTCCTGCTCACCTGGCTGGTGGTGATGGGCGGAGGAGCGGCTGTGGAGATCGCCGAGTTCATCGGCTCGAGCATGAGCGACGTCAGTGTCGGCGATTACGGGAACAACGCCCTCGACCTGGTGGCCAATGCCACCGGCGCCGCCCTCGCCCTCCCGATAGTGGTGTGGCTCGATCGCCGCAGGCCCGCCCCGGCCTGATCAGTCTCCGGCTACGAAGAACACCCAGTCACCCTCTTGGGTGATCCCGGTGCGCCACCCGGCATAGGAGCCAAACCCGGCGAGTTGGTCCAGCTCTTCCTGGGTGTAGATGGTGAGGAGGTCGGCCATCTCCTCGGCCGTGATCTCCTCCCAGGTGTCCCTGGCAAATGCCGCCGGCCAGACGTAGAGGACACTGCTCCCGAGAGCCTCCTCGGCATCACCCTCGAACTCCTGGATTGCATAGTTGGCGCTCAGCACGGCGAGGAGGATGTCCATCTTGCCCTCGCCGGAGTTCTCCCACTCCTCGAACATCTCGGCGCCGCCGCCGCCGAAGTTGGTGGTGAAATCGGGTCCGGCCAGATCGACGAGCGCCTCGAAGTCGCAAACCTCGGCCGCCTGGACGATCCCCAGCCACACGTCGGCGACCTGACGAGTCGCGCCTTCGGTATCAAGATGCCGGGCCATATCGTCCGGCATCGCCGACGAGCACTCCAACGGAGAGACGGTCGAGGGGACCTCCTGAACCGTTGTCGGAGTCACGATCGGGCTCGTGGTGTCGCTGGTCCCCAACGGCCCGGGGTCATCCGATCCCAGGAGTGAGGGCAGCACCCCGATTGCCAGCACTACCGCCCCGAAGGCGACGGCGAAGGCCAGCCATCCGGCCGGTGTCACCCTCGGCCCCTTTCGTGGCTCTGGGGGCCGCACCGCCCTCGTCACTTGACGCACCTCATCGGCCGCATTCTGAATCCTCTGTTCGAAGTCCATGGCCTACTCCTCGCTCCAGCCGGAGAGACACTCCCGTAGCGTCTCTCGCCCTCTGTGTAGGTGTGACTTGACCGCCCCTGCCGAGCACCCCATGGCGTTGGCGATCTCCCTGGTGCTGAGCTGACCCACGTAGTGGAGGACGATGGCCTGCTGCTGGCGGCGGGGGAGTCGTCGCACCTGGTCCCAGACTCCGGCGGAGGACGGTGTCAGGTCTTGGGCCAATCCGCGGTGCGGGTCGTGGCCTGCCCGTGTCATGGCCCGCAGCTCGGCGCCGAGTCGTCGTCGCATCGAGGTCGCCCGGTTGATCATCACCCGTCGAACCCACGCCTTTGGGTCCTCATACTCAGAGACCCTCGCCCAGTGGCGGTGGGCTGCGACGAAGGATTCCTGGGCGAGATCCTCAGCCACCGACCGATCCGGGGCCATGGCACGTGCCATGGCCACGATGTGGTGGTACTCGCTTTGGTAGAAGGCCTCGAAGTGGTCGCCCAGATGCTGGTCTTCGATGGGGATGGCGGAGCTCCTAGCCGTCAGATCTGTCATCACTGAGATAAACACGCACACCGCGGCCAACCGGTTTACGACCCTCTACAACTGGTGGCAGAAGTCCCCTACGATCGAACCGTGTTCGAGAGGACGACTGATGGCTGAGGACTACCCACTGATTCTCGACGCGGCTCAGGTCGCCGAGTTGTTGGGGATGAACGTGCAAATGGTCCGTCGATATGCCCGGGAGGGCAGGCTCCCCGCCTACAAGCTCCCTGGTGGTCGGACCTTCAAGTTCTTCCGCGACGAGATCTACGAGTTCGTCCGATCCCACCCTGCGGTAGCAGAGGATGGGGTTATTGGACGTCAATCGAGCGCATGATCCCGAGGATCAGAGTCATCGGCACGTAGATGTGACGCTGGTCGGCGTCGGCTATCTCGACGTGGTCGTCGGCCACCACCGCAACCCTTCCGATCACCAGCACCCCCTCGGGGAGGCACAGTCTCACCGTGTTCCTCTGGTCGGCGTGCTCCGACAGCCGCGCCTTGAGGGTCTCGTCGGTTGCCACACCGGGTGTCGACGCTGCCTGCGCAGTGTGGATCACGGACCAGTAGGCGCCATCGAGGCGGACGTCGACTCGTTGCCCGGCGCCCTGGATGGTCACATGGTCGGTCCCAGCGCCGATCACCAGGCCGCTGAAGGCGTGCCCCCCGTACTCGACGGCCACCCGCTCCCCACGGTTGACCATCTCTTTGGCCAGGTCGCTCATGCTGAGCCGGCGTCGGTCATGGAGGGCAGTGAGCTGCTCGTCCTCCTCCGCTTCCTGTTGGAAGGCACGCGCCACCGTCTGACGCAATTCGGATGCCAGTTCGGGATCTTGTTCGAAAGTCATGTTTTCGCGCTCTCGACATGTGTGGGGCGACGGCGGATAGCTTGCCGGCCGTGACCCCTGTCCCCTCCGTTGTCACGAGGGAAGCGGGCACCTCACAGCCGGCTGGCCGGACCAGCCGACGCCGTCTTTCGGCGTCGCACATGCTGGTGGCCCTCGCCGTCGTCCTGGCTTTTGTCCTCAACATTCTGGCCCTTCAAGACCGAAGCGCAAGCTCTCTGGTGGCGGTGGCCGACCAGCCCATCGCAGCGGGCGCAGTGTTCATGCCGGACATGGTGAGGCTGACTCCGATCGACGCCGGGTTCGAAGGTCTGGGGTCGATGGTGGGCGAGGACGACCTGACCGGTTATGCCGGCTGGATCGTCCAGCGGGCGGTGGCGGAAGGCGGCGTGATCGAGGTCTCGGTTCTCGCCGAACCTGCCACCTCATCCGGCCTGCGGTCGATGAGCATCCCGATCGATGCCTCCCGCGCTGCCGGGGGGACCATCGCCGTCGGTGACCGGGTCGACGTGATCGCGGTTGATGATGGTGTCGCCGCCTTCGTGGTGGTTGACATCGAGGTGGTGTCGGTCGCCGCCGACGGCGCAGGGGCCCTGAGATCGAGCGATCACCACCTGGTGGTCGCGGTCGATGCCACCCAGGCTTTGGCTCTGGCCGAGGCAATGGCCGTCGGGGACATCGACGTCATCCGGTCGACCGGCGCCCCACCGTTGGGTGGGGAGGGCCGCTGATGAGCGTGGAGTTGGCCATGGCGGCGTCGGCGAGGGACTGGCCCGACCGGCTCCACCGTCATGTCCTGGACCATGGCGGAGCGAGGGTCGCCGGGAGGCTCATGGGTGCGACCCAGTGTGTCGACACCGAGTTCGACGTCCTGTTGATCGATGACGTTTGCTCCTTTCTCTCACCACGGCTGGTCGGTCTGCTCCGTGGTCAGGGCAAGGCCGTGGTGGGTGTCTGCGACCCTGGGGACGGCCTGGATGCCAAACGACGCCTGCTCGAGTGCGGCATCAGCGATGTGATCGACAGCGCCGCGGGAGCAGATGACCTCTTGGTCAAGGCTCTGTCGGCGGCCGCCGACCACCTCGATTCCCCAGCCAATGCCGAAAGCAGTGATCCGGGGGGTCGGGCGATCGGTGTGTTGGGAGTGACCGACGGGGTGGGCGCCACCGAGGTGGCGGTGGCAGTCGCCACCAGCTTGGCGCAACGGGCCCCGGTGACCCTGGTCGATCTCGACCCGGCTTGGCCGAGTGTGGCGCAGCGTCTCGACCTGCCACCTCACCCCAATCTGCGAAGCCTGGTCGACGTCGCTCTCCACGGCGGCGACATCGAGTCGGCGATCCACTCACGCGGCCCTTTGCGGGTCATCGGCGGGTCAGCTTGGCAGCGGTCGGCCAACCCGATCCCGCACCACGAGATCACCATGGTCCTCGAGACCCTTGCTGAGCTTCCGGGAATCCTGGTGGCCGACTTGGGCGCGGAGGAGCGGGCCCAGGGTGTTGTGATTAAAGGATTCGAGAGCTTGATCCTGGTGGCCGCAGGCGATCCAATCGGACTGGCACGCCTCTTCAAGATTCGAGAGAGATTCGATGGGTTGGTCGATCGCGGTCAGGTCCTGGTGGCCATCAACAAAACGCCACGCAGGCGCTTCTACCGGAGCGAGATCGCGTTTGAAGTCAGGTCGACCATCGGCGGTCTGCCCTCCGTGCTCCTCCCGTTCGACGAGGGGATTGCTGCTTCTGTGTGGGAGGGGAAGCCGGCTTCCAAGGGTGGGTTCGCCCACGAGGTGAGTCGGATCACCGCTCTGGTTCTTGGGACGGTCGGCCAGTGACTCTCGACGTCTACGAAGAGTTGAGGAAGGAAGCCCTTTCCCGCCTCGACGGCCGGGGGATAGACCCCAGTCACCAGCCCGATGCGGTGAAGGACCTGATGCGGTCCACAGTCGACGAGTACCAGAGAAGGGCCCACCTGGGCGAGGTCAGGTCTCTGGCAGACCCCGCAGCCACCGTCGAGCGCCTGGTGGAGTCGGTGACCGGGCGAGGCCCCCTGATCCGTCTCATCGAGTCGCCCAACATCGAGGAGGTGTTCATCGAAGGGGACCGGGTGACCTACATCGAAGCCGGAGGCGCCCTGCACGGCGCGTCCACCCCCAGCACCGAAGAGGAGAACCGCCAGGTGGTCCAGCAGCTGGTCTCGGCGACCGATCGCCGGCTCGATGCCTCCAGCCCCATCGCCCAGGCGAGGGTCCTCGATGGCACCGCCCGGCTCACCGCGGTGATCCCGCCGATCTCCGACCGGCTCTCAGCCACCGTCCGTAAGTACGCCCTCCGCCGACAGACTCTCGATGCCCTCGTTGATTTGGGCTCGCTGACCAAACCGGCCGCGGCCTTCCTCAAGGCGGCGATGCGAGCCTCGGCCTCGGTGATCGTGTCCGGTCCTCCCGGCTCCGGCAAGACGTCGTTTCTCTCGGCGTTGATGGCCAGCACACCGGTCGACCACTGCATCAGGGCCTGCGAAGAGGTACGCGAGCTCCATGTTCCCCTGATCCACGGCTCATATTACGAGGCCCGGCCCCCGTCGATCGGAGGGGGTGGTGAGATCACCCTGCGGGATCTGGTCAAGGTGACCCTGGCGATGAGGCCGGACCTGATAGTGGTCGGTGAGGTCCGGGGCGCAGAGGCCTTTGAGCTGACTCGTGCGGTGAATGCAGGTTGTGGCTTGGCCTGCACCATTCATGCCAACTCTGCCGCCGACGCGCTCGACGCCTTGGTCAACGCGGCCTTGATGGCGGGGGAGAACGTCGCGGATCGGGTGGTCCGCAAGGTGTTCTCTTCGTCCATCGACCTTGTAGTGCATCTCGATCGTGCCCCGGACCCCACAGGTACCCGGATCCTCCGAGAGACCGTCGAGATCCGGGCAGTGGTGCCTGCCCTCCACGACGACTTCTCGACCGAGGCGATCTTTTGGCGGAACAAGATCGGCGATCCTCTCGAGTGGACCGGTGCCCTCCCACCCGACCGATTGCTCCGCCGAATCGAGGCGTATCTCCCTGAGCAGGTCACGGTGGCGTCTGTCCTGAGCGGGGGAGCACCGGAGTGGTGAGCGTCCTGGCGGCCATTACCACCGCGGCCGCGGTTGGCGCCCTCGGCCTGCACATCCTCCGGTCCGAGCGCGTGCACGCCATGAGGCGTGCCCGGCCAAACCGAGTCGACGGCCTCGACGTCACCAACCTCCAATTCTGGTTGGTGGTGCTCGGAGCAGCAGGCATCACCTTCGCGTTGGTCTATGGGTTGACCGGGCTGTTGGTCGTCTCGGTGGTGCCGTCAGCTGTGGTGGCAACCCTGCCCCGTGCCTACCTCTCACGGGCCAGGGCCCGGAGAGTCTCCTTGGTGCAGGAGGCATGGCCAGATGGGCTGAGGGACATCCTCTCAACCATCAGGTCTGGTGCCTCCTTGCACGGGGCAATCGAGAACCTGGCCCTCTTTGGGCCTCCGCCGCTCCGGGAGGCCTTCCAGGGGTTCGGGGTCTACTCGCGGAGCCTCGGCATCGTCCCTGCCCTCGAGATCGTCAAGGAGGACCTGGCAGACCCCACCTCGGATCGGGTGATCGAGGTCATGATCCTCGCCTACGAAAGAGGCGGGCCGGTGGTGGCAGAGATCCTCTCAGACCTGGCGGAGGCAACCACGCGTGACTTGTGGACCATGGAGCAAGTTCGGACCGAGACACTAGAGCACAAGATCAACGCACGGATCGTCTTCGTCCTGCCCTGGTTGGTTCTAGTGGCGATGACCGCCCGATCCGGCGCCTTTCGTGAGTTCTACTCGACGCCTGCCGGGATCATGGTGGCGATGGCCGGCGGTGTGATGAGCGTCGCCGGGATTGTCATCGCCTCCCGTCTCGGCTCGATCCCAGATGAGCCCCGGGTGCTCGCAGGGCCCCGATGATCATCGAGATCAACCCCGCCCTGGTTTCCGCGGCCCTGGCGACGGCGGTGTCGGTGGGCGCGCTCGTGCTCACCGTCGCTCCCCCGCCCCGGCGGCTTCGAGCTCGGATCGGCCCCTACACCTCGCCACATCTGGCTAAGGCGGCGTCGATGCGAGGGGGATGGCTCGGAGCGGTCTTCGGCCCGATCGTCCGCGACCTCGCCGACCGTCTTGGGTCGGCCCTGGATCGCGCCGGGAACGACTCGGTCCTCCTCAGACTCCGACAGGGAGGCTGGTACCGAGGGCTCGAAGAGTCAGAGATGATCACTCGCTACCGACTCCTCCAATTGAAGACGACCGCCACCGCCCTGTTGTTGGGATTGGGGGTGGCCTGGGCCATCAGGGTCCCACGCATGGTGGCGTGGACACTCGTAGGTCTTGGGTTGGTGATCGGAGTCACCCGAACCAAGGGTCGTCTCAACCGCGCCATCGAGAACAGGCGGGAGCAGATGAAGATCGAGATCTACACGGTGAACCAGTTGCTTGCGATGCGGGTGCGCGCCGGGGGAGGGGTGATTCAGGCGGTCAAGGCGATGACGCAGCGTGGCCAAGGGGAGGTGATCGCAGAGCTCTCCGAGGCCCTTCGACTCCACCGCGCAGGCTGGTCCGGTGCCGATGCCTTTCGCAGGATCGCCGAGCTCAGCCCCGAGCCGTTCTGCACGCGTACTTACCGCACATTGGCAACGGCCGAGGAGCGTGGCGCCGATCTGGCGACTGCTCTCTTGTCTCTTTCTGAGGATGTCCGGGAAACTCGGCGGGAGTCGATCAAGAGGACCGCGACCAAGCGGAGGGCGGCGATGCTCGTACCGACCATCGCCATCCTGGCGCCGGTCCTGATGCTCTTCGTGGCGGCTCCGCTGCCGTATCTGATAACGAGCTGGCAATAGAAGGGAGGCATTACATGCTGCCGGCCTTGAGGGAGTGGGCAAAAGCCCTGAGGGAGGACGACCGGGGTCTGAATACCGCCGAGCTGATGGGCAACGCCGCTTTGGCGATAGCCGCATTGGTGGTGATCTGGGGCGCGTTGCAGGCCTTGGGAGTCGATATCGTGGGATGGATTCGGGGCGAGCTGATCGGGGGTTGACCGAGCGGGGTGTGAGCTCGGTCCAATTCCTGCTCGCCTCGGCCCTGGCGCTGATCCTCTTCCTGGCCTTCGCAAACCTGGTGGTGGTCCAGTATGGGAGAGGAGCGATCCGGTCCGCTCTGGAGCAGGGAGCACGGGCAGGCGCGGTCAGTGCTTCGGTGCTGGACTGCGAGTCGAAGGCCCGCGATGTGGTCACCCAGCTGCTGGGTGGTCGGATGTCGGAGGGGCTGGTCGTTGGTTGTGCTCTGGCCGCGGACAGGGTGGTGGCCCAGGCTTCGGCGACCTTCCAGTCATGGACCGTCCTGACTCCTGACTTCCAGGTGTCGATGAGCACCGAAGCCTTCCTGGAGCCGGTCCCATGACCGACCGCGGGCACGCCGCTGTCGAGCTGGCGATGGCAGTGGCGGTGCTGATGCTTCCGGTGGCCCTGGTGGTGGCGGCATTCGGGCCTTGGTCGGAACGGCGGGTGCTCGCCGAGGCCACCGCAGCCGAGGCCTCGCGAGTCGTGGCCATCGAGCTGGACCACGGGGCGGGAGCCCTGGTCGTCTCACGGATGACGGGCGAGCACGGCCTTGGCGAGGGTCTGGTCCGTCTCGGCTGGTGCGGTGCAGTACCGAACATCCTGACGATGCCGGCCGGCTCCTGTTCCCTGGCCCGCGGTGGCGTCGTCACCTCGACGGTTCAGGTCTGGGCACCATTGGTCATCACGCCATGGGGACCCGTGGGTGGGCTCTGGGTCACCGCCGAGCACAGCGAGCCGATCGATCTCTACCGGAGTTTCCCTTGAGCGACGATAGAGGGTCGACCACCATCTGGATGTTGGGGCTCTCGCTTCTCCTGTTGCTGTTCGGTGGCCTTGCTCTCGACTACTGGCGGGGTCTGGCCCTCCAGCGCGAGTTGGCGGCGGTCGCCGACTCGGCTGCCATCGCCGGCGCATCAGGGATCGACGAGGTGCTCTACCGCACCACGGGTGAGTTGGCCCTGGATCCCGGGCGGGCTCGCGACCTAGCGATGGCATCCATTGCGTTCCAAGGGGTCACCACGACATCCACAGAGATCGTGGTGGCCCCGGACGGCTCGAGTGTGAGTGTGGCGGTCCAGGCGGCGCTGGAGTTGGGATTGCTCGGGGTCTTTGTCGACGATGACGAACCGCTGACGGTCGCTGCCTCAGCTATCGCCAGTCCGGTCCTGGTGCCCTGAGAGGCCCTCTGGCCACGTGTCCACGACCAGTCGTCCATCACGCCCGGACGGGATCGGTTACGGCATAGACTTCCCAGTCCTCCGATACACCTTTGAGTGTGTGAAGTCCTCGAGTCGTGAAGTGAAAGCCTCCGCCGCCAACCAGATCCCTGACGGTCCGCGAGACTAGGACCTCGCCAGGGCCGGCGAGGGCGGCGATGCGGGCGCCTATGTGGACTGCCAGCCCGGCCACGTCGGTTCCGACGACCTCGACCTCGCCAGTGTGGAGCCCGCATCGAACTTCGATTCCTAAAGGCTGCACGGCAGCTGCGATCGAGGCTGCGCATCTAATGGCCCGCGCCGGACCATCGAAGGTGGCGAGAAACCCGTCGCCGGCCGTGTCGATCTCCCTTCCCCTCCATCGACTGAGCTCGGCTCTAACCACTGCATTGTGGCGCTGGAGCAGATCGGACCACGCCCGGTCCCCGAATGTGGAAGCCATCTCGGTCGAGCCGACGATGTCGGTGAATAGCACGGTGGCGAGGACCCTGTCGGCCCCGGTTGAGCCCCGGTGACCGGTGACGAACTCCTCGATCTCATAGAGAATGTCTTCCGTCTCACCTGCCCAGAAGAAGTGGTCGGCGCCCGGGAGCTCGATCAGTCGGGCATGCGGGATCTGCGAGGCGATATACCGGCCCTCTTCAACGCGGACGTCGGCGTCATCCACGCGATAAAGCAGAAGAGTGGGGACTCGAATCGCCGGGAGCACCGCTCTCACGTCAAACTGCGTGTTCATCATCAGAAGGGCAGCCGCTGCCTTCGGGCTGGCCGAAAGTCGCATATAGCGTTGCAGCCAGGCTCGGAAGGCAGGATCACCGGCCCGGCTGGGGGCGAGGAATTCGATTGTCGCCGGATTCCCCCATGACCGCTCGGTCTCCTCGATTTCACCCTGGCGCACCTCCCCAGTGGGCGCCCATGGGTAATCCTCGGCCCAGATTCGTTTCGCGTACGAACCTGTCAACACCAGCCCCTCGGTTCGCTCGGGATATGTGGCCGCGAACAGGATGGACATGTTGCCCCCCTCGGAATGGCCGAAAAGGGTTGCGCGTTCGGACCCCACCGCGTCCATGACGGCGCGGACGTCGTCCATCCGAACCTCGAGAGTTGGAAGCTCGTCGATCGTGACCGGATCGGAAAGCCCGGTGCCGCGTTTATCAAACGTGATCAACCGTGAGAAGGAGGCCAGACGGCGTAGGAACCGGGCGAGGCCCGGGTCTTCCCACATGACTTCGATGTTCGATACCCAACCCGGTACGTATACGAGGTCGCGCGGTCCGCTCCCCGTCACCTGGTAGGCGATGTTGACATCGCCGCTGCGGGCGTAAGAGGTCACCGGCAAGATCCGCGCGGACTCTAGGCGCGGGCCCACCCTCTCGGGCCTGGTGCCCTGAGCGAGCGCTATCGGCCGGTCCTCAAGGCGACTGGCCGTTGGTGGTGTAGGTGTGGTCGAGCGGGCTGGTCCAGATGATGTCCCCGTCTGGGGTTTGCCGGTAGGTCCAGCCGTGGTCTTTGATCCGGTGGTGGTGCCGGCAGAGTGGTGCCAGGTTCTCCAGGCTGGTTTTGCCGCCTGCGGCCCACGGGTCGGTGTGGTCGAGGTCTGACTCTTTGGCGGGCATCCGGCATCCGGGGTAGACACAGGTGGGGTGTAGGGATCGGACCCGTCGTCTCATCGTGGTGGTGGGTCTTCTCCTGATGGTTCCGGTGGCGACCGGCCGGCCCTGGTCGGTGACGGTGTAGGTCCACCGGCTGTCGGGCTGTTCTGATACGACTCTTCTTGCGATCTCGGCGGTGACCGGCCCCCACCCGGGGATGCGACCAGGAGTCTGGGATGCTCCGGTGAGGGTGGCAAGGTCGACGACGATGTCGACACCGGCCCCGTGGGGGTGTCCGGGGTCTCTGCCGGTGAGAATGTCTAACAGTGTGTCGGCTCGTCTCTGATCGGCGGTCCGGTCATCTCCCGGGGTGCCGGCGGCCTGGGCGATCCGGTTGAGTCTGCGTCTTGCCGCCATCACCCGTTCTGGTGCAAGGTTGAATGCGAGCAGGTTGGCGGTCCCATCCGGGTTGGCCTCCACCACTATCCGACGGTCTCTGAGAGCCGCCTGGTATTGGAGACGGGTCTGGTCGGGACCCGATTCCATCCGGAGTCTCTGGACCCGGGCCCGTAACTGGCCGGTGGTCAACCCGATGGCGTCAGGAAGGACCCGGTCGATGATCCTGGCTGCCTGCTCAGAGGTCAGACCGACCGAGGCTTCGAGGAGGACCCGGGCCCGCCTCAGATCGATCACACCACTGCGGAGAGCCTGACGGATCTGAGCGAACCTGGAGAGCTGGGAGGCGAGATCATGCTCGGCATCGGCGGCGGCCCGGGTCAGACGTAGGGCGACACCCACCTCAGAGGAGGCAGCCTCGTGATCATCCAACACGGTGCCGATCTCGGACATCGAGGCATACAATCCGGCCTGGAAGTGGGCCACCATCTTGGCTTCGGCACGTATAACCATCACCAGATCGTGACCCGACAGTCGGGAACGGTCGATGCCCGACAGGACCGCTCCCAGAAATGGGCCCGGCTCCCAGGTGTCGAGGTCAGTGGGGATCACATCAGATCTGGAGACGAGTCTCTCCATCGGGTCGGGGGTGGTGTCCACCCACCAGCCATCATCCCAAAACCCGGCAGCAGTGGGCGGTTCTGATGACTCCCCCGCTCGGAGCCCGACACTAACGGACTCGAACATAAGTTCGATTCTAGACACGGTGCTAGACAAAAGTCAAGACCGATTCACGATGTTTCTCAGTCCTCGACGACCACCCGGTCGGGATTCTCGGGATCGAACCAGGGGGCGAAGACCGAGACCAGGGTGCAACCACCTTCGGTGTGGATCGGAGCATGGATCGTCCCCGCCGGGATCGTGACCACGTCTCCGGGCCCGAGCATTCGCACCTCGCCATCCACCAGGAACTCGACCTCGCCATCCACCACAGTCGCTATCTCGTCATGGGTCTCATGGAAGTGGGGCTTCATCCCACCTCCTGGCGGGAAGTAGGCCACGACAGTGCTGCATCGCTCCGAGTGGTGGATCCAGGCACCACCGGCGGCCTGGCCCTCCTTGATCGGGTTCTCATCCCTCACCTGGAATGAGTTGCTGAAGTGGTCGCCCATGGGCGGCGAGGCTACCTTCGGCACATGAAGGAGAGCGCCGAGGTGGCCACGGTCGACGCGTTCCTCGCCGCCGCCCCCGATGACCAACGCGCCGCTCTCGAGCAGCTCCGAGCCGTCATCAAGGCCGCCGCCCCCGAGGCGGTCGAGGGCCTCGGCTACGGGGTCCCTGCCTTCAAGTACCTGGGTCGCCCCCTGGTCTCCTACGGAGCCGCCAAGGCGCATTGCGCCTTCTATGTCCAGAGCCCGGCGGTGATGGAGGCCCACGCCCACCTGGTCGAGGGGTACGACACTTCCAAGGGGACCATCCGATTCCAGGCGCACCAACCCCTCCCGGCCGACTTGGTGACCACCCTGGTCAGGGCCCGAATGGCCGAAACCGAGGCGTCTGAGAAGAAGGCCTGAGATCGGGCTTGGGAGGTGTGATTTCAGGCCGGGGCCGATGAGCTGATGACTTTTCACTCGGAGGGCCGTTCGGGTATCCTCTGGGAGACCACCCGTCCGCCGATCAGGCAGACGCGTTCGGGGGTGGTGTAATAGGCAACACGACAGGTTCTGGCCCTGTTATTGAGGGTTCGAGTCCTTCCCCCCGAGCCAGGCCGATGATTCGGCCGACAACCCGGTCCCGTCGTCTAGCGGCCTAGGACGCTGGCCTCTCAAGCCGGTAACGCCAGTTCAAATCTGGTCGGGACTGCCATACAGCCTGCTGTGACGGCGATTCCTATACTCCGGCGCCGGCTCGGCTCTGCCGCTTCGGAGGGATCTTCGAGATGACCGACACCGTCCTGTACATCGCGCTTGCCGCCGGGGCGGCCGCCCTGGCGCTGGCGCTCTACTTCACCAGGTTTGTCCTGGCAGCCCCTAGGGGCAACCGGCGGATGATCGAGCTCTCCGATGCCATCCGCTCCGGGGCCATGGCCTTCATCAGGCGGGAGTACGCCTGGGTGGCGGCCTTTGTTGCGTTGATGGCGGTGCTGATCGCGGTGCTCCTCGACTGGGGCCGCCCCTGGGGGGCGGTGGCCTACCTGTTCGGAGCGGCATTGTCAGCCTTGGCCGGTTTGGTCGGGTTGCGGATCGCAACCGCCGCCAATTCCCGAACCACCGAGGCAGCCCGGACCGGCGGGATACCGGCCGCCCTCCCCATCGCATTCCGCGGTGGGGCGGTAGTGGGGTTCACCGTTGCGGGGATGGGGCTGACAGGGGTTGGACTTGGCTACCTGGTCTTCCGCAACCTCCTCGACGACCCCCGTTGGGTCGAGATCGTCACCGCCACCGCTCTCGGCGGCTCCTCCATCGCCCTCTTCGCCCGGGTCGGCGGTGGGATCTTCACCAAGGCCGCCGACATCGGCGCCGACCTGGTGGGCAGGGTCGAGGCCGGGATCCCCGAGGACGACCCGCGCAATCCTGCCGTGATCGCCGACAACGTCGGGGACAACGTCGGGGGCGTGGCCGGGATGGGAGCCGACCTGTTCGACTCCTATATCGGGGCTTTGGTGGCGCCGGTGGCCTACGCCGCCCTGGTGTTCACCGGTTCCCCATTCCTCCCCGGCGCAATCGTCTTCCCGCTGGCAGTCGCTGCCCTGGGGATGCTCGCCTCGATCATCGGGTCATTCCTGGTCGAGACCAGGGACCCGGATCGTCAGGCGGCTGCGCTGCGGCGGGGCACCATCTTCGCCATGTTGCTCACCGGGGCCGGTGTCGCCGGGCTCGCCTACTGGGTCTTCGGTGACGACGTCGACAACTGGGTGGGAGTCTGGGCGGCGGTCCTCGCCGGGCTGGCGGTCGGCTGGTTCGTCGGGAAGATCTCGGAGTGGTTCACCTCGGATCACCACAAGACGGTCAAGGAGGTGGCCCGCCAGTCTCAGACCGGCGCAGCGACGCTGATCATCTCCGGGATCGCTGAAGGGATGCGGTCATCGGCGTTCTCGCTGGTCGCGGTGGCGGCCGGCGTCGGCGTCGCCTTCTATTCCGGCGAGTGGGCCATGGGTGAGGATGGAGGTGTGTACGGGGTGGCGATCGCCGCCATCGGGGTCCTTGCCACGCTCGGGATCACCATCTCCGTCGATGCCTACGGCCCCATTGCCGACAATGCCGGCGGGATCGCCCAGATGGCCCATCTGCCCAAGGAGGTGAGACAGGCAACCGACTCCCTCGAGGCCCTTGGTAACACAACGGCGGCGGTGGCCAGAGGCTTCGCCATCGCCTCGGCGGGGGTCACCGCCCTCGCTCTGTTCTACGCCTTCACCCAGGCGGTCGGCCTGGATGGGATCGACATCTCGAAGCCCCAGGTGATGATCGGGCTCGTCCTGGGGGCGATGTTCCCGTTCCTCTTCGCCGCGCTCACCATGAATGCAGTGGGCCGGGCCGGCGCCAAGATGATCGACGAGGTGCGCCGGCAGTTCCGGGAGATACCCGGGCTCACGGAGGCCAGGCCAGGAGTTGAGCCCGACTACACCACCTGCGTCGACATCGCCGCCAAAGGCGCCTTTCGGGAGATGGTCGTCCCCGGTGTGCTCACCATCGCCCTCCCGATGACGGTCGGCTTCATCGACGTCGAGGCCCTGGGCGGTCTCCTTGGAGGTGCCCTGGTCACCGGGTTCCTACTGGCGATCTATATGGCCAATGCCGGCGGGGCATGGGACAACGCCAAGAAGTTCATCGAATCGGGCGCCTTCGGAGGCAAGGGGAGCGAGTCGCACCAGGCCGCGGTCATAGGGGACACCGTCGGTGACCCCTTCAAGGACACCTCGGGCCCGGCGATGAGCATCGTGATCAAGGTGATGGCTATCGTCTCGCTGGTCTTCGCCTCGGCCTTCATCGCCTGAATTCGATGGACCGGGCCCGTCCCTAGAGTCAGTGGCTGATGACCAGCAGCGAATTCATAGGTGTGCCGTACCCGCCCCGGGCCAGCACCAGGGAGATCGTCTTCGTCAGGCACGCCGAGTCCCAGGGGAACGTCGAGGCCCGATGGCACGGCCGGACCGACGGGCCATTGAGCCCGGCCGGCGAGGCCAGCCTGGAGGCACTGGGCAAGCGTCTGTCGCACTGGAGGTTCGATGTGGTGATCAGCTCGCCGTTGACCAGAGCCCGAATGACCGCCGCCTCGTTCTCCGACGATGTGGTGATCGACGACGAGTTCGTCGAGATGGACGTGGGGCGCTGGGAGGGGAGGACCTTTGCCGAGGTCGAAGGGGATCAGGGTGACGAGCTCCACGCCGCCTTCACGGACTGGAATCTCCCGCTGGGGGGCGGTGAGAGCCTCCTCGACGTGGGCCGGCGAGCCAGGGGCGCCGTTGATCGCCTCTTCTCCCAGCTCGGGGAGGGTCAACGGGCCGCGGTGGTCACCCATGGCGGGCTGCTCCAGTCGGTGCTCCACCGACATTTGCCGGGGCGGGGGAGACGGGTACACCCCATCACCTCCAACACCGGGATCAACCGGGTCCTGATGCAATCGGGCCGTCTCCGGCTGGCTGCCTTCAACGACACTGGCCACCTCGGGTCTCGTTCCCAGGTGGTGGTCAGTCATCTCGAGGAGGGGACCCCGGTCCTGGCGCTGGTTCGCCACGGAAGGACCCGGGCCAACATCGAGCAACGGTGGCAGGGCCGTGGTGACTGGGACCTCGACGAGGTCGGCGCCCGTCAAGCCGAGGCTTTGGGCTCCTGGTACGGCCGGAGCCCGACCGTTTACTCCTCACCTCTGAAGCGCGCCATCTCCACCGCGCGCCACGTCGCCCTCGACGGGATCATCCCGGTCGACGGCCTGCGGGAGATGGACATGGGAGAGTGGGAGGGGTTGACCAGCGAGGAGATCATGACCGGCTGGCCCGAGATGATGGAGATCATCTATCGCCACGGGGTCGACCTTCGTCGGGGTCGCACCGGGGAGAGCTGGGGTGAGCTGACATCGAGAGTGGCCAACACCCTTGGCGACCTGCAGCCCGCATCCGGTGAGCCCACGGTGGTCGTGGCCCACGGTGGGGCGATCCGGTCCTACATCTCGTCCCTCACCGATACCAGGGACTCCCACTCCGAGTCTCTCCACACCCCGGCCAACACCTCGGTGTCCCATGTGGCGCTCACCCAGCGCGGACCGGAGTTGCTGGACTACTCGGTGGCAACCCACCTCGAGTCCGAAGAGATGGGCAAGTCCTGACCGGTGTTCACCTGTGACACCTGTGCCAAGACATTCAACCTCCGCAAGGACGTCCTCGACCGTTACCCCGGCTGGGTCCCCAAGCAATGCCTCGACTGTCGCAATGAAGCCAGCGGGTCGAGCCAGGCCCCGGCGAGGCGGCCATCGGTGAGCAAGAACCGAGACCTCACCCTGGCCGAGGTGCTGGACCGCTTCGCCGAGGGCCCCGACACCGGTGTCTTCACGGACGGCGCCTCCGAGGGCAATCCCGGTCCCGGGGGCTGGGGGGCGGTGATGGTGGTGGAGGGTGAGATCGTCGCCGAGGATTCGGGCTCGGACTCCCACACCACCAACAACAGGATGGAGCTGACCGCCCTCATCTCCGGTCTCCGCATGATCGCCCCCGACCGGTCGATCGACGTCTATAGCGACTCCCAACTGGTGGTCAACATCATCAACCAATGGGCGGCAGGGTGGGAGGCGAAAGGCTGGACCAAGAAGTCGTCGGGCCCCATCGCCAACCTGGAGCTGGTCAAGGAGGCCTACCTGCTAACACGCCAGCGCCCGGGGGCCCGGATCAAGTGGATCCCCGCGCACAGCGGCTTCCGTTGGAATGAGTACGCCGACTCCCTGGCGACTGCCTATCGCCGCCGGGTGAGATGATCGACCCGACCGGTTCCACCTCGACCTCTACGCCCGCCCGTAGACCGGGACCAGCGCTCCGTTCATGACCCCGGACTCCTCGGCGAGCAGGAACTCGGCCACCGCCGCGATCTCGTCTGGTGTTGGCCAGTCGACGTAGTCGGCGTAGGGAAGGGACTGGCGGGTGGCCGGGGTGTCGATCACCGAAGGCATCAAGACATTGGCGGTGACACCGGTCCCATCGAGTTCCTGGGCCACTGTCTGACCTAGCGCCATCACTCCTGCCTTGGCGATGTTGAAGGCGGCCTGGCTCGCCGGGTTGTCCAATGCGGCCCTACTCCCCACCAGGAGGATTCGGCCCCAGGTGTTCTCCTTCAGTTGGGGCACTGCAGCCCGCACCGCATAGAAGGCGGAGCGGAGGTTGAGGTCGAGCATCCGCTCGAACCTGACGTCGTCGGTCTCCTCGACGTCGCGTCCGCCGGCCCAACCGCCGACCAGCGCACAAAGGCCATGGATGTTGCCCCACTTCTCAGCAATACCCCTGAACAGGGTGTTGACCGCTTCGGGGTTGGTGGCGTCGACCCTGGTGAGGACGACGTTCTCCTCATCGACCTCGAACTCCTTCTCGAACTCCTCGGCCTCGTTGGGGAGGAGGTAGGTGACCACCAGCCGGTAGTCACGACGGATCAGGCGCCGCACCAGAGCGGTGCCCAGACCGCCGGTTCCGCCTGTGATGACGAGTGTCTTCCCCATGATGCCTTTCGCGGGACGCATCCAATATAGGTTGCGCCACCCGCTTCAGGAATGCCAGATGGCCCAGAGGTCGGCCACATTGGTCCCGGTGGGGCCGGTGACGACCAGGTCTCCGGTCCTGGCCAGGTATCCCCCCGAGTCGAACCCGGCCAGCGCCTGCTCGACGCTCCCGCCACGGGCGACCGTGGCCCCGTCGACGATCGCCCCGGCCGATCCCGAGGACCCGTCGACGCCATCTGTGGCCAGGGTGGCGAACACGGTGTCGGTCCCTGTGATCCTGATCGCAGCGAGAAGGGCGGCGTGGGTGTTCCTCCCCCCGGCGCCAGCTCCGGTCACCCTCACCGACGGCTCACCGGCTCCCACTGTGAGCCCCGGGCCGGATGTCGCCAACAGGGATGCCAGGCACATCTCGACAGGTCCGGTGAGCCAGTCGCTGTGGACCCTTCCCTCCACCGCCTCGGCGGCTGCGGCGGCGACCATCGCCCGAGCCGCGGTCATGCCATCGGCGATCACGGTGACCGGGCCGTCGCTGGTGGGAGGCGGTGGTGCCTTCATCGACGCCCGGGCCGCGGCGTCGACTGAAAGCCCGTGGGCCTTCATCAGCTCGATTGCCCGGTCCGGCTGATGAGGACGGGCCAAGGTCGGCCCTGATGCCACGTAGCCCACGTCATGACCCGACACGTCCGATAGCACGAAGGTTTCGACAGGGCCACCTATTGCCCGGGCCAGACCACCCGATTTGATGGCGGAGAGATGGCTGCGGACCACGTTCAGGTCGTCGATGGGAGCGCCGCTCTCGAGGAGGGCACGGGTCGCGGTGACGATCAGACCCGATTCGATGCCAGGGAGTGGCGCCTCACAGAGAGCCGAACCGCCACCTGAGATCAGGGCGATGCATCGTCCTTCCACCCGCCCTGCCAGGTCAAGGGCCCGTCTTCCGGCTTGGAGGCTGGCCGGACCGGGGATGGGGTGGTCGCCGATGACCACCTCGACGCCCGCGGGGGTCGGTGATGGGACGTTGGTGATGCAAATGCCGGTGATGGCGCCGAGAGCGCGGGCGGCGCCCCTGGTCATGGCGGGGGCAGCCTTGCCGATGGCGAACACCGTGGCTCCACAACCGGTGCCGGCGAGCTGTCGGTAGACGAGTTCTTCGGCGTCGACTGCAGCGAGGGCCCGGTCGAGCCAGCGGCGCAGCGATTCCCTGCGGTTCACGGCATCAAGGTAGGCAACCACGCTCCAGCGGGATGGCTCCGGGCCGCGGTCAGATCCTGTGGGGAATCGATGTCCTGGAGCAGCCCGGGTCGGATGACGACCATGGGCTCGGTGAGACGGGTCAGGTGACGATGAAAGCTAGCCGACCCGTAGGCGAACTCGATCGGCGCCCGGGCGGAGAGGACGCTGGTCCCGCCGTCCGATGACGGCGCGATCACCTCCCTTCCCGAATCGACGGCCGAGACCACCACCTCCAGGTCAGTGGGCTGCAACAGCGGTAGGTCGGAGTGGATCACCAGCCAGGCGCTTCCGCTGAGACCTGCCCAGGTGACACCGGCGGCGCACGCGGCATCGAGACCCTCTCCGGGGTCGGGCACCGTCCCAAACCCAGCAGTGACCGCCCAATGAGCCACATGCGGGTCGGCAGTGACGATCAACGGCACCAGGCCGACCTCATCGACGATTCCGGCGACGTGACCGGTCAAGGCCCGACCCAGCTCCTCACGTCGAGCCGGCTCGAGTGTGGTGGCGAGACGTTGCTTACCCAGATGGAACGACCTGACGGGGATGATCCCGACGACCGGCACCTTCGGTTTCAGCTGTTCGCGCTCAGGGGACCATCAGGATCGGGCATGGCGAGAGGTGGGCAAGGCGGTCTGCCACCGATCCCAGGATCACCCTCTCCACCAGCCCGGCCCCCCGTCTCCCGATCACCAGGAGGTCGGCCTTGCTCTCCTCACACACCGCCACGATCCGATTGACCGGGTCGCCCAGCTCCTCGACCGTGGAGTAATCGATCCCTTCCAGGTCGAGACCGGCAACCACCTCATCGAGGATCTGTCGCTGACCTTCGACCAGGGCGGTCGACAGGGCTTCGGGTGTCGGAGGGGCGCCCCCCAGTCCCCACCACCCTTCAGGGGTGCGGACCACAGTCACCAGCAGGAGCTTCGCCCCCCATTTGCGGGCGACGTCGGCCGCATGCTCGGCGGCGCGGTCACCGCCCTCGGAGCCATCGACTCCTACCACGACGGTTGACAACTTCCACTCCATGACCATCGCCTCCTAGGCGGGAATCTAGAACAACGCCTGCATGATGTGACCAAAGGCGAGCCCGTACAAACCGGCGGCCAGGTCATCGGCCATGACCCCGGCCGCGCCCGGTAACCGCTCGGCGGCGGCCACCCCCGGAAACCACCTCTTGGCTATGTCGGCGAGACGGAACACGGCGAAGGCCGCCAGGGCCACCGGCCAGGTGGTGAGGCCGATCACCGCCAGGAAGGCGCCGGCGGCCTCGTCGATCACGATCCACCCGGCGTCATCGGTCCCAAGGGGGAGAAGACTGGCTGCCCAGGTGCCCACCACCACCAGGGCGAGAGCAGCTACGAGGACCCACAGCCAACCGGCGGCCTCGCCGAGGGAGAAGGCGAGGACCAGGCCGAACCCCCCACCCACGGTCCCCGAACCGGCGTCGGAGCCCCGTACCCTCCCGAGGATCAATCCGGTGCCGAAGAAGGAGGCGAGCAGCCTTGCCATCGGTGGTGAGGGTAGAACCTGGCTTCCGCTGGTCCCGGCTCGTTTACCCTGGTGCAATGGAAACGGCATCCCACATCTGGAGTGACGGAGAGCTGATCCCCTGGGACCAGGCCAGCGTCCACTTCCTCAGTCACGGTCTGCAATACGGCACCGGGGTCTTCGAGGGCATCCGCGCCTACCACACACCCGAGGGCACCGCGGTATTCAGGCTCGAGGACCACATGGTTCGTCTCGAAGCCTCGGCCCGCGCCTACGCCATCCCGATGCAGTGGACCGCCGACGAGCTGTCGAGGGCCTGTCTCGATCTGCTACGTGTCACCGAGCTCGACTCGGCCTATGTCCGTCCCCTGGTGTTCTATGGGCTGGGGACAATCGGACTCCTCCCGTATGACAACCAGGTCCACACCATGATCGGTGCCTTCCCCATGGGGAGCTATCTCGGCGACGATGGCATCCGCAAGGGGATCACCGCCATGGTGTCGAGCTGGCGCCGCATCTCGCACACTTCCATGATCCCGACGGCAAAGGGCTCCGGGGGTTATCTCAACTCGATGCTGGCCAAGACCGAGGCCAGCCAGGCGGGGTTTGACGAGGCCATCATGCTAAATGACAGCGGGTCGGTCTCCGAGGGGAGTGGAATGAACCTGTTCACCGTGAGCAAGGGGGCGGTCTACACCCCGCCGGTGTCGTCTGGGATCCTCGAGGGGATCACCCGCAACTCGGTGATCGAGCTTCTCGCCAGCGACGGAGTCGAGGTCCGTGAGATCGACCTGGCCCGGGGAAGTCTCTACACGGCTGACGAGGTGTTCCTGACCGGGACCGCCGCCGAGGTGACGCCGGTGTGTGAGATCGACCGCAGACAGGTGGGGGGCGGCGAGCCGGGACCGATCACACTCAAGGTGCAGGAGATGTTCTTGGACGCGGTCGCCGGGAAGACCGAAGAGTTTCGCCATTGGCTGGCCTTCGTCTAGTGGTCTGTCGCTCAATTGATGCCGCGGTTTGGGCGACGGGCCACTAGATGGCTCAGCAACCGAACGTTGAGCTGACCGATTCGAACCGCCCTCGTCGCTCGCTGGAGCCGGCGCCGGCGACCGGTTGGAGATCGTCCAAGCCCGGGATCCCACAGGGCCCTGGCGACGTCCCCCACGGCGGGACCTTCGGCATGACCGGGCCCGACCCGGGTTGGGCATCCAAGCTGGTGGCCGGCGCCGATCTCCCCGATGACGATCCAGACCTGAGAGCGGTGGTCACCGGTCTGGTCATGGCTCGCGCGGCCGCCCTCGGGAGAGCGGCGGTCCCGGAGGACATCGAGGCTGCGCTGGTGATGTGCGGGTTTGGTGAAGAGCCGACCCCGGAGGCTCTGGCCCGCCGTCGCAGGTGGCTGGCGGCGGTGCCGCATGACGCATGGCCCGGGCAGACCGCCGTCGCAGAGGTAGACCGTGATCTGCTGACGGAGAAGCCCGAGAGGATCCGCTGGGCACTCCGGCACGGCGACAAGGGCTAGGACCGGCGCCCGGGTAGCGTCATGCGACCATGAAGATCGTTCGCATCAAGGCCGGCGACAGCATCACCTACGGGATCGCCGACAGCGAAGGGGTGTTGGTCTACAACGGCTCCCCTTTCGTGGCCTGGGAGCCGACCGAGACCGTTGTCCCCTGGGCCAGCGCCAGCCTCCTCTCCCCGGTGATCCCCACCAAGGTCATCTGCGTGGGGAAGAACTACGAGGAGCACGCCGGGGAAATGGGCGATGAGGTGCCCGACGAGCCGCTGATCTTCATGAAGCCGGCCACTGCGGTGATCGGCCCCAACGCCAACGTGGTCTACCCCCGGATCAGCTCCGAGGTGCATCACGAAGCCGAGCTGGCAGTGGTGATGAGCCGGCCCTGCCGCAACGTCAAGGCTGAGGATGCCTCCCGGTACATCTTCGGGTACACCGCAGCCAACGACGTCACCGCCCGCGACCTGCAGCGTAAGGACGGTCAGTGGACCCGGGCCAAGGGGTTCGACACCTTCTGCCCCCTGGGCCCTGCGATCGAGACCGAGCTCGACCCCCTGGAGCGCCTCGCCGTCATCTGCCGAGTCAACGGTGAGGTCCGTCAGGCCGGTTTCACCTCGGACATGGTGTTCGGGGTGGCCGAGATCATCGAGTACGTGACGGCCTTCACCACCCTGCTTCCCGGGGACGTGATACTCACCGGTACACCATCAGGGGTGGGCAAGGTCGCCCCGGGCGACCTCATGGAGGTGGAGATAGACGGGATCGGCACACTGGCCAACCCGGTCGTCGCCGCATGACGGTCCGGGTGCGGATGGCGCCGTCCCCTACTGGCACGCTCCACGTCGGGACCGCCCGAGCCGCCCTCTTCAACTGGCTCTATGCCCGGCACAACCAGGGGACATTCATCCTCCGCATCGACGACACCGACGAGGAGCGATCGACCGCAGAATTCGAGTCGGAGATCCTCGATTCGATCCGGTGGCTGGGGCTTCAATGGGACGAGGGTGTCGGATTAGATGGGCCCCATGGCACCTATCGGCAGTCGGATCGGTACGGTCGGTATCAGGAAGTGGCGGAGGCCCTGGTCGGCGGGGGTGCCGCCTACTACGACGACCGGGGGCCGGAGGAGCTCGACGAGCTCAGGGCCCGCGCCCAGAAGGAAGGCCGTCATCCTGCCCATTACATCCGCCGACCCGATCCCCCTTTTTACTCAGGGGCAATCCGTCTCTCCATCCCCCAGGACGCACCGGTGGTGTTCGACGACCTGGTCCGGGACCGGGTCAGCTTCGAACCGGCCGACATCGACGATTTCGTCATCCTCCGCAGTGACGGACGGCCCACCTATCACCTGGCCTCCACCGTCGATGACGTCGACTATGAGATCACTCACGTTGCCCGAGGTGAGGACCTGCTCCCGTCGACACCCAAGCACATCCTGCTCACCAGGTCGATGGGCCATGTCGAGCCGGTGTACGCCCACCTCCCCCTGCTGTTCGGGAGGGACGGGAGGAAGCTGTCCAAGCGCCATGGCGCCACCTCCCTCTCGGATTACCGGGAGGCCGGGTTCCTGCCCGAGGCGGTGTTCAACTACCTGGCCACGCTGGGTTGGGGGCTGGATGCCGAGACCACCATCTTCAGCCGGGAGCAGGCGGTGGCCGTTTTCGACCTCGCCAACGTCTCCAAGAACCCGGCGGCCTTCGACCCCGAGAAGCTGACCTGGATGAACGGCGAGTACGTGAGGGCGATGAGCCCGGCCCGGTTCAACACCCTGGCCAGGCCGTATGTCGAGTCGACGCTGGGCCGCCCCCTCGACGGCGATGAATGGGCGCGGTTCGAGAAGATCGCCCCGCTGGTACAGGATCGGACCAGGCTGCTGCCCGAGGCCGGGGAACAGGTGAGGTTCCTCTTCTCCGACCTCGACGGATACCACCATGACTCCTGGGAGAAGGTGATGACCAAGGAGGGTGTCCCCCAGGTCCTCGACACTGCTATTGCAAGACTGGAGGCACTCGCCGACTGGGAGGCGGAGAGCATCGAGACAGCCCTCAGGGGGCTTCCAGCCGAGATGGGGCTGGGCACGGCGAAGGTGTTCCAACCACTGCGTGTGGCAGTCACCGGGTCATCGGTGAGCCCCCCTCTCTTCGAGTCGATGGCGGCTCTGGGCCGGGACCGCACCTTGGGACGGATCCGGTACGCCCGACAAGAGTTGGGATGAGGTAGGGCGGGCCGTAACCTCATCGTGACTGAGCGGTCCCGTCGTCCAGTGGTCTAGGACGCTGGCCTTTCAAGCCGGAAACGCGGGTTCGAATCCCGTCGGGACCACAGATCATGGCCCTGGTCAGGGGATTCCTGAGGTCTGCTTCAGGTTCCTCGTCATCGGTTTGGGCCGCTCGTGGGCCGCTCCAGGAGTCGGCGAGTTCGTCTAGACGGTCCGCGATCCGGCTGTCGAGACCTTCCATGAGATGACCGTATCGGTCCATCGTGACCTGCATCGACGAGTGCCCCAATCGGGTCTGGATGGTCTTGGGATGCTCTCCTGCAGCGATCAGCCAGGAAGCGTGAGTGTGTCGAAGATCTTGTGGTCGGCAGGGCTGACCCACAGACTCGGCGACCGCCTTGCGCCATGTTCTGCTGAATGATCCGCGGCGGAGGATCGCTCCTCGCTCGGTTGTCCACAGAAGACCGTCGACAGTTGGGTGTGAGTGGAAGTGGATGCCAAGGGTTTCGATGACGATCTTGGGGAGGGTGATGGTGCGTTCCGATGCAGCGGTCTTCGGTGACTCCAGCCGTGGTGGTTCCCCGGCCGCTTCGATGAGTGCGGAACGGACGGTGAGGCGGCGTCGGAGCATCTCGATGTTGGCGACGAGCAGACCGGCCAGCTCACCCCAGCGCAGTCCGGTGTAGGCGGCGACGACGGGAAAGGACCGATATCGGTCGGGCAATGCGTCGCCGAGTTGCTCGACTTGGAGTGGGTCGAGGAGACGCATATCGGAACGACGTGGAGCGGGAAGCTGGATGCCGTCGGCCGGGGAGATGGCGATGCGACGGTCTCTCACCGCCTGGTTCAGTGTGAGTCTTACCCAACGCATGGTCTTGGCCACCGTCTCCGGTGCGTAGCCGGCTGCGGTCAGGTCGGCGATGAGCTCTCGCAGCAGCTCCGGTGTCAACCGGGCAAGCGGGACGTCGCCTATGAGAGTACGGCTCGAGCGTGACAGGCTCGGTAGGTCTCCGCGGTCCTGGCGGCGACATGCACCCGGCTGGCCTGGAGATGCTCCGACTATTCGGCCCAGGCGATATTGCCCAACTCGGGATCGACCCATTCGCCACGATCGAGTTTGACGAGCTGAGCACTGAGCCAGAATCGAACTGTCCGACGATGAACAAGCAATCCTCCACTATCTGACGCCCCAGGCCGGTCCCTTCGGCGGCGCCTCGGATCGGGTGCTGCCGGGAGAGGCCCGTTACACCACCCGCGTACAATTGGAGCGGGAGGGCAAGGTCTTCGACGCAGTCACCACACAATCCCCGGTCGCAATCGACCGAGACGTCCTGGAGGAAGCTATCTCGAGTCGGCGTCTCGTCGGTGATCAGGCCGAGGCGGTGAGACACCTCGCGGACCTGGATGGTCGGGTGGTGACCTTGGTCGGCCCTGGAGGCTCTGGCAAGACGCATGCAATCGGGGCCTACTCGGACGTAGCCCAGGCCGCCTGGCTTCCTACATGGACTCGAGTGTCGACCACGGCTAGGCCCAGACCATCCACACCGCCCAAGGCCAAACCTTCCAAACCACCCACCTCTATGTGGACACGGGCCTCGCCGCCGAGCATGGCTACACCGGTTTGTCCCGAGCCCGAGACGAGTCCCACCTGTGGGTCAACACCAGCCAGACAATCGACGGACGCTGCATCCAAACCCACGGCCAGCCGACCTACGAGCCACCCATCGAGTCACTGGTCCGACAACTCACCAGAACAGTCGTCCAACCACCCGCAGGCCGCCAGGGCATTGGCGTTGAGGCCGCAAGCGACCAACAACTCCACCGAACGCTCCGAGAACTCGATACAACCATGCGCACGGGTCCCCTCGGCAAGCGATTGGACAACGAAGGCCTGACCCGGCTCGAAAGCGCCATCGCTGAAGCCGAGGAAGCCGCGAGGAGGTTGGGCACCGACGGATCACGATACCAAGTCCAATACCTCAAGGAACAACGCCAGCAGCTCCTCGACCAGATCGCGACGCGGGAGTACTGGATCGAGGGCCACGTCGATCTTCTCCACAGCGACACCGCCATCAAAGACGAGCTGGCTGCCCGCGCCACAGCCCTCGCCATCAGCTACCAGCTGAATCCGCCAGAAGACGTTCTTGAAGCACTCGGACCACGACCGTCCAACACTGTCGAGGCAACCCGGTCGGACGCGGCAGTCACCTACCACGCGGAAGCCCGGATCAGACTCGGCCCAGACGTCGATCTAGCCAACCCCGCAGTCGTCGACGCCGCCTCATGGCGAGTCACCGTCAACACCTGCAACCCGCTAACGGAACTCGAGCCAAGTCCTCTGCGACGTCTCGTACGATGAGATGTCATAAGGCCGCACGACGAATCCTGAGGCTTCGTCACCTCAGCAGTGTTCTCAGTGGGTGAATGCCGACCCACCTATCACCACTCGAGCTATGACCGCCCTCCTGGCTCGTCAACCAGACCATGAACCTTCTTCTCCGATGTAACGTCTCTATCGCATGGGTGTGTATCGGTTCCGCCGTGGTCTGACTGCTTTTGTCGTGGTGAGTGCCGTATTTGTTGGATGTACCTCGGTTTCCTCGACTGATTCGACAAGCACGATCCCGGCTATGACCTCAACCTCATCGGAAGCCACCTCCACAACCTCGGCGGCGACCACGACTGATACGGCTGTGCTAGGTGCCGAGGGTTGGACGTTTACAGAAGTCCCGTTTTTGGCCCGCGAGGGATCGACATACGCGGTGGGCGATCGCTGGTTGTTCGCCTGGGGCGGAGCCCCCGACCGTTCGGGCAATCTGATGTCGGACGGTCTGCTCTTCGATATCGGAACTGGCGACTGGGTGTCTGTGCCCGATGCACCCATTGAGGGTCGATACTTGGCCGCTTCGGTCTGGACCGGATCAGAGTTCGTGGTCTTCGGCGGCCACTCCTTCGAGGATTCGTTTATAGATGGAGCCGCCTTTGACCCCGTCGCACAAAAGTGGAGAGAAATTCCCGAAGCTCCTCTCTCTCCGGCTGCTCATCCATCGGCGGTTTGGGACGGATCCGAAATGGTCATTTGGCTGGCCGGAAACGACAGCGAGTTTGCTCGCCTCCCGCTCATGGGAGCAAGCCAGATGGCCGCCTACGACCCCGCAGCGAATGCCTGGCGAACACTTGAGCCTCCAGAAGAGCTACTGGTGGACGCGTCGCTGCTTGTCTCTGCTCAAGGTCTGGTTCTGATCGGCGGACCAACCACACGAGACCTGGGCACCATTGGTCTCACCGGATCCGTCAAGGCATTGGTGCAGGACCTGACAACCGACTCTTGGAGGGATCTCACAGAGGGACCGACAGCCGAGTCGGTTCGACCCTTCGAGCTGCCGGACGGTTCCGTTGGAGTTGTTACAGACGATGGGTCAGTACACAGGCTGATTGCGATGGGTTGGGAGCCGCTGACCAAGATCGCGGATCCGTGTCCTTATGACATTGGCGCGGCTTCCGGTGGGAAAGCCGTTTTCATAAAGAGTTGCGCCACCTATGCACTCGACGGAACAACTCCCACGGTCATCCTTCAGGACGATGCCTACGGGGCCACAACCAACCTGTATGGCTCCGCTTTTCTTGCCACCACCGAAGGCGTACTCGTGACACTCACCGATGCCGATCCCGGCGAAGGAACCGCAGGCGCCGTCATCATCGGGATCTACAAGAGATCGCAATAGCACCGGAACTCCGATATAGCCGGGCTCGGTGGCCCGGATCGTGAGTCCTTCTCGACGCTAAGTGAGATCCATCAGCCTCACGTGAGGATTGTGGTCGGCTATGACCCAGCCAGCTGAACAGCGAATGGAACACTGACGAGCAACATGCCGATGTTCGCAAACCTCGCTAGTTGCATTGTCATGCGTTCACCGAGGACATTGACGCCCCTGTCGCCGCCCACAGGGGGCCGAGACGGGTTTGCAAGAATCTGAATGATGAGCGGAATGCTTCGCCCTAATCCCCAGCCAAAGGCGAGAAGAAGAAGTGCCTGCCAGCTCGACACGAGAAGCACGGTGGCACTTGCCAGAAGGTACGGCCCGGTACGTGGAATATACGTCCTAAACCCAAGACCGAGCTCGAGACCGAACAGGAAGAATCCGGAGCCAGTCGATTGATGAAACCGCGTGGGTTGGATCATCCTGTGTGATTGGGGCAGTCGAGCCTTAATCGTGCCGGTTTCAATTGCTCCCAACCAGATCGCCACAATCACGAAAGCTACAATGCCAAGGGTGGAGGGGAGCCACCACATAAGGGAGCCAATCGCGACTAATACAGTGCCGGTCAGTAATCCCCCTGTTGCTACGCCAAGAATGAAGGCCCCCAACCCAAGAGCCGTCTCGCCTTGTTTTCTATACTTCCCCCCGGGAAGCGTCAGCACTGCTGCTGCGTTCAGATTTCAGACGGCTCCCGAAACGCTTATACCGCCCAACGCCGCAAACGTTAGCAGCACTGTCACAGAGAATAGTGACATATGTGTTCGCCTCTAACTTTCCAAGTCGTGAGAGCTATCGAGTGCTCTCTCCAATGCACCTGCTTGAGTGGTAATGACGGGTATCAAAACAGCCAGCCCAAAGATAAGTCCACCTATGGCCCACGCGGCGCTCCTTTCGGAGCCATCCAGGCGAACACCATCGTTGCTTGTAGTTGCGATGGCCAGCAGCATCAAACTTAAGGTGCTCAGGCTCAGTGCTCTTGCTGTTATAGCCGGGCCAAATAGATCTCGACCGAGGCCACATCCACAGGATCCATCGTAGCGTGACCGGTGAAGTTGCACAAGGTAACCTGTGTATGCGCCGAATAGAAGAGTCGACGCCGCATATGAGGCGGGCAAAAAAACCAGCGGGTATCCACCCTGAATGGGCAGTGATTAGGGATAACCCCACGGTTAACTCGATGAGTCCAAGGAGGCGGGCCAAGGCGCGGCGGATTGTGGGTGGGATGCGCGCTTGGTCCTCGAGGGCTCTGAGCAAGTGGTCGCGCCATACGAGGTGATTGATCCCAGATGCAACGAGGAGCAATGCTATGGCGACCGTTAGGCTTGCTACGATGACGTACACGACCTAAAAGCAGCCGAAGGTTTCACAAATGGACTTCAGCCAGGAGGTGGTTGGGCTGCCGTATTGATACAGACGGTAATATCCGTCTTTGCAATAGAAATGAGGGGAGCCGTTGACGCAGCAAGTCCCACTGTCCACGCCGGCCCACCGCCACCCGTCGTACGAGCCGCCACATTCGTTCGTGCGAATCTGATGGTCTCGATACTTATCAGGCGTAAACCAGACTAACTCTCCACAGGTCTTATGTCTCGCGCCATATGAGGTACCGTAGCAGAAGGTCGTGTTCGATACCGAGGGTTCCCTGTTACAGCCGTCACCACAAGTGGTTGCTATATTGGAAGGGACGCAGCTGGGGTTAAATGTGAGCCCGCTTGTCGAGCACTGCATCCCTGCAAACGCGGGGAGTCTTGTGGTTATGCCACCGACAAAGCTCAAACCGATAGCCATGGCGGAAACAGCCAGACCTCCCCGAAGGACCTCTCGGCGAGTGTAGGCCTCTTGGACTCGTCGCGGTTCCAAAGAACTCCCGCCAACCGGGGGAAGGTCTTGGAAGCGCCTCGCGCGTTGAGTCATTACCACATCGAACCTCTTTACTGGGTAATAGGCGCTCTGTCGCCTCCGCGACTGTTACCTATCGCAATTATGGTCGATTCGAACTTCTCTAAGGCGACGCCGGATCCAATACCACCACGCGCCCTAACGACATTGTGCTCGAGCATCAGAGCGAACGGAGTCACGCCGACGCGCAGCTGATCGAAGACCGCCAGTTGTTCGGCCAGAGAGGTGGGATTGAATGCGTAGTCAGGGACGCGGTCCCGCCACAAGCTGACGAAGCCCACTTCGGCAGGTACCGACTGGTGCAACCGCTCAAAGGCTCTTCGGCACGATGAGCAGCTAGCCGAAGCAAAGAGCACAATTAGCTTACCGGTTGACCCAACGGTCTTCTGTACGTGGTCCGGTAGCTGCACGTGGTCGCCGACCTGAAGCCGACGTGGTTCGCCGATCCCCTCGGTTACTCGTTGATCGATGAGTCGAATGAGTCTGACTACTCCGGCCAGCGCGAGTGTTAGCAGAGCGATCAAGAGCCATTGCAGGACTTCCAATCCTTGTCCAACCGACATGTTGAGACGAGACTCCTTTGCTAGTCAATCTGCTATCGGCCACTTGTCGTTAGAGCGACGAGCTGTTCTAAGGCTGCGAGAGCATCGTCCGCCGATACCTCGAAATGGGTCAGCCGGCCATAAACCTCGTCGTTGACCAGGACAACTGCAGGATGTTCTGGCCGAGAGTCATCCCGGAATAGCTCACCGGCTCGTACGGACAAGCCAGGATCAGGCGGACGGTCGTATATCGCATCCGCATCCAGGTCAAAGAGTCCGAGGCCATCGATCGTCAGCAGGAGCTGGCCCGCGTGTTCACTCCAGTTCGTGGCTTTCGCTCCCGACGCGACCGCGTAGCCTGATACGTTCATCGGTGCAATGTGCTCGAAGAACTCCAAGAGCCAGTCGTCTGACCGAAGCCCGACATCTGTCCAGATTCCCACTTCATCATCGGCCCAGACTGCGGAGGTCCGAACCTCGAGTAGGCGCCCCGACTCATGATCGTGGACCTCATATTCTCCGACTAGAAGACGGCCCGCGCCAAGCTGGTACTCGGCTTCCAGATCGGCTCCGATTATCGACCCTGCCGAGTCAACGGCACCTATCGCGCTCGTTGATCGTAGGGGAACCGCTAGGCTCTGCCACATGTAGTAAGCGCTCGATGCCGCCCAAGGCGTACCCGGGCTCGTCTCCCACATGAAGCCGAAAGTGCGACCAGCAAGATTGATTGGGGACCAATTCTCGGTGGTCATTTGCTACCCATCTCGCCGTAGTCGCTACCGGTTGGGAAGCTAGCGGCACTCGCAAACTAAGATGCGAGGTCTAGGAGATTGTTTTCGCGATCTGACGGGAAGACTCAATCCGATTCTCATGGAGCAGGCGGCGTGAAAAACCGGGCCGCGATTAAACAACCTAGTCGGACGGACACGAGAACCAGCCAAATGGCTAGGCGATGATTGGTTACAGGTTCACTATGTCCATCACTGTTCCACGAGCGCTCACTGTCCGTCAGGTGTCCGCCAGACTTCGCAAACCGTTGCAAAGGACGCAGAGCTACGCAACAACAGCCTAGGTAGAGAGTGGTTTCGCCAGATAATACCAGGCTGCAGAAATCCCTTCATCCGCCCTTACAAGACAGCGGCCGATTGGCGAGGACCCATTTCCGATTGTATGCCTGGATTCGATCAGGCGTCCAAGCGCGCGCTTCACGATTCGAAACGGATGTCTTGATACAGAGGATCCTCCGATGCTCAGACAAGCACCCGTGCAAGCTGCGACGGCCAGGGTCGCCAACTGATCAGCAGGTGGCAAGGCTGAGTCCTACCCCCTGGCAGTCGTGGGCGCCCGTATGGACTTGGAGGAGGACATGCCCGAACCATCGCTCGGGCTCCATCGCCCATCCCGTTCGACGCCGGTCATGTCTGGAGCCGATTCATGGATTTTGGGCCGCTCCTGGGCCGCATGAGAACGAAATCAGCCGCAACCGGACGCGAGATGTTGCGAAGCACGACAGATTCATTCTCCCAGGTCAAGCTATGTTGTTCGGCTATCGACGTTGATCGTCGTTAATCTCTACCGGCCCCTGGACGCTGGCCTTTCAAGCCGGAAACGCGGGTTCGAATCCCGTCGGGACCACCCTGAGACAAGGAAGCTGATGTCACTCGAGGCCATCCGGTTCTACAACACCTTCCTGGCGCTGCTAACCGTCTTCGCTCTGGGCCTGGCGCTGGGGCTGGTGGTCTATCGGGTGGTGCGTGGGCCCGAAGCGGCTTCGAGGTGGGGGAACCAGGCACTGTGGTTGGCCTGGTTGGTGGCGTTGGTCGCCACGAGCGGCTCTCTCGTCTACTCCGAGGTGATCCACTACGTCCCCTGCCGCCTGTGCTGGTTCCAGAGGATCGCCATGTACCCGATGTCGGTGGTCCTATTGGTAGGGGCGGTCAGAAAGGATCTGGCAGCCCGGTTCTACGCCCTCCCCCTGGCCCTGATCGGCCTTCTCATCTCGATCTGGCATTACACCATCCAGGTCTTCCCCAGCTTGGAGGGAGGCTCCTGCGACCCGCTCAACCCCTGCAGCGCCAGGTACGTTGAGGTGCTCGGGTTCGTCAGCATCCCATTTATGGCCGGGGCCGGGTTTACCCTCATCGCCGTCCTACTCCTTTTCTACGTGAGAGCAACCAGAACATGAAGAAGAACCTGATCTGGATCGGAGCCGGCGTTCTCGGCCTCGCCCTGGTCGTCCTGCTGGCGGCATCGATCGCCGGCGAGGAGCCCATCGACTCCTCGGTCGGCTTCGGTGAGGTGACGGTGGAGGGGAACGCCCTCCCCACCATCGACAACCCGAATGCCGGAGACCCCACGGTCGGGCTGGTGGCCCCCACCCTGAGCGGGGCAGACTGGAATGGGACCCCGGTGTCGATCGCCCCGGACGGTCGGTCCAAGATCGTGGTCCTGCTGGCCCATTGGTGCCCTCACTGCCAGGCAGAGGTCCCGGTGATCCTGGACTGGGCGGCGAGCGGCGGCCTGCCGGCTGACGTCGACCTCTACGGTGTCACCGTCCTCACCACCCCGTCGCGGGTCGAATTCCCGCCCCAGGACTGGCTGGAGGGCGAAGGCTGGGACTTCCCGACCATCATGGACAATGAGGCCGGCGATGCCGCCCTGGCCTACGGGCTCAGCGGGACGCCGTACTACCTGGTCCTCGATGGCGAGAACCGGAACCTGGGCCGATTCGCGGGTGAGATCGGTATCGCCGGGCTCAACACCCTGGCGCAGATCGCTCAGGCCGGGTTGTCTACCTCTCCAGCGCCCTGATCTTGTCGACTCGCCGAACGTGACGGTCGTCACGGCTGAACCTGGCCTCGATGAACGTCTTGACCAGGTCTTCGGCGAGAGCCTGGCCAATCACTCGAGACCCGAGGCAGATGATGTTGACGTCATCGTGCTCCACCATCTGATGGGCGGTGTAGACGTCATGGGCCACCGCAGCCCGGATCCCGTTGAGCTTGTTGGCTGCGATCGACGCCCCGGCGCCCGAGCCACAGACGATCACCCCTCGGTCGGCCCTACCGTCGAGCACGGCTTGGGCGACCGCAGTCGAATAGTCGGGGTAGTCGACAGGATCGGTGGAATGGGTACCGAGGTCATAGACGGCGTGACCCGACTCGGCCAGCCAGGAGGCGAGATCCTCCTTCATCTCGTAGCCGGCATGGTCGGAGCCAACCGCGATTCTCATGACGGCGGGCAGGGTAGCCACCGCTCCGTGTGCCATCCGATCACCGTCCGTTCTCCGGGATGACAACTACATTCGCCGGGATGTCCACTATCTCCGTCGAGGGTGGCCGCGCCCTGTCGGGGACCGTCACGGTCAGGGGCGCCAAGAACGCCGTGCTCAAGGAGATGGTGTCGGCCCTGCTCGCCGCGGGCCGCCATCGGCTGGGCAACGTCCCCTCGATCCTCGACGTCGACCTTATGGCCCGGGTCCTGGCCCACACCGGCTGCAAGGTGGAGCAGGGCGATCATGAGTTGTGGATGGTGGTGCCCGAGACCCTCAACCCGGAGACCCCGATCGAGCTGGTGAGGCAGATGCGGGCGTCGATCGTGGTGCTGGGCCCGCTGCTCGCCCGGTGCGGGGAGGCGAGGGTGGCGCTGCCGGGGGGAGATGACCTCGGTGCGCGCCCCATCGAATGGCATCTCGAGGGGTTGGAGCAGATGGGAGCCAGCATCGAGCTGGTCCACGGCGAGCTGGTTGCCCGGGTCGATGGCCGGCTCAAGGGCACCGAAGTCGAGCTGCCGTTCCCGTCGGTCGGGGCCACCGAGAACCTGCTGTTCGCCGGGGTACTCGCGGAGGGGACCACTGTCATCGTCAACGCCGCCCGTGAGCCGGAGATCGAGGACCTGATCAGCCAATTGGTGGCGATGGGGGCTCGGATCGGCGGTGGGGGGACCTCCCTGGTGACCATCGAGGGGGTTGAGGAGCTCAGCCCAGTCGATCATCAGGTGGTGGCCGACCGGCTCGAAGCCGGCACCTATGGAGTTGCCGCCGCCATCACCGGCGGCGACGTCACCGTCACCGGGTGCCAGCCGCGTCATCTGAGGATGGAGCTCCGCAAGCTGGCCGACGCCGGGTGTGAGGTGGAGCAGGGCGACGGCTGGCTGAGGGTCAAGGGACCGGAGCGTCCCGCGCCGATCGACTTCGCCACCCTGCCTTATCCGGGGTTCCACACCGACATGCACCCTCAGATGGTCGCCTTGCTGAGTGTGGCCTCGGGAACCTCGGTGATCACCGAGAACCTCTACGACGCTCGATTTCGCTATGTGGGGGAACTGGCCCGCATGGGGGCCGACATCATCATCGAGGGTCAGCACGCGGTGATTCGGGGGGTGGAGAGGCTCTCAGGATGCCCAGTCCTGGCACCGGACATCCGGGCCGGGGCCGCCCTGGTGTTGGCCGGCTTGCGAGCGGAGGGTGTCACCGAGATCGGCGATGCCCTCCACATCGACCGGGGTTACGAGAGTTTCGTCGAGCGACTCTCCGCCCTGGGGGCGGCGATCGAGAGAGCTTGAGGGGCCTCCTAGACTCGGAATTAGCACCACCGCCATCGGGTTCATGAGAGAGCAGATGCCAGATCCCACGCCAGTAGCCATTTCGTCCAACGTCGCCGCCGGGCCCATCGACATCGAGGCCCTCGAGGCCGCGCTCGACTACATCCGCCCTGCCATACAGGCAGACGGTGGTGACATCGTCCTGCTCGGGGTGGAGGATTCGACGGTGAATCTGCAAATGGTCGGCGCCTGTGGCGGGTGTCCGCTTTCGATGATGACCCTCAAGGCTGGCATCGAGCGGATCCTCAAGGACCGCGTCGCCGGTGTGGAGCAGGTCATCGCCGGTGCCGACGCCCCCGGGAGCCTCGAAGAGGCCACCAGCTACTCCTACCTCTCCTAGCGGCACCCGCCGCGAACCCAGGGTTCCCACCACCGCTCAGCGAAGTCCGCAACCCGGGGTTCCCTGCGCCGCCGGGGGCACCCAGCACCCTTAGTCTGCTGCGGCAATGGACCGCGAGCTGATCGAGGCGGTGCGCGCCGGAGACAGAAAAGCCCTGGCCCGTGCCATCAGCCAGGTCGAAGGTGGCGACTCCCTCGACATCACGGAGGCTCGCCACGAAGTGATCGGGGTCACCGGGCCGCCCGGGGCCGGGAAGTCGACGCTCATCTCGGCGATGATCCGTCTCCTTCGGTCACGCGGTCGAACCGTGGCGGTGTTGGCAGTCGATCCGTCGAGCCCGATCACAGGCGGCGCCCTGCTTGGTGACAGGATCAGGATGCAGGGCCACGCCGGGGACGAAGGGGTCTATATCCGCTCCATGGCCACACGGGGCCATCTGGGGGGCCTGGCACTGGCTGCCTCCGACACACTGAGACTGATGGGCCTCGCCGGTTTCGATGATCTCGTCGTGGAGACGGTGGGGATCGGTCAGTCGGAGGTCGAGGTGATGGGGGTCGCCGACCTGGTGATCCTGGTGGTCGGCCCCTCCTGGGGCGACCAGATCCAGGCCGAGAAGGCCGGTGTCGTCGAAATCGCCGACCTGGTGGTCGTCAACAAGGCCGATCGTCCCGGAGCCGAGGAGGTCAAGCGGGCCCTGGTCGAGACCACGGCCAGCCGGGGAATCGAGATCATGACCACCTCGGCGATCACCGGTGAGGGTGTGGAGGAGCTCTTAGCGGCTGTCGATCATCTCGCCACCGGCTAGCTCGGCCTGGGCCGCCGCCAATCGGGCTCCCTCGACCCGTGGCGGGCTGGCCGACACGTAGTCGAGCCCGATCTCATCGACGAACGCGATCGATGCGGGGTCTCCTCCATGCTCGCCGCAAAGCCCCAGCTTGAGGTCGGGATTGGCGGCCCGCCCTTCGAGACAGGCCACCCGGATCAGCCTCCCGACTCCCTGACGGTCGATGGTCTGGAACGGGTCGGACTCGAGAATCCCTTGTTCCAGGTAGTCCCTCAGGAAGAGGCCCTCGGCGTCGTCCCGGCTCAACCCGTAGGTCATCTGGGTGAGGTCGTTGGTCCCGAATGAGAAGAAGTCGGCGACGGTGGCGATCTCACCTGCGGTGAGGGCGGCGCGGGGCAGCTCGATCATGGTCCCGATGGGGACGTGGAGATCGCGACCGCTGGCCTCGGCAGCCCGAGCGATCTCCTCTTCGATCACGGCCCTCATCCGGCGCAGCTCCTCGGCGGTGGCCACCAGGGGGACCATGATCTCCAGGATCGGGTTGCCCCCGGCCTCGAGTCGCCTGCAGAGGGCGGTCACTGCCGCCCTGGCTTGCATCCGGTACAAGTCGGCCACCATCAAGCCGAGGCGGACCCCGCGAAGCCCCAGCATCGGGTTGACCTCCTCCCACCGTGCCACCTGGTCGGACATGGCGCGGAGGTCATCGATGGGCTTGCCGGCTCTGACCCGTCGCAGCGCCTCCTGCTCCAATTCGAGCCGGGACGGGAGGAACTCGTGGAGCGGGGGATCGAGGAGCCTCACCACCACTGGCAAGCCGTCCATCACCTCCAGCAACCCTTCGAAGTCCCCGACCTGGAGCCGCTCCAGCTCCTCGAGGGCGGTCTTTCGGTCTCGCGGGGTCTTGGAGAGGATGATCCTCTGGACCACCTGCAGGCGCTCGCCCATGAACATGTGCTCGGTCCGGGCCAGCCCAATCCCGGCCGCGCCACGGCCCCGTGCCTCGACGGCGTCGGCGGGGGTGTCGGCATTTGCTCGGACCCCCATGGTCCTGAACTCGTCGGCCCATGACATCAGCTCGGCGAGGGCCGGAAGCTGCTCGGGGGCCACCAGATCCACCGGGCCCAGGTACACGCGGCCCGTGGTGCCATCGATGGTGAGGAACTCACCCGGTCCGAACTCCTGTCCTCGAACATGAGCCACCCGGTTGGCGGTGTCCACCTGGAGACGGGCCGCCCCGGTCACCGCCGGCTTGCCCATCCCGCGGGCCACCACTGCGGCATGAGAGGTCTTGCCTCCGTGGCTGGTCAAGATGCCGACCGCCGCCGCCATCCCGTGGATGTCATTGGGGGTGGTCTCGGATCGTACCAATATCACCGCTTCCCCGGCCTTGGCCCGGGTCACCGCCTCCTCGGAGTCGAACACCACCATCCCCGAAGCGGCGCCGGGGGAGGCGGCCACCCCGGTGACCAGGGGCGGCGTCTTGTTTCCGGGGGCGATCCTGGGGCGGTGCAGCTGCTCCAGTGAGTCGGGGTCGACACGACGCACCGCCTCGGCGCGGTCGATCATGCCCTCTCCCGCCATGGCCACCGCCATGCGGATAGCAGCCTCGGCGGTCCGTTTCCCGACCCTCGCCTGAAGCACGTGGAGGACGCCCTTTTCGATGGTGAACTCGATGTCCATCATGTCCCGGTAGTGGGTCTCCAGCCGCTCCATATGACCAATCAGCTGCTGATGGCACTCGGGGTGGATCCCGGCGAGCTCGTCGAGGTTAACGGCATTGCGAATCCCGCCCACCACGTCTTCGCCCTGGGCCTGGGGCAGGTAGTCGCCGTAGTAGCGACGGGCGCCGGTGGATGGGTCCCTGGTGAAGCAGACCCCGGTACCGGAGTCCTCGCCCATGTCACCGAACACCATCATCTGGACACTGGCCGCGGTCCCCAACGTCCCTGAGATCCCGTTGAGCCGGCGGTAGTCGACGGCACGCTTGTTGCCCCAGGAGTCGAACACCGCCCTGATCGCACCCTGGAGCTGGAGCCGGGGGTCGGTGGGAAGCTGGCCCGGGCGATGCTCTTCGACCAGGGCCCGAAACATGGTGGTGGCCCGCTTGAGGTCCTGTGCGGTCAGTTGAGAGTCGTCGACCACCCCGCGGCGAGCTCTGAGCTCGGTGAGTATCCCCTGGAAGCGGTGGTCCTCGACCCCCAGGACCACGTCGCCATACATCTGAAGGAAGCGGCGATAGACGTCCCAGGCGAAATGGGGGTCATTGGACCAGGCGACGAGGTCCTCGACCACCTCCTCATTGACGCCGAGGTTGAGGACGGTGTCCATCATCCCCGGCATCGAGAACTTCGACCCGGACCGCACCGAGAGGAGCAGGGGCACCGGCCCCGCCCCGAAGGTCCGCCCGGTCTCGGCCTCGAGACGGGTCACCGCGGCCTCCACTTCTTGCCACAGGTCATCGGGCAGGGACCCGGTGGCCATGGCACTCCGGCATACCTCGGTGGTCAGGATGAACCCTGGCGGGACCGGGAGGCCGAGGTCGGTCATGGTCGCCAGGCCGGCGCCTTTGCCGCCGAGGAGGTCGCGGTCTGCGCCGTCGGCATCGGCGAAGTGGTAGAGGTGTGGCACTGGTCGGCGAAGGTTACGCCCGTCCCCGATGCCGGTCTACTCAGCCCCTCAGGCGGGGTCGTAGATCAACTCGACCCCGTCGCCCTCGATCATCAGCCGACCTTCGACCACAGATGCGCTCTGGAAGCGCTGCAGAGCGCCCAGGTAGGCCGACTCCGAGTCCATGATCGTTTGTGGCTGGCACAGCATCATCGTCGAGACGATCGGGGGGAATGACCCGTCTTCGGGCAGGGGCAGGGCGAACCCGTACTCATTGCACACGGTGCCGCCAAAGCCCTGGGCGCTGACGGTGAGGGTGATTGGGTTGGACCCGACCATCGGGATGGCCCGGCCATCGACGGTTCCCGACGCCAGGACCCAGTCACCGTAGGTCTCGGACCCGAACCAGTCGACATTGCTGACCGGGGTGTCGGCCTCGTCGCTGGTGCCGGCTCCGAGGGACGGTGCGTCCTCGTCCACCGAGAACACCAACTCGTGCCCCCCGCCGGTGAGTGTCAAGGTCCCATCGGTGAGCACCACCTTGTCGACGGCGACCAGTGCGGCAAGGTATTGGGCCTCCGACTCCATCGCCTCTTCCGGGGAGCAGGCCATCTCGGTGACGGCCACCCCTTCGATCACCTGGAAGTTCCCATTGGAGGCCACTCGATAGTTGCCGGCATAGGAGTTGCAGGCTGCGGTGCCGCTGATCCGGCTCCCCTCGAGTCTCAGGGTGATTGGATGGGAGTCGAGCATCGTGATCGCCTGGCCGTCACTGGTTCCGGATTCCAGGATCCACTGCCCCTCCAGGCTGTCGGTGAAATCGCTGCCCAGACAGGCGGTGGCGATCAAGACGAGCGTTGTCAGCAGACCGAGTCTTCTCATGTGACTTTTGACGCTCTGGTATTGTCGCCGGTTCCTGGCGACACCAGCTCGTCCTCACTTTGGATCAGCACTCGCAGGCGACGAGGATTGATGGGGTGGGGACCATCATCCAACGCGCCGATCGAGTCCTGCTCCCATTCCTCCATCGTTGGGGCGTTCCTGCGCTTCGGGTATCCCTGGCCGTGGTCTTCATCTGGTTCGGGGCCCTTAAAGTGCTTGGTGTCTCACCGGTGGTCGACCTGGTGGCCTCCACTGTGTACTGGGTCGACCCCGACTGGTTCGTGCCCGCCCTGGGTGGGGTCGAGTTGCTGGTTGGGGTCGGGCTGATGGTCAACCTGGGGTTGCGTCTGGTGCTAGCGGTCCTCTCGGTGCAGCTCATCGGGACTTTCCTGGTGTTCCTGCTCCACCCCGAGGTCGCCTTCCAGGATGGGAATCCGCTGAAGCTCACCGTTGAGGGTGAGTTCGTGGTCAAGAACCTCGTGCTGTTGGCGGCTGCGATGGTGGTCGGGTCACAGCTACAGGTCCGCCGCGGTGACCCTCAGCGATAGCCACGGCCAGGGCGGAGCAGTCCACTCAGAGCGTGACCACGGCGCCGATCGTCAGCATCACCCCGGTCCAGAGATGGGCTCGGGCAGTCAGCGTCAGCGCCCCGATCAGGTCTGCGCCCTCCGCTCCCGAGTTGACCATCCGCACCGGGGCGGCGGCAATCGGCGCCACCAGCACCGCCAGTGCCGTGGCCCTGGGGGTGAGGGCGGCAATGGCCAAAGCCGCGATCACCAGGTAGGCGCCATAGACCAGGATGGTGAACAGCCGTCGTGTGGGGGCGGCGCCCATGACCACCGCAAGTGTCCGCTTCCCGGCGACCTCGTCGGTGCCGATGTCTCTGAGGTTGTTGACCACCAGAATGGCGGTGACCAGAAGCCCTACCGGCACCGCCAGCAACCATGCCGATCGGGGGGTATTCCCGTCGTGGACGAACCGCGAGCCGGCGGTGGCCACCAACCCGAAGAAGACGAAGACGAAGACCTCTCCCAGCCCCCGATACCCGTATGGGATGGGACCCCCCACATAGCCGAGCATCGCCAGCACCGCGGCCGCTCCTATCACCAGCACCCAGGGGCCGGCGATGAGTGTCAGGGCGACTCCCGCGATGGCAGCGATGGCGATGGCTGCCCAGGTGGCTGCCCACATCCGCGACGGCCGGATCACTCCGAGCGCCACCATCCGAGGCGGGCCCAGGCGATCGGCGGTGTCGGCTCCCCGATGGGCATCCGAGGCATCGTTGGCGAAGTTCGCGGAGATCTGGATGGAGAGGGCGCCGATCAACGCCCAGACGAAGGCATCCCAGCGGAACACCTCGTCCCCGTATGCCAACCCGCCGCCGACCAGCACCGGAACCACTGCGGCCGGGAGGGTGTGGAGCCGGGCGGCAGTCTTCCAGTACCGGAACCGGGTCATCGGCTCAGAAGTGCCAGGGGAACCTGGTGAAGTCAGCGTCACGCTTCTCCAGGAACGACTCGCGGCCTTCCTGAGCCTCGTCGGTCATGTAGCCGAGTCGGGTGGCCTCGCCGGCGAAGATCTGTTGGCCGACCAGGCCGTCGTCGATCATGTTGAAGGCGAACTTGAGCATCCGCTGTGACATCGGGCTCTTGGCGCAGACCTCCCTCGCCCAATCGAGGGCTACCGCCTCGAGATCGCCGTGAGGTGCCACCGCATTGACCATGCCCATGGCCTCGGCCTGGCGTGCGGTGTACTCGCGCCCGAGGAAGAAGATCTCCCTCGCCTTCTTCTGTCCTACCTGTCTCGCCAGATAGGCGGAGCCGTAACCGGCGTCAAAGGAAGCCACATCTGCATCGGTCTGCTTGAACCGGGCATGCTCCTCGGAGGCGATCGTCAGGTCGCAGACGACGTGGAGGCTGTGGCCCCCGCCAACGGCCCACCCCGGCACCACCGCGATCACCACTTTGGGCATGAAGCGGATCAGACGTTGCACCTCGAGGATGTGGAGCCTCCCCACGCGTCCCGGCTCGACCTCGCCCTCATCGCCATATTGATAGCCGTCCTTGCCCCGGATCCGCTGGTCCCCTCCGGAGCAGAAGGCCCAGCCTCCGTCCTTGGGTGAAGGGCCATTGCCGGTGAGGAGGACACACCCGACGTTGGTGGTTTGGCGGGCATGGTCGAGGACTGCGTAGAGCTCGTCGACGGTGTGGGGTCTGAAGGCATTGCGGACCTCCGGGCGGTCGAAGGCGACTCGGACCACGCCGGCACCCCGTGCCCGGTGGTAGGTGATGTCGGTCAGGTCGAATCCAGGGACCGGGTCCCATGCTGTCTCGTCGAAGATCGCTGATACCACGAAGGCGCAGGATAAGGGCCACAATCGACCCGTGATCGAATGGCTCCGACGCCACCCCGGGTCCGCTCCCTTCCTGGTGACCTCAAATCGGCTCTGGACCTATGCGGAGACGCTGACCGAGGTCGAGCAACGGGTGACCCGGGAACCGTCGATCCTCCGTCCCCGGCTCGACCCACCATCCGTGTTCGATCTCCTCGCCGGGATCTCCGGTGGCGGCGCCATCGTCATGGGGCGGGTCGACTCCCACGTTTCACTGGGCGAAGCCGAGGGAACAGAGCTGGTGGTCTTCACCTCCGGGTCGACCGGGGAACCCAGGGGAGTCCGTCTCACCATGGCCAATCTGGAGGCAGCCTCCACCGGCTCCGAACGACACTTGGCTCACGGGCCCGATGACACCTGGCTGCTCGCCCTGCCGCTACATCACGTGGCGGGCCTCTCGATCCTGGTGAGGTCGGCCCACGCCGGAGGGGCGGTGCGACTCTTGGACGGGTTCGACCCGGCTGCGTTGGTCGAGGCAATGAAGGTCGGGGTGAGCATGGTCTCGGTGGTGGCCACCATGTTGACCCGGGTCCTCGACCATGACCCCGGCCCCTACCACAGGCTCAAGGCGGTGCTGATCGGCGGTGGGCCCATGCCGGATGGCCTCCTGGAACGGGCGATTGCGGCCGGGATCCCGGCATTGCCCAGCTACGGGATGACCGAGACCTTCGGACAGGTTGCGACCCTACGCCCCGGCTCACCACCGGAGCGCAAGGTCCACCCTATTCCGGGTGTGGAGCTTCGTATCGAGCCCGATGGGCGGATCGCCGTTGCCGGCGGCCAGGTCTCTCCCGGTTACCTCGGCGAGCCCGACCGGGATGACCGCTGGTTGGTCACCAATGACCTCGGTGTGATCGACGAAGAGGGGGCCCTCAGGGTGTTGGGCAGGGCGGACACAGTGGTGGTTTCCGGTGGGGAGAACGTCGACCCCGGGCTGGTCGAGATCGAGTTGGCCCAACACCCAGACGCCGGCGAGATATTGGTGTTCGGCGTGCCCGACCCCGAGTGGGGTTTGGCCCTTGCCTGTCTCCACACCGGGGATGCCTCGTCCGAGGATCTCAGCGCCTGGCTGCGGGCGAGACTCCCGGGTCACATGGTCCCCAAGAGATGGGCCCGGGTCGGGGAGATCCCGAAGACCGTTCTGGGAAAGCCCGATCGGCAGCGGGCGATCGACCTAAGCCTCGGCAGGGAACGGTTCTGACCCGGCGGCGGCCCTGGTCAGACGCTCGTTTCGGAAGCCCCAGACCCCGATCACAAGGGCTACGGCCATGATCACCGCAGCCACGGTGAACGTAGTGTGGAGCCCTGACACCTGAGCTATCGGATCGGCGGTGGACGCCCCTCCGGGGGGAAGCTCGCCCCCCGCCGCCGAAGCGACGCTGGCTGCCCAGATCGAGCCGAGCAGTGCAACCCCTGAGATGCTCCCGAACAGCCTGGTGATGGTGAGGAGGCCGCCTCCCACCCCCATGTACTCGGGAGGGACCGAGCCCATGATGGCGCTGTTGTTGGGTGACTGGAACAGGCCGACGCCGATCCCGAGAGGCAGCGCATGGAGCAGGTAGCCGAGCGGAGTGGTCTGGGTGTCGAAGGTGAGGAGGACCAGATAGGCGGCAGCGATCAACATCAAACCGATCAGGGTGAGGCGACGGATCCCGACCTTGTCGGATAGGCTCCCTGAGAGGGGAGAGACGACGCCCATTGCCAAGGGCGCCGCCCCCAGCAGCAGACCGATGAACCCGACCTCATAGCCCAACACGCCCTGCATGTAGAAGGGCATGAGCAGGAAGGTCGCGGAGAGACAGACGAATGCGAGGTATCCAGAGGCCACGCTCACCGTCAGGACCGGGTTACGGAACAGCCGGAGTTGGAGCATCGGAGACTCGGCCCGAAGCTCGGCGACGACGAAGGCAACGGCTGCAATCGCCGCCACCGCGAAACCGATCAGGATCGGAGTCGACCCGTATCCCATGTCCTGGCCGAGGGTGAGGGAGAGGGACAGGGAGAACAGCGCCGTGCTCATCAGAATGGTGCCCGGCACGTCGAAACTCTGACCGGGGACCGGGCCCTTCTTCGGCACGTAGCGGATGGCGAGCCAGGTGCCGACGATCCCAACCGGGATATTGACCAGGAAGATGGGCCTCCATCCGAAACCGGAGATGATCAATCCTCCGACAACCGGGCCGGTGATGATGCCGAGCGACACCGCGGTGCCCACCCACCCGAGGGCCTTGCCCCGTTCGTTTGGTGGGAAGGCCTCGACCAGGATGGCCGATCCCAGCGCCAACACCAGCACCGAGCCCAGGGCCTGCACCACCCGGAAGGCGATCAGCCATTCGACACTGGGGGCGAGGCCACATAGGGCAGAGGCGACGGTGAAGACACCGAACCCGATGGCATAGAGGGTCCTCTTCCCGATCACGTCTCCCAGCCGACCCATCCCCAGGGTGAGGGTGGCGATGGTCAGCAGATAGGCCAGCGAAACCCATTGGATCACGCTGAAGCTGGTGTCAAGACTCTCGACCAGGGTGGGCATGGCCACGTTCACGATCGAGCCGTCGATGGTGGCGAGGATTACACCGGCCACCACTGCGATCATCACCAGCCACTTGCGGCTGTAGTCGACGGTGCTCGTGGGGCTGGTGATGGCGCTCAAGGACGGATGATGGTAAACCCGGGCCCCGCCCTCCCAATTCCGCCGCTCAACAGAGGCGGGCGATCAACACTCCCTCACGCATAGGGGTCGCGGTCACCTCGAAGTCGGGGTCGGCGGCCAGGGCACGATTGAAGGCGTCGGTCCCGTAGCCCTGGTCAATCCACCCCTGACCCGTGCCGTAGACGTTGTCGGCGACGATGAGCCCGCCACGGGCGAGGAGGGGCTTGACCGCCCGCAGATAATCGAGGTATTCGCTCTTGATCGCGTCGAGAAAGACGAAGTCGATGCTGGAGGGGCCAAGATGCCGGGCCAGGCCGGGGAGCACTTCGAGGGCGGCCCCCCTCACCACCTCGACCCTGTCGGAGAGTCCGGCGGTGGCGAACTCGGCCTCGGCGAAGTCGGCGTGGAGGTCGTCGTACTCGATGGTGATCAGCCTCCCATCCCCAGCCAGGCCCCGGGCGATCCATATCCCCGAATAACCGCCCAGGGTCCCCAACTCGAGGGCGAGCCGGCCCGGCGTCAGGGAGGCGAGGATCTTGAGGAGGCGGCCCACATCGGGGCTGACCGCGATGCGAGGAAGCCCGGCTTGGACGGCCCGATCCATCAGAGTGGCGAGCTGGTGGTCGGGGTCACCGAACACCTCGGCCGCGTAACGGCTGAGGAAGCTCCAACGCTCGGGGGTCATCTCCATGGGGATGAGACTAGGGATGGGTGAACCCAGGGTTCCGGACGTCGCTCAGCGGTGGCTGGAACCCTGGGTTTTGTACGGGAGGAGGCGGCGTTCCAAAAGGGAAGCCACGGTTGCGGCCACTTCCCGGGGGTTTTCCGTGATGTCCTGCCAAGTGAACCGGATCACCAACCATCCAAAGGTGGCGGCCTCACGGTCGCGCTTGCGGTCGGCCGACATCGCCGCTCTCTGTGCGTGCCAGGACCGAGAGTCCCACTCGAGGGCGAGCCGGGCATCCGGGTAGGCATCGTCGAACCGGCGAGCCGCGTCCCAGGGGAGCGAGTATTGGGCGATCGGTGGCGGCAATCCGCCGGCGGCCATCGTCGCCCGTCCCCTTCGTTCCAGGGTGGTGGCTCCGGGATCCTTTCCGGATCGCAGATCGACGAATAGATGCGCGGCAGCCGCCCCCCTCTTGCCTCGCCGCGCCAGCTGGTTGGTGATCCCAGTGAGGTGACGCATCTCCAATCGTCCGGCGAGTATGAGTGCTTCGGTGATCGCCTCGAACTCGCCGAACCCGAGCACACCGGCGATGTCGAACACGGTTCGGGCGACGTTGGTGACGCGCACGCCGTCGACTGAGGTGAGATGCGCCGGCTCGAGGTCGTCGCTGCGGCGCACGGTGACCATTTGGAAAACGTGGGTGGTGTGGCTGGGGACGGTGACCGTCGGTTCCAGCGTGGGTAGTCGGGGGAAGCCCAACAGGTGCGCCGCCGACTGGTTCGAGGCCACGGCCCGGGGCAGGGCTAGCAGGGCGCCCCGGATCAGGTCGACGTGGTCGGTCGACGGGATCACCCGGTAGAGCGCCGAGCTGGCCACCATGAAGTCACCGCCGCTGACTCTGCGGTCGATGGCGCTGGCCGACAGCCCCAGCTCCAGGAGCTGCGCCCTGGTGATGTAGCCGCCCTGCTTGGCCGCCTTCTCGATGATCGGTTGGGGGATGCCCATGGCCCTGAGCATGCCAGACCGGATATGGTTGCTGAACCCCCCTGTGCAGCGTCTGCCGAACCCAGGGTTCAGGACTTCGCTCAGCGGTGGTGGGAACCCTGGGTTCTGGTGGAGGGCCACTGTCGGGAGAGTCACCCAGTTAGTCGTGGTCCTTCGGGGGGCGACGCGACCTCTTGAGCTGGGAGCGGGCTCGCTTTGCGGCCAACCGCTCCTCGCGTGAGCGTCGGGTCGGTCTGGTTCGCTTTCGTCGCTTGGGCACCCTCATCGCCTTGGCGATTCGCTGCTCCAAGCGCATCCTGGCTGTCTCGCGATTACGAGCCTGCGACCGCGACTCGCTGGCACGAACCTCGACCATCTCCCCAAGCCGGGCAATGAGGCGGGCCCGCACCTCTTCGGGGAGTGAAGACCCGGCGATGTCGAAGCGAAGGGTGACCGCGGTGTTGCTCCGGTTGGCGTGCTGACCGCCGGGCCCTCCGCTGGTGTCGAAGCGCTCCTCGAGGTCGTCGGCGGGGATGATCAGGTCACCGACGACCAGGTCCTCCATATCGAGCTCCCCGGCTCAGCCGGCGCCGTAGTACTCGGTGCCGAGATGGGTGATCAAGTCTTCGCCCATCATGTCGCGGAGGTTGTTGTTGAGCTTGGAGAGCTGGACGAACAGGTCGTTCTCGGGTGTCAGGCCGGGGGCGGTCTGTGGGCTCTTGAAATAGAAGGAGAGCCATTCTTGGATCCCGGTCCTCCCAGCGCGTGCCGCCAGGTCCATGAAGAGCGCGAGGTCGAGGACGATCGGAGCCGCCAGGATCGAGTCCTTGCATTGGAAGTCGATCTTGATCTGCATCGGGTAGCCCAGCCACCCGAAGATGTCGATGTTGTCCCAGCTCTCCTTGTCATCCCCCTTCGGCGGGTAGTAGTTGATCCGGACCTTGTGATAGAGGTCGCCGTAGAGGTCGGGATAGAGGTCGGGTTGGAGGATGTGCTCGAGGACTCCGAGCTTTGACACTTCCTTCGACCGAAAGCTGTCGGGGTCATCGAGCACCTCCCCGTCTCGATTGCCCAGGATGTTGGTGGAGAACCAGCCGCTGATGCCGAGCATCCGCGCCTTGAGCCCGGGGGCGATCATGGTCTTCATCAGGGTCTGGCCGGTCTTGAAGTCCTTGCCGGAGATGGGTACACGCTCCTGGGAGGCCAGCTCCACCATGGCCGGTGTGTCGACACTCAGGTTGGGCGCCCCGTTGGCGAAGGGGACCCCCATCTTGAGACAGGCATATGCGTAGATCTGAGACGGGGCAATCGCCGGGTCGTTGCCCTTCAGGCCCTGCTCGAAGCTGTCGAGGTCCAGATGCACCGAGGAAGGCTCCTCGTAAGCCTCGGTGGACCCGCACCACACCGCAACCAGACGGTCGACCTCCTTCTCGGATCGGAACCGGTCGATGTCGGTCATCAGGGCCTCGGCGTGGTCCATGTGGGTGCCCGACTCCTTCACGTGATCGACACCGGGCAGGTTCTTGACCCATCTCCGGGAGAAAACCGCCTGCATCGGCTTGACCGCCCGTAGCTCATCGCCAATCCCTTCGATATGCCGGGCCTCGAGGACGCCGGCCTTCATGGCAGCGGCATAGGCATCGTCGGAGTATGGGTCCCATCCTCCGAACTCCAGATCGGCGAGGCCGGCCAGAGGAACGAAGTCCTTGATCAGCGGGTTGCGAGATTCGGTCCGCTTGCCCAGGCGGATGTGCCCGGTCTGGGTCAACGATCCGATCGGCTGCGCATAGCCTCTGCGGGCGGCGAGAACGCCCGAGATGAAGGTGGTGGCAACGGCACCCATCCCGGGGGTGAGGACACCGAGCTTGCCTTCGGCCGGAGCGATCTTGATCGGGTCGGACATGGGACCTCCTGGCGGGCAACGATATCCAAATACGGTCTCTGCGGTTAATCCGGTGCCGGTAGGCTCGGCCCGGTGGTTGGTCCCCGCGACACACTTGGCCCCGGTGTCGATGTGGCCTTGCTCGCCGATGCGGTCCAGGCGGTCCGAGGCAAGCTCTTCATCCTCGGAGGCGGGTGGGACACCCTCTGGGTCCAACGATTCCCGGCCCGACACCCCAGTCTGGCCATAGGCCTCAGGCTGCGGGTCCCGGTCTCATGGGCCGGCGACCAGATCAAGCTCTCGGTCGAGCTCCAGGACGCGGATGGCGGCCCCCTGCTCCCAAGGCCCCTGGCCCACGACATCAGGCTCCCGGGGACCGCCCAACACCCGCCGAACGCGACGGACTTCGGCCTGATCCGATCCTTCACCTTCAACAACCTCATGTTCCAGAGTGAGGGGCCCTACTCATTTGTCATCTCCGTGGATGACGAGCCCGTGTCGCGGCTCAGATTCACGGTCCGCTCCCGACCCGAATCACCGCCAGAGCCCATCTGATCCTGGCGCCGGTCGTGCTTAGCGGCGCAGCCTCCCTAGCCTTCCCGGCTTCACAAGGGGACACCAGGCTCGTCCCATTCCTCTCATCCATGGAGGCTCGATGCTGCCCAGGTCCATGCTCGTGATCATCTCGGTCATCACGATGGTGATCGCCCCGTACCGCCATCTCCCGGCACAAGCCCACGAGGAGCCGCCATTCGAGATCGTCTTCCCCCAGGAGGTCGCTCCCACCACTCTCCACGACGACTGGCGGGCCAGCAGGTCCGGGGGCCGGAGACACGACGGGAACGACCTGATGGCTCCGAAGATGACCGAGGTCTACGCAGCTGCCGATGGTCGAGTAATCAAGCTCAGCACCAGCACCCGCGCCGGCCGTTACCTGATAATCGAGCACGCCTCCGGGTGGGAGACCTACTATATCCACCTCAACAACGACCACCCTGGCAGCGATGACGGAGATGCTCCGTGGCACCTCACCGTCGCCCCGGGTGTCTTCGAAGGGGCGACGGTCGCTGCCGGGCAACTGATCGGGTGGGTCGGAGACTCGGGCAATGCCGAGACGGCCGGCTCGCACACCCACTTCGAGCTCCACTACGACGGAATCCCCATCAACCCCTATCACGCCCTGGTGGAGGCCATGGATCGCCAGCGGTCTGTGAACCAGATGCTGGAGGACCTGGCCGACCCGCCGGTCGAGGAGGGCAACTACAGGGTCTGAGCGTCGTCGAGGGCAATCACCCGGGACACCAGATTCGGGTCGCCGGGATCGACAAGGGCCGATTCATCTGCCCCGTCAGCCGGAGGGGGGAGTGAGGAAACCCAGATCGCCCTCTTCACCCTGGAGGCGCTGATGGCGCGGGCCCAGCCTTCCTCCACTTCCCGGGCGGTGGCGGCGAAAGACCTCTCCCTCCCGTCGTCGGCGGCTTCGGCGATCAGGACCGCCGAGAAGCACCTGGTCGATGCCGCCTCCACATGGCTCTCGTCTGAGACGTCGCCGAGGGCCACCTTGACTCCTCGCTGTCTGAGCCCGGCGGCCGCCATCTCGTCGGAGACGAAGGCGCGCACCTCACGACCGGGCTGGAGGAGTGCGCCGACGATGGCCTCCCCGGCCGTGGTATCGGCGCCGACGACTATTACTGGCACCGGCTCGACACTAGTTTCGGCTGAGAGTTCGACCCGGCCAAGGCGAATCTCGAGACGGTTTCCCCATCCAGGGCGGGCGACTACAATCCTCCTATGGCGATAGTGGAAATTCGCCCCCTTTCGCGTCGGTTGAATCAGGGGCGAACTCCTTCAGAGGTGATTCAAAGATGGCCACAGTCGATATCGATCTAGGCGGATACCAGCTCGGTTGGCATGACGAGGTGGAGCTGGCGTTCGAGCCCCGGAAGGGGCTGGACGAGAACGTCATCCGCGACATGTCGACCATGAAGGGCGAGCCACAATGGATGCTCGACTTCAGACTCAAGGCCTACAAGCGATTCCTCGCCAAGCCCATCCCCCAATGGGGCGGTGGCGGCCTGCTCAACACCATCGACTTCGACAACATTTACTACTACGTCAAGCCTCAAGGGGAGCAGCAGAAGGACTGGGACATGGTCCCCGAGTCGATCAAGGAGACCTACGAGAAGCTGGGGATCCCTCAGGCGGAGCGCAAGTACCTGGCAGGAGTGACTGCCCAGTACGAGTCCGAGGTGGTCTATCACCGAAATCGGGAGGACCTCGAGAAGCTGGGAGTCCTCTTCACGGACATGGACACCGCGGTCCGCGAATACCCCGAGATCGTCAAGGAGTACTTCGGCACGATCATCCCGCCCAACGACAACAAGTTTGCCGCCCTCAACTCGGCGGTGTGGTCCGGTGGCTCGTTCATCTACGTCCCACCCGGGGTTCATGTCGACCAGCCCCTCCAGGCCTACTTCCGAATCAACTCCGAGAACATGGGCCAATTCGAGCGGACCCTCATCATCGTCGACGAGGGTGCGTACGTTCACTATGTCGAGGGGTGCTCGGCGCCGGTCTACACCACCGACTCCCTCCACGCCGCGGTGGTCGAGATCATCGTCAAGGAGGGTGGCCGCTGTCGATACACCACCATCCAGAACTGGTCGAACAACGTGTTCAACCTGGTGACCAAGCGTGCCGCTGCCTATCGCAACGCCACGATGGAGTGGGTCGACGGGAATCTGGGGAGCCGGCTCACCATGAAGTACCCGGCGGTGTGGCTGATGGAGCCTGGCGCCCACGGCGAGGTGCTCTCGATCGCCTTCGCCGGGGAGGGCCAGCATCAAGACGCCGGCGCAAAGATCGTCCACGTCGCCCCCGACACCACCTCGACCATCGTCTCCAAGTCGATTTCGAAGGGCGGGGGACGGGCGGGCTATCGCGGCCTGGTGCGGGTCGAGCCCGGAGCCGAGCGAGCCCGGAGCTTCGTCCGCTGCGACGCCCTGATCCTCGACGAGAACAGCCGCTCCGACACCTACCCATCGATGGAGATCGAGGAGAACGACGCCGAGATCGGGCACGAGGCCACGGTCTCAAAGGTAGGTGAGGAGCAGCTCTTCTACCTGATGTCCCGCGGCCTCACCGAAGACCAGGCGACATCGATGGTGGTGGCCGGGTTCATCGAGCCGATCGTGAAAGAGCTCCCGATGGAGTATGCGGTAGAGATGAACCGTCTCATCGAGCTCAACATGGCCGCCGCCGGGGCCGTCGGCTAATCCCCTTCATCCCGGCGCCAACCCAGGGTTTCCGCCACCGCTGAGCGGGGTCTGGCGCCCTGAGTTCCACGAGGCCCCTTCATCCCGGCGCCAACCCAGGGTTTCCGCCACCGCTGAGCGGGGTCTGGC
>JBBDML010000018.1:115080-133524 GCA_040878345.1 Acidimicrobiia bacterium | reverse complement strand
CCCCTTCATCCCGGCGCCAACCCAGGGTTTCCGCCACCGCTGAGCGGGGTCTGGCGCCCTGAGTTCGGCCACCGTGGAACGGTGGCATGGCTTCGCCGGGGAGGAAACACCGGCTGCCGCCGGAGCCGTCGGCCAACGGCACCCCCTTCGGGGGTGGGTACTTGGTATTTCGTATTTGGTATTTGGTACCTGGAAACGCGTTCTCAGTTCCAAGTACTGAGTACGCACCATTTCCTCGTCACGGGGAATGTCAGGTCCCCGTCGAGGAGAAGTGGTGGTAGTCCTTGAACGAGTTGAAGTTACCGCCCCATCCCCATCCGACCGAGGCGAAGGCGCCGACCACCGCATCGCCAGATGTGATCATTCCCGGCTCGCCCAGGGTGCGATCGGCGTAGCGCTCGGCCCCGACCGGCCAGATGTAATCGCCATCGATCAGAGGGTTGATGAACGGGTTCAGGTCGACCGCAGCCCCGAAGGCGTGTTGAGACCAGCGGGTGGTCCCGGCGACGAACCGGCAGTGAAAGCCGGACGTGTTCGAGTACCCCGGCTGATCCTCGGCGCCGACCGTTAGGTCACCGATGGGGATCATGCTCTGGATCGGGTACCTCGCCCGATAGAGCCCCCCGAAGACCTCCACCATCTCATTAGTTCTCGAGCGATGCACCACCATCCTGCCTTGATGGCTCCGATCATCGAAGCCCCAGTAGGGCATGGTGATCATCGCCAGGTCTTCGGTGCCCACCGGGCATCCCTCGTGCCAGGAGTGAGCCAGCGCCGGCTGGTCGACACCGGTGATGACGACGGTGAACTCTGGGGAAGGGGGGCTGGTGGTGGTCGTGGTCTGGCGAGTGGTGGTCACCGCCAAGCTGGTTGTGGTGGGAGCAAGGGTGGTCGTCGTCACCGCATCCGTGGTGGTAGTGGTCGGAACCGTAGCGGTGGTCGGCTCGACCGCCGGTTGGTTGCAGGCGACCAGGAGCGCGACGAGAAGAAAGGGTGCTGTCCTAGACGTTGCTGCGACCGACCACGTAACCGAGGACCAGCCCACCGAGCGCCCCCCAAACCAGGGAGTAATCGTCCCCGGTCGCGTAGATCGATGGAGCGTTGGCTATTCGAAGGATGGCGGCGAGTGAAACGCCTCCGATGACGCCCATGAGGATGGTGCCGATGAGATTGTCAGCCGAGGCGGCGAATCCGCCTATGAGGCCGGCTATGGCCCCCACTGCGCCGACGATGGCCAGCGCCTGCAGGGTCGATGCGTCCAGAAACATGCGGTCAGGCTATCCGTCTTGTGGCGTCCCGCACGTGAATCCCTCGAATCAGGCCGAGATGACCTTCTCCTGGACCACCGCCGAGATCGGGAATTGCACTGATCGGCCGGCTCGACTGAACGGCTCGGTGAGGAGGACGACGATGGTGGTCGGGCCGCGACTGACCACGTGCCCGGTATAGGTGTGGAACCCGTCGGTGTCCTGGGTGATGAAAGAGACAACCATGTCGATAACTCCGACCCTCACTATCGGCAAAAGGTTGCCCTCAGTTTGAGCGGAATCTCGGCAATTCTCCGCGGGTCCCACCGGCGGGGTTTACCCGCTCGTTAGCCGGCGGCACTTAACTTCTCTGACCGTGCGCCTTCTGGTAGTCGAAGACGAGCCCGATCTGGCCGATGTCATCGCTCGGGGCCTCCGCCGGGATGGCCACGCCGTCGACATCGCCCTTACCGTGGCCGAGGCTGACCTTAAATTCAGATCGACGGGATATGACCTCGGTGTGCTCGACTGGAACCTCCCCGATGGATCGGGTCTAAAGCTGTGTCAGGATCTGGTGTCGGGGGCCCAGCCCACGCTGGAGGGAACCCGGCCTCGGATTCTCATGCTGACGGCTCGTGACGACGTCGAAGATCGCGTGGCCGGCCTCGACTCGGGCGCCGACGACTATCTGGTCAAGCCGTTCGCCTTGGCCGAGCTGTCGGCCCGGGTGCGGGCGCTGCTCCGGCGGGAGGCGGACGCCGACCCGGTGCTGGTGGTGGGGGGCCTGACCCTGGACCACGCCCGGTTCACCGTGACGAAGGACGGTGCTCGCATCGACCTCACCGCCAAGGAGTTCGCCTTGCTCCATTACTTCATGGCCAACGCCGGCAAGGTGTTGAGCCAGGAGCACCTGCTGGAGCACGTCTGGGACGAGATGACCGACCCGATGACCAACGTGGTCCGGGTGACAGTGAGCAATCTCCGAAAGAAGCTGGGCCAACCACCCGTCATCGTCACCGTCCCCGGCCGCGGCTATCGCCTGGAGGATTAGATGCCCAACTGGCGCTCGATCCGGTTCCGGCTGTCGGTCCAGTACTCGGCGGTGGTGTTCGGGCTGGGCGGAGCCTTGCTCGGGCTGGTCTTTCTGGCGATCCAGAGCCAGCTCAGGGAACAGACCATGACAACCCGCCTCCTCACCCAACAGGAGGTGGTCCTGGAGAGCGGCGAGGTGGTTTTCCTTCCCCGGCTCGCCGAGGTGGAGGTCCGGGCGATCGAGTCGATCTTCAACGAGATCGTCCTCAACGAGGTGGCCAAGTTCACGGTGATAGCCCTGGTGGCCCTGTTCCTGCTCAGCCTGGTGGTGGGCTGGGTGATGTCGGGCCGGGTTCTCAGGCCGGTCGAGGAGATCACCAGGGTTGCCAGGGACATCCAGGCCTCCGATCTGAGCCGGCGTATTGCCCTGACCGGGCCCGACGACGAGATGAAGCGACTCGCCGACACCTTCGACGCAATGCTGGATCGCCTCGACCGGGCATTCGCCAGCCAACGCCAGTTCCTGGCGGACACCAGCCACGACCTGAGGACTCCGCTCACCGTCATCCGCTCCAATGTGGAGTTGGTCTCCGATGACCAAACGGCCACCGTCGAAGAGTGGCAACGCGCCGGGGGGATAATCAAACGTAACGCCGAGAAGATGTCGAAAATGATCGACGATCTGCTCTCGGCGGCCCGGCTCCAGACCGGGAGGGCCCGGGCGGTCCAGGTCGACCTGGAGGGCCTGGTGCGGCACAAGGCCGAGGAGTATCAACCGATCGCCGCCGCCAAACAGGTGAGGATCGATGCAGCCACCTCGCCGATCATGGTCCAGGGCGTCGAGGTGTCACTCGACCGGGCCCTCTCCAACCTGGTCGAGAACGCGTACAAGGCTGCGCCATCGGGATCCACGATCACCCTGGGATGCGGGGCTGTCGGAGAGTGGGGGTGGATTGCGGTGGGCGACCAGGGCCCGGGGTTGGAGGAGGAGATCACCACGGCCGTCGGTCTGGGCCTCTCCATAGTGTCGGCCGTCGCCGAAGGCCACGGCGGGTCCCTGGCCGCGTTCAGGCCCGCCGACGGGGGAACCACGATGGTCATCTGGTTGCCGGCCGGTCTCGAGCCGGGTGTCCCCCCGCTCGAGTCGCCCCTGACGCCACCCGGCCGCACGTAGCCTTGACCTGGATGAGCTCCGATCAACCGGCCCCACGGGGTGGGGCAGTCCCCATCCTGGTCCTCGAACCGGGGGCGCCCGACTTCCTCGACCTGCCATGGGAGCACCCGATCGATGATTGGCAGCACCACCGGCTGGTCGACATGCCCACCGGGATCCACCGGCACCCGGTTCGATTCGTCGCCTATGGCGAAGGCGTCTACGCCATCAAGGAGCTGCCACGGCGCCTCGGCGAGCGTGAGTACCAGGTGCTCGACTCTCTCCAGGAGCGGACCACCAGGTCGGCGCGCCCGGCGGCGCTGGTGATCCGCCCCTGGGCCCATCCACAGAGCGAGCAGGCCTCGGCGGTGATCACCGGGTTCGTTCCTCACGCGTTCCCGTACCGCAACCTGGTCAGCGGCGACGGGTTCGGCCCCCGGCGTGGCCAGATGCTCGACGCCATCGCCGGGCTCCTGGTCGAGCTCCATCTCGCCGGGTGCTTCTGGGGGGATTGCTCGTTGTCGAACCTGCTCTACCGCTTCGATGCCGGTGCCCTCGAGGCGGTGATGATCGATGCCGAGACTTCGGCGGTGTACCAGTCGTTGAGCGACGGACAGCGCCAACACGATCTCGAGATCATGCGGGAGAACCTCGCCGGTGAGATGGCCGACCTGGCGGCGGCCAACGGGACCGATCTGAGTCAGGCCGACTTCGAGCTGGGCGACGACGTGATCCTCCGATATCAAGGCCTATGGGCCGAGCTCAACCAAGAGCTGGTGATCACCGCGGACGAGGGATTCCGCATCAGGGAACGGCTGGGCCGACTCAACGACCTGGGATTCTCGGTGGACGACGTGGTGATCGAGCCGGTAGAGGGGGGGAACCTGGTGCGGCTCAAGGCCAGTGTGGGCGGCCGCACCTTCAACTCGGGGCGTCTCCGGGAGCTGACCGGGCTGAGGGCTTCGGAGAACCAGGCCCGAATCATCCTTGGAGACCTCCATTACTTCCTGGCACGGCTCGAGGCCACCACCGAGACCGAAAAGCGGGTGGGGGCAGTCAGGTGGCTGGTCGACTCCTTCGAGCCGATGGTGAGGCGGATCTCCACAGAGTGGGGAGGTGCCGACCCGGCGCAGGGGTACTCCGACCTCCTCCATCACAGGCTGGAGATGGCCAAGAGCCGCGGGTCGGACGTGCCCAACGAGGAGGCCTACGACTCGTGGGCCGCGGCGGGGTTTCCTGGGTTTCCCTTACGGGGTGGGGACCACGTGGAGGATGTGCCAGAGATCGCCCCGGTTCTCCATGGAGAACGTGAGGGCGAAGGGGGCTGATCGTCTCCCGGTCTCATTGCCATCCAGGTCGTATGTGATGGTCTCGACGGTTCCCTCTCCCTCGAACCCGCGGACCGCTCCACCCTGTGGCCCCTGGGGGAGGGCGACCACCAGATGGAGGCTGTCGAAGGTGTAGGTCGAGACCGGGATCGATTCCGATTCGACACCGATCCTGAGCCGCTGCTGCATCTCGTTGAGCCGTGGGCCGAAGTCGGCGGCGGTCAGCATCTCGGCCTCCCGGACCCTGAAGGCCATGGCCTCGACGGCTAGGTCATGGGCCAGCCGTCCCGCCAAATCCAACGCGGCCGCTTGATCGAGATCGGGGTCGATCCTGCCCACCGCCGGGTCAATGCTTGGTTGGGGGAGGGTGCTGAGGTCGACCTCGACATCCACCGTTGTGGGGACGGCGGTGGTGACGGGCGCCGCCGGGGCCCCAACCGGCGACCCGGCGAAAAACACCGCGATAGCCATCGCGGCCGCCAGGACCGGCGAGAGGGCGGCGCCCACCCGGTCGCTGGCTGCGGCCGGATCTCGGGGCTTGGACAGGGAGGTGACGAGCGGGCGAAGACCGGTCATCAGGACCAGACCCCCCAACAGCCCCACCTTGGCTCCGAACTCAGTGGTCTGAGGTGTGATGAGCAGGGTCGACGCCACCGCGATACCGACCGCGAACCAGACCCGCGACCATCGCCTCCCGGGGATGGTCCTGGGATCGGTGATCATGAAGAACAGGAACACCAGGACCTCGGGGGATGTGGCGATCACCCAGAAGAAACGGGAGCCGCAGACCGGTTCGAAAGACCAGCGCGCCGTCATGCATTGGCCTGTTGCGGCCAGAGCCCCCAACCCGGCGACCAGCGCCAGCCAGAAGGCGCCGGCCATGGCCAGGAGATCCAATCGGCGGGTGATGGCGATCCCGCCGGCGATGATCACCAGATGGGCGAGGACCAGCGCAGGGCTCGTCGGGCCCCACCAGAAGTCGAGGGGCTCGACCCGGTCGCTGCCAAGGATGAGGAATCCCGCCACCAAGCCCACGTTGGAGGGATTGAACACCGGTGAGCCCCGATGCCGGATCAGGTACTTGGTGACCAGGGAGCCCCCGGCGACCACGGCGAACAGGTGCCAGCCATCGAATGACCAGTGATCGCCGGGCTCGGTGCCCAGCACCCGGAAGATCAAGGCGACGCCGCTCCCGGTGAGCATGGCGCTCGCCGGCCAGACCAGCCTTCCGGATTGTCGGAGCGTGATCATCACCTCGATCAGGGCCGCGGTGAGGATGGCGGCCAGGATCTGGGGAATGGAGACGGCGAAGCCAAGTCCCAGTTGACCCAGGACGTGGATGGCGATGATCACCCCCGCCACATGGAGTCTGGGATCGCGGACGCTGGGGAGGTCGACCGGGATGGCGCGGCCGGCCATGCGGAGGGTCGGAGCGGTCAGGGCCACCCCGGAACCGTAGCCCCGACACCATGGCCGCTACTTGTGTAGGTTGGCCACGGGGCTTTCCGAAGCCTCCATGCGCAACGGAAGGAATCAATGCCATGAGAATGAGACGTTGGCGTTGGCTGACGCTGATATCGCTGTTAGCCCTCGTCGCCGCGGCCTGCTCTCCCAGCGGGTCCGGCGACACCACCACACCGGTGGGGACCACCCAACCACAGACGACGGAGCCTCCGGGGACTGACGCCCCCGGGACCACTGCCCCCACAGGGGAGGCGGTGGAGGTGGTGTGGGTCCGCGGGGCCGATCACCCCGAAGGCCAAGCCTTCATCGCGGTGCTGGAAGGTTTCACCGCGGCAACCGGCATCGAGGTCAACTACACCGGTCTCGGGGACGACCTGCCCACAATTCTCGGGACCCGCGTGGAGAACGATGACCCGCCCGATGTGGCGGTGCTTCCCCAACCGGGCCTCCTCAGGGATCTGGTGTCCCGCGACGCCCTGATGCCGGTCAGCCAAGCGGTGCTCGACGGTCTCGGCGCCAACTTCGCCCAGGTATGGACCGATCTGGCCACCGTCGACGGGAGCACGTATGGCGTCTACTTCAAGGCGGGGAACAAGTCGTTGGTGTTCTACGACGTGGCGGCTGTCGAGTCCTCGGGGATCACACTCCCCGAGACCTGGGACGAGTGGGTGTCGGTCTCCCAGGAGTTGGTCGACGGCGGGTTCACCCCGATCTCAGTGGCCGGGGCCGACGGCTGGACCCTCTCCGACTGGTTCGAGAACGTCTATGTCCGCACCGCAGGGCCCGAGTTGTACGCCCAACTCACCAATCACGAGATCCCATGGACCGACCCGTCGGTGAAGACGGCGTTGGAGACCATGGGCGAGCTGATCGGGAACCCGGACTTCGTCAACCAGGGGACAGCTGGCGCCCTCCAGGTCGGGTTCGTCGATGCCATCGTGAGAGTGTTCGGGAGCAACGAGGCGGTGATGATCGAGGGCCCCGGTGACATCGCCGGCATCGCCAACACGGAAGTGGGGGCCGTGGTCGGCACCGACCTCGACATGTTCGCCTTCCCCAGCATCGACGGGTCGCCCGGTGCCGTGCTCGGTGGTGGTGACGTGGCGGTGGCACTGACCGACAACCCCGGCGCCATGGCCCTGCTCGAATACCTGACCACACCCGAGGCGGTGGAGAGCTGGGCGGCGGCGGGTGGGTTCACCTCGCCTAACCAGAACCTCGACCTCTCGGCCTATCCCGACGAGTTGTCGGCTGCGGTCGCCGAAGGGCTGGTCAATGCCGAGGTGTTCGTCTTCGACCTCTCCGACCTGGTGCCTGCGGCGCTTGGAGGCACCGCCGGCGCCGGGATCTGGGGGCAGCTCCAGAACTGGCTGGAGAACCCGGGGGACGTCGACGCCATCCTCACCGAGCTCGAGGCGGAAGCGGCAGCCGCTTTCGGCGGCTGATGTGAACCGATCGGTTGGGGGTGGCCTGGACCACCCCCGACCGACACCTCGGGGAGCGCGAGTGACCAGCGTCGAAGCCACCAAACAACGAGGGGCCCGGTTCGGGGTCGCGCTGCTGTTTCTCGGACCTGCCGTGCTGGTGCTTCTGGCATTGGTGGTGTGGCCTGCGATCAGGACCGTCTACGACAGTTTCTACGACTCGGCAGGTCGCAACTTCGTCGGGTTCCAGAACTACGTCGACATGTTCCGCTTCGAGCGGATGCGCATCGCCATCCGCAACAGCTTCATTTGGGTGATCGTCTTCCCGGTCCTCGTGACCACCACCGGCCTGGTGCTGGCGGTTCTCTCCGAGCGGGTGAGGTGGAGGACCGCCTTTCGTCTCATCCTGTTCATGCCGGCGGCCATCGCCATCCTCTCCTCGGGGATCATCTGGCGGATCATGTACGAGACCGATCCGAGTCGGGGGGCGATCAACGCCCTGCTCAACGTCCCGGCGGCGATCATCAACCCGCCTGGCAACCTGCAGGGGACAGCCCCGTCGACCGACGACGTGATCCTCGGTGACGGCGGGTTGAGCACCACGGTCGAGATCGGAGCGGATGGCGGTGTGGTCAGGCTGGGCCTGTTGCGGATCCGGGCTGAAGACCTGCCTGAGAGCACGATCCAGGCCGCCGACCCGGTGGCCGCAGGCGCCGGCACCCTCAGCGGGGTGGTGTGGCGGGACATCCGTTCGGGCGACAACCAGCGAGGCGTCGTCGAGGAGGGTGAGCTCGGGGTACCGGCTGTGACGGTCCAGGTGGTCGACTCCGCCGGGACGATCGTCGGCAGCGCCGGGAGTGGGGACGACGGGGCGTTCTCGATCGATGGGCTCGACCCCGGCACCTACAGCGCTGTGGTCCCACCTGCCGAGTTCCAGGGGAGCTGGGGTGGCATCTCCTGGCTTGGCCCGACCCTGATCACCATTGCCGCCATCGTCGCCGGAATCTGGATCTGGGGTGGGTTCGCCCTGCTGGTCATCGCATCAGGCCTCGCCGCCCTGCCACGTGAGCTTCAGGAGGCGGCCCGAGTCGACGGCGCAACCGAGTTCCAGGTGTTCCGGAGGATCACCCTCCCATTGCTGACGCCGGTCCTCGGGGTGGTGTTCGTGGCACTGACCATCAACGCCCTCAAGATGTTCGACTTGATCGTCGGCATCGCACCGGGGTCGGTCCAGGACGAGGCCAATGTGATCGCACTCGAGATGTGGCGCACGGCCTTCACCGGTCTCGGCAACCGGGGTTTGGGCTCGGCGATCGCGGTGTTCCTCTTCGTGCTCATCCTCCCGGTGATGCTCCTCAACATCCGCCGTTTCAAGCTCGACGAGGACCGCCGATGACGATGCTGGCCCCACGATCCGCCCCCCCGGTGGAAGACATGGTCGAGGAGCTCACCGTCACTCGCCGGCTGGTCAAGTTCTTCTCGAGAGGCGTGGTCCAGTTCGTCCTCATCGTGGTGGCCCTGCTCTGGATGATGCCCACCATCGGGCTGCTGGTGACCAGCTTCCGCCAGCCCGAGCTGTACGGGGTATCGGGATGGTGGCAGGCGCTGGTCGACCCCTCCCAGTTCACCTTTTCCAACTACTCGAGCCTCCTCACCGACCGGAACCTGATCGAGGCCGTGATCTCAACCTCAGCTATTGCCATCCCCTCGACCTTGATCCCGGTAGTGCTGGCCGCCATGGCCGGATACGCCCTCGCGGTGATGCCGTTCAAGGGACGCGATGCGTTGTTCCTGGTCGTGATCGGGATGCTGGTGGTCCCCCTCCAGATGGCCCTGCTCCCGGCCTTCGCCATATTCAGGGGCTTGGGCATCAGCGGCCTCCCTGCCATCTGGCTCTATCACACCGCCTTCGGGCTCCCCTTCGCCATCTTCCTGATGCGCAACTACTACGCCGGGATCCCGCTGAGCCTGATCGAGGCGGCGCGCATCGACGGGGCCGGGGAGTGGACCATCTTCCGCAAGGTGATACTCCCCCTCGGCTTTCCCGCCCTCGCCTCGCTCGCCATCTTCCAGTTCACCTGGACCTGGAACGACCTGTTGGTGGCCCTGGTCTTCGCCAGCGACCAGGAGCCGATGACACTCTTCCTCCGCAATCGGTTGGGCGAGTTCACCAGCGGCATCGGGATCATCTCACCCGGGGTGTTCATCTCAGCGATCCTCCCCCTGGTCATCTTCTTCGCCTTCCAGAAGTACTTCGAGGCAGGTCTGCTGGGGGGCTCGGTCAAGTGAGGGTCTGGCTCCTGGCAGGCCTCGCCCTGGCGGCGGTGGCATGCTCGGGAGCCACCGCGGTGAGCAGCGACCTCGCCGGGGCCATCTACCGTGCCGAGCCGGGGGCGGTCCTCGAGCTGCAGCCCGGCAGATACCAGGGTCCGATCATCATCGAAAAACCCCTCACCCTGATCGGGGCAGATGGGGTGGTGGTGAGCGCCCCCGACGCCATGCCTGCGGTGACGATCAAGGACACCACGGGCGTGGTCATCCGTGCCCTTGCCATCGAAGGGGGGAGCTCCGGGGTGGATGTCAGGAGATCGGAGGACGTCGAGCTCGATGGGGTCCGGGTGACACAGGCCCTGTGGCACGGCATCCACGTCCAGGACTCGGAGGTGATGATCACCGACTGTCATGTCGCCTCGTTGCGGGCATCGATGCCCCAAGGTGTCGAGATCGTCAACTCGGACTCGAGACCACCCTCGGTGGTCTCCGGTTGTGTCATCGAGGGCCCGGTCCTCGAGGGTCTGGTGGCCCATGTCTCCCATGTCACCTTCAGGGATAACACGGTCACCGGCTCAACGGCCCGAGGGGTTGTGATCACCGAGATGTCGGACGGGGTCATGAAGGGCAACTCCGTCTCCCACTCGGCCGGGAGCGCCTACTTCTGCGGCGACATGAGCAACTGCTCCATCGTGGGCAACTCGGCGAACGACATGATGACCGGTGACGGGCGGGTCAGCCAACGGGGGCATGGCGTGGTGGTTCACGGGTACTCCTACGCATTCGTGGGCGGCCTATCGGTGGCCGACATCGAGGGCCAGGACATCCTCCCCATGATCGGCGGCTATCTCCTCTCCGAGCCGCCCCCTTACCCGTAGACGGCCATTGACCGCCCTAGCCTCGGGGACCGGCATGGCAGGACTGAGGAATCACGGCGACGAATGGTGGCGCCAGGCAGTCTTCTATCAGGTCTATCCGCTCAGTTTTCAGGACAGCAATGACGACGGGTTCGGCGACCTGCAGGGGATCACCACCCGGCTCGACTACCTCTCCGAGGACCTGGGCGTCGATGCGTTGTGGCTCTCGCCCTTCTATCGGAGCCCGATGCGGGATTGGGGCTACGACGTATCCGACCACTGCGACGTGGGCGGGGTCTTCGGCGACCTGGAGGACGCTCGCCGCCTGATCGAAGCCATCCACGAGCGCGGGATGAGAGTGATCGTGGACTATGTCCTCAACCACACCTCCGATCAGCACCCGTGGTTCCTCGACTCACGCTCGAGTCGTGACAACCCGAAACGGGACTGGTACGTGTGGAGAGACGGCCGAGAGGGCGATCCGCCCAACAACTGGTTGAGCGTTTTCGGGGGGCCGGCGTGGAGCCTCGACTACAACACGGGCCAGTGGTACCGCCACACCTATCTCCGCGAGCAGCCCGACTTGAACTGGCGGAACCCTGAATTGGTCGAGGCGATGCTCGACGTGGTCAGGTTCTGGATGGATCACGGTGTCGACGGGTTCAGGGTCGATGCCGCCCACCAGATGATGAAGGACCCCGAAGAGCGGGACAACCCGCCCGCCCCCGACGACTACCAGCGCCCGTGGAAGGACATGGGCGAGTACGACTCCTTCATTCACATCTACGACTATGGGCACCCCGACGTCCACGAGGCTCATCGGCGGTTTCAGGAGGTGGTCGACTCATACGGGCGGGACGCGATGACCATCGGCGAGGTCCATCTCTTCGACCTGCCCGAGTGGGCGTCGTACTACGGCCCCGAGCTCGATGAGCTGAGCATGCCCTTCAACTTCCATCTCATGGCCTCCGATTGGAATCCCCCCAGTCTCCGGGCGACCATCGAAGCGGTGCTCTGGCATCTACCGCCAGGGGCCTGGCCCAACTGGACCCTGGGGAACCACGACGAGATCAGGCTGGCTACCCGACTCCCCAAGGGCCATGAGCGCCTGGCTGCCCTACTCCTGCTCACCCTCCCGGGAACCCCATTCCTCTACTACGGAGACGAGCTGGGCATGGAGCAGACCCTGATCCCGGCGGATCGGGCGCGGGACCCTTGGGGGTTCCACATCTCGTCCCTGGGTCGCGACGGGGCAAGGACCCCGATGCAGTGGGCCGCCGGCCCCGGAGCCGGGTTCATCACCGAGGGGGTCACCCCGTGGCTGCCGCTTGGCCAACGAAGCGATACCGTCAACGTGGACCACGAGTTGGGCGATCCGGGCTCGGTGCTCAACATGTACCGCCGCCTGCTGGCCATCCGTCGTGGGTCGCCGGCCCTTCGACGAGGCTCATTCATGGCCGATCCCGCCTCCGACGAGCAGACCCTGGCTTATAGGAGGGAGACCGAGGATGAGGGGATGACCGTGGTCATCAACTTCGCCGATGTGCCCAATCGGGTTGCGGTCGAGCATGGATTCGTGGTGTTCTCCACTCTTCACCCGAACCGAGAGGCCGAGGTGACCGGCTCGATCAGCCTCGAGCCACACGAGGGGCTGATCATCTCCCCCATGGGGCCGGGCCCGGCACGGAAGCAACCGCCCGACTAGGTTCGGCGCCATGCTCGAAAGGAGGCCGTGGTGGCTTCGATAACCATGGAAGGACTGGGGAAGATCTACGCCGATGGGACCCGGGCGGTCGGCGAGGTAAACCTCCAGATCGAGGACGGTGAGTTCTTGGTGCTGGTCGGGCCGTCGGGATGCGGCAAGTCCACCGTGCTGCGGATGATCGCCGGTTTGGAGACCATCTCGGAGGGGACCCTGAAGATCGGTGACCGGGTGGTCAACGACCTGGCGTCCAAGGACCGAGACATCGCCATGGTGTTCCAGAACTACGCCCTTTACCCCCACATGTCGGTCTTCGACAACATGGCCTTCGGCCTCAAGTTGCGAAAGCTCCCCAAAGACGAGATCACCAGCCGTGTGGAGAGTGCTGCCGATATCCTCGAGATCAAGGACTTCCTCCACCGCAAGCCGAAGGCGCTCTCTGGAGGCCAGCGCCAGCGGGTGGCCATGGGTCGGGCCATCGTCCGGGAGCCGGCCGCGTTCCTGATGGACGAGCCCCTCTCCAATCTCGACGCCAAGCTCCGAGTCCAGATGCGCGCCGAGTTGGAGCGTCTCCACAACCGGCTGGGCACCACCACCGTCTATGTGACCCACGACCAGGTGGAGGCGATGACTCTCGGGGACCGGGTTGCGGTCCTTCGGGCTGTCTCGGCGCGCGCCCCCTACAACCTGCAGCAGGTGGGACCGCCGGCCGAGCTCTTCAATCAGCCCGGCAACCTCTTCGTGGCCGGGTTCATCGGGAGCCCTGCGATGAATCTCACCTATGGGCGTCTCGAGGCCCAAGGCGACCAGGTATACGCCTTGCTCGCCAACGGGCGCCTCCGGGTCGACAGACGGGCCCTCGACGCTCACCCGGGGATCGAGAACCGGATGAACGAGGAGCTGGTCATTGGTCTGCGCCCCAACAACATGGAGGCCGCCTCCGTCGCCGGCCCGGCCCCGGATCGGACGTTGGCCGCAAGTGTCGACGTCACCGAGATGCTCGGTGCCGACACCTACATCCACTTCACTGTGGACCGGGCCCCGGTGGTGACGCCGGACATCGAGGAGCTGCTCGCCGACACCGGACGCGACGCCTCCGACCTCGGGGACAAAACCAACTTCATCGCCCGGGTCAGCCCCGACGTCCACGTCAAGACCGGCGACCGGGTCGAGCTGGTGGTCGATACCACCAAGCTCCACTTCTTCGACCCGGCGACGGGTCACAGGATCGGTGTCAGGCCCCCGGTGCCCTCTGTCGTCTGACCTCGGCCTTATCTCCTCTTGACAGACGGTTTACCGTCTCTTAGCCGGCGGGTCCTAAGGTCGAGGCATGGACAATGAGGAGCATCCCGACCTGACCTCGCCTCAGCCCGACCAGCCGAGGAAGAAGGGCCTGAGCGGGCCGTGGCTCGCAGTTGCCTACTTCGCCGGGGTCGCCGCCCTGGTAGCGGTTCTCCTCCAATTCGTAACACCCTCGGGGCCCTCGGACATCGTCTCGATCGTGGGGACGACCACCACCGCACCCGAGATCGAGGTCGAGGCCCCCAGCTTCCTCGAAGGCGAGGAGCCGATCGCAGACGCCGCGGCGGTGATCCTCCCTTCGGTGGTCCACATCCAAACTTCGTCCGGCGTCGGCTCCGGGGTGATCTACGACGCCGACCGGGGGCTGGTGATCACCGCGGCCCACGTGGTCGGTTCTGACCAGACAGTCAGTGTCAGACTCAGTGACGGCGAGCAGGTGACGGGGACCGTGCTCGGCTCGGCCGCCGGTGTCGACATCGCGGTGGTCGAGATCGGGAGCACCGACCTCCCGGCCGCGGTCTTTGCCACCGAGAAGCCGAGGGTTGGCCAGCTGGCCATCGCGGTGGGCAGCCCTTGGGGCCTCGCCTCCACTGTGACCGCCGGCATCATCTCCGCCGTCGACCAGACCAACTGTGGTCAGGACACTTGTGTCTCCATGGTGCAGACCGATGCCGCCATCAACCCTGGTAACTCGGGTGGGGCTCTGATCAACCGGGTCGGTGAGGTGGTCGGGATCAATGTCTCGATCTACAGCCTCTCCGGGGCCAACGACGGAGTGGGGTTCGCCGTGCCCAGCGAGATCGCGGTCGAGTACGCCGACTCCATAGTCTCCGGAGACCCCATCGAGACCCCGTTCCTCGGGGTATCGGTCGACGACGCCTCCACCGGGAGGGCGGGCGCGGTGATCACCGAGATCATCCCCGGCACCTCGGCAGAAGGAGCCGGGCTCGAGGTTGGCGACGTCGTGATCAGGCTGGGTGGCGTGACGGTGCAGTCACGCGGCGACCTGGTGGCACAGGTGAGGGCACATCGCCCCGGCTCCTCCATCGAAGTCGTGGTGCTGCGGGATGGGACCCAGATGACCTTCGAGGTCACCCTCGGATTTCTCACCGACGATCTGAGCTGAGGGCCGGGGGAGCCCCCGCTAGCATCCTCCACCTGCCTGTCGACGAACGACAGGTGCTTCGAAGGCAGCGAAGCCGGTTGATCCCGGTGCTGTCCCGCAACTGTGAAGCCCCCCGAACCGGGGGGACGAGCCAGGTCGCCTGACCTTCGGGGCCACGAGAAAGTCTCGGGTGAAGACGGAACCGTGCGGCTCAGGGAAAGCCACCGACCTCTTCATCCTCCAGATCGGAGGATGTGTCCATGAGAAAGACCGCATCGATCGCGGTGATGCTGGTGTTGGCGGCTGCCTGCGCCACGCCGACGGCGGAGACCACCACCTCGCCGGCAACCGTCACCACGGCTGGCGCCACCGCCACCACCGCCCACGCCACCACCTCGGTCCCCGATGGGTTCCCGGTGACGATCGCGGCCGACAACGGGTCGGTGAGCATCGAGACCAGGCCCGAGAGCATCGTCTCACTGTCGACGGTCGCCACCGAGATGCTCTTCGAGATCGGTGCCGGCCCCCAGGTGGTGGCCGTCGACGATCAATCGAATTACCCGGCCGAGGCCCCGATCACGGAGCTCTCGGGTTTCACCCCCAATATCGAGGCAATACTCGGCTATCGGCCCGACCTGGTGGTTGTGGCCTACGACCCGGGGGACCTGATCGCCGGCCTGGAGGCAGTCGGAGTACCGGTGATCCACTTCGACGCCGCGGTCGACGTCCCAGGTGTCTACCGCCAGATCGAATCACTGGGGCTGGCCACAGGCCACGAGGAGGCCGCCGCCGAGGTGAACCAGCGCATCGAGGCCGACCTGGCCGAGATCGTGGCCGGCGCCGCCGGCGCCGGGGAGGGGAGGACCTACTACCACGAGATCGACTCCACCTTCTACACCGTCACCTCGAGCACCTTCTTCGGCCAGATATACAAGCTGTTCGGCTTGGTCAACATCGCCGACGAGGCCGATAACGGAGGGTCGGGCTATCCCCAACTCTCCGGCGAGTACATCGTGCTCGCCGACCCCGGCATCATCTTCCTGGCAAACACCCTCTACGGGGAGTCGGCGGAGACGGTGGCGGCTCGCCCGGGATGGGATGTGATGACCGCGGTGATTCAGGGTGACATCATCGAGCTCGATTCCGACATCGCGTCACGTTGGGGCCCCAGGATCGTCGACCTGGCACGGGCCATAGCCGACGCAATCAGCGATCAGGGCTGAGCCCTCGGACGGTGACCACCGCAGCGACCGCCAAGTCCGCCAGGCTCCGATGGCATCAGGTGGCCATCGGCCTGGTGGTGCTGTTGCTCGCTGCCGGGGTGGGGCTGACCGTGGGGGCGGCACCGATCCCGGCTGGCGGGGCATTGATGGCTCTGGTCGATGGGCTCCCCCTCATCGAGGTCGGCCATGGCCTCGATCGAATCCAGCTGCGGATCCTCTACGAGATCCGCTTCCCGAGGGTGGTGCTGGGCGGCCTCGTCGGGTCGGTGCTGGCGATATCGGGGGCTGCCTACCAGGGCGTGTTCAAGAACCCGCTGGCCGACCCCTATCTGCTCGGGGTCGCTGCCGGTGCCGGCTTGGGGGCCACTGCGGCATTGGGCTCTGGCGCCGAGCCATGGACCGTTGCCCCACTGGCCTTCGCCGGGGGGCTGGCCGCGGTGTTCGTCACCTACTCGCTGGGGCGGTCGGTCGGAGGGAGAACCACCACCTCTTTGATCCTGGCCGGCGTGGCGGTCGCCGCTTTCGCCACTGCGGTTCAGACCTACCTGCTCCAAAGACGGGTCGACACCCTCCGCGAGGTCTACTCCTGGATCCTGGGGCGACTGACCACAGTGGGGTGGGACGAGGTTTGGACCATGGCTCCTTACACCGCGGTGGCCGGGCTGGTGTTGCTCGGGGCGCGTCGTCTGCTCGACGTCCTCAGCGTTGGTGACGACGAGGCCAGGGCTTTGGGGGTCAAAGTCGATCGGGTCCGGATCCTGGTGGTCCTGGCTGCCACCCTTGCCACGGCCGCCGCGGTCTCGGTCAGCGGGTTGATCGGGTTCGTCGGGATCATCGTCCCTCACATCATCCGTCTCGCCTTCGGATGGAGCTATCGGGTCATCCTCCCGCTCTCGATGATCTTCGGGGCGGTGTTCATGATGTCGGCGGATGTGGTGGCCCGGACCCTGCTGTCACCGGCGGAGCTCCCGATTGGAGTGGTCACCGCCTTCCTCGGCGCTCCGTTCTTCGTGCTGGTGCTACGGACCTCGAGGGTGCCCCGATGATCGGATGGGACGCGGTTGAGGTCTTCTACGCGGGGAGGCGGGCCCTGGGCCCGGTGTCACTCGCCGTCGGTGATGGTGACTGGGTGGGCCTGATCGGCCCCAATGGCGCGGGCAAGTCGACGATGCTCAAGACCGCAGTGGGCCTGGTCGAGCACACCGGGGTGGTCGGGCTTCGTGAGGAGGGGCCGATAGCGGGGCACGACATCGCATGGATGCCCCAACGGCCGGCCATGCCCGAGCAGATGGGGGTGGCTGATTACGTGATGCTGGGGCGGTCGCCACACATCGGCTACCTGGGCAGGGAAGGTCGCCGCGACCGTGAGGCGGTCGAGGCCGCACTGGCCAAGCTCGACCTGGTCGACATCGCCCATCGGCCATTGGGGACTCTGTCCGGAGGCGAGGCGCAGAGAGCGGTGCTGGCACGGGCCCTGGCTCAGGGCGCCCCGGTGCTGCTTCTCGACGAGCCCACCGCCAACCTCGACATCGGGCACGCCATCGAGGTGCTGGAGGTCATCGACGAGTTGCGGCTGAGTGAGAGGCTCACCGTGGTCACCGCCATCCATGATCTGACCCTGGCCGGACGGTTCTGTCAGCGTCTGGCCCTTCTCGCCGATGGGGTGATCATGGCCGAAGGCGCCCCGTCCCGGGTGCTGGTCGAGGAGATCCTCCGGCCGCATTACGGTGACTCGGTGCGAGTGATCCGTGACGCCGAGGGCCCGACCGTGGTTCCGGGCAGGCGCAGGCATTGAGCGACCGTCATACCCCGCCGACCACCCCTCCCCCCAAAGCCGATGCGCGTCGGCCGTCGCTGGTCCTGATCAACACCGGCGACGGCAAAGGAAAGTCGACCGCAGCCTTCGGGACCGCGATGCGGGCGGTGGCCAGGGGCTGGAAGGTGGCGGTGGTCCAGTTCCTCAAGTCGGGGGAGTGGAGTGTCGGCGAGGAGAAGCTTGGTCGCCAGGTGGGGATGGACTGGTGGGCATTGGGCGACGGGTTCACCTGGGACTCCGAGGACATGGAGGAGTCGGAGGCCGTTGCCCGGGAGGCTTGGCGTCATGCCAGTGGCCTCATCGCCTCAGGGGCGTATGACCTCGTGGTCCTAGACGAGGTCACGTATCCGGTCAACTGGGGGTGGGTCGCGGTCGGGGACGTAGTGAAGGCCCTGAGGGAGCGGCCGGAGCGAGTCAACGTCTTCATCACCGGGCGCGACGCTCCCGCCGAGCTGATCGAGCTTGCCGACACCGTCACCGAGATGGTCAAGGTCAAGCACGCATTCGACCAGGGGATCAT
>JBBDML010000018.1:0-114980 GCA_040878345.1 Acidimicrobiia bacterium | reverse complement strand
CCGACACCGTCACCGAGATGGTCAAGGTCAAGCACGCATTCGACCAGGGGATCATCGCCCGCCGGGGGATCGACTACTGAGATCGGCGGTCGGCGGCGAGTCTGAACAGTTGGCGGGCACCCTGACCCAGATCGCGGAAGCGGTCGTCGAGAGTCTGGCCCCGCAACCACCGGATGTGGATCTGCTGGAGGATGATCCCCAGCTTCCACGACCCGAACACCATGTACCAGGCGATGGAGCCCAGGTCGCGACCCGAGACCTGCCCGTATCGGGACACCGCCGCCGCCCGATCCATCCACCCCGGCGCGGTAGTCGGCATCATCCCCAGGGTGTCGGCGGCTTCGCCCGGGTCGAACCAAGACCCCATCAGGGTCCCCAGGTCGGTGAGCGGATCCCCCCGGGTGGCCATGTCCCAGTCGTACACGGCTACGCACCGCCCCGGGTCGTCCGGCGAGACCGCCATGTTGTCCAATCTCCAGTCGTTGTGGAGCATGGTGGGGGGTGGGGAGGTCGGGAGTCGTTCAAGCAGCCAGGCGGTCACCTCGTCGGCGACCGGATCGTCTCCATCGCGCGCGTTCTCCCAGCGACGTGCCCACCCCTCGACCTGCCTGAGCAGGTAGCCGTCGGGGTGCCCGAGAGCGCCGAGACCACATTCATCGGGGTTCACCGCGTGGAGCTCGGCCAAGGTGTCGACCACCACCCCCGACAGGCTCCGGTTGGCCACCGGGTCGGCGCCGCCTCCAAACCCGGGCGGTATGACGCCCCTCACCACCACCCCATGCCTTCGCTCCATGATCAGAAAGGAGCCACCGATGACCTCGGGGTCCTCGCACAGGGCCAGCGCCCGGGGCGCCTTGTCGAATGCCCGCCACAGTCGGGACAGGACACGGTGCTCACGGCTCATGTCATGTGACCCTTCGGCTACCGGGCCCAGCGGAGGTCTTCGCAGCACCAGCTCGCCGCCATCGTCGAAGCTGAGCAGATAGGTCAGGTTTGCCTTCCCACCGCCGAACTGAGTGACCCGCGGCCTTCCGGGAGGCGCTTCCTCGAGGTTCTCGAGCCAGGCGGTGAGAGCGTCGACGTCGAAGCGCTCGTCCGGCCTCACCTCGATCAAGTCGTCCACAGCCGGCGAGGCTATCGGGTGGGGCGGGGGGTTTGGCCGGTTTAGCCTCCACCCCCATGATCACGCCCTTCGAGATATCCGACCGCTTCACTGACGCCTACGCCGGACTGGATCCGACCGGCGCCACCATCGCAGGCATAGACGTCGGGCGAGAGCATCTGTCCACCGATTACTCGCCGGAGGGCCACCAGGCCCGCACCGATCTGTTCAGGACGACCCGTGACGAGCTGGCCCGGCATCTCGACCACCCCGATGAGCCCCAGGCCTTCGCTGCAACGGTCCTCACGGGCTGGCTCGAGGAGAGGCTGTTGGAAGCTGAGCACAGGTGGTGGTCGTGGGACCTCAATCACACCTTCAGTCCATTCCAGCAAGCGCGGGATGTCTTCGATGTGATGCACAAGGGGGACCCCGCCGCCTGGGAGGCGATCAAGGCGCGTCTCGAAGCCTTCCCATCGACGCTCGATGGCTATGCACGCTCGTTGTCGGTGGGCATCGCCGCCGGCGAGGTGGTGGCAAGGCGCCAGGCAGAGTCGGTCCTGGAGCAGGCCGAAGAGGCTGCCGCGGACGATTCACGATTCCTCGCCTTTTCCGGTGAGGCGGCCGCCGTCGGCGCCGATCCCGATGCCGTGGCCCCGGCGGTGGAACTGGCCATGTCGGCGTGCCGGCGGTTCGCCGATTGGCTGAGGTCCGACTACCTGCCGGTGGCACGGCAGTCCGACGCGGTGGGAGTCGATCGCTACCTGATGGGGACCGACCAGTTCCTTGGGATGAGGATCGATCCCATCGAGACCTACGACTGGGGATGGTCCGAGCTCCACCGTCTGAGGGGCGAGATGAAACGCACCGCGGCGGAGTTCGACTCCTCCATGACTCTCGATGAGATCGTCGCCCTCCTCGACCACGACCCCGACCGATCGGCTGCCACCCGCCAGGAATTCGTCGACTTCGTCCAAGGGGTCCAGCAACAGGCGATCGCCCAGCTCGACGGGGTCCACTTCGACGTACCCGAGCAACTCAAGAGGGTCACAGTCAACATCGCGCCACTAGGGGGCGCCTTGGGCGCCTGGTACGTCGGCCCCTCCGAAGATGGCTACAGGTCTGGCTCGATCTGGTACTCCCCCGGGGAGCGCGAGCGCCTTCCCTACTGGCAGGAGGTCTCGACCGCCTATCACGAGGGCTTTCCCGGTCATCACCTCCAGGCCGGCACCGCGGTCCTGTTGAGGGAGAAGCTCTCCCGCGCCCATCGCATGCTGATCTGGTATGCCGGCGCAGGTGAGGGCTGGGCCCTATACGCCGAAAGGCTTATGGACGAGCTCGGGTTCTTCGAGAAGCCGGAGTACCGGCTCGGCATGCTGGCCAGCCAGCTGTTCCGCGCCGCCCGGGTGGTGGTGGACATCGGCTGTCAGCTGGAGCTGGCGATACCGGGCGATGCGCCTCTCCACGCCGGCGACACCTGGGGATACCACCAGGCCGTCGACTACATGGAGCAGATCGGGCTGACACCCCACGACGTCTCCGAGTCGGAGGTGAAGCGGTACCTGGGTTGGATCGGCCAGGCCATCTCCTACAAAGTGGGCGAGCGTGAGATCCTCGACATCAGGGACGACGCCATGCGCCGTGAGGGTGGTGGCTTCGACCGCAGGGACTTCCACCGGCGGATGCTGGAGGCCGGGGCGATCCGTCTCGACCATCTCCGCCAGGTCATGTCGTGACCGGAGCCGTCAGCCGGACCCGTCACCGGTCCGAGCTCATGCGGCCCTGAGCGCTACTTGCAGCCGTTCTCGATGAGACTCGGATAGGGGTTTATCACCCCGCCTTTGTGATACATCCCGAAATGGAGATGAGACCTGGTCCCTTCGGCGTTGCCCGAGCTGCCAACATAACCGACGACCTCCCCGGCATCCACCTTCCCGCTGGTCCCGAACTCGTTGAGATGGCTGCCGAGGTACATGATCCCGTCGGAGCCACTCAGGTTGAACTGCTTGCCGCCGATGAGCCCCGTCTTGAAGGAGACCACACCCGACACCGGGGCTCTCACCGGCGTGCCCCTCGGGGCGAAGAGATCGTTCCCCTCGTGGTAGCGGCCGCTGCCTCTCGGGAATCCCCAGTCGTTGAAGAAGGTGGCGCCCTCGACCGGGCAAACCCAATGGGACCCAGTGGGGATGGTCAGCGTCTGGCCGGAGCGGATCAGGTTGGGGTTCGAGATGTCGTTGGCCGAGATGATGCTGGAGACCGAGACGTGGTGGGCGTGGGCGATGTCCCCCAGCCGGTCCCCGCTATTCACGGTGTAGACCAGGTCGGACCCGGTTCCCTTCCCGACGAAGGAGGGGCCGTCGAGGAACAGCCTGGTGCCGCTGTAGATCGTCCCCCCAATGATCCCGTTGGAGGCGGCGATCTGCTCGGCGGTGACCCCGGGGTGCTGGGAGGCTATCGAGGACAGGATCTCGCCCGACTTGACGACGTGGTAGCCGGCGCTCCTCACGTTGGGGTCGTGGCTGCCACCATCGCTGGATCCACCACCGCCGGCAGGGACGGTCAACTTCTGGCCGATCCGGATCAGGTTCGGGTTGGAGATCCCGTTTGCCGAGGCGAGGGCGGAGGTCGTCGACCCGTACTTGCCGGCGATCCGGCCCAGGGTCTCTCCCCTGGCGACGACATGGACCACGTCGGGCTTGCCTCCCTGGCCGGGTATCACCAGGACCTGCCCGGGATGGATGAGATTGGGGTTGGAGATGTCGTTGGCGGCGATGAGGTCGGACAGGGAGACGTGGTTCTCCTTGGCGATATGACCAAGCGTGTCGCCGCTGCTGACGGTGTAGTCCATTGAGAACACCGCGACCAACAGCGCCAGGACCAATCCGATGGAGATGGCTCGGGCGTGAAGATTCTCGGGCATTCGAAGGTGTTTCTCCTTCAGCCCCTGATCCGCTCCGCGGGCCGAGCCTAGCCCGGGTTCAGTCGATTGCCAGGCAAAACCCTGAGCTGGCCGCAGGCGGCGTCGATGTCACGGCCCCTGGTGGTCCCTGATGGTCACATTGACGCCCAGGGAGCGAAGGACCCCGGCGAACCCGTCGATCCGGCCCCCCGACGATGCCCGCTCCCGGCTGAGGGGAGTGGGGTTGAGGGCGATCAAGTCGACGTGGGCGCGGAGCTCGGTGGGCAGGTTGGTCATGTCCTCGGCGTGGAGATAGGGCACTCATCGGTCCCATGACCGCGCCTGCTCGATCCAGGCGCGGGCCCGTGCGCCGCTGACACCTGCCGCCTCGGCAACCAAATCGGGAGAGGCGCCAGCCAGCCGGGCCACATCATCGACCCCGGCGGCGCTCAACCGCTGGGCGAACACCGGCCCAATGCCCTCGATGGCCTCGACCGGCGCTCCGGCTGCCGTTTCGCCGGTGCGGAAGGCAGGTGGGACAGGCTCGCGCGAGGTGGCCACCGAGATGAACCGGTCCCGCATCGCCCAGACCACGGCGGCGACCCCGCCCACCACCCCGAGGATCTTCGCCAGCCGTTTCAGCATCTCCCAAGGGTACCCGCCCGAGAGGCCACGTACCCTGGGAGACATGAAGGTCGACTACTACTTCGCCAGTGTCCCCCCCGATCTGGCGGCCGACGCCGCCATCGAGGCACGGGCCCGCGGCTACGACGGCTTCTTCACCGCCGAGACCCAGTACGACCCGTTCCTCCCTCTGCTGGCGGCGGGGATGGCCCAGCCCGACCTGGATCTGGGCACCGCCATCGCCCTGGCGTTCCCCCGATCCCCAATGGTCATGGCCTACACCTCGTGGGATCTGGCCCGGCTCACCCGGGGCCGATTCATCCTCGGCCTGGGCACCCAGATCAAGGCTCACATCACACGACGATTCAGCACCGAATGGGGCCAGCCCACCGCCCGTCTGAGGGACTACATCCTGGCGCTGCGGGCGATCTGGGACACCTGGCAGAACGCCCGCCCACTCCGGTACGAAGGCGAGTTCTACCAGTTCTCCCTGATGACGCCGTTCTTCGACCCGGGGCCCATCTCCCATCCCGCGATCCCGGTCTACATCGCCGGTGTCGGTCCCTACCTGAGCGCCCTTGCCGGCGAGGTGTGCGACGGGTTCCACATCCACCCTCTCCACACCGTGGCCTATCTCGACAGTGTCGTCTTTCCGAGCATGGTGAGGGGAGCAGTGTCGACAGGGAGGTCGATCGAGGATGTGGAGCGGGTCACCACTGTGTTCGTGGTGACCGGCCGGGACGACTCCGAGATCGAGCAGTCGATGGGGCCGGTCCGCCAGCAGATCGCCTTCTACGGGTCGACACCGTCCTACCGCCCGGTGCTGGAGGCCAGCGGCTGGGACATCGGGGAAAGACTTCACTCCATGTCGCGACGTGGCGAGTGGGCCGCCATGGCCGACCTGGTCACCGACGAGATGGTGGGCGAGGTCGGGGTGATCGCCACGGTCGACCGCCTGGGCCAGGCGATCCTGGAGCGTTATGGGGATCGGGTCCAGCGGGTGGGGTTCTACACCATTGGCTCAGTGCTCGACACCGACCGGGACATCTTGGAGCAGGTGATCTCAGACCTAAAGGCCTGATGGCCGGCCCGGCTCAGAAGACGAGGGCGGTGGCGGTGTCAAGGCGAGGATCGGCGGCGGCGACCTTCCGTTCCCCCTGAAGGCCGATCATCGAGACCGGCCCCCAGCCGTGCTGTGGCTCGGGCAGCACCGTCACCAGGTGGCCCCTCCTGTCGAGATCTTCGAGAACCGCGACGGGGACTCCGGGCTCGACGGCCAGCACCGACCCGCTGCCCGGGCCGAACTCGGCCATCGCCCACCGCGGTGCCAGCAGGGCGGCCACCGGGTCGGCCCCCCCGCCGAGGGCCCGGGCCGCCACCTGGGCGACGAGCTGGGGCTGGATCGCCCCGCCCCGGGTTCCGATCAGCCACGCAGGGTCTTCGCCACGGGTCCACAGGGTGGGCGAGAGGGTGTGGAGCGGGCGCCTCCCGGGGGCCAGCGCGTTGGGGTGCCCGGGCATCAGCCCGAAGCCGGACCCTCGATCGTGGAGGAGGAACCCCGACCGGGCGGCGCCGAACCGTGACCCAGTGCCCCGATAGTTGGACTGGATGATCGAGACCCCCATCCCATCGGAGTCGGCGGCGCACATGTAGGCGGTGCCCGACACCCGGCCCATGGCCTCGGGCCACCGGCCCGCCGAGTCGGTCACCGAGGCGGCGGCCCGTTCGAGCCGGGATCGCTCGACAATCAGCCCCGGAGGCATCGGGAGCGCACCCGGGTCGGCCACCAGGTCGTCACGCTCCCACGCCATCGACCGGTAGGCCTCGATGATGAGATGCCACCAGGCCGGGTCGTCCGGGTCGTCCGGGGGGCCCAGGATCTCGAACACGGCGAGGGAGGCCGGGCCGAGGTAACCCTGGGAGTTGGGAGGTGTGGTCCAAGCCGTCATCCCGAAGACCTCTACGCCCAACGGGTCGACCCACTCGGCCTGACTCCGGGCGAGATCGTCCATGGTGATGATGCCACCCAGGGCCGCCACGATGTCTTCGCCGGGGGTTCCCAGGTAGAAGTCGTCGCGATCGCCCGTCGCTGCCAGCCGGGTGAGGGTGGCGGCGAGCTCGGATCGGGTGACGTGGTCCCCGGGCGACACCGGGCGCCCGCCGGGGTAGAACGCCGAGATCGCCGGATTGGCCCGATAGACGTCGGACTGCCGGGTGAAGGCACGTGATTGCTCGTCTGAGACCTCGAACCCTCGTGTGGCCAGGTCGATTGCAGGCTGGAGCAACTCGCCGAGGGGGCGGGAGCCCAGTTCCCGGTTCAGGGTCACCAGCCCGTCGACACAGCCCGGCACGGTGACCACCGCCGGGTGATCACCTGGGATCTCGGTGTGGCCTGCCCGGCGAATCGCGGCGGCATCGGCGTTGGACCCTGCCCGACCCGAGGAGTTGAGGGTCTTGGGGACGGACCAGCCCGGCCTATGGACCAGGGCGAAGAGGTCCCCACCCAGTCCGCAGGTCTCCGGGGCTACCACGCCCTGTGCTGTGACCATTGCCACCGCGGCGTCGACCGCGTTCCCGCCTTCGAGGAGGATCTTCTGGCCGACTTCCGCGGAGAGACGATGCGGGGTGGCTACCGCGTCGCCGGTCAATCGAGTTTGAGGTCGGGGAGGACCCGGTTGAGCGCATCGAGGACTGCCCGGACCACCGCCCTGGTCTCATCGTCCTCGACATAGGCGCATCCGATCAACATCCTCTCGGTGCCCCCGCTGACCAGGACCACTTGGGCCACCGCCACCTTCCTGCTCCCCAGGGTGGGCACGTCCATCGAGCTGATGGCCATGGCGACCTCGTTGTTTATTCCCTGTCTCACCGCGCCCAGAGTCGCCTCGGCGACCTGTCTGGGGCGGGTGGCGTGGGCCGCCGCCCCGGTCGACTTCCCGATCAGGAGACTCTCCTGCCAGCGGAGGGTGACCGTCACCTCGGCCCTCGAGCCTTCCAGGGCCTCGGAGACGTCGACCAAGGCGGGTCGGAGACCGCTGTCGAGGTCGGCGTCGGCCAGCTGGACCACCGACACGATGCGACGGTCGATGCTGATGCTGAACAGGGCCTGCGCCAGCGACTGGACGTCCCTCACCAGCTGCTTGGCCGCCTTGGTTCGTCGCGCCAGGACGTGGATCTCATCGATGTGGCCGTTGGCGGCCACCACCCGGGCCGCCTCCACACCATCCAGCCTTGAGATCTTCTCCTGGAGCGAGTGGTAGTCCATCCTCGGTCAGGGTACCCCCGTCATACCTGGTTGTGGGGCGACTTATGCCGCACGCCCTCTTGTGACATCCCCGGGCGAGGTCTAGATTGCGCTGTGCTGGAAGCTAACCAAGGAATAGTGGGGCAATCGGTCTCTGACTGCTTGCCTGGTATCCCCGGCGTGCGAAGTCAGGGGCCTTATTCATTTGACATGTGAAGACTCCCACCCCCGAGAGGGGTTTGGGATCGGGTGAGCCCGGCGTCACCGCATCGGCTTCGTTTGACTGAACGCCCATCTACCCAGCGAAGCGGAATCCCAACACCGGCAGGCAATGCTGGTGCAATTCCACAACGAAGGTGAGCGTGGACAGAGTTATGAAGGCCCGTTTGGTCCGAATACTCGCTGCCGCTGCCAGTCTTGCTGCATTGATTGCCGCAGGCTCGGCTACCGCAAAGATCGGCTGATGATTGACGCCGGCTCCCCACAAACTTCGGGCAACATGTCCTACGGGGTCCCATGAGGTTGCTGAGGCTCAATCCACTGGGCCGGCGTTATCGCCGGCTCGAACCCGCGGTGCAGCGACGGCTCAAGATCGCTGTGCCCTATTCGGCGATGGGCCTGCTGTTCCTTGTATTGGCCTACTTCCTTTTTGACGCACCGGTGTGGTCGGTGTGGATCCCCTTCGCCGCACTCTATATCCTCCTCGAACTGTTCACCGTCGAGGTCAACGACCGCCTGTTCTATAGCGGTTCAACCATGGTGGTGATGACCGCCGGGGTCATCTTCGCCATCCAGCCCGGGTCGGACGCGGTGTTCGGGATGGCCCTGATGGCCGGGGTGGGAGCCTTCGTCCCCGCCGACTTCAAGGAGCGACGCTGGTTCCAGCCCGTGGCCAACTTCGGTCAGATGGTGATGGCGGGCACGGTGGCCGGTCTCCTCCTCGACGCCAACCTCGGTGCCATTCAGGTCATCGATCGCAGCATCCTGTTACGGGTGGTGGTGGCCTCCTCCCTGGCAGCCCTGGCCTATTCCACGGTGAACAACCTCCTGGTGCGCAAGGCGGTCAAGACCGTCTATGGCGACGACAACCTCCAGCCCTGGTCCCAGATGCACATCCTGTTCACCAGCCAGGTGACTATGGGCCTCCTCGGCGGATTGATCGGGGCCGCCTATCTCATCGCCGGCCAGCCGCCGGCGGTGCTCATCCTCATGGTCGGGGTCTACGCCATCGGCCACATGTCACTCTACGCCTTCGGCCAGCTCAGGGAGTCTCACATCTCGGCGATCCGTGGGTTCGTCAAGACTCTCGAGGCCAAAGACATGTACACCAGGGGCCACACCGAGCGGGTGGCCGATTTCGCCCAGATGATCGGTGAGGAGCTCAGCTTCACCGGGACCCAACTGGAGACGGTGAAGTGGGCGGCGCTGATCCACGACCTGGGCAAGCTGGCGGTCCCCACCGAGCTGATCCGCAAACGGGGCCGGCTCGACGACGTGGAGTACGCCGAGATGAAGGCCCACGCCCATCTCGTCGAGGAGATCTTGGCCGAGGTCGACTTCCTCCAGCCCATGGTCGACATCGCCTCAGGGCATCACAGCCATTACGACGGGCGAGGGTATGGGGGCCGCGGCCACACCGACGGCGCCAGCCCCAGCCTGGAGGCCTGCATAGTTGCCGTGGCCGACGCCTTCGACGCCATGACCTCGGCGCGCTCCTATCGGATGGCCCTGTCCCAGCAGTACGCCCTCGGCGAGTTGCGGAAGCACTCCGGTGCCCAATTCCACCCCGACGTGGTGGATGCCTTCGAGAGGGGACTGGCGAAGACGGGCCGTCGCTGGGGTGCGCCGCACGTCAACGACGAGGAGATGGCCCGTCGTCTCGCCGAAGAGCCGGAGTTGACCCTCCGTGGCTAACTGGAACCCCCGAGCCGTCGCCGCCATGTCATGGCTGTTCCCGGTGGTCGCCGGTGGGTTCGGGCTCTATGCCGCCACCATGGCCTCCACCGACCCGTTCTCATTGCTGCTCACCGCTTCGGCCCTGGTCATCGGGTCGCTAGTGGGAGTCGCCACCTCGAACTCGGGTAATCGGTTCACCACCGGCCTGGCGGTGGCCGCCGCCGCCCCCTTCGTGCTCTCCGGTGACGCGGGTGTGGATCTCGCCGGGACCCTCTCCGCCTATGGCGTGGGGTTGGCGGTGGTCTGGGCCCTCCGGTTCTCCCGAGGCGAGGAGCACGCCGAGCTGCTCCCGGTGATGATTCGCCGCTTCAGTGGTTACGTCGCCTACACCGTGGTCTACTCGGCGATGCGGGTCGGGGCATTCCAGGCCCTGACCGGAGCCTGGGACGACCTGATCCCATTCGTGGTCGCCCTCATCGCCTGGCTCGCCGTCGAGGTGGTGTTGCGAGCGATGCTGGTGGTGGGGTCCCGGGAGCTCTCCCGCTCATACCTGGCCCGGTCCCTCCTCCAGGACCTCAACGTCTTCGTCGGCCTCGCCCTGACCGGCGCCCTGTTCGGTGAGCTGTTCGAGCCTCTTGGTTGGTGGGCCCTGCCCATCGCTCTCCTCCCCTATTCCTTCGCCCACTCGGCCTTCCGCAGGTTCCAACAGACCAAGGTCACCTACAAGCAGACCATCCGCGCTCTCGCCCGGATCCCCGAGGTTTCGGGTCTGGGAGTGGACGGCCATGCCGACCGGACCACGGCACTGGCCGCTTCGATAGCCAAGGAGATGGGAGTGGGACCGTCGACGGTGGAGGAGGTCGAGTTCGCCGCCTTGATGCACGACATCGGGCGGGTCAGCCTCAACGAGCCCCAGGTGCTGCGGATGGGCTACACCGACGACGACATCGCCCGCTGGAGCGCCGAGATCATTGCCGAGTCACCGTTCCTGGAGAAGGTGGCGGACGACGTCCGGCACCAGTACGACCCGTACCGGAAGCCCGGAGAGCAGGACGACCCGGAGATATCGGTCATCTCGAGGATCGTCAAGGTGGCGGCCGCCTACGACTGGAAGCTCCACCAGGATGGGATCTCGCCGCTCCAGGCCCTCGAATCGCTTCACGCCGGCGCCGCCTACGAGTACGACCCCGAGGTGGTGGCCTCGCTGCGACGGCTGCTCGGGGCCCGCAAGCTGCTCGCCCCGGTGCGCCGCTAGAAGTCTGTCGGTCGGTTGGCCGAGCCCGACTGGGCCCGGGCCCCGTGCTTGAACCATCTTCGCGGGCGACGCAACTCGTGCTCGAGGAAGACGCCCAGACCCAGTGCGAGGAAGATGTCGCCGAGGCTGATCACCTCGCCGATCCCGGCAATCCGGAGTGGGATCACATCGGCGAAGAAGGTGAGCCGCGACGTCTGGTCGAGGACGGTGTGCTTGAGCGACTCCGACATGTCGGGCTGGCTGACGGTGAACCCGCTTGCCACCTCGGCGGCCCCTGCCAGCACCGGCATCCCACCGTTCATCGCGATCACGGTGAAGTTCATCAGGACCCCGATTCCGGCGATCCACATCCCGGGCTTCGAGCGGTTCAGCCAGACCAGAATCATCAGCAGGGCGAAGGAGAAAAGGACCATGGCCAGTCCGAGGGTCTGCGAGCTAGTGGTGTCTGGGAGCCATCCGGCGCCGACCTGGAGACCCAGCGCGATCAACAACAGCCACCAGGCCTTCAGCTCGATGTCCCCGATGTTGACCAGGCGGCCCCCTCTGAGGACCGAGATCGTCAGTGCGATGAAGAGGACGATGGCCAGCCATAGCATGAGGGTCGACGGTATCAGGCCAGGCGCTATTCCACGGAGGGCGGCACATGACGGTTCGACTCGACACCCTATCGGGGAGGGCCAACATCACCATCGACGAGCCGGAGCGGCGTAATCCCCTGTCGGTCGAGACAATGAGAGGTTTGGTCGAGGCGACCCAGGTCGCTCTGGCCGACGACACGGCGAAGGTCATCGTCTACACCGGGGCCGGAGAGGATGCGTTCTCGGCAGGTGGCGACCTCGGAGGGTCGTTCGCTGACGACCCGATCGGGCTGCATCGGGATCGCGGCCGTCTTGGGGACCTCTTCCGCCTGATGCGGCGGGGAGGCAAACCGACGGTGGCCCGGGTCAATGGACATGCCCTTGCCGGGGGGTTCGGGCTGGCGGTGGCCTGTGACGTCACGATCTGTGTGGACGATGCCCGGCTCGGAGTGCCGGAGGTGGGTGTCGGTCTGTGGCCGATGATGATCTCCACCGTCCTTGCCCGGGCAATGCCACGCAAGGCCGTCCTGGAGCTGATGCTCACCGGCAGGCTGATCGGTGGCGACGAGGCCCGCACTCTCGGAGCGGTCAGCCGGGTGGTGCCCCGAGGCCAACTCGACGAGGTTGTCGATGGGGTATGTGCCGCCCTCATGGAGAGGTCGCCCGCCACCCTGATGCTGGGGCGAGACTCGTACTACGCCATGGAGGATGTGGGTTTCGACACCGCCCTGGATCGGCTCCAGGGTGGCTTGACCGCGGTGATGTCGACCGCGGATGCGGCTGAGGGCGTCGCCGCCTTCGTGGAGAAGCGTGAACCGAGGTGGTCAGGGGCCTGACTCGATGTAGTCACTGCCCGGATTTAGCCTTCCCCCGTGCGACGCCGGACTCAGATCCTCGCCTGGACCCTGATCTGGAGTGGTGTATTCGTCTTCGGCTACCTGGGGTGGCAGCTGTTCGGCACCGACCTCCTCACCAGGGGGGCCCAGGCGGCAGCCCAGACCGATCTGGAGGAGACGATCGACGAGTCGACGCCGGACGTCGAGACGGTCGACCTGAGTGGGCTCATCGATCAACTGCCGCCGGGGGCGCCGGAGTCGGTGGAGTTCACCGCCGAGACAGCGCCGGGGACCGGGGAGCCCTTCGCCTTCCTCCGGATCCCGAAGATCGGGGCCGACCACGTGGTCTTCGAGGGCGTCGACGTCGAGACCCTCAAGAGCGGGCCCGGGCACATGGCCGGCACCCCGGTGCCGGGCCAGCCGGGGAACTCGGTGATCTCGGGCCATCGGACCACCTACGGCCGCCCCTTCTTCGACTTCGACCTGCTGGTGGAGGACGATCGAATCGAGGTCGAGAGCCTCTCGGGAACCCATGTCTATGAGGTACGCGAGATCCTCTTGGTCAAGCCAACCGATGTCTGGGTAACCGATCCGCTGCCCGGGGGTTGGCTGACTCTGACCACCTGTCACCCCAAGTTCTCGGCGCGGGAGCGGCTGGTGATCCGGGCGGAGATGGTCGAGGGGCCCAACTTCGACTACATCCAGGTCCACGCCTCGGGCCTTCTCCCCTAGGGGCCCGTACTAGCCCTGGATCAATTCCTCCAGGGCCTCGAAGTCGATGATCCCGTTGTGGACCGCAGTGACTGTCCCTGTGGCGTCGATCACGTAGGTGACCGGGAGCCCGAGCCGTGGGTACGCGTCCTCGAAAGCTGGATCTCCAATCGCCAAGGGATAGACCGGTGCGATCTCGGCGGCGAACTCCCTTGCCGTCACGAGGCGGTCTTCGACGGCAACCCCGATCACGGTCACCTCGGGGTGAGCTCCGGCGAATGCGGAGAGGTCCGGCATCTCGGTCCGGCATGGGATGCACCATGAGGCCCAGAGATTGAGCACCACCGGCTTGCCCAACTCCAGCTGCTCGCTGAGGTCGAAGGTGCCCCCGTCTAGAAGCGCGACCACGAAGGCGGGGGCCTGTCGTCCGACCGCGGCCACCTCGGGGGGCTCGCCACGGATCAGCCAGGAGACGAAGAGGCCCCCGGCCACCACCGTGATGAACACGGTGCTCAACCAGAGAGAGCGCCGACCGATGGGGCCCGGTTTCTCAGCCAGCCGCCATCCTCCTCAGGACGTAGTGCAGTATGCCCCCGTGCCTCAGGTACTCGACCTCGATCGGGGTGTCCACCCTGGCGATGGCATCGAATTCGACGGCGACCCCGTCCGTCTTGGTGGCGGAGACCCTCAGGGCCTGGTGGGGGCGGAGGGTGTCGTCGACCCGGATGTCGTAGGTCTCGGTCCCATCCAGCCCCAGGGTCTCGGGGCCCTCACCGTCGAGGAACACCAGGGGGAGGACACCCATCATCACCAAGTTTGAGCGGTGAATCCGCTCGAATGACCTGGTGATCACCGCCTTGACACCCAGCAAGAAAGCGCCTTTGGCCGCCCAGTCCCGGGACGAGCCCATCCCGTAGTCGAGACCGCCGATGACAACCAGTGGCACCCCCGCCTCCTGATAGCTCAACGAGGCGTCGTAGATCGATTTGACCCCTCCGTCGGTGAAGTCGGTGGTCCAGCCTCCCTCGGTGCCCGGGGCCAGCTGATTCTTCACCCGGATGTTGGCGAAGGTGCCCCGGGTCATCACCCGGTCGTTGCCCCGGCGCGACCCGTAGGAGTTGAACATCGCCGGCTGCACCCCGCTGGACACCAGATACTGCCCGGCCGGCGATGAGACCGCTATCGATCCAGCGGGGCTGATGTGGTCGGTGGTGACCGAGTCTCCCAACATGGCCAGGACCCTGGCGCCGACTATCGGCTGGAGCGGCCTCACCTCCGAGGTCAGCGAGGTGAAGAACGGTGGCTCCTGGACGTATGTGGAGTCCTCCTCCCAGTCGTAGAGGTCGGACTCGGTGGTGGAGATCTGATGCCATTCGTCCGAGCCGGTGAAGACATCGCCATACTTGTCGACGAACTGGCTCTGATGGACGCTCTCCGCCACCAGCCGTGTGATCTCGTCCGCCGACGGCCAGATGTCCCTCAAGTAGACGTCGCTGCCACCACGGTCCTGGCCGATCGGCTCGGCGATGGGGTCCCAGTCGACGGTTCCGGCGAGGGCGTAGGCCACCACCAACGGCGGCGACGCCAGGTAGTTGGCCCTTACGTCGGGCGAGATCCGCCCTTCGAAGTTCCGGTTGCCCGAGAGAACCGCCGCCGCCACCAGGGAATGGGCCGAGATGGCAGCCGAGATGGGCTCGGGGAGAGGGCCCGAGTTACCGATGCAGGTGGTGCACCCGTAGCCGACCACCCCGAACCCGAGAGCCTCGAGGTCGTCGAGGAGCCCGGACTCCTCGAGGTACTCGGTGACCACCTTCGATCCCGGAGCCATCGAGCTCTTCACCCACGGTTTGCGCTGGAGACCCAGCTCACGGGCCCGTCTCGCCACCAGGCCGGCGGCCACCATGACGTCGGGGTTGGAGGTATTGGTGCACGAGGTGATGGCGGCGATGACTACGTCACCATCGGAGAGCACGAAGGACTGCCCGTCGTACTCCACCTCGGCCTGCTCCCTAGCCCCCAGCGTCCCGGACAGGGAGGCGGGGCCCCCCTCATCCTCCCACGACACGACGGTGGCCGCCCTGGCCCCCCCGTTCTTGCCGAAGGTGTTGGTCAGGTCGGTTTGCCACTGTTCCTTCATCGCGGTCAGGGCGATCCGATCCTGGGGGCGTCTCGGCCCGGCGAGCGAGGGCACGACGGTGGACATGTCCAGTTCGAGTGTCGAGCTGTAGACGATCTGGTGGCTCTCGTCGCGCCAGAGGCCCTGGGCCTTGTAATAGGCCTCCACCGTGTCCACCAGCTTCTCGTCCCGACCGGTGAGCCTGAGATAGCGGAGGGTCTGATCGTCGACCGGGAAGAAGCCGATGGTGGCTCCGTACTCGGGCGCCATATTGGCGATGGTGGCCCGGTTGGCCACCGGCATGTCGGCGAGGCCGGGGCCGAAGAACTCGACGAACTTGCCCACCACTCCGTGCGCCCGAAGCATCTGGGTGACACGGAGGACCAGGTCGGTGGCGGTGGAGCCTTCGGGGAGCCGATCGGTGAGACGGAGCCCGACCACCTCCGGGAGCAGCATGTAGATGGGCTGGCCGACCATGGCAGCCTCGGCCTCGATCCCACCCACCCCCCAGCCGACCACGCCAAGCCCGTTGATCATGGTGGTGTGGGAGTCGGTGCCCACCAGACTGTCCGGGAAGAGGCTCTGGCCGTCGTCCCAGACCACTTTGGCCAGATACTCCAGGTTGACCTGATGAACGATCCCGGTTGCCGGTGGCACCACCCTGAAGTTGGCGAATGCCGACTGGCCCCACTTGAGGAACTCGTAGCGCTCCCGGTTCCGCTCGAACTCCATGCTCGAGTTGATCATCAGGGCGTCCGGCCTGGCGAAGGCATCCACCTGGACCGAGTGGTCGATCACCAGATCGGCCGGTATCAGCGGGTTCACTTTCTGGGCGGCGGAGGCGTCGCCGGTCATCCGAACGATCGCGGCGCGCATCGCCGCCAGGTCGACCACCGCGGGAACACCGGTGAAGTCCTGCAGGACCACCCGACCGGGAATGAAAGGGACCTCCTGGTCACCGACATTGGTGGCGTCGTAGGAGGCGATCTGACGCACGTCTTCTTCGGTGACGGTCACACCGTCGAGGTTGCGAAGGGCCGACTCGAGGAGGACCCGGATCGAAAAAGGGAGGGTGTCGATCCCGTCGATGGCATCGAGCCTGGCGATGGCACGGGTGCCCAGGGCTGTCTCCAGGGATCCCCGCGCCCCGAATGGGTCATTGGTCATTTCAGCCTTTCGGGTAACGGCTGTTCTCTCTGAGCCTAACCCCGGACCCGGGAATCACCTTCCGGCGGGAGTCGAAACTATCTCCCGGATTTCGGGTATCGAAAGTCGGGTCCGAGAACATCCCTCCGATGCCCGGATTGGCGATGCCTGACGGTGTCAGCCGATCGAGACCGGGACCTGGGTGACGCAATCGTCCTCCAGATGGCGGTGGGGGATGACCACGGGATCGACGGGCACGGAGAGAGCCCCGAAGAGCCCGGCCACGATCCCCCGGTCCAACGAGCAGATCACCTCGGGATGGTTGGTCGCCGTCTCGCCGAAGGGGCAATGAGAGGTGAGGAGCCGCTGTCCCTCGATGTCGGGATCGACCGAGAACCCGAGCCCGGTCATGGCGCTGGCCACCGCCCGCACCGCATCGTCGTACCCCGGGTCGTTGGGGACGCCGATCTCCGATGCCAGCTGCTTGCCGTAGGCTCGCCCCACGTTCTCCGCGACCTCGGAGACGTTCTCCGGGGCCAGCTCCTCGAGGACCTTGAACAGCATCTCGGTGAGCATCTCGAACCGGCGAGGAGCGAAGTGGACGGTGACTTCCATGTTGGACGCCTGGTAAGACTTGGCAGGGCGCCCGGCGCCATGGCCTTCGGCCGGCTGGCGATGACTGACCCGGATGAACCCATCGGAGACCAGGATGTCGAGGTGATGGCGGGCCACGTTGGGGTGGATATCGAAGAGGCGGGCCACACTCGAGGTCGTGAGCGGATCCGGAGACTCCCTGACCGCGATGTAGATCGCTCGCCGCGTCGGGTCCCCCAGAGCGGAGGTCAGATCGGAGATGCGACGGTCGAGCGTCTCGGTGTCCATTAGGAGCTGCCGTCCTGGGTAGGGGCCTTGCGCAATTATAGTTTGGGCACCCCACCTACCACACTGCCTGCCGTGGCGAGGTCCATGGCCAACCAGGAAGAGCTGAGGAACGCGGTCGGGTCCATCGAGTCGCCGTTGTTCGTTGGCAGGACCCTGGGAGAGTTGGGCCTGGTCCGATCGGTCACCAGGAAGCTCACCGGGAAGGCAAAGGTCGACCTGATCCTCCCCGTTCCCAACCCTCCCGAGGCATTCAACCGCAGTCTTCAGGAGGCCCTCTCACCATTCACCTCCGGAGCCGACGTCGACGTCGAGGTGATGGACGACGCCAGCGCTCAGAGCTGGATGGACGACCTCAAGTCCAGGGCCGGCCCCGGGATCGGTGAGCCGGGGTCCGCCACCAGGGTGGTGGCGGTCTCGTCGGGGAAGGGAGGGGTCGGCAAATCCTCGGTCTCGGCCAACCTGGCCGTTGCCCTGGCCGGGTCGGGTCGAAAGGTGGGGATCGTCGATGGCGACATCTGGGGCTTCTCGATCCCGGCGATGCTGGGGATCGACACCCCGCCCTACATGGTCGGGGAGATGATCGTTCCTCCCGTGGCCCATCGGGTGAAGGTGATGTCAATGGATTACTTCGTCCCCGAGGACAAGGCCGTGATCTGGCGCGGGCCGATGCTCCACAAAGCGGTCGAGCAGTTCCTCAAGGACGTCTTTTGGGACGACCTCGACTTCCTCATCGTCGACATGCCCCCCGGCACCGGTGACATCTCGATCTCGCTGGCACAGTTTCTGCCTCGTGCCCAGGTGGTCCTGGTGACAACGCCCCAGCCGACGGCGCAGCGGGTGGCGCGCCGGGCCGGTCTAATGGCCGCCGAAGTCGACCAGGAGGTGATCGGGGTGGTCGAGAACATGTCTTGGTTCACCGGTGACGACGGCCACAGGTACCAGCTGTTCGGGAGCGGAGGAGGAGCCGCCCTCGCCGACGAGCTCGGTGTCGAGCTCATGGCGCAGGTCCCGCTCCTCCCGGCGATGGGTCGGGGCGCCGACATCGGTGAGCCGGTCGCCCTGGCGGCCCCGGGTTCCGAGGCAGCGATGGCCTTCGCCGGCCTCGCCGACGCGGTGGAGGCCAAACGGCCCCGGGTCAGGACCAACAAGGCGCTGATCATCAAGTGAAGGTCAGACGGGAGGAAGCGTCCCCGACGACAGCCTCACCACCCACACCGCAACCAAAGCCACCGCACTGGCCATGATGGCGGCGTTGAGCCATCGCCGGGGCGCCGGCCCCGCCAGGCCCAGACGCCACAACAGGAACCATCCCCAGGCCACCCCAGCCAGCACCAGTACGGGGATGACAAGTGGGTGGTAGGTGAGGGCGGCGGCCATGTCCCCCTGGATCAGATGAGAGACTGCCCGGGTCATCCCGCAGCCAGGGCAGGCGGTTCCCGTTATCAGAGCGATCGGGCACAGGCTGCGCCCATCGGTGGGGGGGACCACCCCTAGGACGATCAACCCGGCGACCGGGGCAGTCAGAAGGAGCCGGTCCCTGTTGGTCATTTCCCCAGGCGGTCCAGACTCCGGTACAGGATCGAGGCCGGTGTCAGGAACCAGGTGTTGGAGCCGTTGTAGTAGAAGCGGCCGCTGTGGGGGATTTGACTGAACACCGACGGCGGGTCCTCGCCGAGCAGCATCCCGGCGAGCTCATAGCCGAGCTGAGTGGCGAGGCCCACCCCGTGACCGGCATAGCCCATGGCATACCAGGCCCCGTCGATCCGGCCGATGTGGGGTGTCAGATCGAAGGGCACCGCCAACTTCCCGCCCCAGGCGTGGGTGATCTCATAGCCCTCGAGCTCTGGGAAGTAGGTGATGAGCGCCCGGTGGAGGTCGGCGGCGGACTGGTCGAGGTCGAGCCCGGTGTGGAGGTTGCGCCGGCCGCCGATCAGGATCCGGTCGTCCGGCGTCCGCCTCATGTAGTGCAGGAGCCTCTTCTTGGTGTAGGTCATCGCACCGCCGGGGAAGATGCGGGCCGCAACCTCCGCCCCCACCGGCTCGGTGACGATGATGTAGGAGCCGACCGGCACCACCAATCGGGCCATCTCCCTGCTGGGTGATCTGGTGGTGTACCCGTTGGTGGCCAGGATCACCTGGCCGGCCTTCACCCGGCCCCGGGTGGTCTCCACCTCCATTCCCGAGGGTGTCTTATCCAAGGCGGTGGCGGTGCAGTCGTCGACCAGGGTGGCCCCCGCAGCCTTAACCTCGGCGGCCAGGCCAAACGAGAGCCTCGCCGGGTGGACCCCATACCCCTCCGGCTCGTAGAGGGCCACGTTGAAGTGCTCGCCACCGACCACGCTTCGGATGTCCCGGGCGTCGATCACCTCCCAGTCGACGCCGAACTTCTCCCGGTACCAGCCGACGGAGCGATCGAACCTACGCAGATCCCTGCCTCCTTTGCCCAGGGCCGCCAGGCCCCCCTGGCGCACCAGGGCATCGACCCCCTGGCGCTTGTCGACCTCCTTGACGATCTCGATGGAGCGGACCGACGAGAGCCACATCTGGTGTGCGATCTTGGGCCCGTAGATGGCATAGACGGTGTCGATCCCCGCCTTGATGTCGGGCGAGACCATCCCCCCATTCATCGAGGACGCCCCTCCCGCGATCTCACCGGCATCGACGATGGTGACTGATCGCCCGGCCTCGGCGAGACGCAGGGCGGCCGACAACCCGGTCAGACCGGACCCCACCACCAGGAAATCGGTCTCGGACGGGAGCTCGGATGTGAGCCCCGCGGGTCGAGGGAAGTCATCGACCCAGAAGGGGATGTGCTTCACAGACCGCGCAGCCCTGCCTCAAAGAGTGATGCCATCTCCGCGACCTGCTCGGTGGTGAGGATCAGTGGCGGGGAGACCTGGAGACCGCCGCCCCCCACCGCCCTGGTGAGGACCCCGGCTGAGCGGCAGGCCACCGCCGCCCGATAGGGGAGGGTGTCATCATCGCCCATCTCGAGCTGGATGGCGGCCAGGGCCCCCACCCCGCGTCGGATGCCGGCGACGACTGGCAGCTCCTCGAGCGGGAGCAACGCCTGGTAGAGCTCTTCTTCCAGGGCCTTGGCACGGTCGAGGAGACCTTCCTGCTTGATGATTCCCATCACCGCCAGCCCTGCGGCGCAGGCGATGCTGTGCCCCGAGTAGGTGTAACCGTGTCGGAACACCAGCCCCGGTGTGGTGAAGAAAGGCTCGGCGATGTGGGGGGCTGCGACCACCCCACCCAGCGGGGCGTACCCGCAGGTGACCCCTTTGGCGAAGGTCATCAGGTCGGGCTGGAGGTCGTACAGATTGGCGGCGAACCAGTCCCCGACCCGGCCGAAACCGGTGATCACCTCGTCCGAGATGTAGAGACCTCCGGCCTGGCGGATCGCCTCCCTGACACCGGAGAGGTACTCCGGGGACACCGGCCTGATCCCGCCGGCGCCGATCACCGCCTCGACGAAGATCCCGGCGACACGGTCGGCTCCGGCGTGATCGATGGCTTTCTCCACCGCCTCGGCGTCGTCGTAGGGGACCAGGACCACGTCGGACACCAGCTCCCCGCCATAGCCGAGCCGGTTGGGCTCCATGCCTCCCAACGAGGTGCCGTAGGTGTGCATCCCGTGATATGCCCATTCCCGGGCGATGAACACGGTCCGGTCAGGCTGGCCGATCGCAGAGAAGTAGCGACGGGCCAGCTTGGCGGCGGTGTCGATGGCATCGGAGCCTCCCGAGCCGAAGAACACCTTGGAGCCGGGATCGGGTGACACCACCGCGATCTCGGCTGCCAGGTCGATAGCGGGGCGGGTCGCGTAGTCGATGAAGGTGTGGAAGGCGGCGAGCTTGCGAGCCTGAGCGTCCATGGCGTCGATGACCTCCTCTCGCCCGTAACCCACGTTCTGGTACCAGAGAGAGGCGGCAGCGTCGAGATACCGATTGCCCTGCTCGTCGAAGACATAGACGCCCTCTCCGTGGTCGATGATGAACGGGTTGTGCTGAACCGAGCTCATGTCGGCGAAGGGGTGCCAGAAAGATCCCATGGGCGGGAGGCTAGCCAAGCCCCGGCGCCTCAGCCGAGGGCGGCGGCGTCGGACTCAGAGGCGTCTCCGGAGGTCGGGTAGGAAGGGTGGGCCATCTAGCCTGCCTCGCCATGCCAGCCGATCGGATCTTCAGGAATGGCCGGGTGTTCACCGGCGACCCGTCGGCACCGCATGCAGGTGCGATCGCAGTCGGCGGGGGCAAGGTGCTCGCCGTCGGCGAGGAAGGTGACGTCCACTCTCTCCGAGGCCCTGGCACCGAGGTCATCGATCTCGAGGGACGTCTCCTCACTCCGGGCTTCATCGACGCCCACGCCCACCCGGGGACCAGCGGGTTGGATCGTCTTCGAGTCGACTTCGAGCGTGCCCAGGATGCGGCCGGCGCCGTGGAAGCGGTGTCGCTCTATGCGGCGGAGAACCCTGGTCTGGCATGGATCGTGGGGTCTGGCTGGTCCCAGGCCTGGTTCCAGCGGGGCTGCCCCGACAAGGACTTGCTGGACGGTGCGGTCCCCGACAGGCCCGTCTTGTTGTGGAACAGCGACGGCCATGGGGCCTGGGCCAACCGCGCCGCCCTGCAACTGGCCGGCATCGACGCTTCGACACCCGATCCGCCCAATGGGAGGATCGAGAGGAACCCCGATGGCACTCCTCAGGGCACGCTCCACGAGGCAGCCGTCGAATTGGTGGAGCGACATGCCCCCGTCGACACGGTCGGGGACTTCGTCCTGGGGCTCGTCAGGGGTCAGGAGGAGTTTCTCTCCCTCGGGATCACCGGATGGCAGGACGCCGGGGTTCGCCCTGATCTCCACCAGGCCTATCTCGAGTTGTCCCGATCCGGCCGATTGCGGGGAAGAGTGGTCGGCGCGCTTTGGTGGGAGCACGACCGGGGCGAGGAGCAGATCGACGAGCTGATCGAGCGCCGGGACGATGCCGGCCCCAGGTTTCGGCCAACGTCGGTCAAGCTGATGCTCGATGGTGTCGCTGAGAACTTCACCGCTTCGGTCCTCGAGCCCTGGTTGGGTGCCGACGGGGAGCCTACCCACAATCGTGGGATCGATTTCATCGACCCCACCGCGCTCAGGGAGCTGGTGACCAGGCTGGACGCCGAGGGGTTCCAATGCCATTTCCACGCCATCGGCGACCGGGCGGTGCGCAGCGCCCTCGATGCCATCGAGGAGGCCCTGACCCGGAATGGCCGCTCCGACAACCGGCATCACATCGCCCACATCCAGGTGGTTCATCCTGACGACATCCCAAGGTTCGCCCGGCTCGACGCGGTGGCCAACGCCCAGCCTTTCTGGGCACGCCACGAGGTCTATCAGGACGAGCTGACCATCCCTTTCCTTGGCGGGGAGAGGGCGCCATGGCAGTACCCGTTCGGGTCCTTGCTCAGGGCAGGGGCCCGCCTCGCCATGGGTAGCGATTGGGGAGTCACCACCGCCAATGTGATGGAGGAGGTCGAAGTCGCCGTAACCCGCCGCTGGGGGAGGGAGAAGACCTTCTTTCCGGATGAGCTGATCACGCCCGAGCAAGCCCTCACCGCCTTCACCTCGGGCTCGGCCTTCGTCAACCACGCCGATGAGGTGACCGGCCGTCTCCTGCCCGGGATGCTCGCCGATCTTGTGGTTCTCGACCGTGACCCGCTCAGCGAGGGCTCCTTCCGCCATGCGCGGGTCGACTTGACGATGATCGGCGGTGAGGCGGTGTTCGAGAGGGCCCGGTGCTAGCCGGGCCCTCTCGAGCGAGTCAGGACCCCGCGGGCTCCGGGGAGGCCATCGGCGAGCGGTCACGACCCTTCCACCACTTGCGGTAGGCGTAGTACAGGATGACGCCGGGGAGGAGGAGCACCGCCAAGAGGACGGGCAGGGTGTAGATCACGAACCCGATGACCCAGTTGGCCATGGTCTGGAGGGCAGCCACCAGGTTGCGGGCGGCATCCTTGGCAGCTTCGGCCGGCGCCCATGGCTCTTCGACGATCGGCACAGCCGCCGGGGTTTGGGACATTGCCACCTGGATGGTGGCGAGCTCGGTGAGATCGGACAGGTAGTTGATCTGACCCTGTATCTGCTCGATCTGACCCCTGACCGAGCCGAGCTCGGTGAAGACACGGAGCAGTTTCTCCGGGTCGGCGTCGGGGTGGTCCCTGACTTCCTCGAGGAGCGCCCGAAGCTCGGTCTCAAGCGCCTGGAGATTGGTGAGCCGGGCCTCGAGGTCGACGAACTGCTCGGAGACATCTTGGGCGTTCTGCGTCTCGGAGACCACCTCGTCAGCCGCATCCTTGATGGCGCGCATGGTGGCGGTCAACTGGGCCGCCGGGACGCGTAGCACCATCGAGATCTCGGGCTGGCGGTCCTCTCCGGCGGCGGGGTGGACGTTGGCCTGGGCCACGAACCCCCCCACCGACTCGGTGAGGGTCACGATCTCCTCGAATGTCGCCCTGGTGTCACCGGCCCAGAGCTCGAGGCTTGCCTGCCGGATCACCTGGCGGTCGGCGGTGACCTCGAAGAGGACGTCGAGACCTCCGGGCGCTCCGAGGTCGGCGGGCGTCCCCGTCTCGTCTCTTGACTCCACGCCTTCGGGGCTGACACCGCCTTGCTCTCCACCATCAGCCAGGTCCGTTGTGCCTGAGCATGCGGCCACCAGGATCGCCAGGGTGAGGATCGTTGCTAACCGTTTCATCGGGACTCCTATCTCATGTCCTATGCGGATACGCGTTGGACGCGGGCCGCTGACCTTCGGTTCCCGGTAGCGTGGTGGCATGAAAGGCGGCGCCCTCCGGGTATTGGAGGTGTTCGGCGACTCCGTCGACCTGGGGAGCAGTCACGGGGCGGCATGCCGGCAGATGATCCGGGCGTATCTCGACGATCGGATCGAGCTCTCCGCCCAGGAGCGTTGGAGCGGGGGGACCTTCGACCGGGGTCTCATCCTCGAGTGCGCCGAGAGCACCCTCGAGGAGCACGAGCGCTACTCGGCGGGCCTCTACACCGAGATGGTGGCGATGGCCGAGGCCGCCGGGATCACCCCTGCCGAGGCAGTTGTCGTCGGCGGTTTCACCGACCTGGTGGACGTGGTCAGGGCACGGGTGGGCTCCGCCCCGACCGAGGACGACTGCACCTCGGTGATCAACCCCAAAGAGGGCTTCCTGGCACAGACCTGGGACATGCATGCCTCGGCGGGGGACTTCGTCATCATCCTCAAGCTCGATCCTCTGATCGGCCCCAGCCTGATCGTGCAGACAACGGCCGGGTGTCTCGGCCAGATAGGGATGAACGAGGCGGGGATCGCCATCGGGATCAACAACCTGACCTCCTACGGGAGGCCTGGGGTGACCTGGCCTTTCGTGGTGCGCAGGGTCCTGGAGCAGACCGATCTCGATGCTGCGGTCAAGGTAGTCCTCGACGCCAAGCTCGCCGGCGGCCACAACTTCCTGATCCTGGGGCCGGACGGGCAGGGGGCCAACATCGAGGCGATGCCCCGACATCAGAAGGTGACCCGCGTCGTCGACCAGCCATTCGTCCACACCAATCACTGCCTGGTCCCCGAAACCGTCTCAGAGGAGGCCCAACGCCTCGAGGCCAGTGTGCTGAGCAGCAACCTCCGTCTCGACATCGGCTACCGCACCGCCGGCGACCTCGATGCGTTCTTCGCCGACCCGGAGATCTCCAGGAGGGCCGACAACCCACATGAGGTCGGCACCTGCGGAGCGGTGGTGATGGAGCCGGAGCGATTGACCATGAGATCCACCTGGGGTGTGCCCGGGGATCACCCGTGGGAGACCTTCCGGCTTTGAGCAGCGTCGAGATCGTCACCGTCGAGGAGTGGATGGCTGACGAGTTGGAGACGATCGAGCTCACCTGTTTCCCGACGGCCAACCCCAAGGACCTGCTGTCGGCCGAAGACATCCGCGCCTACAGCCGGGTCTTCCCCGAGGGCTACTTCGTGGCCATGGTGGGCGGCAAGCCGGTGGGCATGGGAGCCGGGATCTTTCTCGACTTCGATTTCGGGCACCCCCAGCACACCATCGCCGAGATCACGGGTGCCAACCAATGCGGCCGCCACGACCCCGAGGGCGAGTGGTATTACGGGACCGACATGACGGTGCTCCCCGGGCACAGGGGCCGGGGGATCGGGAGCCTTCTCTACGACCGGCGCAAGGCCATGGTGAGGGAGCATGGGAAGCGGGGCATCATCGCAGGAGGGGCGTTGCCGGGGTTTTTGGCCCAAAAGGCCGGGATGCCGGTTGCCGAGTACGTCGACCGGGTGGTGGCCGGGGAGTTGCACGATCCCACGCTGAGCTTCCAGCTCGCCAACGGCTTCGAGGTGCGCGGGTTGCTCGAGAACTACATCGAGGACGAAGCCGGCGATGGCTGGGCCGCCCTGATCGTCTGGGAGAACCTGGCCTTCCAGGAATCGGCCGCATGATCGAGACCGTTGGCCTGATCGCCGGGTCGGGCTGGGCATCGGGGCTCAACCTCTATCTGGTCTCCCTGATGCTCGGGATTGCCGGGCGAGCCGGCTGGGCTGACATCCCGGCGGTGTTGACCCGCACCGATGTGATGATCCTCTCGGGGGTTCTCTTCGGCGTCGAGTTCGTCGTCGACAAGGTCCCCTATCTCGACAATGTGTGGGACGCCATCCACACCGTGGTCCGACCACTCGGTGCCGCCGCCCTTGGTGCCGTGATCGCGGGAGACGCCTCGGACGTCGGCACCGCGGTGGGGGCGGTGGTCGCCGGCGCCCTCGCCCTCGATGCCCACGCCGCCAAGGCCACCACCAGGGTGGTGGCCAACACCTCCCCCGAGCCCTTCAGCAACATCGGCCTCTCGCTGGCCGAGGACATTGGTGTCGCCCTGCTGGTGACACTGGCCATCGCCAACCCCGTGGTGGCAATCGTCGTCGTCGCCATCCTGGTGGTGGCGGCCACCGCCCTGACGATATGGCTGATCAAGGTGGCCCGGCGTTCGTGGGCCAAGGTGCGCGACTGGGTGGCCGGGACCTGACTATGAGTTGCCGGCGGTGGCGACCTTTCGCTCCGCCATCCCGTTGAGGACCTCGAGGACCACCCGGTTGGCCAGATAGGCGGTTTGGGCGCCGGGACCGTCGTAGGGGGGTGACAGCTCCACGACGTCGGCTCCAAGCACCCGGAGGTCTCTGGACAGGCGACGCACGGTGTCGAGGAGCTGGCGGGAGGTCAGGCCACCCGGCTCTGGTGTCCCCGTCCCAGGCGCCAGACCGGGGTCAACCACGTCGATGTCGACCGAGATGAACACACCCTTGGCACCACCAGCCACCGAGTAGTCGACGGCCTCATCGACCACATCGTCCAGACCGCGGTCGACGATCTCGTTCATGAGGAAAGTCCGCATTCTCTGCTCCCTCATCCACTCCATCACCTCGGGCTCCGGCCAGTAGCCCCTGAGCCCGATCTGGACGAAGCGGTGCCCGGGGACGGCGCCCGACTCGATCAGCCGTCGCATCGGGGTCCCGTGGCCGGTGAGGTTGGCGTTCTGGTTGTACCCGGTGTCGGCATGGGCGTCGAAGTGGATCAGGGCCACCTCCCCGAATCCATGGACCCGGGCAACCCCGAGGGCGTCGGGCCAGGTGATGGTGTGGTCGCCCCCGAGGATGATGGGCACCTTTCCCGACCCGGAGATGTCGGCGACCACGTCGGCAATCCGCTTGATCGAGACTTCGAAGTCCCCGGGTACCACGTAGACGTCACCGGCATCCACCACTCCCAGCGTCTCGAAGGGGTCGATCCCGGTGAGGAGATGCGGCCGGTATGCGTCCATCGCCCCGTAGTCGGCGTTGCGGATGGCAGAAGGGCCAAACCTGGCGCCGGGCCGGTGGGACGTCCCCCAGTCGAATGGGGCGCCGATTATGACAACGTCCCCTTCGCCCAGCCGGTCCATGGTCACCGCGGGTGCGCCGAGGAAGGACGCCCTCGAGGCGAAAGACAGATACTCCGCCGATGCGAAAGGAATCTCCGTCTTCCGCTGTTCATATGGCGTGTACATGGGCCGATCTACGCTAACCGCTGTTCTCCTCGACTGAGCCCCATGAATTCTCAAGGCGTCATCCGCACCTATCTGCTCCTCCTCTTCCTCCAGACGCTGGCGGCCTCGTTCATATGGGGGGTGAACACCCTCTTCCTCCTCGACGCCGGTCTCACCCTCACCGAGGCATTCATCGCCAACGCCGCCTTCACCGCCGGGATGGTGATCTTCGAGGTTCCCACGGGGGCCGTCGCCGACGCCGCCGGGCGCCAACTCTCCTTCGTGCTGGGAGCCGTGACCCTTCTGGTCTCCACCCTCCTCTATCTGTGGCTGTGGGACCTCCAGGCGGCCCTCGGGTGGTGGATCGCGGTGTCCGCCATGATCGGGCTGGGTTTCACCTTCTTCACCGGAGCTACCGAGGCGTGGGTGGTCGACGCCCTCGACGCCACCGGCTACCAGAAGGGGACCGAGCGCGTCTTCGGAAGGGGTCAGAGCGTCACCGGTGCCGCCATGCTGATCGGGAGTGTCTCCGGTGGCTTCCTCGGGCAGATCAACCTCGGTGTCCCTTATCTCTTCCGGTCGGGGACCCTGGTGCTGGTGATCGCCGCCGGAGTCATGCTGATGCGTGACATCGGATTCCAGCCCGAGCGGAGAGGATCGGTGATCGCCGAGGTGAGACGGGTGTTCGCTGCCTCGGTGGCCCACGGTTGGAGGAACCGGCCTGTGAGGCTCTTCATGCTGAGCGCCCCCTTCGGGGCTGGTGTCGGCATCTGGATCTTCTATGCCTTCCAGCCCTATCTCCTCGAATTGCTCGACGACCCGGGTGCGGTGTACGTGTCGGGGATCGCGGCCGCAGTCTTCGCCTTGGCCCAGATCGCGGGCGGGGCATCGGTGGGAGCGGTGAGCCGTCTGGTCTCCACCCGCACCGGAGTGATCGGGCTCGAGGTGATGGTCGGAGCGATCGGCCTGGTGGGAGTGGGTCTGGCTTCGTATCTCCTGGTTCCCTGGGGGTTCTGGGTGGCCATTGTGACCCTCACCCTGGTGGCGTTGCTGGGGGCGGCGGCCTATCCCATGAAGCAGGCATATCTCAACGATGTGATCCCCTCGGGGCAGCGGGCCACGGTGCTCTCCTTCAACTCACTCATGGGCAGCGCCGGGGGCGTGGTGAGCCAGCCGTTGCTCGGGCGGGTCGCCGACATCTGGTCCCTGGGGATCGGCTATGTGGTGGCCGGGGTCATCTACGCCATGTCGCTGCCTTTCATCCTGGCGGTCCGCCGTCTCGGCTTGGCGGCCGATCGGGCCGGGACCAGGCCCGATGTGGCGCATCTAGGATGACCCCGCCGATGACGCACAGCGAAGAGAGCCAGGAGTCGGACTCGAGGATGGGCAAGGCGGTGATCCGGGGCGTCAGCATCGGGCTGCCCATCGCAATCGTGGCTCTCACCCTGGTGGTTTGGCTGATCACCGATCTCGACCTCGGCGATTCCTTCGCCACCGCCCTCCTCCCTGGGGTCCTGCTCGGAGCGTTCGCCGGTGGGTTCGCCGGGGTCGCCCTGACGATGGATTGAGCGGGGCTCAGACCTGATCGCTGGCCAGGACTACCCCAGCCGGTGTCGGTCCCGAGGATGACAGAGAGGGTGCCCTTCGGCACCCGGTAGTCTCCCGGCACCGCTGATAGGAGTGTGTGCATGAGTCTTCAGGGATCAAAGACCGCCGACTGGTACAGACGCGCCTCGGCTTCACTCATCAACGGGGTCTCGTCCCAATTCCGCTATTGGGGGCCTGAGGACACTCTGGTGATCGACCGTGGCGAGGGCGGCTACGTCTACGACATGGACGGGAAGCGATACATCGACTACCAGCTCGGCTTCGGGCCGGTGATCCTCGGCCACGGGCATGAGTCGGTGGTGGCTGCGGTGAGGGCAGCCGCCGGGGACGGTGTCAGCTTCGCCATGACCCAGCGGCGCGAGGTGGAGGCCGCGGAAGTGATCCGTGAGGTCCTGTCCTGGTCCGATGGGATGCGATTCACCAATACCGGAACCGAGGCCACCATGCACTCGCTGCGCCTCGCCCGTGGCTTTACTGGTCGTGACCTGGTGGTCAAGTTCGAAGGCCAGTACCACGGGATGCACGACTACCTCCTGTTCTCGACGGCCGGGGTGTCCCCCGAGGGGCTGGGGTCTCGATACCACCCGATCCCGGTCCAGTCGAGCTCGGGGATACCCGACGCCATCCGCAGCTACATCCGAACCGTCCCCTACAACGACCTGACCGCGACCGAGCGTGTCTTCAAGGACGAGGGGAACCGGGTCGCGGCGGTCATCGTCGAGCCCACCCTCGGCAATGCCTTTGGGCTGATGCCGGTGCCCGGATTCCTCGAGGGGTTGCGCCGGCTCTGCGACGAGCACGGGGCGATGTTGATCTTCGACGAGGTCAAGACAGGTTTCCGGGTCGCTCTCGGGGGAGCCTATGAGCTCTTCGGGGTGACCCCCGACATCGGGACCTATGCCAAGGCACTGGGCAATGGCTTCCCGGTCGCCGCGGTGGCCACCCGCGGCGAGGTGGCGGAGGGATGGGCCAAGGGTGGCATCGCCCAAGCCGGCACCTACTCGGGCAATGGGGTCGCCACCGCTGCGGCGAAGGCCACCGTCGAGGAGCTCAAGACCGGTGAGCCCCTGGCACGGGTGGAGAAGGTGGGAACCTCATTGATGGAGGGTCTCGACGGGATCCTCAAGGACAGGGGCGTCGAAGGAACGGTCACCGGTCATCCTTCGATGTTCTCGGTGTACATCGGCAAGGGGGACCCCCGCGACTTCAGGGACACCGCCGGCCACGACAGCCATCTCTACGACCACACCTGTTTCCGGATGATCGCCAAGGGCGTCATGCCGTGCCCCGACGCCCTGGAGCCATGGTTCGTCTGCGCAGCCCACAGCGACGAGGACGTGGCCATCACCCTCCAGGTGTTCGAAGAGTCGCTGACGGAGGCGATGGCCGACCGATGATCCGTGTCGTCGTCTCGGGTGCCGGCGGCAAGCTGGCGGGCCCGGTCATCTCGGCGGTCTCGGCGGCCGAGGATCTGGAGCTCGCCGGCCTCTACAACCCCAATCGCGCCGGCTCGGTCATGGACGGTGTCGAGGTGACGGGCGACCCTGCCGCCCTCTCCGTCGACGTGATCCTGGAGACCGCCCATCCTGACGTGGTGTTCGAGAACCTGGCCCATTGGAGGGAGTTGGGGTCGGCGGTGGTGGTCGGGACCTCGGGGTTCACCTCCGAGCGTCTGACCGGGCTCCGCACCATGTGGGGCGACGGCGCTCCCTGTCTGGTCGTCCCCAACTTCTCGATCGGGGCGGTGCTGATGATGCGGTTCGCCAACGAGGCCGCATCCCACTTCGAGGCGACGGAGATCATCGAACGTCACCACTCGACCAAGCCGGATGCGCCGTCGGGGACCGCGCTGGCGACTGCCATGGGAGTGGCCGACGCCGGAGGGTCCTCTTCATCGACCGGTGGCGAGATGGTGTCAGGCGCCCGAGGCGGCCTGGTCGAGGGGGTCCGGGTTCACTCGCTGCGCCTCCCCGGCCTGATCTCGCATCAGGAGGTGGCGATGTCGAACCCGGGCGAGATCTTCTCGATCGAGCACATGTCCACCAGTTACGAGTCTTTCGCCAACGGCGCCCTACTCGCCATTCGCAAGGTCGGATCTCTGGCGCCCGGAGTCCACTTGGGATTGGGGACCGTTCTCTAATACCGTCGCCGGATGGTCGCCATCCACGGTGGGCAGCTCATCGCCAGGGCCCTCAGGAACGAGGGTGTCGACACCATCTTCACCCTGACCGGGGGTCACATCGTCCCCATCCTCGACGGTTGTGCGCAAGAGGGCATCAGGATCGTCGATGTCCGACACGAGCAGACGGCAGCCCATGCCGCCGAGGCCCACACCCGTCTCACCGGACGTCTCGGGGTGGCCGCGGTCACCGCCGGCCCGGGAGTGACCGACACGGTCACCGGAGTGGCAACCGCCTTCTATGGGGGGACACCGATGCTGGTCCTCGGGGGACGTCACCTGATCCGACAGGAGTTGAAGGGCGGTCTCCAGGAGATGGACCACACCCGGCTCTTTCACTCGATCACCAAGTGGGCGGCGACCGCCTGGCAGGTCGACCGCCTGGCCGAGTATGTGGCGACGGCCGCCCGGCACGCATTCTCGGGTCGCGGTGGCCCGGTGTTCCTCGACGTCCCCCTGGATGTCCAGTTCGACACGGTCGACGACGCCGCGGTGACACTCCAGGACGGCCATCGGGCGACGACACCACAGGGTGTGGATGGTGCCACCCTCGACCGGATCGTGGGCGCACTCACCGGTTCGGAGCGGGTGGTGATCTTCGCCGGGGCCCTGGCGCCAGGTCCCAATCGTCTTGCCGAGCTGTCCCAGGCCCTCCAAGCCCCCACGTTTGTCAACTCACGGGCCCGGGGCTCGCTGCGTTTCGGCCACCCGCTGCTTGGGAGTCACGTACGGACCCGGGCCATGGCCGAAGCCGAGGTGGTCCTGGCGCTCGGTGTCGACTGGGACTTCCGAACCGGCTATGGCGAGCAGGTCTCGCCAAACGGGGTGGTGATCCAGATCGACGCCGACAGCGGGAAGGTGGGTTGGAACCGACGGGCCGATATGGGGCTGGTCGCCGACCCCAACACCGTCATCTCCCAGCTGGTCGACCGTCTCGCCGGGAAGGACCGGGAGACCCCGACCTGGACCAAGCTGATCATGGAAGCCGAGGCGGAGAAGATCGAGGCAGCCAACGCCGCGGCCGCCGACGACTCCTCACCGGTGATGCCCCAGAGGTTTGCCCGGGATGTCGCCGGTTTCTTCGGGCCCGACTCCATCGTCTCAGTCGACGGCGGAGATATCGTCTCCACCACGGCGAGATGGCTTCAGGTGTCGACTCCCGGGCACGTCCTCGACCCCGGGCCTTTCGGCACCCTGGGCACCGGCGCCCCCTATGCGATAGCCGCCAAGGTGGCCTTCCCGGAGAAGCGTGTCGGGATCGTCTTCGGCGACGGGGGATTCGGGTTCAACGGGATCGAGTACGACACCATGGTCAGGCATCGCCTGGCCATCATCGGTGTGATCGGGAACGACGGGGTGTGGGGCAACATCAAGACCTTCCACCGCATGGCCTATCCGGACCGGGTGGTCGCCGCCGATCTCGGCGTGCGCCCCTATCACGAGATGGTCCGCGGCCTCGGCGGCCATGGCGAGCTGGTGGAGGATCCGGCTGAGATCCTCCCGGCGTTGGGCCGAGCCGAGGCATCCGGACTCCCCTCCTTGGTCAATGTGCACCTGGCCGAGACCATGAGGATGTCGTCCAATTACGCGCAGTAGGTGGCTCACGGGGCCAGTCTCCGCGCCAACCCAGGGTTTCCGCCACCGCTGAGCGGGGTCTGGCGCCCTAAGTTCCACGGGGCCGCGGCTCCTGCGCCAACCCAGGGTTTCCGCCACCGCTGAGCGGGGTCTGGCGCCCTAAGTTCCACGGGGCCCGCGTGAGCACAGACCGCTAGGCGAATTCCGGGGGATGGTCGGGCACGTCGACGGCGTTCTCACGAAGCGCGGCCAAAGGAACCACGTCGAGGGACCTCTCATGGGTCGAGGCCAGCACCACCGGCGCCGCCACGCCGTCCTCATAGGCCCGCATCCAATTTCCGGCGGTGACACACCATCGGTCACCCGGGACCAGCCCGGGGAACTGGTAGGCCGGAGCCGGAGTGGTGAGGTCGTTGCCGATCGCCTTCTGATGGTCGAGGAATTCCCTGGTCACCACGGCGCAGATGGTGTGGCGTCCGATGTCCTCCGGCCCGGTCTGACAGGTGCCGTCGCGATACCAACCGGTGACCGGGTCGATGCTGCAGGGCTCCAGGTCACCGCCGAGCACGTTTCGGTCCGGCATCAGAAGACCACCACGGTTAGAACCCCTACCGCCAGGCAGTAGATGGAGAATGGGAGCAGCCCAATCCTCTTGATCACGGAGAGGAGCCAGGCGATCGATAGATAGCCGGCGACGGCAGCCACCACGAAGCCTGCCAGGAGCTCCCACCCCAGAGCCCCCGACTCGATGACCTCGGGGAGCTCGAGGAGCCCGGCTCCGACGATGGCCGGGATCCCCAACAGGAAGGAGAACCGGGCGGCCTCGGTCGGGCTGAAGCCCCTTGCGCTGCCGGCTGTGATCGTGATCCCGGACCTGGAGATCCCTGGGATGAGGGCGATGGCCTGGGCCACTCCGACCAGGATGGCATCGGGCACCAGCCCCTCCAGCAGGCTACGGGTGCCCCTGGCGAGGCGATGTCCGACCCCGAGGATGAGACCGGTCCCGACCAGGGCCCACCCCACGTTGGAGGCCGACTCCTGGAACCGCTCGACCGAGCCCTCGAGTGGGAGGCCGACCATGGCCGGAAGGGTGCCGATCAACACCAGCACCGCCAGCTTCTTGCCTTCGGGGTCCTTGGCGAGTCGGACCACCTTCATCACGTCGGCCCGGAAGTACACCAGGACCGCCACCAATGTCCCGAGGTGCAACACGGCGGACACCGCCAGACCGGGTTGAGCCACATCGATGCCGAGCTTGGAGAGGAAGGCAGGGATGATGACCAGATGACCAGATGATGACACCGGGAGGAACTCGGTCAGGCCCTGGATCAGGCCCCAGAGGACGACGGAAAGCACGTCGGCACGGTAGTTGTCACCCGGTCGAGATCAGGATCGCCACCCTCCCGTCGAGCGCCGCCGCCGCCACAGCTGCCGCGCCCTCCGCAGGCAGGGCGACCGCACCCGGGGTGGCACCCAGGGGGTCGAGCGAGGCCACCGCCGCGATCACACCCTCCACGGTGAGACCGGCGTCCACCACCACCACCCGCACTCGATCACCGACCCGACCCGATGGCGGGACCTCCAGTGCCACCACCCACCAGTCGTCAGGAAGAGACGCGTCGTCTTCACCGATGTCGGCGGTGAGAACCGGGTCCCCGGCGGCGATGTCGCGGATCGCCAGCGCTCCAATCTGGACCGGTTCGAGGAGGCCGGCTGGGACCCCTCTCGGCTCGGTGTTCTCGGTGGTGATGACGTCGCCCCTCGAGATCTGGCCGGCGGCGAATAGGTGGTCGATGGTCGTCTGAGGTCTCAACTCGAGCCAGAGCGCCCCAATCGCGATCAGGCCGGCGATGAGCCAGCGCCCCCAGGGTGGGGACTGCAGCCACAGCATGCTTCGAAGGTACGGCCCGGGCGGGGGCCATGGAAGACGGTCGCGTCAGTCGCCGGAGGTGGTGGCGGGAGCGGCTTTGGCTGCCGGCTTCTTCTCGGCGGGCTTGTCGGTCTTGGGCTTGTCGCCATCCTCCCCGCCCTGGGTCGACGAAGAGCCCTTGCCGTCGGTGGCGTAGAAGCCGGACCCCTTGAACACGATGCCCCGGGCATGGAACACCTTCTGCAGTTGGCCTCCGCACTCGGCGTGTTTCTTCAACGGCTTGTCGGCGAACGACTGGAAGACCTCGATCGTCTTGCCGCAGTTCTTGCAGATGTATTCGTAGGTGGGCATCGGGTGACCGCTCGATGAGTCCTGGACCGGGGCAGTTTACTTATCATCCACACCATGCTCATTGCCCTCGCCCTGATCGCGGCCTATGTGGTGGGGAGTCTCGACTTCGCGGTGGTGGTGGGGCGGATGCACGGAGTCGACATCCGCCAGGTCGGCAGTGGGAATCCCGGGACGTCGAACGTCCTTCGCACGCTGGGGAAGATGCCGGCGGCGATGGTCCTGATCGGCGACACACTCAAAGGCGTGATCGGCGCCTCGATGGGGTGGTGGGCATCGGGGATCCCTAACCCGATGGTCCATTGGGCCTTCGCTGCCGGGCTGGCAGCGGTCATGGGCCATTGCTATCCCGTGTTCCACAAGCTCAAAGGTGGTCGTGGCGTCGCCACCGGTCTCGGGGCCCTGTTCTTCACCGTGCCGTTGGCAGGGCTGATCCTCCTGGTGGGATGGGCCCTACTGGCCAAGCTGACCAAGGTGGCCTCGATCGCCTCGATGGCGGCTGTCGTGGCCACGATCCCCCTGGCGCTGTGGCAGGGCGTGCGTGGCATCGCGCTGGTGTGGCTTGCCCTGACCATCGCCCTGGTGGTGTGGAGGCATCGATCGAACATCGCCCGGATGATCCGGGGGAATGAGCAGAAGGTGACGGTGTGAGCATCGATGTGGCGGTGATCCCGGCGGCGGGCCGTGGGACCCGGATGCGCCCGGCGACCCGGGTGGTGCCCAAGGCGCTGTTGACCGTGCTCGACCGGCCGGCCATCCAATACGCCGTGGAGGAGGCGGCCCGCGCCGGTGCCCAGGAGGCGATCGTGATCGTCGATCTCGATGCCGGTCATCTGGTGGCACAACACTTCAACCTCGAGGGACCGCTGCCCGGGCTCGAGGACATCCAGCTCCGCCCGGTGGTCCAGGAGGAGCCGTTGGGACTCGGCCATGCCGTCAACGAAGCCGCCCATATTGTGGGTGACCGAGCCTTCTTCTGCCTCCTCTCGGACAACATCGTCCGACCCGGTCACGACGTCCTCCCCGCCCTGGCGGGTGGCAGCGCCCAAGGGAGCGTCTCGGTGATGTGTCTGCGCACCCTCGACGACGCCATGCTCTCCCGATACGGGGTTGTCATCCCCGGCTCCGAGGAGGTCGACGGGTACCTCGACCTCGCCGGCGCCATCGAGAAGCCGGGGGTCGAGGACGCACCCTCCCGTCTCGGCCTGGTGGGCCGTTACCTGTTCACCCCGGAGGTGTTCTCGATACTCGACAAGCTCACCCCGGGCGTCGGCGGAGAGATCCAACTCACCGACGCCATCCATCAGTTGGGCCTCGGCGGCCGTCTCCGTGGCTTCGTCGCCAACCAAGATCTTCTCGACGTCGGGACACCTGAGGGATTGCTCCAGGCGTCGATCGCCCTGGGCCGCCACCAATTCGGGCTCTCCGCCACCGATGAGGCTTGACTTGAGGCCGGTGGCCGAGGTGCGCCGTCTGGTCCTCGACTCGGTCCCGCGTCTCGAGGCAGAGGCCATCGCATTCACCGAGGCGGTGGGCCGGGTGTTGGGCCTGGCCCTGATCTCACCCGAGGACGTCCCCGCCTTCGCCAACTCGGGCATGGACGGCTACGCGGTGCGAGGCTCCGACGTCGACCACCCCGGCGCCACTCTCGAAGTGATCTCGGACCTCCCTGCCGGTCGGGTCGCCACCGGCACCGTTGGGGAAGGTCAGGCGATCAAGATCATGACCGGCGCCCCGATCCCAGAGGGCGCCGACACCGTGGTCCGCGTCGAGGACACCAGCGGTGGCAATGGGCGAGTGACGGTTCGGACCGCGGTCCCCCGAGGAACCTATGTGCGACCTGCCGGGGGCGACGTCAGGCGGGGGTCGGCGGTCATCGAAGCCGGAACCCGGTTGGGCCCGGCGCACATCGGAGTGCTGGCCGCCCTGGGAGTGGTGACGCCGGAAGTCTCGAGGCGGCCCCGAGTGGCGGTGATGTCGACCGGCGACGAGCTCCAGGCGCCCGGCGCCGGCCCACTGGTGCCGGGGATGATCCGAGACTCCAACCGACCAATGCTTGCTGCCCTGGTGGAGGATGCCGGTGCCGTGGTCACCGACATTGGGCGGATCGCCGACGACCCTGCCGCATTTCGATCGGCCCTCCACCGGGGAGCAGCTACCGCGGACGCCATCATCACCACGGGTGGGGTCTCGATGGGCGACTACGACGTGGTCAAGGCGGTGCTCGAAGAGAGCGCAGACGTCGAGTTCCTCACGGTGGCGATGAGCCCGGGCAAGCCCTTGGGCTTCGGTCGGGTCGGCGGGGTCCCTTTCTTCGGGCTCCCTGGCAACCCGGTGTCGGTGCTGGTCTCGTTCGAGCAATTCGCCCGTCCCGCCCTCCTGGCGATGCAGGGGGCGGTTCGACTGCTCCGGCCCCGGGTCATGGGGGTGGCCGGGGAGACGATGACTTCCGACCCGGCGAAGGAGGCCTTCGTCCGGGTGAGGATCACCGACCACCAACTACTGGTGGCGGTCCAAACCGGGGGCCAGTCGTCCAACGTCCTTTCCGGAGCAGCTCAGGCAGACTGCTTCGCGGTGATGCCGGTCGGGGTGGCGTCGGTGGAGGCCGGTGACCGGATCGTCCTCGAGTTGTTCCGGGCATCTGAGACCAGGAGTGCTGACGATGGAGAATGAGCAGGGATTCACCCATGTCGACGACAACGGTGCGGTGCGGATGGTCGACGTCGGGGACAAGCCCGTGACCCGAAGGGTGGCGGTGGCTGAGGGGTTCGTTGCCATGTCGGAGGACCTGGTGTCGCGGGTCGTCGCAGCCGATCTGCCCAAGGGCGACGTGTTGGCGGTGGCTCGGGTCGCCGGCATCATGGGGGCGAAGAGGACCCCCGACCTGATACCACTGTGTCACCCTCTGTCACTCTCCGGGGTCGAGATCGTCATCGAGCCGGCTGGGCATGGGCTCAGGATCACCGCTACCGTCTCCACGACGGGTCAGACCGGTGTCGAGATGGAGGCGATGACCGCCGTTTCGGCAGCGGCCCTCACCATCTACGACATGGTCAAGGCGGTGGAGCGGGGAGTGACCATCGAGACGGTGCGGCTTGTCGAGAAGTCCGGGGGACGATCGGGACGTTGGGTGCGCTCCGAGGTCGTTGATTGACGAAGGGTCATACCACTACCCTCGCCGGGGATAGGGAATTGAGAGTATGGAAACAAGCGTCATAGTCGGTCTCCTCATAATCGCCGGCATCTGGAGCGTCTATCTCCTCCCTGTGGTGTTCGGAGACCGTAGAGACGCACCCATCTCCTCCACCGAGGAATTCGACCGCTGGTCCCACTCGATTGCCAACGTCCAGAAGCACTCCGCCGCCGAGCTCGCCGCCAGCAGCCGTGACATCCTCAAACTGCGCCGACGGCGGACCCTCGGAGCCCTTTCCTTCCTCACCCTGCTCGCTCTCGCCATGGCCTTGCGGCAGGGCTCGATGCCGTGGCTGTTGGGCGGCCTGTTCTTCGCCTCATTGATCGTCCTCTATCTGGTGGTGCTCTCCCAGATGCGCCAGCGTCGCGACATCCGTCTCAGGGTGACCCATGTCGCCGAGCGGCCGACCGAGTGGGAAGAGCCACAGATAAGGGTCATCGCCCGTTGAACCTCGACTTCGTCGAGGACATCCGGGCCACGCTCGACTCAAGGTTCTCGGCGCGTGAGCAAGCCATCGTCGGCTCACGAGAGGTCATCCGCTCCTCGGCCAACGCCATTCGAGCCCTCCATCGAGCCGAGTGGGACCAGGCTGCCTCGCTGATCACACAAGCCGCGGAGGGACAAGCCAAGATGATGGCCGCGGTAGCCGGGCACGCCGATCTGATCCATGCCGGTTTTGTGGCCGATGCGGCCAAGGAGTATGCCGAGGCTCGCATCACCCAGGCATTCTTCACCGGCACCCAGATGCCAACGCATCTGGGCCTGGGGGTCGACCCGGTCCCCTACCTGCACGGGCTGGGCGAGGCCGTCGGCGAGATGCGGAGGAGGATGCTCGACCTACTTCGAGGGGAGGACTTGGCCGAGGCGTCGACGATCCTCGAGGAGATGGACGACATCGTCGACCTCCTCGCCACCATCGACTACCCGGACGGGATGACCAATGGCCTGCGTCGCACCACCGACGTGGCGCGATCTCTGGTGGAGCGCTCCCGGTCCGACCTCACCGCCACCGTGGTCCAGGAGCGTCTCCGGGAGGATCTGCGCTCCCGGTAGAATTCGGCTCCCGCAAGGGGCTGTAGCTCAGCCTGGCAGAGCGCCTCGTTCGCAACGAGGAAGTCACGGGTTCAAATCCCGTCAGCTCCACTACCACCTGGGGTGTTTGCAACAAGGAGAGCCCTAGGCGATGAGCATTTCAGGCAGCCCCGGTGCCGTGCGCACCATCAACCGTGATGAGCTGTTTGAGATGATGGAGCGGGGCGTCAAGTTCAGGCTGGTGATGGCACTCAACGAGTGGGCATTTCGTGCCAAGCACATCCCAGGATCCGAGCATTTCAACACCGCAGAAGAGCTCTTCTCCTCATTGAGCCCGGAAGATGAGATCGTGGTCTATTGCACCGGCGATGACTGACATGCCAGCATCGCCCTCTACCACGCCCTCGTCGATCGGCTACCGAAATGTGCGTCGATACTCCGGTGGTTTGACCGACTGGGAGGCGTCCGGCCTGCCGTTGGAAGGCGACTGGGTGACTTGACTGAGACACCAGGCGCTCGCCTCACCTATATCTGCCTCTGATCCGACTGTCCTCCCAATCGTTCGCAACGAGGAAGTCACAGGTCCAAATCTCGTCAGCTCCACTCACTCGTCTCCCCCCTCCTCTCCCTCACCGTCCTCCTCGAAGCCCAGGCAGAACTCGAGCTGGTCACCGCAGAGCACGATGGTGTAGTCGGCCTCGAGCGATCCTCCCTCGTAGTTGATGGTGACGCTGCGGATCACCCCGCCTCCCGGCCCGGTGCGCGACACCCCGAGGATCACCTGGTCACGGCTCGCCGGATCCTCCTCGTCGCAGGCGGTGGTGACATGCGCCCCCTCGATCTCCTCGTAGGCATCTGGTTGCAGCCCTTGCGGCGGAAACCCGTCCACTGCACCGACGAAACCGTCCTCGGCGGAGAGGTGCAGGGCCCCAAGGACCTCGATGGCCCCTTCGCTGGTGGTGGCCTCCGCCGACTCCAGGGTCACCGGGCCCCCACTGGCGCAGACGAAGATGCCGAAAGACTTGTCGGGCCCGGAGCTGAAGTCCCGGAAACCGTTGATCTCGGACTGACCCGAGACCAATGTGCCGCCCTCTGGCTGGCGGCATGCCGACAGCACCAGCCCGAGCAGGAGGCACAGGCCGAGGGCCGGCCCGGTCGTGGTCCCGCGTGGCATCGGAGGAACAGTACGGCCGGTCGAGAGACAATGCCCAGGTCAGGACTAGGCATCGGCTGCCGATAGTCTGACCACGATGCTCCGCTCCCGAACCGTTCGTCGCGGGATCTTGGCCCTCGCCCTGGTGGTGCCGGCTTGCACTCCTGACACCGCTACCTCAACCACCGTCCAGCCGCCGCAGACCAGCACGACATCTGCCCCCGGGACCACCACCTCGACCGTCCTCGATGGGACCATCCCCTTCACCCGCCCCGATCTGAGCGGTCTGGAGGGGCTCTCGGTCGGAGTACGTGAGCAGTTGGCCGATCTGATCGTCGCCGCACAGGAGATCCGTGGCCTCCCCCTTCTCACCGTGCCGGAGATCACGGTCCTGGCCCAGCCCGAGTTCGAGGCCCGGATCCTCGAACTGCTCGACGAGAGCTCGCAAGACATCCCGGCCGACCAGGCCCTGTACCAACTGCTCGGTCTCATCGCCCCGGAGGCAGACCTGGAGGAGATGTTCACGGCGCTCTACACCGAGCAAGTGGCCGGGTTCTATGACGAAGGTGAGATCGTGGTCCCTGTCCGCGAGGACGGCCTGTCCATACTGCAGCAGGGGTCCTTGTTGCATGAGATGGTCCATGCCCTCACCGACCAGCATTTCGAGTTCGACTCCTACCTTCAAGAGATGCTGGACGACAAGCGGTACGACGAGGTGGCCGCCTACCGGGCCTTCGCCGAAGGCGACGCCTCACTCGCCGAGGTGATGTGGATTCGAACCCTGTCCCAGCGCGAGCTGGGCGAGTTCATCGCCGAGTCGTTGGACATCGACACCTCGGTGCTGGACTCGATGCCCAGGTTCATCCGCGACTCTCTCGTCTTCCCCTATGAGTCGGGTCTCTTCTTCGTCCAGGCATTGCAGAGCGCCGGAGGGTGGGATGCGGTGAACCAGGCGTACCAGGACATGCCGGATCTGCCCGGGTCGACCGAGCAGATCTTGACACCGAGCGACTATGGCCGGGACCTCCCTGCGACGGTCCCGGTGATCGACGTCGAGGTCCCCGGATACGAGCTCTCCGTCACCTCGGTCTGGGGCGAGCTGAGTCTCCGCCTGATGCTGGACCAGGGGCTTGGCGAGGCCAATGCCCTTCCGGCGGCGGACGGGTGGGGAGGCGACTTCTATCACCAGTGGTTCGACGGGCAGAACGCCGCGCTGCTGGTGGTCTACGTCGGTGACACCGCTGAAGACCTCGAGGAGCTTCGGACCGCTCTGCTCAGCTATGCCGCCGACATGGTCGACGAGGAGGACTTCGTCTGGGTCGACGAGGAGGGCGGTCTCCTCTACTTCATCCTCGCCGACGAGACGCCGGTGGGTGAGTCGATCCGATCCGCCGTCGGTCTCGGCTGACGGCTTCTCACCAGCCCGCTCCTCCTCTAGTTTTGCTCTCATGCTCGACGCCGTGGTCAAGAGTGGTGACTGGAGCCATCGGGTCCGTGTCGCAACCAGGTTCTTGGACCGGCTCACCGGGCTTAGCCGCGCCGCGATCGGTGATTCACTCTTGATCCGGGCCCGGTCGGTCCATGGATTCGGGATGCGACACCCGCTCCTGGTGGTGGGCATCGACTCGGACATGACCGTGATCGGGCTCAAGACCCTTCGCCCCCGTCGGGTAGTGGGCTTCCGGGAGGCCATCTACCTGCTCGAGCTGCCTATCGGCTCCAACCCGCCCTCGGCAGGCTCCCCAATAGAGATCGTGCATGGCTGAGGGGCGTCTCTACGTCTGCGCCACCCCGATCGGGAACCTGGGTGATGTGAGTGAGCGTCTGCGCCGGACCCTCACCGAGGTGGACGCGGTCTATGCCGAGGACACTCGGCGTGTCGCCAAGCTCCTCGCCCATCTCGGTGTCGAAATCGGGGTGCGGTCGCTGTTCTCCGGCAATGAGAAGTCCCGGAGCGAGGAGCTGATCGCGCGGCTCGAGTCGGGGATGAGGGTCGCCCTGGTGTCCGACGCCGGCTTCCCGGCGGTCAGTGATCCGGGGGCTTGGGTGGTGTCGCTGGCCCATCAGAGGGGGATTCCGGTCACGGTGATACCCGGCCCTTCCTCGGTGCTCACGGCGTTGGCGCTCTCGGGTTTCCCCGCTGACCGGTTCGTATTCGAGGGATTCCTTCCCCGCAAGGGGAAAGACCGTTCCGCCCGGCTCGCCGGGCTGGCTTCGGAGGACCGTACTGCCGTCGTCTTCGCCAGCCCTCGTCGGCTCGGAGACGACCTTCAAGCGATGCTGGGGGTGATGGGCCCAGGACGCCGGGTGGCGGTGACCAGGGAGCTGACCAAGCTCCATGAGGAGGTCTGGGTGGGGAGCCTGGCCGATGCGGTCGAGAGGTGGGGAGGTGAGGTCAAGGGGGAGGTGACCATCGTGGTCGCACCTCGGGCCACGCCTCCCGGCCAAGATCTCGGCGGGGCGCTGTCGACCGCTCGTTCCCTGGTCGAAGCGGGAGAATCGGTGTCCGAGGCGGCGAGGAGGGTGGCCGAGGAGACAGGGGTGTCGAGGCGTGTCATCTACCAGGCCCTGGTCGCCGGTCAGGGCTGAATCTGGGAGCGACAGGACGCACAGACACCCTTGTCCTTGAACTGGGTGACGTTGGTGTCCGACCCGCAGAACGTGCAGGTGTCCGTCATCTTGCGGAGCACGATGTGGGCGCCCTCGACCGCGACGTAGAGATGGTCCCCCTCGCGGATGTTGAACATGCGCCGCGTCTCGGCGGGTATGACGATGCGGCCGAGGTCGTCGATCTTCCTGGTGATTCCTGAGTCCATGGCGGGGGCGCAGCCTACTGTCCCGCCGATGACCTGGGTCGACACCCATTGCCATCTCCAGCTCGACGGTCGCGACCCGGCAGAGCTCCTCGACCGGGCTCCGGAGGTCGAATGGGTAGTCGCTCCTGGGGTGGATTCACCCACCTCGAGCCGGTCTCTCGAATTGGCTCGAGCCTTCCCCGGCCGTGTCCTCGCCACCGCAGGGGTCCATCCCCATGATGCAGGAGCCTGGCCCACCCAGGCAACGGCGATCCGGGAGATGGCGCCAATGGTGGCGGCGATCGGCGAGACCGGGCTCGACTTCTATCGGATGCTTGCTCCAGAGGATGATCAGGTCGGGTCCTTTCAGTCCCAGATCGAGCTGGCCACCGAGTACGACAAGCCCTTGATCGTCCATTGCCGTGACGCCTTCGCCAAGGTCCATGAGATCCTGGAGGCCACTGGAGCGGGACCCAGGGCGGTGCTCCACAGCTGGACCGGCGGCAGACGCTGGACCAGGCGGTTCCTCGACCTCGGGGTCACCTTCTCCTACTCGGGGACCCTCGCCTTCGACACTGCCCAGAGCATCAGGCTAGGGGCCGAGCTGGTCCCACCGGAACGGGCGATGGTCGAGACCGACACTCCTTTCCTGGCCCCGCCCCCGCACCGGGGGGAGAAGAACGAACCGGCCTGGGTGGCCCACGTCGGGGAGGCGCTGTCCGGTGTGTGGGGCCTCTCGGTGGGGGAGACGGCGGCGATGACCACCGCCAACGCCACCAGGGTGTTCCGCCGCCGATGAGTGCCCAGACCCGAGCCGAGATCGCCGATCTGCTCGAGCGTCACGGGTTGACGCCGAGTCGTCGACTGGGTCAGAACTTCCTGGCGGACGCCAACATCACCCGCCGGATCGTGTCGGAATCCGGTGTGGGGCCCGGCGACCGTGTCATCGAGGTCGGCGCCGGTACCGGCACCTTGACCTCCGCTCTGGCGGCCACCGGTGCCCTGGTGGTGGCCTACGAAGTGGATCGCCGTCTCCGGCCGGTGCTCGAGGAGGTAACCGCCGGATCAGGGGCGGAGCTGCGTTTCGAGGATGTCACCGGGGTGGACTTCGGAGTGGTCTTCCCCGACCCCCCGTGGTACCTGGTGGCCAACCTTCCATACAACGTCGGGACGCCGTTGGTCATGGACGTGCTCCGTCATGCCCCTGGCATCGTCAGACTGGTGGTCATGGTGCAACGGGAGGTGGCTGAGCGCCTGGTGGCCGGTCCCGGGTCGCCGGCCTACGGGTTGCCTTCGGTGGTGGCCGGGATACACAGTCGGGCCCGTCTCGCTTTCGCGGTACCTCCACAGGTGTTCTATCCGGCGCCTCGGGTCGAGTCGGCGGTGGTGGTCATGGAGCGGGTCCCGGCCCCCGCCCACGCCGAACGGGCTGTCGAGTTGGCCCGAGCCGGCTTCTCCAAGCGTCGCAAGATGCTGCGAGCATCGCTGGCGGGGACTGTCGCCGACCCGACCGAGCTCCTGGTGCGGGCCGGGTTCGAGCCGACACAGCGGGCCGAGACGCTTGGCCCTGCAGACTTCCTCGAGCTTGCCGGGGCGCAGGGATGACCAGCGTCGAGGCCCCGGGGAAGATCAACCTCTCCCTCCTGGTGATGTCACCGCGGGCTGACGGGTATCACCCCGTCGACTCGCTGGTCCAGACGATCGAGTGGTGCGATGTCCTCGAGATGGAGCCGGTTGACGAGCGGGCCGACGTGATGACCGTCACCGGTGCGGACCAACTCGACCCGGATGACAACCTGGTCCTGAGGGCGCTGCGGGAGGTCAGACGCGACACCGCGGTCCCCACCCTGTCGATCGAGTTGGAGAAGAACCTGCCGATCGCCGCCGGGCTGGGCGGGGGCAGTTCGGACGCGGCGGCCACCATCCTCGGCGCCGCACGTTTGACTGGTCTTGCCTCCGAGTTGTTGGCCTCGATTGCCACCAGGGTTGGCGCCGACGTTCCGTTGTTCCTCATCGGGGGCAGCCTGCGGATGGGTGGGGTGGGTGAAGTCATCACCCCGGTCGCGCCGCTGAGCGGTTTCTCGGTGGCGATCGTTGTCCCCGGGTTCGGCCTTTCAACGGCCGAGGTGTATCGGAGGTGGGATGAGCTGGGGGGCCCAACCGGGGAAGCCGTCGCCGATCAGGAGTCACCTCCGGTCCTTCGTGGGGGTATGCCGCTCCGCAACGACCTTCTCCCTGCCGCGCTCTCTCACGAACCCCTCCTCGGCGACTTCATGGCCGATGTGAGGGCGGCTTGGGGTGCCCCGGTTTGCCTCACCGGATCGGGGTCCGCCTGCTTTGGCTACTTCGCCACGTTCGAGGAGGCTTCGGATGCCGCCGAGTCGGTGGCAGCGTTGTGTGACACGGGCCGTGGGGTCGAACTCCGCCCGCAAGGGGTGGAACTAATCTGAGTCGTCGCGCCTTCCAAGTACCAAGTATCCCAGTACTCGGTACTTTGAATGGGGGGTGGTGTAACCGGTAGCACAGCAGGTTTTGGTCCTGCAGGAGCGGGTTCGAGCCCTGCCCCCCCAGCCATCGGACAGGAGACACGGTTGTCAACTCATGTGTTGGTGCTTGCCGCCGGTCAAGGGAAGCGGATGATGTCGGACCTCCCAAAGGTGGCCCATCTCGCCGCCGGCCGCCCCTTGGTGAATTGGGTCCTGGACTCGGTTGCGCCCCTGGCACCGGCCTCGACCGTGGTGGTGTTGGGTCATGGCGCCGACCACGTGCGCCGCACCCTGCCCGCCGGCACCACGACCGCCCTCCAGGAGCGGCAGCTGGGCACCGGCCACGCCGCCAGGGTCGGGCTGGATGCGATCAGGGGTCTGGCCGACGACGACGTGGTGGTGATTCTCTATGGCGACGTCCCCCTGCTCACCTCGCGCCTGATCGAAGAGCTTGCGAGTCTTGGCGCCGAGGAGACGGCCCGGCTCGTCGTCGCCGTGATGGACGACCCCACCGGGTACGGCAGGATCATCCGCGACGTCGAAGGACGGGTTGCGGGGGTGGTCGAAGAACGTGATTGCACCCCGGATCAACGCTCGATCAAAGAGGTGAACGCCGGGATCTATGCGGTGCGAGCCGGTCGCTTGGTCGCTGCCCTGGGCCAGGCCACCGATGACAATCACCAAGCCGAGTTCTATCTCACCGACGTGATCGGCATACTGGCGGGCACAGGTGACAGACTGACCGCGGTGGAAGCCTCATCTCAGGAGGTACAGGGCATCAACTCCCAGGATCAACTCGCCTCAGCCCAACGCGAATTGCAGCGCCGGGTCAACCAGCGTCTAATGGAGTCTGGGGTCTGGATGCTCGACCCGGAGCGGACCTACATCGACGACACCGTGGAGGTCGCCCCCGGGGCCCGGATCTACCCGGGCGTCCATCTGGAAGGGTCGACCACCGTCGGCCCCGATGCCAGGGTGGGTCCCGACGTCTTTGCTAAGGACTCCAGCATCGGGGCAGGGTCCACCGTCTGGTACGCGGTGCTTCGCTCGGCGGTGGTCGGGGATGAGTGCGAGGTCGGTCCCTTCGCTTCCCTGCGACCGGGGACCGTCCTGGCGAGAGGGGCGAAGGCCGGGACCTTCGTCGAGACCAAGAACACCACATTGGGTGAGGGGGCCAAGGCCCCCCATCTCTCCTACCTCGGCGACGCCACCATCGGCGCCGGCACCAACATCGGCGCCGGGGCGATCACCTGCAATTACGACGGTTTCGAGAAGCATCACACCGAGATCGGTGAGAACGTCTTCATCGGGTCGGACACCATGCTGGTGGCCCCGGTCAGCATCGGGGACGGGGCAGTCACCGGTGCCGGGTCGGTGATCACACAGGACGTCCCGGCCGGGAGCCTGGCGGTGGAGCGTGCCGAGCAGCGGGAGATCCCGGGCTACTCTGAGCGTCGCAAGGCGGAACGGGCCGCGTTAGACGCGGAGGACTGAGTGGACGTCGTCTCCCGCAAACGAATGATGGTCTTCTCCGGCGGGGCCAACGAGCCCCTGGCCAAGGAGGTGACCGATGTCCTGGGCACCAAGCTGGGCAAGATCGAGCGATCCAAGTTCGCCAACGGTGAGATCTACGTGCGCCCACTGGACAGTGTCCGTGGCGCCGACTGCTTCGTGATCCAGAGTCACAGCCACCCGATCAACGACAACATCATGGAGCAGCTGATCACCATCGACGCCCTGAAGCGAGCGTCGGCCCGCCGGATCACGGCCGTGGTGCCCTTCTTCGGCTATTCGCGCCAGGACAAGAAGGTCCTGCCCCGTGAGCCGATCACCGCACGTCTCATCGCCGACCTCTTCATGCAGGCTGGTGCCGACCGCCTGGTGTCGGTCGACCTCCACACCGGCCAGCTCCAGGGGTTCATCGACAAGTCGTGGGACCACCTCACCGCGTTGCCGATCATCACCGACTACCTGTCCGAGAGCCTCAACGGGGAGACCGCGGTGCTGTCACCGGATGCCGGCGGTGTGAAGCGCGCCGAGCGCTATGCCCGCCGCCTCGACGCCAGCGTGGCCTTCATCTACAAGCGTCGAGACCCACTCAGTCACAACGAGTCGACCGCACTGTCGATGTCCGGCGAAGTAAGGGACCGCCACGTGGTCATCGTCGACGACATGATCGACACCGCCGGGACGGTGTGCAACGCCGCCGAACTGGTGAAGGACGCGGGGGCTCTCAGTGTTCGCATCGCTGCCACCCACGGGCTCTTCTCCGACCCGGCGGTCGACAGGATCAAGAACGCGCCGATCGAAGAGGTGATCGTCACCAACACCCTCCCCGTCGACCCCGACATCGCGGCGCTCGACAAGGTCAAGGTGCTCTCGATCTCTCCGATCCTGGCCGAGACCCTCCAGGCCATATTCCTGGACTCGTCGGTGTCGGAGATCTTCCTGGGCGACAACGCCTGACCCCACCGTGACCGCCCGCCACCGCGACAGTCCCTCGCCTGCCCAGGCCCGCCTTCGACTCCTCGTGGTGGTGATGCTGGTCGGGCTGGTGGTGGGCAACATCTTCTTCAGGGGCTCACCGGACGAAGGGCCCGATGGCACGCAACCGACCGCCGGCGGTTCCACCACCGCCACATCATCGCCGGACGACCCGGGCTCGACGGCCGGCTCGGGCACCGCCCCGACCACCCTGCCGGGCTCGAGTCTGGCACCCCTCGAGGAGGTCACCCTCGAGCTGGTCTATGACGGGCTGCGCCAGCCGGTCGTGCTCACTGCTCCCGAAGGCGACGACCGGCTGTTCGTCACCCAACGGGTCGGGGTGATCCGGATCCTCGATGAGACCCGTCAGCTCCTCGACCCGGCGTTCCTCGACATCACCGATCGGGTGCTGGCCGGTGGGATCGAGCAGGGACTCCTCGGTATGGCATTCCATCCGGACTATGCCAACAACGGGCGGTTCTTCGTCTACTACACCGACAAGGGCGGGAACCGCCAGCTATCCGAGTTCAGGGTGGCCGCCACCGACCCCGACCGGGCGATTGCCGACTCCGAGAAGGTGCTGTTCGAGTACGAGCAGCCCCCGAACGCCACCGACATCAGGCACTACGGCGGGAATGTCCGCTTCGATGCCAACGGCCTGCTCTGGGTGTCTCTCGGCGACGGAGCAGACTCCAGGGCCCAGGCCCAGGACCCGAACACTCCATATGGCAAGATCGTGCGCATCGACGTCGACGGCGGCGACCCCTACTCGATCCCCGCCGACAACCCGTTCGTCGACGGAGGTGGCAAAGCCGAGGTGTGGGCGTACGGGCTGCGCAACCCCTGGCGCTTCTCCATCGACCCGGTGGACAACCTGATCTACATCGCCGACGTCGGCCATGCCGACCAGGAGGAGGTCAACGTGGTGCCGATCGACGAGGGGGGCGGGTACAACTTCGGATGGTCCGACATGGAGGGCACCCGATGCTTTCACAAGCAGGACTGCAACCCCGACGACTACACATCACCAGTCATCACCTACACCCACGAGGATGGGTTGTCGATCACCGGCGGTTTCGTCTACCGAGGGGACGAGATCCCCGAGCTCGATGGCATCTACTTCTACAGCGACTGGGTCGGGGAGTGGATCAAGTCGTTCACATATGTCGATGGCCAGGCCACCGATCTAAAGGACTGGACCGAGGACCTGGGTGGGCCGGTGGGCCAGATCAACAGCTTCGGCCTCGACGGGCACGGCGAGCTCTATGTGGTCACCCACGGTGGCCAGGTCTACAAGTTCACCGCAGTCCGCTAACCCCCGCCCGGAAGGGTGATCACCTCGCCCGGGAAGATCAGATCGGGGTTACCGGAACGCAGACCGGCCCGATTGACCTCGATGACCTGGCGCCAGTAGGGCGTGATCTCGGTGTCGGCGGGCTCCCTGCCCAAGACGTCATCGAGTCGGCGCTCGGAGATCTTCCAGAGATGATCCCCACGCTCCACCTCCACGATGGTGGCGCGGTTGGCGAGACGGCTCTCAGACTCGATCGTGACAGGCAGTCGGATCGTGGCCGTTTCCTCGGCGGCATCGCCCCGCAAACCTCCCGCGATCACGGCGGCCGCTCCGACGCAGATGATGACAACACGCCAGCCATCCCAACTCATGCCCCCAACGTACGCCCCCGCTGGGTCGTAGGGAACGGGGTTGCGCGACTACCAGGTCCTTAGCGTGAGCAAATGACGTCGTGCTGCTACGTCAACTGCTCACGCTAGGTGACCCCGGAATGGGGTTACGATGCGGAGCCAATCCGAATGGAGACCATGAGAGCCCGCATCGGAATCGCTGAGACCGACAAGATGGTCGAAGTCGAGCTCGAAGACGTCAAGACGTTCAAGAAGGAAATGGAGCGTGCCGTGGCCGACGGCGGCCTTGCCTGGTTCACCGACTCGAGGGGCAGGAGCGTCGGCATCCCGGCGCGCAACATCGCCTTCGTGGAGGTCGATGACATCGAGACCGCGAATACGGTCGGGTTCGCACCGGTCGCCTAGACCGACGGGTTCACCTCTGGTCAGACCGCGCGACGGCGGCGCTCGGCCAGCCAGCGCTTGCGAAGCCGACGCCGGTCATCCTCGGCGTAGCCGCCCCAGACGCCGGATTCCTGGTTGGTCTCCAGGGCGTACTGCAGACAGTCCTCCTGGACCGGGCAGGTGGCGCAGATGGCGATGGCGGCCTCGATCTGGTCCACGGCAGGACCGGTGGTCCCGATTGGGAAGAAGAGGGTTGGCTCGGAGTCCCGGCAGGCGGCCAGGTCCCTCCAATCAGTGGTGGTTATCGTTGTGAGCACTTCTTGAGTTCCTTGATTTGTGACTTTTTTCACAAGGCTACCCGCAGGTGAAGCAGGGTGCCGATGGGATTCCAGACCGGACTGTACCGTCCGGTCCCTTGGCTGTAAACTGGTTTCTTTCTTGATCTCTCGCCCCGACCGGCCCCTGGTGGTGGGGCATCGCGGGTGGCCGGCGCGGTTCCCGGATAACACCCTGGCCGGTTTTCTCGCCGCTTCCGGTGTCGCCGACATGGTCGAGATGGACGTCAGGAGATCGGGTGACGGCAAGCTGGTCCTCTCACATGACCCGACCATCGCCGGGCAGGTGGTCGCCAAGCGGAGCTGGGCCTTTCTGGGCGACCTCGATCTTGGGGAGGGGCATCGGCCTGCCCTTCTCGATGAGGCACTGGCCGCCCTGGCGGGCACACCCGCGCTCATCGAGATCAAGAACGAGCCTTTCAACCCAGGGTTCGAGCCCGACCACCGTCTCGCATTGGAGGCGGCGGACAGGTCCCGCCCGGGGGACATTCTCGCCTCGTTCAACTGGGCGACGATGGACCGGGTGAGGTCGGTCTATCCCGAGGTGGCGACGGCATTGGTGGTAGCCACATCAGATGCGCTCGCCGACGCCGTCAACCATGGCTTGGACGTCAACCACACCGGATTGGTTCCCGATCACAGACTGGTGGACGCTCTCTTGCTGGAGACTGCCGGGGAGCGGCTGGCGGTCTACCCGTGGACCGTCAACGAGCCGGTGCGGGCAGGCGAGTTGGCCGCCATTGGGGTGTCGGGCATCATTACCGACATGCCCGATGTGATCCGGGAGAGCATGTGACCATCCAGGAGCAGCTGGCTGACGAGCTCCAGTCCGCCATGAGGGCGCAGGACGCCCCGCGGCGGGATGTGATCAGGCAGATCCAGACCGAGATCGCCATCGCCAGGAGTGAACCCGGTTTCAACGGCGAGGTCGATGACGCCCTCCATCAGAAGGTGATCGGCTCCTACGTCAAGAAGATGGACAAGGCACGCTCCGAGTATCTCGGACTGGGAGAACGAGGCCGGCCCCTGGCAGACAAGCTCGGTTTCGAGATCGAGTACCTGGGCCGGTGGCTGCCCAGCAAACTCGACGAGGAGAAGACCAGGGCCCTGGTCAAGGCCACCATTGGTGAGCTTGGGGTGGCTGGGGACCCCAAGGCTGCGGGGCGAGTCACCGGGACCCTCATGAAGACCCGCGGTGGCGATCTGGACGGGGGCGTGGTGAGCAGGGTCGTTGCCGAGGAACTGGGCGGGGGTTGAAGCTCCCCGACTACGAACCGATGCTGGCCACGCCATGGCCGGCTCCGTTCGACGACGAAGATTGGTGGTTCGAGGTCAAATGGGACGGCTATCGCGCCATCGTTGGCTCGAGTCTCGGGGTCATGAGGGCTCGCTCCAGGCGGGGCCTCGACCTCCTGGCCCGATTCCCTGAGCTTGTGAGTCTCGAAATCCCCGATGGGGTGGTCCTCGACGGCGAGATCGTCGCCTTCGACGAACTGGGGCGGCCCTCCTTCTCTCTGATCCAGACCCGGGTAGAGGTGAATCTGGTCGTCTTCGACGTGTTGTTCCACGGAGTCGATGTCACCGCCCGGCCCTACCTGGAGAGACGGGGCCTGCTCGAGAGCCTGGAGCTCCCGCCGCCGATCATCGTCCCCGAACCGACCCCCGCCCACGGGGTGGGCCTGTTCGAGGCGGTGGCGGCCCAGGGTCTCGAGGGGATCGTCGGCAAGCGGAGGGGGTCTCCCTACTTGCCCGGAAGGAGGACACCGGACTGGAGGAAGATCGCGGTCAGACATCGCCTCCGGGCCGTGGTCGGGGGCTACCTCCCCGGTGAGGGCGGGAGGGCGTCCACCTTCGGCTCGGTCCTGGTGGGTCTGCACACCTCTGAAGGTCTGCGTTGGATCGGTGCGGTGGGCTCGGGGTTCAATGAAGCCTCGCTGGCCGCCTTCAGTGAGGCGCTGGCCCAGCTGAAACGTCCCACCAGCCCGTTCATCAACCGGGTGGTGGCGCCGGGAGGACCTCCGGTGTGGGTCGAGCCTGCGATCGTGATCGGAGTCGAGTACAAGGAGTGGACCCATGACGACCATCTCCGAGCCCCGGTTTACAAAGGCGTCGACGACACGCCTCCGGACCAGGTGACCTGGGAGGGTGAGCGCGAGGGTTAGCCCGCCTTGGCCTGTTTCGACTTGGTGGCTTCGACCGAGGCTTTGAGAGCTTCGAGGAGGTCGACCACCTTGGTCGGCTCGGGTGAGGCCGGTGCCACGATCTCCTCGCCGGCCACTTTCTTGGCCGCCAGCTCCTCCACCGCCTCCCGGCTCCTGTCGACGTACTCGGAGGCCTCGAAGGGGCGGGTCAGATTGTCGATGATCATCCCGGCCATCTTCACCTCTTCGGAGCGGATCTCCACTTCCCCCTCCAGCTCCTCGAACTCGCCTTCTCGGATCTCGTCGGGCCAGAACATGGTCTCCATGACAATGACCCCGTCCTTGGCCCGCAGTGTCGCCAGCTGTTGCTTCTCTCTGATCGAGACCTTGGCGATCCCGACCCTGCCCCTCTCGGCGAGGGCATCGGCGAGTATCCGGTATGCCTTGACCCCGGTCTTCTCGGGGGAGAGGTAGTAGGACGACTTGTACATCATCGGGTCGATCTCGGACTCGTCGACGAACTGGACCACATCGACCAGCTTGTTGCTCTCCGGGTTCGCCGCGGACAGCTCCTCATCGGTGAACACCACATAGCGGTCCTTGTCGAACTCGTAACCCTTGACGATGTCGTCCCAAGAGACCTCCTCACCATCGGCCTCGGCGACCCGCTTGTAACGGATCGGGGAGTGGTCGGTCTTGCGGAGCTGCTTGAACTTGGGGGTCTTGTTGTCGGTGGCGGTGTAGAGCCCGACCGGGATGGTGACCAACCCGAAGTTGACTGCGCCTTTCCATATGGCTCTGGGCATATCCGTGAGTCTATGCCAGGTCAGGGACAGAGTTGTCAGGAGCGGCCAGACCCGTGGACTTGCCCTCCCGGCTGGATTTATCTGTACTTGGTACTTGGTACTGCGAGCGGAGCGAGCGGTACGGCCGAGCGAAGCGAGGGCACTTGCGCTCCCGGCTGTATTTACCTGTATTAGGTACTTGGTACTTGGTACGGCCGAGAGAAGCGAGGGCCCTTGCGCTCCCGGCAGGATTCGAACCTGCGCACCCGGCTCCGGAGGCCGGTGCTCTATCCCCTGAGCTACGGGAGCGTGGGCCTCATTGTAGGTGGGGGCGATAGCAGGCCCACCTGGCCTTGTAGGGTTCGGGCCATGAGCCCGGAGGTCGAGATCCTGCTCCGAGTCCTGCTGGCGGCCCTGATGGGCGGGGCAGTCGGGTACGACCGTCAACGCCAGGACAAGCCGGCCGGTCTCAGAACCCACATGCTGGTATCGGCCGGTGCCGCCCTGTTCACCGGCTCTGCCATCCTCGCCCTGTCCGGGGACGCCGCCGTGGGCGAGGCAGCCAGACTCGACGTCCTTCGTGTGACCGCAGCCATCGCCACCGGGATCGGCTTTCTGGGCGCCGGTGCGATCATCCGCTCCGGTGAGGGGGTGGTCGGGTTGACCACCGCCGCCGGGATCTGGGTCACCGCCGGGATAGGTGTCGCCACGGGTCTCGGGCAATACCTGCTCGCCGGCGGCGCCACTGTCATCACCGTGATCGTGATAGCCGTGCTCGGGAGCCCGCTGGTCCCTGAGCCTGGTGCCTCGCGTCGACGTCGCGACTGAGTTCGACTCCTTGCAATACGTATCCACCCGCGGCCGGGCACCTACGGTCGACTTCACGGGCGCCTTGCTGGGCGGCCTTGCTCCCGACGACGGTCTCTATGTGCCGGTGGACATGCCGGTCCTCGCCGAGGGATGGCAGACCTGGTCCTATCTCGAAGCAGTCGCCGGCTCGTTGCGTCTGTTCGGCGCCGGCGAGACCTTGGATCTGGTGACGGAAGCGGCGTCGCGGTTCAACCATCCGGAAGTCGCTCCGATCGTCGAGGTCGATGGTCGATTGGTCCTCGAGTTGTTCTGGGGCCCAACCCTGTCGTTCAAGGACCACGCCCTCCAGGTGCTTGCAAGGCTCCTCACCCGCCAGGTGGGTCGGGGAACGGTTCTGGGGGCAACGAGTGGAGACACCGGCGCCGCCGCCATCGAGGCCTGCAGGGGGTCGATGAGGATCTTCATGCTCTTCCCCGAGGGTCGGGTCTCGGAGTTCCAACGGCGGCAGATGACCACGGTGACCGACGAGGACGTGGTCGTGGTGGCGGTGAGGGGGACTTTCGACGACTGCCAGGCGATGGTCAAGCAGGCGTTTGCCTCCATTCCCGGTCTCCTCGCCGTCAACTCGATCAACTGGGCCCGGGTGGCGGCCCAGGCCGGCTACTACCTGCACGCCGCAGCTCGGATCGATGAGCCATTCGACGTGGCGGTGCCCACCGGGAACTTCGGGAACGCCTACTCATGCTGGGTCGCAAAACAGATGGGGGCCCCAATCGAGACCATCGTTCTGGCCAACAACGCCAACCACGCCCTGACCGACCTGGTCACCGGTGAGGCCTCTCCGCTCGGGCCGGTGAGCCCCACGGTGGCGCCGGCCATGGACATCCAGGTGCCGTCCAACCTGGAGCGAATGAAGGCACCCCTCGATCAGGAGTTCGTGGCGGGTTGGGTCGAAGACGACGAGATCCGGGCCACCATCGCCGAAGTCGATCGACAGCACGGCTACACCCTGGACCCCCACACCGCCACCGCATGGAAGGTTGGCTCCGTCCACATCGGGGCCCGCCCCCAGCTGGTGGTTGCCACCGCCCATCCCGCCAAGTTTCCCGATGTGGTGATGGAGGCCACCGGGATCCGACCGCGGCTCCCGACCGGGTTCGAGCGGGTGATGACCGCGGCCGAGCGCCTGATCACCATCGACGCCGACGCTTCAGCCCTGGCCGAACTGATCCGATAGACCGTTGCCGCACCGGGCGCGGTGGCTGCTTTGCGCTAGATCGGCGAACGGCTACGATGGACACAGCCGCCACAGCCAAAGGGACCTGGGCGGCGACCCCCGCAGCAACTGCACAACTCCTGTGCTGTGTGCCCAGCGGTAGTACCTGATCCGGTTGTTCCCCACCGTGGGACGAGTCGCGAAGGATCTCATGACCACACGAGCTCAACTACAGAGCAAGTCAATCGAGGAACTCAAGCAAATCGCCGAGGCGGCAGGCGTGGAGGTCGACGGCCTCCAGAAGTCCAAGCTGATATCGGCACTGATGGAGACCGGCGGGATCGTCGACGATGTGGCCGAGGCCGACGTCGACCTCCCCAGGGCGATGCCCCGAGCCGAGAGGCCGGAAGGCCTCGACAGCCCCGACGCCCAGGACGATGGCGACGAGCAGAGGTTCGACTCTCAAGGCGGCCAGCGTCGTCGTGACCGAGGTCGCAACCGCGACCGCCGACACGAGGAAGACATCCCCGAGGGTGACCTCGAGGTGCGTGAAGGTCTCCTCGACATCCTCCCCGAGGGCTACGGCTTCCTGAGGGTCACCGGGTACAAGGCCGGAGAGAAGGACGTCTACGTCTCCGCCAACCAGGTGCGCAAGTTCCGTCTTCGTAAGGGCGACATCGTCTCGGGCCCGATTCGGCCGCCACGGTCCAAGGAGAAGTTCCCAGCAGTGGTGCGGATCGACAAGGTCAACGGGATGGACCCCGACGAGGCCACCCGCCGGCCCAAGTTCGAGAGCCTCACCCCGCTGTTCCCCGACCAGAGACTCCGTCTCGAGGTCGAGGGCAGGGCCAACAACATCCTCACCCGGATCATCGACCTGATCGCGCCGATCGGGAAAGGCCAGCGCGGTCTGATCGTCTCCCCGCCCAAGGCGGGCAAGACCACGGTGCTCCAGGAGATCGCCCAATCGATCACCACCAACAACCCCGAGTGCTACTTGATGGTGGTCCTGGTGGACGAACGGCCCGAAGAGGTCACCGACATGCAGCGCTCGGTCAAAGGCGAGGTCATCTACTCCACCTTCGACCGCCCCGCCGAGGAGCACACTCAGGTCTCCGAGCTCGCCATCGAGCGCGCCAAGAGAATGGTGGAGATGGGGACCGACGTGGTGATCGTCCTCGACTCCATCACCCGTCTGGCCCGGGCCCACAACCTGGCGACGCCAGCGTCGGGCCGGATCCTCTCCGGTGGCGTCGACTCCCAGGCGCTGTACCCACCCAAGCGGTTCTTCGGCGCGGCCCGCAACATCGAAGAGGGTGGCTCACTGACCATCATGGCCACCGCCCTCGTCGAGACCGGGTCCAAGATGGACGAAGTCATCTTCGAGGAGTTCAAAGGGACCGGCAACATGGAGCTCCGACTCGACCGCAAGCTGGCCGACAAGAGGATCTACCCGGCCGTCGACATCGAGGCCTCGGGAACAAGGAAAGAGGAGCTGTTGTTTGACCGGACCGAGTTGACTCAAGTGTGGAAGCTGCGCCGGGTGCTGCTGGCTCTCGAGTCGGGAGCCGCCCTGGAGCTCCTCATCGACCGACTGAAGACCACCAAGTCGAATGCCGAGTTCCTCGCCGAAGTGGCGAAGAGCAGCGGCTGAACCGGAGACATCGTGAAGACCGACACCCATCCCAACTACGAGCTGACCAACGTCACATGCTCGTGTGGCAACACTTTCACCACACGGAGCACCAAGCCGGGTGACATGCGCCTCGAGTTGTGCAACGAGTGCCACCCCTTCTTCACCGGGAAGCAGAAGCTGGTGGACACCGGTGGGCGCGTCGAGCGGTTCCAGAGGCGCTATGGCAAGAGCACCTTCACCAAGGCGGGGGACGACACCGGGGCAGAGGCCACTGAAGCCAGCTGAGCCATCCGCTCCGCCGAGCGGTCAGATCGACCCGGCCAAGACGGTCGGGGGCCAAGCAGTCATCGAAGGGGTGATGATGCGCGCTCCCTCCTCATGGTCGGTGGCGGTCCGGCTCCCCGATGGCGGCATCGTCGCCCGGCGTGACGATCTCCGCCGATTGAGCGAGCGCCGGAGGGCGGCCCGAATCCCATTGGTGCGTGGCATCTTCGTGCTCGGCGAATCATTGTCACTCGGATACAAGGCCCTCGGATGGTCGGCCCAGAAGGCTTCCACCGAGGAGGAGGAGGAGATCAGCGCGGCCCAGATCGGCTGGACCATGGTGCTGGCATTCGTCTTGTTCGGCGGGTTCTTCATCCTGGTGCCTGCGTTCGCAGCCGGGGCGGTGGCCAATGACTCGAGCTTCGTCTTCAACCTGGTGGAGGGGTTGATTCGCCTCGGGCTCTTCGTCGGTTACATATGGGCGATCGGTAGGTCCAAGGAGATCGCGAGGGTCTTCGAATATCACGGCGCCGAGCACATGTCGATTCATGCGTACGAGGCCGGAGAGCCACTGAGCATCGAGTCGGTGGCCCGGTACCAACCTGAGCATCCCCGGTGTGGGACCAGCTTTCTCCTCATCGTCGTCCTCGGCTCGATCGTGCTCTTCACCTTTCTCGGTGTGCCGGACGGCGTCCTCTTCCTGGTGGTGTCGCGGCTGGCCGGGATCCCGATCATCGCCGGTCTCGCCTACGAGCTGCTCCGCTGGTCAGGCACGCGTCCGACTGGCACTTTGGCCCGGGCGTTGGCTGCCCCGGGCATCTGGCTCCAGAAACTGACCACGTCCGAGCCGAGCGGGGAGCAGATCGAGGTGGCCATCGCCAGCCTCCTGGTGGCGCTCGACGCCGAGCAGGCCGCCGAGGTCATGGCGAGGGGGCCGGTGCCCGAGTCGGCGGTGGAGGCCAGGCTCTCGGTGGTGGGTGCTGGCCCATGATGGAGCCAATCGTCCTGGAGCGTCTCGCCGAGATCGAGGCGGCATTCGATGAGGTCGAGTGCCAGCTCTCCGACCCGCAGATCGTCTCTGACCCAAAACGCCTCGCCGAGCTGGGAAAACGCCACTCCGACCTTCGCCACCTCGTCGACGACGTCCGGGTTTGGCGTCGGGCGGGCCATGACCTCGACGAGGCCCGCCAGATGGCCGACGACCCCGACATGTCCCAACTCGCCACCGAGCTCGAGGCGGAGATGGAGAGTCTCGAGGCGAGGATCCGAATCGCCCTGACCCCCACCGACCCCAATGACGCCAAAGACGTGATCCTCGAGATCCGATCCGCGGCCGGGGGAGACGAGGCGGCGATCTGGGCAGGCGACCTCCTCCGGATGTACCAGCACTATGCCGAGAGGCAGGGGTTCCGGCTGGAGCCACTGGACTCAACACCGTCCGAGGTCGGTGGTTATGACAAGGTGACGGTTGCGGTCAAGGGACGCGGCGCTTACTCGAAGCTCAAATACGAGGGCGGTGTCCATCGAGTCCAACGGGTGCCACGTACCGAGTCGCAGGGACGGATCCACACCTCGACCGCCACGGTTGCGGTCCTCCCCGAGGCCGAGGAGGTGGAGGTCGACCTCGACCCCAACGACGTCCGGATCGATGTCTACCGCTCCACCGGGCCGGGTGGCCAGTCGGTCAACACCACCGATTCAGCGGTGCGTCTCACCCACCTCCCCACCGGAGAGGTGGTCTCGGTCCAGGATGAGAAGAGCCAACTGCAGAACAAGGAGAAGGCCTTCCGCATCCTTCGGGCCCGACTCCTCCACGCCGAGCGGGAACGAGCCCATGCCGAGCTCTCCGGGGAGCGCAAGAGCCAGGTGGGCACGGGGGGGCGGTCCGAGAAGATCCGGACCTACAACTACAAGGAGAACCGGGTCACCGATCACCGCATCGGCCTCACCATCAAGCGTCTCGATCAGGTGCTGGAGGGCGATTTGGACGAGTTCGTCGCCGCTCTCGCCGCCGAGGAGCAGGCCCGTCGGATGGCGGGGGCCGAGTAGATTTCTCAGCGGTGACCCAAGTACCGCCACACGAGTTGCGCCGACTCGAGGCCGTCGCCGGGCCGGACCGACCGCTGGATAGCCTGATCGAGCGTCGGGTCTCCGGCGAGCCCCTTCAATACATCGAGGGAACCGCCGCTTTCGGGCCCCTGGAACTGGAGGTCGACTCCAGGGTTCTGATTCCCAGGCCCGAGACCGAAGGGCTGTTCGAGATCGCCGCCAAAATGATGCGCAACCCCAACGTCATCGTCGACCTGTGCACCGGATCAGGGGCGCTGGCGCTGGCGCTCAAGCACCGCTTCCCATCGGCGTCGGTCTTCGCCACCGACATCTCCGAGGAGGCGTTGGAAGTGGCCTATCTCAACCGTCACAGGACCGGTCTCGACGTCTACCTCGGTGTGGGTGACCTGTTCGATCCGTTGCCGGCGGCCCTCCTCGGTGAGGTCGATCTGGTGGTGGCCAACCCGCCATATGTCGCCGATGCCGACTTCCACAACCTCCCCCGCGACGTGCAGCGGGAGCCACGGACCGCGCTGGTCTCGGGGCCAACGGGTCTGGAGGTCATCGAGCGGATCGGGGCCTCCGTGGCCGACTGGCTCCGCCCGGGCGGGGTCGTGGTGATGGAGATCGGCGAGCTTCAGGGTGTCCAGGCGAGCAGCACCTTCGTCGGCCTCCCCACGGTCGTCCGACAGGACATCGCGGGCCGCGACCGTTACGTGGTCGCCGTCAAACCGTGATCTTCGGGCTCCAGGAGGCCCTGGAGGTCATCCGCCGCGGGGGCATCGTCGGTCTCCCCACCGACACCGTCTACGGGATCGGTGTCGACCCCACCGACGATGAGGCGGTCGCCGCCCTATACGAGCTGAAGGGGAGACCGGAGGCCAGGCCGATCGGGGTCCTGGCGGCCTCCTTCGACCAGGCGTCGATGATCGGTGAGATCACCGGGCAAGGTGCCGAGCTGGCGGCCCGGCATTGGCCCGGAGCCCTCACCCTGGTGGTGCGCCCCCGGGTGATCCTGGCCGATTGGGTGGGGGACCGACAAGCCGCCACCGTGGGGGTGCGGGTCCCCGATCATCCGGTGGCGATCGAGCTGCTCGCCCTGAGCGGGCCCCTGGCGGTGACATCGGCCAACCGCTCCGGTGGTGCTGAGACCATGGCCGCGGACCAGGCCCGTGCCGTGTTCGGCGACGCCGTGCATTACCTGGCGGGATCCTCCCCGGGTGGCTTGCCCTCCACCGTGGTCGATGTCACCGGTGATCACCCAATCGTGATCAGACAGGGCCCGGTGGTCGTCGAGGGCCGGTGAACTACCCTTCGCCGCCATGACATCAATGGACCCGATCGAGCAGGTCGATCCCGCCATCGCCAGCCTGATCCGCAAGGACCTGGAGCGCCAGAACAGCCACATCCACCTGATCGCCTCGGAGAACTTCGCCTCGCCGGCGGTGATGGCGGCCTCCGGCTCCGTCTTCACCAACAAGTACGCCGAGGGCTACCCGGGACGGCGGTATTACGAGGGGTGCCAGGTGGTCGACGAGATGGAACAGCTCGCCATCGACCGCGCCAAGACCCTGTTCGGGGCGGTGCACGTCAATGTCCAGCCCCACTCGGGGGCCCAGGCCAACATGGGGGTCTACTTCTCCCTGCTCGAGCCGGGAGACACCGTCCTCGGCATGCGTCTCGACCAGGGCGGGCATCTGACCCACGGCTCGCCGGTCAACTTCTCCGGGCTCTACTACGACTTCGTCGCCTACGGGGTAGACCCCGAGACCGAGCTGATCGATATGGACCAGGTGCGCCGTCTCGCGCTGGAGCACCGGCCCAAGATCCTCCTCGCCGGCTACTCCGCCTACTCGCGGACCCTGGACTACGAGGGCTTCCGGGCCATCGCCGATGAGGTCGAGGCGGTGTTCATGGTCGATGCTGCCCACTTCATCGGTCTGGTGGCGGGCAAGTCCCACCCCTCTCCGGTGCCCCTCGCCGATATCGTCACCGGGACCACCCACAAAGCGCTGCGAGGGCCCAGAGGAGGGCTGGTGCTCTCACGGGAGGAGTTCGCCAAGGGGATAGACAAAGCGGTGTTCCCCAACGCCCAAGGGGGCCCCATCGAGTCGCAGATCGCCGCCAAGGCGGTCTGCTTCCAGGAGGCCTCGACCCCCGAGTTCTCTGCATACACGGATCAGATCGTGTCGAACGCGGCGACGATGGCGGCCACGCTGGCCGGCGAGGGGGTGAGGATCGTTTCGGGGGGCACCGACAACCATCTCTTCCTGATCGACCTGCGCTCGGTCGACGAGGACCTCACCGGGCGCGATGCAGCCAGGATGCTCGACATGGTTGGCATCACGCTGAACTTCAACGGGATCCCGTTCGATCCTCGTCCCCCCTCCAGGGCCTCGGGGCTTCGGGTGGGGACGCCGGCGATGACCACCCAAGGCATGAAGGAGGAGGAGGCGGCTGCGGTGGCAGGGCTCATCGCCACCGCCCTGCACAACCGGGGATCGACCGGGGAGCTTGCCAGGATCGCGGCGGAGGTGGGGGAGCTGGCGGCTCGGTTCCCCCCCTACCCGTTGGACTTCGCCGGACATGTCTGAGCTCACCCTCTGGGGACACATCCCGGTTTTGAGGCGCTCCCACCTACCTCTAGACTTTGTGAGAAGAATCACAAGGATCGAGCGACAGCCTTGACCTCTGACAAGCCAACCACACAGATCAGCGAGGCGGTCAACGAGGGCTGGGTCAAAGGAGGCTCGTTCCTCGGCTCGATCCTGGCGGGGACGTTTCTCGGGATGCTGGCCGACGCCTGGCTCGAGACCGAGCCGCTCCTGGTGATCGTGGGGATCGTGTTGGGCTCCTACTCGGGGTTCATGAACATGTGGAAGTGGGCGCGGGAGGCTGAGGATGCCGAAAGTCGACCTTGAGCACGGCCCGGCCATCGAGGCCAACCTCGCCCGGAGCGCCGTCGCCCGGGGCATCTACGTCGGCCCGGTGATCGTGGCGGTGTTCTGGCTGCTAAGAGGGTGGGACGGCGCATGGAGCGCGGCCGTTGGGATCATCGTGGTCATGGCCAACTTCCTCCTGGCCGGAGCGATCATGTCGATTTCGGCAAGGATCAGCCTCCAGGCCTATCATGCCGCCGCTCTGATCGGCTTCTTCCTTCGTCTGGCTCTGTTCGTCGGCGCCGTATACCTGATCGCCAACACGTTCGAGGTAGATCGACCGGCCTTCGGGATAGCGGCGGTGGTGGCCTATTTCGTATTGCTGACCTGGGAAGCAGTGGCGATGACAAGAGGTAGAGAAAGGGAACCGAGTTGGCGCAGATGATCCTCGCCACCGAATGTGACGTCGCCAACGAGGTGATCTGCGCCCCGGCAAACGTCAACGACCTCTTCGAGTTCGATACCTGGTTCACCGTTGGCGGGCTCGAGTTCACCCGCACCACGTTCCTCATGTTGTTCGCCGCAGTCGTCGTCGTGGCTCTGCTCTATTTCGGCCTGCGTGGACAGAGATTGGTGCCCACCAAGTTCGGCGCCGTCGTCGAGGGCCTGATTGGCTTCGTCCGGGATGGCATGGGTCGCGACGTCATCGGGCCCGAGTCCGGGAAGTACCTCCCGTACCTTCTCTCGCTCTTCCTCTTCCTCTTGGTCGCAAACCTGTTCGAGGTCACCCCGCTGATCAACTTCCCGGTCACCTCCCGGATGGCGATCCCGTTCTTCCTCTCCTTGATCACTTACCTCACCTTCATGGTCGTGGGCTTCGGTCGGAACAAGTTTCGCTATCTGATCGACACCGCCTGGCCCCGGCACGTGCCGATCGGTCTCCGCTGGCTGGTGGGGTTGATCGAGCTCGTCTCCGTGTTCTTCCTCAGGCCTATCACCCTGGCGGTCCGGCTCTTCGCCAACATGGTGGCGGGCCACCTCATGCTCACCCTGCTGCTGGGCTCGGGGATCATCTTCATCGCCGCAGTCCCTGAGATCGGTGCGCGGAGTCTGATCGGCGTTCCTTGGTTTGCGCTGGGCTTGTTCATGTTCCTGCTGGAGATCGTGGTGTCACTGCTCCAGGCCTACATCTTCACGTTGCTGACCGCGGTCTACATCGAGTCATCGATCCACTTCGAGCACTAGAAGGAGAGAAAGAATGGAAGGCAATATCGAGCTCCTCAAAGGAGCGATCGCCTTGGTCGGGTACGGCCTCGGAGCCGTCGGTCCCGGGATCGGGATCGGGATCGTGGCGGGGAACGCCATCACCGCCATGGCCCGCCAGCCCGAGATGCAGGGCACGATCCGCACCACCATGTTCCTGGGCATCGCCCTCACCGAGGCGCTGGCCTTGATCGGCTTCGTCCTCTTCTTCATCGCCAGCGCGTGATGCAGATCTTGAGCGCAGTCATCCCTTTGGCGGCCGAGGAAGGCGAGGAGGCCGCATCGGGTCTCAGCCTGGTGCTGCCCGAGCCGGCCGAGCTCGCCGCCGGCATCCTGGCCTTCGCCATCGTCTTCTTCTTCGTGTGGAAGTACGCACTTCCCACCATCAACAGGACGCTGGAGGCTCGCCAGCAGGCGATCACCGGCCGGTTGGCCGAGGCGGAGACGGCTAAGACCGAGGCCGAGGGGCTCCTCGCCGACTACCGGGCCCAGCTCGCCGACTCGAAGGCCGAGGGCAATCGGATCCTGGAGGAGGCCCGTCGGGCCGCCGAGCAGATGAGGGCCGACCTCCTGGCCAGGGCCGAGGCCGACGCCGAGCAGGTCCGGGCCAAGGCCCGTGAAGAGGCCGCCTCCGAGAGGTCGAGGGCCCTCGCCGACGCCAAGGTGCAGGTGGGAGAGATCTCCGTCGATCTCGCCGGGAAGATCGTCGGGGAGTCCCTCGACGCCGACGCCCACAAGGCCTTGATCGACCGCTATCTGGCCGATCTGGAGAAGCTCTAGATGAGCGATCGGGCAGCCGGGTACGCCGCCGCCATCTTCGAGCTCGCCAGGGCCGAAGGTGAGCTGGAGCGTGTCGAGGGCGAGTTCACCACGGTGGCCCGGGCGATGACCACGTCGCCCGAGCTCCGATCCACCCTGACCGACCCCCAGCTCCCCCCCGATCGCAAGCAGTCCATCGTCGAGGACCTCCTGGGGGGTCGGGCCTCACCCCTCACCGTTGGCCTGATTCAACTGATTGTGAGCCAGGGCCGTGCCTCCGAGCTGGCAGACATCGCAAGGTCTTTGCTGGAGACCGCCGCCGCATCCCGCGACCGGGCCGTCGCCGAGGTGCGCACCGCCATCCCGCTCGACGAGGCCACCATCGCCCGTCTCACCGACGCCCTGGGAGAGGCGACCGGCAAAGTCGTCGAGGTCAAGCTGATGGTCGACCCGTCTGTCATCGGTGGCGTGGTGGCCCGGGTTGGCGACACCGTCATCGACGGCTCGATCTCCCGCAAGGTCGACGAGCTGCGCCAAGCCGTGAAGAGCCGTTAGGAGCCATATGTCCGAGATGACCATCACCGCCGATCAGATCACCGAGTCTCTCCGGGCCAACCTGGCAGGTTGGGAGCCCGGACTCGACAAGGAGACGGTCGGGTACGTCACCTCGATCGCCGATGGCGTCGCCCGTGTCGAGGGCCTTCCCAGCGTCATGGCCTCCGAGCTGCTCGAGTTCCCGAGGGGTTTGATGGGCGTGGCCCTCAACATCGACGAGGACGATCTCGGGGTGGTGTTCCTCGGCGAGTACAACCACATCGAGGAGGGGAACCCGGTCAAGCAGACCGGGACCCTTCTCTCGGTCCCGGTCGGCGATGGTCTCCTGGGACGGGTCATCGACTCTCTGGGCAATCCGATCGACGGCCTGGGGCCGATCCAGACCACAGAGCGGCGGTTGCTGGAGACCCAGGCTCCCTCAGTGGTGCAGCGTCAGCCGGTCACCGAGCCGCTCCAGACCGGTATCAAGGCGATCGACTCGATGACACCGATCGGGCGCGGACAGCGCCAGCTCATCATCGGCGACCGTCAGACCGGCAAGACCGCTCTCCTGGTCGACACCATCATCAACCAGAAGCAGTTTTGGGGGACCGATCAGGCGGTCAAGTGCATCTACGTCGCCATCGGCCAGAAGGCCTCGACGGTGGCCGAGGTGGTCGAAACCCTGCGGGCTCACGGGGCCATGGAGTACACCGTGGTGGTCCACGCCGCCGCCTCCGACGCTCCCGCCCTCCAGATGTACGCCCCCTACGCCGGCTCGGCCATCGGCCAGCACTGGATGTACAACGGAGAGCATGCCCTGATCATCTTCGATGACCTCTCCAAGCAGGCGGTTGCCTATCGGGAGATCTCACTGCTGCTGCGGCGCCCGCCCGGGCGTGAGGCATATCCCGGCGACGTCTTCTACCTCCACAGCCGGCTCCTCGAGCGCTGCGCCAAGCTATCGGACCAGCTGGGAGGGGGGAGCCTCACCGGTCTTCCCGTCATCGAGACCAAGGCCAACGACATCTCGGCCTATATACCGACCAACGTGATCTCGATCACCGACGGTCAGTGCTTCCTCGAGACCGACCTCTTCTTCCAGGGGGTTCGCCCAGCATTGAATGCTGGTGAGTCGGTGTCCCGGGTCGGTGGCAACGCCCAGATCAACGCCATGAAGAAGATCGCCGGGCCGCTGCGTCTCAACCTGGCTCAGTTCCGTGAGCTGGCCGCCTTTGCCGAGTTCGGGTCGGAGCTCGACTCTGCCTCACTCGCCCAGCTGGAGCGCGGCCGGCGAGTGGTCGAGGTGTTGAAGCAGCCCCAATTCGCCCCGGTGCCGGTGGAGGAGCAGGTCCTCGCCCTGTTGGCGGTCACCGAGGGCCACCTGGACGATGTGGCTGTCGGCGACGTGCGCCGGTTCGAGTCGCAGCTCAGGGAGTTCTTCAAGGACCGTTACTCCAACGTCCTTGCCGGGATCCGGGAGACGGGCAGGCTCCCCGAGGGGGACGCCCTGGTCGAAGGGATCAATGCCTTCAAGGAGAGCTTCGCCGGGAGTCAGGAGTGATCGCCTAGATGGCCAGTGCCCAGCTTCGGGACACCCGGCGACGGATCAAGAGCGTCGAGGCCACCAAGAAGATCACCCGCGCCATGGAGTTGATCGCGGCCAGCCGCATCCCCAAGGCGCAGGCCAGGGTGCTGGGCTCCAAGCCGTACACCCAGAAGCTGATCGAGGTGATCCAGAACGTGGGTGCGGCCGGTGCCAGCAGCTCACATCTTCTCCTGGAGCGTCGTGAGCCCAGGACCGTGGGCATCCTGGTGGTGTCCTCGGATCGTGGCCTGGCCGGGGCCTACGCCACCAACATCATCCGTCTCGCCGAGCATCGGATCCATCAGCTGGTCAAAGAGGGCCGGGACGTCCTGATCTACGCCGTGGGGAAGAAGGCCCAGTCCTATTTCCGATATCGGGGCTTTCGCATCGAGCAGGCCTACCTGGGGATCACGGACACCCCTGGGTACGGTGACGCCCGGGCCATCGCCCGGACCGTGATGTCGGCCTATGGCGAGGAGAGGATCGACGTCGTCGAGACCTTCTTCACCAGGTTCCAGTCGGCGATGACCCAGGTACCGGTCGGGATGGAGCTGTTGCCCATCACCGCCCCGGAGATGGCAGCCGACCAGCAGGCCTCCCGGGTCTCGTACGAGTTCGAGCCTTCGCCCGAGGAGATCCTCAACCGCCTCCTGCCGACTTATGTGGAGGCCATCGTCTTCAACATGCTCCTCGAGGCATCGGCCTCGGAGCACAGCGCCCGACGCCGCGCCATGAAGGCGGCGACGGACAACGCAGAGGAGTTGATCAAGGTCCTCAGGGTTCAGGCCAACCGCGCCCGGCAGGCTGAGATCACCACGGCCATCACCGAGATCGTGGGTGGTGCCGAAGCCCTAGTGGAGTCGAGATGAAATCCACCGCCAACACAGTTCAACCAAACACATGGAGCCAGACATGAGTGACGCCAAAGGCCCCGACATGCGTGACGCCGGAGTCGTGGGCCGGATAGTCAAGGTCGCCGGCCCGGTGGTGGACGTCGAGTTCCCACCGGACAACCTGCCCGAGATCCTCAATGCCATCGAGATCAGATTCACCCTGGCCGGCCAGGAGAAGCGGGTGCTCGCCGAGGTCGCCCAGCATCTGGGTGGCTCCAAGGTGAGGGCGATTGCGATGGCACCCACCGATGGCCTGACCAGGGGCTCCGAGGTGGTCGACACCGGCTCTCCCCTCACCGTTCCGGTGGGGGACCAAACCCTCGGGCACATCTTCAATGTATGGGGTGACTCCCTCGACGCACCCGACCAGGACTTCTCCGAGCCGCGCTGGCCCATCCACCGCACCCCACCCCTATTCGAGGACGTCGAGCCTCAGAAGACCGTGTTCGAGACCGGGATCAAGGTCCTCGACCTGATCTGCCCCTATCTGCAAGGCGGCAAGATCGGTCTGTTCGGCGGGGCCGGTGTCGGCAAGACCGTTCTCATCCAGGAGATGATCAACCGGGTCGCCACCCAGCACGGTGGTGTCTCGGTGTTCGCAGGTGTGGGAGAGCGGACCCGTGAGGGCAACGACCTCTACCTGGAGATGCAGGAAACCGGGGTCATCGAGAAGGCGGCACTGGTCTTCGGTCAGATGGACGAGCCACCCGGAGTCCGTCTCCGTGTCGCTCTCTCCGCCCTGACCGTGGCCGAGTACTTCAGGGACGTCCAGAACCAGGACGTGCTGCTGTTCATCGACAACATCTTCCGCTTCACCCAGGCCGGGTCGGAGGTGTCCACTCTGTTGGGCCGGATGCCGTCGGAGGTGGGCTACCAGCCCAACCTGGCCGACGAGATGGGCGTCCTCCAGGAGCGGATCACCTCGCTCAAGGGCCGGTCGATCACTTCCCTGCAGGCGATCTACGTCCCCGCCGACGACATCACCGACCCCGCGCCGCACACCGCTTTTGCCCATCTCGACGCCACCACCGTGTTGTCGAGACCGCTGACCGCATTGGGCATCTACCCGGCGGTCGACCCGTTGGACTCGACCAGCCGGGCCCTCGACCCTCAGGTCGTCGGTGACCAGCACTACTTCGTGGCCACCGAGGTGCAGAGGATCCTCCAGCGGTACAAGGACCTCCAGGACATCATCGCCATCCTCGGGATCGACGAGCTCTCCGAGGAGGACAAGCTGGTGGTGGGTCGGGCCCGGCGGATCCAGAGGTTCCTGGCCCAGCCGATGTTCGTCGCCGAGCAGTTCACCGGCCAGCCGGGGATCTACACCCCGCTCGAGGAGACGGTGGCCTCGTTCAAGGCGGTCATCGACGGGGAGATGGACCTGTATCCGGAGCAGGCCTTCTACATGGTCGGTGGCCGTGAGGACGTGGAGAAGAAGGCCGCCGGGATTAAGGGGGAAGCCGCCTGATGCATGCCGGCCGAACTCGCCCGGGTCAGGAACATGCCTAAGGCGTTCCGGGTCGACGTGGTGTCGCCGGAGGCGACGGTGTGGAGCGGGATGGCCACCATCGTCATCGCCCACACCCCCGACGGTGAGCTGGGGATCATGGCCGACCACGAGCCATTGATGGGAGCGTTGGCAACCGGCACCGTCGAGATCGAGCCCGAGGCCGGCGAGCGGGTCCTGATCGGGGTACACGGCGGATTCATCCAGGTGCTCCACAACCAGGTGACCCTGATCACCGACCGGGCCCGGATCGCCGAGGGCCGCACAGAGGCCAAGGAGACCGCCCAGGAGCTCGCCGAGCAGCCCCTGGGTGGCGGGGGGGACGTCTGAGCGGGCAGCAGTTCTGAGCCCCTAGGAGCGGGATGCCCCGGTCCCCCCGGCGATTTGCATGTTGACAGTTACGATTGGGGGGGGGGTAAGTTCTCGCAAGAGCAGGAGAGACGAGTTGCGGCGTGGCGCCAAGAAGGCATCGCGGCGAATGTCCAGAGTTAGGCCCCGACCGCCCACGTCGAACCCGGTGGCGACCGTGGCCTGCGCCTTGACGGCGGCTCCCGCCCTCAGGCCGCTGCCCTCAGTTCTAACGCTCACACAGCGGTCGATCCTCGCACTTGTTGTTTCCTGGATCGCTGTCGCAATCGTTGCCTTGCCTGCCAACGCCGATACGTTCGGAGGCGGCCCTCCTGACGAAGGGTATGAGGCCGACTCCTACCTTCATACTTATTGCTACGGACCTGGATTCGACGCGGGTCTTCAGTCACATGCGAACTACGCGATGGACACGTCCCTGGCTTTGGATACTGACATGAGTAGTTATCGACAGTCGTCGTGCGACACCACGACGGACGTGAGGTGGATGGACTCCAACCTGCAGCCGGCTGGCGTAAGAGGTAAGTACACGTGCGTTGCGCTCAGTAGCGGGATCTGTCTTCGAGCCGATGTGTACCTCGACCCTGCGGAGATCGACATCGGCACGAACGATTTTGAGGACCGGCGCAAGTCGGCATGCCACGAGGCAGGCCATTCCGTTGGCCTGCGTCATGGTGACTCTGTCTCCGATTGCATGCGAAACGGCGAAATACCAACCACTGCGCTTAAGTGGAGAAGATTCAATGAACACCACATCGACGATCACATCAATGTCGAGTATTGACGCCGAGCCGCGACCATTAATGAGGACGCTCGGTCTGATGATCCTTGTCGCTTTCACCGCGATTGCTTGTTCACAAGCAGCGAGCCTCGATGGCCCACAACAGGGGGACCTCGAGTCTTTCCTGGCGGAGACGAGGAAGACCCAGTTCGACTACGAACCCACAACGGGGCCTGCGGAGCTAGCCGGCTTGGCGGATCTGGTGGTGAGAGGACGCATCGTTGGAGCGGAGCCGGGTCAGTTGTACGCTCCCCTGCCCGATGAGCCACCGGCGATCGCTACAACCGTGGTTGCGGTCGAGGTGATCGAAGTCCTGGCAGGAGACAAGGGATTGATCCACGAGAACAGGGTCTACATGGAGGTGGCCCATCCTGCCTTCTACTTGGAGATGGATTCCGATCAGGACTTACCGACTGACTCGCTGGGTGAGCCTGTGACTCCTCCCCTCGAGCCATACGACACGGCTGCATTCGCTGCCACCGTGCCCCGTATGGAGGGTGTCTTCTTTCTCGATGACATCACCAGCGAGCCCTACTGGGAGACGGTGATCGACAAGGGAGCTGGCAGGCCCTCCGGTGTCCCGCTCACGGCGGCCTACGTCGAGGGATTCATCTTGGTCACCTCGGATGGGAGGTTGATAGGAGTCACTGCCCCCATCGAGGATCTGACAGCCGGGTGGGAGCGTTTGACCACGGTTGGCGACTTGACCTCCGCCATCGGCTAACCAAAGGCGAGCAGAAGGCCAGGACTTCCTCAGCGCGGAAGGAGGCCAGCCGGTACTCGAGCTGCTCGTGCCTGATCGGTGAGCGGTGCGAACCGAATCCAGTCCCAAGTCCAGGGCGGTGTTGTCGATCTTCCAGGAACGAGATGGGTTCGAATGCGTCCAAGTCGATGAGTAGGAGACGTTTGGTGGACCACCGGTGAGCCATACCTCCTTGTCGGGATGGGGCACGAGATGAGTGCGGGTCTGCGGGTCATCGATGTTGCCCGTCGGAGACGAGGACTGGTCTTCGCCCTGGTCTTCGCCCTTGTGCTGGGCGCTTCCATGACAGCCTGCATGGGAACTCAGGGTCCGGCGACAGCGCCGTCGACGGACCCCGGTACTCCGTCCACGGTGTCGGAACCAGTGCCAAACACCACCACGTCGGACGTGACCTCTGTAACCGAAGGCGAGGTTTACGTGGAGCTCGGTGGCTGGTGGTTGGTGCCACATGCGAATCTGGTTGTACGTGGCCGTTTCGCGGGGATCGTTGACCGCTATGAGATCGGTGACACCGGCAAAGAGATATGGGCCCTGGACGTCATCGACGTCCTCCTGGGCAGCACAAACGGATCGGCGACGCTGATGGTCGCACACGTCGCGTTTGATGAGACTGCGGCGGGTCTGCACGAGAACCAACTGCCGTGGGCTCGCGGGGACGAGGGGATCTTCTTTCTCGTCCCGGTGTTCGGGTCGGACGCCGTGCCCGACTTGTACGTCGCCAGCCATGGCTCGATTGGTGTGATCACTGAGGACCTCGAGCATTGGAGTGCGCACCTTCCCCGGGCCCGAGAGGCCTTGGCCACGCTGACATTCTTCTCAGCGCCTGAGGCGACAGAACTTGTGCTCGCGAGGCAGACCGAAGTAATCGCCGAGGGGACCGTGGCGACAATCAGTCCTCCAGGGGAGGTGCTCGGCTGGGATTATCTGAGGATCCATCTAGGCGGTGTCACCGAGGTGTGGTCGCCAGGACCGGAACCACCACCAGAGGAGGGGGTTCCTCCACCACTGCCTTCTGAGCTCGACTTCATCGTCTCGGCGGACGGTGAGGGCGTCGTCTCGGAGGGTGACAGGCTGCGGGTTATGCTTCGGACGGCTGCCCTCCCCGAGCCGGTCGGACCTACTTGGCTCGTCGTCGGCGGATGGAATGGCTTTCTCGACTCCGGGGTGTCACCCGAGGTGTTGGCATCCGACATGGATCGGGTTCTGGCAGGGCGCGGCGATTACTTCCGTGAGGCCAGGGAGAGGGCGCTGGAGATACTTCGACCGATCGCAGCCGATGCCGGTCGTATCCCATTGATCAGCGACCCTGTCCCTGTGGTCGAACCGGTCGACATGACTCCGCTCTACCGCTCACCGCTCACCATCGAGAAGGACGGGGTGGTCATCGTCTTCGACAGGTGGTTCTTCGCCCTCTTGGATGGGATGGCCCAGGTGACGGTGACAACCACCGATGGGAGACTCCTCACCGGGGGGCCGGTCGAAGGACCGTATGCGATCATGCGCGAACTCCCCGACAGCTCGTTCGAGTTTGTCAACGAGGACGGTGATGTCGTCGCCACCCTGACCCAGTCCGAGCTCAGTAACGCCGCCACCCTCGCCCACAACGACTTCACGGAACAAGCTGCTCCTTGAGGGAGTTCGAACCCCCTCAGACGGCCAGGACTATCTCGGCCTCGGTGTCCACAGACAGGAAGGCTCGGTCCCGGGTGATCAGCGGTGCATCGAGGATCTCGGCAAGAGCCAAGTACGCGGCGTCGTACGCGGTGAGCACCGAGCGCAGCTCCCACACCCGGGGTAGCAGGGGATGGTGCGGATACCGGTCCAGCCTGATCGACTGGAGGTCCTCCACCGCCGTCGAGGCTGCCGGATCACTGATACGACCCGTGGCACTGAGACGTCTCAAAGCGTGGGTGGTCTCGATGTCGATCACATGTGGTGCGCCACGTCGCTCGTCGAACCTCTTGCTCAGGGTGCGCAGCACGGCGATCGTCGCCTCAGGCAGATCCACGAGAAGGGGGACCATTACCGAGGCGTCGAGAATGATTATGGGCGTCCGCGCATGTCTCGGATGATGTCCTCGATGGGCCTACCTGGCTTGGCCGGCCCGCGAAGGCGGGCCCGCTCCACCACCTCCTCGAGGGTCAATCCGCCGGCGAGTTGGGTCACCTCGCGCAGCAGGTACTCGGAGAGCGACAGCCCGGCCGCAGTTGCCTGCGCCTTGAGACGACGGTGCACCTCGTCCGGCATGTTGCGAATCTGGACCATCTTTGGCATGTGATCAATATATCTGCACATGTGCAACACATGTGCAGGTGTCAGATGTCGCGCGCAAAGCCAGCGACAAAGGTCTCCACGACTTCCGGGAGGCTTGTCCGCAATGAGGCGACGATGACCGGGAACAACAACGCCGACAACACCCCGGCAGTCTCCACTTCGATGGTGACCGTCACAACGGTGCCCTCCTCGACGTCGTGAAGGTCGACGCCGGTGACCCCCAGGACCTCCGAGCTGTCTATGGACCAACTCATCGTCGAACCCTCCACCCGTTGGAGGGGTGTTGCCGTTCCCCGATAGGGCCGCCCGCCGATCATCGTCTCGAAGGAGAACCCGCGGAGACGCCCGTGCTCGTCGATGATCGGATCGACCACCCGGTCCACCCCAGCGATGCCCTCCCAGGTCGTCGGACGGTCGAGGGCAGCCCATGCCTGGTCCCTCGTTGCCTTCGAGATCGCCGAGTGGCTGAAGGTCTCCTTGGGCACCGGGGCAACATAACGAAGTCGGGGCGACGTTGCCGCCGCCCCGATGCCCCTGGAGGAGGGTTGTGTTGTCGCCGAGGAAGGCCTCGGTCGCCCATTTGTACCGGGCCGAGGTTTCGTCACGGTTAATTGGGGACGACAACCAGGCCAATCTTCGTAATCTGTCCCTGACCCGCTCCCATCATGCTGATCGCACGCGACCTCCGGCTCGAAGTAGGCACCAGGACCCTTCTGGATGGTGCCTCCTTCAGCGTGCAGTCAGGCGACCGCATCGGCCTGGTCGGTCGCAACGGCGCCGGGAAGACGACCCTCATCCGGGTGCTGATGGGAGATGCCGAGCCCGCCGCGGGCACCGTCCTCCGCTCCGGCCGAGTCGGGTACTTCTCCCAGGAGGCGGCCCTCCCCGAGTTGGAGCATCCAGATGCCACCGCCCTGGAGAGGGTTCTGATGGCCAGGGAGATCGGCGCCATGCAGCGCTGGATCGAAGAGGCCCGGGCCCGCCTCCATGACCTCGCCGGTGAGGAGCGCGACCGGGGCATCGTCCGGTTCAGCCGTCTTCTCGAGGAGTTCGAGGCCAAGGGCGGGGTGGTCGCCGAGGCGGAAGCGAAGCGGATCGCCTCCAACGTCGGTATCGGCAACGACGAGTTGACCCAGTCGGTCAGGACCATGTCCGGTGGGCAGCGGCGTCGGGTCGAGCTGGCCCGGATCCTGTTCGCCGAGACCGACATCCTCCTCCTCGACGAGCCCACCAACCATCTCGACCTGGATGCCAAGGCCTGGCTCATCGAGTACCTCAGCACCTATCGCGGCGGGATGCTGGTCGTCTCCCATGACCTCCCCCTCCTCGACGAGGCGATCACATCGGTGCTTGCCCTGGAGCATGGCGAGATCGAGTCGTATCGGGGCAACTACAGCCATTACCTGGTGGAGCGAGACCGCCGGCGGGAGCAGAAAGAGAAGGCGCGCCGTCACCAGGACGAGGCCATCTCCCGTCTCGAGGAGAACATCCGCCGGTTCAAGGGGACCACCGAGAAGATGGCCAAAGTGGCCAGGGCCATGGAGTCCAGGGTGGAGCGGATGAAGCGGGAGTTGGTCGAGGTCCAGAAGTCGGGGAAGAAGGTCAAGGTCCGCTTCCCCCAACCCGAGCCTCCGGGTCGGGTGCCCCTCGCCGCGACCGGCCTGGCCAAGTCTTTCGGTGACAATCTGGTGTTCGTCGACATCGAGTTTGCCGTGGAGCGTGGTGAGCGGATGTTGCTGATAGGGCTCAACGGCGCCGGGAAGACCACCCTGTTACGCATCCTGGCGGGCGTCGAGACCGCAGATCTAGGTGAGGTCTCATTGGGATCGAAAGCCACCCTCGGCTACTACGCCCAGGAGCACGAGCTGATACTCGACGGGGTGACGGTCCTCGACCACATGCGGTCAGCCGCCCGGTTGCCGGACCAGACACTCCGCTCGATGCTGGGCCATTTCCTGTTGGCCGACAAGATCGATCAGGACGCAGCCACCCTCTCCGGTGGGGAGAAGACCAAACTGGCCCTGGCCATGCTGGTGACCTCCCGACCCAATGTGCTATTGCTCGACGAGCCAACCAACAACCTCGACCCTCAGGCCAAGGAGGCCCTACTCGACGCCCTCACCATCTACGAGGGCACGGTGGTGATGGTCAGCCACGACACCGAGTTCGTGGCTCAGCTCACCCCCGACCGGGCCGTCCTCATGCCCGAGGGTGAGATGCGGTTCTTCGACGAGGAGCTCCTCGACCTGGTGGCTCTGGCGTGAGCACCGGCCCAAGAGCCCTGGTCCGGGAGGTCCCGGACTCGTTCAGCAGGGCACTGGTAATGGGGGAGCGGCCGATGCTCGACGTGGACCGGGCCCGGGGCCAACACGACGCTTATCGACAGATGCTCATCGACACCGGATACCAACTAAGGGTGGTGCCGGCCGACGAGAGCTGCCCCGACTGCCCCTTCATCGAGGACACCGCGGTGGTGTTGGACCGGGTTGCCGTGGTCACCCGCCCCGGCGCCCCGGAGCGTCGCGGGGAGACCCCGGCAGTCGCCGGCGCCCTCTCGGAGACGATGCCGATCGTCGAGCTCACCGAGCCGGCGACCCTCGACGGTGGCGACGTGCTCCACATCGGATCGACGGTGTTCGTGGGGCGGTCGACCAGGACCAACGACGCAGGTATCGCCCAATTGGCGGAGATCGCCTCGAGTGTCGGTATCAGGGTGATCGCCGCGCCCGTGTCGAAGGTGCTCCATCTCAAGTCGGCGGTGGCGGCCCTCGACGACGAATCGATCCTGATCGCACCAGGCTGCACTGATCCGGCGGTGTTCGTCGGCTACCGGATGATCGAGAGGCCTCCGGGTGAGGCCGGGGCCAGCGCCCTCAGGCTCCACGACGGTTCGATAGTGGTCACCGCCAATTCCCCGGTGACCATGGGGCTGGTGTCGGCTGCCGGGTTCGAGGTCGACTGGTTCGACAGCTCCGAGTTCCAGAAGGCCGACGGCGGCCTGACCTGTCTATCACTCTTGATACATTGACTGCCGCCCAGTTCGCCACCGTCGATGACTACATCGCATCCTTCCCGGATGATGTGCAGAAGGTGCTCCAAGAGGTGAGACGGACCATCCGGGAGGTGGTGCCCGAAGCCGATGAGAAGGTCAGCTACGGGATACCCACACTGACCCTCGACGGCAGGTACCTGGTGTATTTCGCCGGATGGAAGAACCACATCAGCGTCTATCCGCTGCCCGAAGGCGATCAGGCCTTCGACGACGAATTGGCCCCTTACAAGTCGGGCAAGGGGACGGCCCGGTTCTCGTTGAGGGAGCCGATTCCCCACGACCTGATCCGACGGTTGATCGCCCTCCTCGCCGACCAGCGGGCCGGCGCCTAGGCGTCGCCGTCGGAGGGTTGTGAACCGAGGCGACGGTCCCGCCTCCAGACCACCAGCCCGGCGGCGAGGCCCGCCCCGACGACGCTGAGGAAGACGATCCTGGCCAGATTCGTCGATCCCTCCAGAGTCTCGGGTCCCGACCCACCTTCGAGCGCCACGATCCCGTCTTCCGGGGTGAGAGGCGGAGTCACGACGCCACCCGCGGGTGGAGCGCCTTGATCGTCGACCTCGATGGCTTGCGCTCCTTCGAGGACGAGGAGGGCCACGGCGGACTCATCGGCGATGGTGCCAATCTGCTCGACGTCACCGGTGATCAGGTCACCACGCCATATCCCGCCGAAGGCGATGCCATAGACCTCTTCGGCATTGCCGGTGGTCTCCCAGGCCGCCCACCCGGGAAGGATGTCGATCTCGCCGGTAGCGACGTTGACCACGTAGAGCATCTGCTGATGTGCCGGCAGGCTGAAGTCGGACGCCGGGACGACGACGTTGTCCTGGTCCAGCCACATCGGGACCGATGCCTCGGCAGGGATCTCGTATTCGGCGGCGACCGTGCCAGTATCGGCATAGATGAAGAGGGTCGACGCGGCGGTGCCACCCTCCGGGTACAGCGTCTCGACCAAGGCGGTGGTGCCGTCGACTGGATTGGGTGCCGGGTAGACCCCACGGTTCTCCCCCAACAGATTCTCATACAGCGTGGTGACATCGCCAGTTTCTATGTCGTATCGGCTTACCGCCCTGCCCTCGTAGTCGTAGCTCACGACATGGCCCAGTCCGATCGAGGCCAGTGGGCCGGGAAGGGTGGCGATCGTGTCCCCTGAGGAAGCATCGACCAAAGCCGCCCCACCCACACCTTCGACCACGTACCAGACCACTGACCCGTCTTCGGATCGACATGAGATCTGCTGAACCCCCGTGCCGGCGAAGGCGGGTAGCTCGGTCCGGCTGGCCAGCTCCATGGTGTCCAGGTCCCAGATGGCGAGAGCCTCGGAGGTGCGGTGGGCGAGACGCGCCCCGCCGGGGCAGAGACTGGTCGAGGAGCGCGAGCCGTTGGCGAAGTCCTCCGGGCGTGCCCGTGAATCGAGACGGGTCACCAGGGCACCCAACTCGTCGAGGACCTTGAGACTCGGTGTGTTCCAACCACCGACCAGCAGATGGGGTATCCCGGTCTTGCTCATCACCGGTCCCTCGGCTGCGGCGAGCAGGACGTCGGGTGTCGCCGTGCTGCAGAGGTTGGAGGTGAGACGGTTGCCCTCCACCGAGAGGAACAGGCCGATTCGCTGGCCGATCGGTGTCTCCAGACCGCAGCCGGCGCCGTCGGAGGCGGAGTAGACGTCGATGACTTCCCCCAGGTCGCCCTTGACCCACTCCTCCACTTCGATGCGGTAGATCGACTGCTGGGCGAAATCGGCCAGACCGCTGTCACGCTTGTCGACCATCGTCCCCACCACGGCCGCGGGGGCATTGGCGATGGCGGTCTCGAGGTCACCGGGGGCGGGGCAGGAACACCCCAGTGCAGGGCGGGGCACCAAGACCACGAAGGTGACGACTGCGATGACGCCGACGAGGAGGGGGCGACCGAGACGTCTCATCGTCGTCAAGCTAACCGTGCCTCAACATATCTACTTCGACGGTGCCGGCGGTGGTCTCGGTTCCAGACTTCTCGACAAACGAACGTTCGTTCAGGTATGATTCGCCCATGACGTCACCAGAGAGGTTCCAGGCGATCATCGATGCCGAGGACAAGATCGAGCCCACCGACTGGATGCCGGAGGGCTATCGGAGCACCCTGGTCCGCCAGATCGCGCAGCACGCCCACTCCGAGGTGATCGGGATGCAGCCCGAGGGCAACTGGATCACCCGGGCCCCAAGCCTGCACCGCAAGGCGATCCTCATCGCCAAGGTCCAGGACGAGGCCGGCCACGGGCTCTATCTCTACTCGGCTGCCGAGACCCTCGGCGTCAAGCGTGATGAGCTCCAGGAGCTACTACATCAGGGCAAGCACAAGTACTCGTCGATCTTCAACTACCCCACCCTGACCTGGGCCGACATCGGAGCCATCGGATGGCTGGTCGACGGGGCCGCCATCACCAACCAGGTGATGCTGACCCGGTGCTCCTACGGTCCCTATGCCCGGGCCATGGTCCGAATCTGCAAAGAGGAGTCGTTCCATCAGCGTCAGGGATATGAGCTCTTGATCCAGCTGTGTCAGGGAACACCCGAGCAGAAGGCGATGGCCCAGGACGCCCTTGACCGCTGGTGGTGGCCCTCACTGATGATGTTCGGCCCCCACGACTCCGATTCGCCACACACCGAGCAATCGATGACCTGGAAGATCAAGCGGGTTTCGAACGACGACCTCCGCCAGCAGTTCGTCGACATGACCGTTCCCCAGGCCGAGTACCTGGGTCTGGCCATTCCCGACCGCGAGCTCCGTTGGAACCCCGAGCGGGGCCATTACGACTTCGGGGAGATCGACTGGGAGGAGTTCTGGCGGGTCGTCAAGGGCAACGGCCCGATGAACCGGGACCGGCTCGCCCACAAGTCCCGGGCCTGGGAAGAGGGTGCCTGGGTGCGGGAAGCGGCCACCGCACATGCCGTGAAGAGAGCCGAGCGGTCAGCGCGGTCGGCGGCCTGAGGAGGTAACGGATGACCTACGAAGTCCCAGTTGCCCCTGGGGAGAAGGCAGAGCTCGTGGAGACCACTGGCACGGATCTCGACGGCTGGCCGATGTGGGAGGTCTTCGTCAGGGCCAGACGCGGCATATCCCATGTCCACATCGGAAGTCTTCACGCCCCCGACCCGGTGACCGCTCTGGAGAACGCCCGCGACGTGTACACCCGTCGCGGCGAGGGCGTCAGTGTCTGGGTGGTGCCCTCCACCGAGGTCCACGCCTTCGAGCCCGAGGCTGCCGCCGAGTACATCGAGGCCAATGAGAAGGTGTATCGGCTGGCCACCACCTACGAGATACCGGACGAAGTGGGCCAGATGTGAGCGGCTTTCAGCGGTACTTGGTATTTGGTACTTGGTACTTGGAATGAGCAAATCGATGATCAGCGCGCCTCCTCAGGGGACCACCGAGCCGGATCTGACCCCGGAGATCAGGGCCATCGTCGCCCATGCCGACGACAACCTGATCCTGGCCCAACGTCTCGGCGAGCTGATCTCGAATACCGCCGAGCTCGAGATCGACATCGCCGTCGCGAACATCGCCCTCGACCATCTCGGGGTGGCTCGGGCCTTGTACACCCATGCCGGGAAGCTGGAGGGCAAGGGGAGGGACGAGGACCATCTCGCCATGGGGCGGACCGAGCGCCAGTTCATCAATCTCCTCCTGGTGGAGCAGCCCAACGGCGACTTCGCCCACACCGTGGTTCGCCAGATGCTGTTCGACGCCTACCAGCTCCAGCTCTGGGAGGACCTCTCCCGGTCGACCGACACGGTTCTCGCCGGGATCGCCGCCAAGGCGCTCAAGGAGGCGGCCTATCACTTCCGGTTCTCCTCGGGCTGGGTGGTCCGCCTCGGCGACGGGACCGATGAGTCCCACCTCCACGCCCAGGACGCCCTCGACGCCCTCTGGCCTTTCACCACCGAGATGTTCGATGGGGGCGCCGCCGGGTACCGACCGGCCTGGGAGCGGATGGTCATCGAGGTCATCGATGAGGCGACACTCGTCAAGCCCACCGATCCCTATCAGCGGACCGGTGGCCGGCAGGGTTTCCACAGCGAGCACCTCGGCTTCGTCATCGCCGAGATGCAATGGATGCATCGAACCTACCCGGGGATGGAGTGGTGAGCGCTCTCACCCTCGACGTGGACCGGGCCAGGTTTGTGGTGTCCCGGGTGGTAGATCCCGAGATCCCGGTGCTCACCATCGAGGACCTGGGCATCCTCCGGGAGGTGGCCGTCGAGGATGGCCGGGTGGTGTGCACAATCACCCCCACCTACTCCGGATGTCCAGCCATGCGTCAGATCGAGGACGACGTCCGGGCTGCCCTCCTGCGGGAGGGCTACGACGAAGTCGAGATTCGCACCGTCTTTCACCCGGCCTGGAACACCGACTGGATCAGTGACGAGGGTCACCGCAAGCTGGCCTCGTTTGGTATCGCCCCCCCGGTCCCCGAGGACGCGGTCCTCTGCCCCCGATGTCGCTCCGACCGGCCACGGATGGTCGCCAGGTTCGGTTCCACCGCCTGCAAGGCCCTGATGGTGTGCTCATCCTGCGGGGAGCCCTTCGACTGGTTCAAGCAGCTGTGAGCGATCTGGTCTTCCACCCGCTCCGGGTCACTGAGGTAACCCGTCTCACCGATGACTCGGTGACGGTCAGCTTCGACGTGCCGGCCGACCTCGCCGACCGTTTCGACTATCTCCCCGGCCAGCACGTCACCATGCGGGCTTTCATCGATGGCGATGACACCCGCCGCTCCTACTCGATATGCGCTCCGGCCAACAGCGGGAAGCTCCGGGTCGGGGTGAAGAGACTCCCTGGGGGCGCCTTCTCCAACTACGCCAACGACACCCTTGCCGCCGGAGACACCCTGGAGGTGATGGCACCTGTGGGGGAGTTCACCATCGACATCGACCCTGCCAGTCCCCGCCGGGCGGTGGCCATCGTCGCCGGGTCGGGTGTCACCCCGGTCCTATCCCTGATCTCGACCTCGCTGGAGATGGAGCCGATGGCGCAATGGACCCTGATCTACGGGAACCGCACCGCCAACACCGTGATGTTCCTCGACGAGCTGGAAGGTCTCAAGGACAGGTTCCAGCCCCGATTCCAGCTGTTCCACATCCTCAGCAGGGAAGGGTCGGATGTCCCCTTGCTCTCGGGTCGCATCGACGCCGAGAAGATCCGGACCATCCACTCCCGTCTCCTCGGCGACGCCCCGGTGGACGGCTGGTACCTGTGCGGGCCCTTCGACATGGTGGCCATGGCCCGAGAGACCCTGCGATCGCTTGGCGTTGACGAGACCGCCATTCACGATGAGCTGTTCTTCGCCGGTCCCCTCGACCCCAGCACCCTGCCCCCGGAGCCCCCGCCCGGGGAGGGGACGGTGGACCTCACCGTGATCCTCGATGGCCGGGCGGTCCACACCCGGATGGCGCCGGAGACGTCAGTCCTCGACGCCGCCCTCAGGGTCCGCAGCGAGCTGCCTTTCTCCTGCAAGGGCGGGATGTGCGCCAGCTGCAAGGGGCGGATCGAGGAGGGCGAGGTGACGATGACCAAGAACTACGCCCTGGTCGACTCCGAGGTGGAGGCGGGCTATGTCCTCACCTGCCAGGCCCACCCAGTGACCGACCGGGTAGTGGTCCGTTACGACCGCCGCTGATGGTCACCACCCGCAACAGCCGCCGCGACGTGATCGAGGCCGCCGGCCGTCTCTTCGCCGAGCAGGGCTATCACGGGACCTCGATGCGCGACCTGGGACGGGAGCTCGGTGTAGTCGGGTCCTCGCTGTACGCCCACGTCGAATCGAAACAGGACCTGCTGGTCGAGGTGGTGGAGGAGGGCGCCCGACTCTTCGAGGAGTCGGCGGAGATGGCGCTGGCGGCGGGCGGGACCGCCACCGACCTTCTCAGGGCCCTCATCGCAGGTCATGTCGCAGTGGTGGTCGACAACATCGACGTCTCCCGCACCTTTCTCAACGAGGCCCGGATGCTCGACGACGCCCACCGATCGCGGGTCCTGATGGCAAGGGACCACTATGAGGGGGCGTTCCGGTCGGTGATCCGGGAGGGTGTAGTCGATGGGTCGTTCCGGGAGGACGTGGAGCCCAAGACCACCACCATCCTCATCCTCTCCATGCTCAACGCCATCGAACGCTGGTACCACCCCGACGGTGAGCTGAGCAGAGAAGCCCTGGTCGAGCGGGTGACCATGTTCTCCCTCGACGGCCTCAGATAGGGAGTTGGGATCGGGCTCGGTCACCGTTCAGGAGTGGGCGAGGACCTTGAACACCGGGAACAGCCCTGCTCTCGCGGCGAAGTCAGCGACGGTGGGGTTCTCGGGGACGTCCATGTAGGGTCGGGCGAAGCCTTCACGGGCGTGATATGCCGCTACGACAGCGGCGGATGCCCCAGTCACCTCTTCCAGCCTCACCTGCCTCCGTCTCGAGCCAAGACGCAACGTCACGATCGGGTTGGCCCGTACGTTGTGTACCCAACCCACACTGCCGTAGGGCGAGACCAGGTACTCCACACCGTCGAAGATGAGGGGGCTGATTGGGACATTCCGCTCATCCCCGCTCTTGCGGCCGGTGGTCGTCATCAGCTGGGTTCGGCCGATCCCACGCCGGGCCATGAACGACATGAGCCGATTGGTCCCTCGGCTGCCCTCATACTGCTTGGCCATCGACGGAATCTACCTCCATGATTGCGGGGCGTGACGGGCTCCTTCGGAGGCGGTCACGCTTGGAAGTGTGTCAGTCCGATGCCCGGCGGTCCAGACCCTCGTTTTACATCGGACCCCCGATCCGCAATCGTTCCGCCGAATGAAGATCGTCCTCGCCTACTCGGCTGGTCTCGACACTTCGGTGATCCTGGCCTGGCTCAAGGAGGAGTACCAGGCCGAGGTCATCGCCTACACCGCCGATGTCGGGCAGGGCGACGAGGTTGCCGAAGCGGAGGCAAAGGCCATTGCGACCGGGGCGGTGGCCGCGGTGGTCGACGACCGGCGTGAGTCATTCGTCAAAGACGCGGTCTATCCGGCGGTGCGGGCGGCGGCGGTCTATGAGGGCGAGTACCTGTTGGGAACCTCGCTGGCCCGCCCCATCATCACCCAGGGGCTGGTGGAGACGGCCCGGGCCCATGGCGCCGATGCCATCGCCCACGGCGCCACTGGGAAGGGAAACGACCAGGTCCGATTCGAGCTCAGCGCGGCGGCACTCGCTCCCGAACTGAGGATCATCGCCCCGTGGCGGGAGTGGAAGCTGGGGGGTCGGAGCGAGCTGATGGCCTATGCCGAGGCCAGGGGGATCCCGGTGCCGGTGACCCGGGAGGCGCCCTATTCCGTGGACGCCAACCTGTTCCACGTCTCTTACGAGGGCGGCGTCCTCGAAGACCCCTGGATGGCTCCTCCTTCAGGGATGTTCCGGCGCACCGTCGACCCCGAGGAGGCGCCCGACCATCCCGAGGAGGTGACCATCGGTCTGGAGGCAGGCACACCGGTCTCGGTCGATGGTGAGGCCCTCGGCCCGGTGGATCTCCTCACCAGGCTCAATCAGATTGCCGGTCCCCACGGGATCGGGAGGATCGACATCGTGGAGAACCGGTTCGTCGGGATCAAGAGCCGCGGGGTCTACGAGACCCCCGGCGGTACCCTCCTCCACCGGGCGAGACGGGCCGTGGAGTCCATCGTTCTCGACCGGGAGGTGCTCCATCTCCGAGACTCCCTGGTTGGCCGTTACGCCACCATGGTCTACAACGGATTCTGGTTCTCGCCAGAGCGGCTGGCCCTCCAGGAGATGATGGACAGGATCCAGGCGCCGGTAACCGGTGAAGCCCGCCTCCTCCTCTACAAGGGCTCGGTCCGCATCATGGGTCGTCGTTCGCCCAACAATGCTTATGACCCCGAGGTGGCGACCTTCGAGGCCGACGACGTGTATCGCCAGGCCGACGCCGAGGGCTTCATCAATCTCAACGCATTGCGGATCCGCGGGTTCGGGGAGGGCAATTGACCCTCTGGGGTGGCCGTTTCGAGGGCCCAATGTCTTCCGAGACCTGGGACTTCACCGTCGACCACACCGATCGGCGTCTTCTCGTAGTCGACATCGAGGGCTCGATCGCCCACGCCGGGATGCTGGGTGCCACCGGGATCGTCCCCGATGCGGAAGCAGCCGAGATCGTCTCCGGTCTCGAGAAGGTCCTCGGGGAGGCTCGATCGGGCTCCTTCGTGTTCGAGGACACCGACGAGGACGTCCACACCGCGGTGGAGCGTCGTCTCATCGAGCTGGTCGGTGAGGTCGCCGGGAAGCTCCACTCCGGTCGTTCTCGCAACGATCAGGTGGCCACCGATCTGAGGCTCTACCTGCGGGGGAGCGGTGAGGAGCGAGCGGACCAACTCGGCGAGACGATCCGGGCCCTGATCGATCTTGCCGCGGCACACGTGGCGACCGTGATCCCCTCCTACACCCATCTCCAGCAGGCTCAGGCCACCAGCCTGGGGAATCACCTCCTCGCCCATGCCTGGGCCCTGGTCCGCGATAGGGGTCGTCTCACCGACTGTCTGATACGCCTCAACCAGTCTCCACTGGGGGCGGGAGCCGGCGGCGGGTCGTCACTCCCCATCGACCGGGATGGGGTGGCCAATGCCCTTGGCTTCAACGGCCCCATGCCCAACACCCTGGATGCGGTGGCAGCACGTGACTTCGTCGCCGAGTACGTATTCGTCTGCGCCCAGACCATGGCCCACCTCTCCCGTCTTGCCGAGGAGATCGTGCTGTGGTCGACGCGGGAGTTCGGTTGGGTCAGCCTCTCCGATCAGGTGAGCAGCGGCTCGTCGGCGCTGCCCCACAAACGCAACCCCGACATCGCCGAGTTGATCCGGGGTCGTGCCGCGGTGGTCGCCGGTGACGTCGCCGCCATCCTCGGCCTCCAGAAGGGGCTGCCGCTGACCTACAACCGCGATCTCCAGGAGGACAAGCGGATCGTGTTCCATGCCGATGACACCGTGGCGGGATCTCTGAGGGCAATGGTCACCCTCCTCGATGGGCTGGAGTTCCACCCGCCGTCGCCGTCGCCAGAAACTGCCAGCCTCGACCTGGCCGAGGCCCTGGTGGCGCGAGGGGTGCCCTTCCGGGAGGCCCATCACATCGTTGGCGAACTGGTGAAGAGGCTCGAGAGACAAGGGCGGGCTCTGGCCGACCTCGACGATGACGACCTGACTGCCCACGATCCCCGGTTCCAGACCGGTGACATTGCCCTTCTCGACCCGGAGGGTTCGGTCCGGCGAAGAGGCTTGGCGGACAGTGTGACCGCCCAGATCGCCGCACTCCGCACTCAGATCGACGGCTGATACAACCTAGGGGTTGTTTACATACTAACGGTTGTAAACAACTGATCGGTTGTAGTAGGATCCGGTCATGGCCAAATACGACGTTGCTCCCACCCTTGCCGCCGGCTTGCTCAGGCTGGCCCGAGGCAAAGCCGGGCTCACCCAGGCCGGCTTGGCGGAGCGGGCCGGGGTGACCCAGCAGGCGATATCGGCCTACGAGACCGGCCGAAAGGAGCCGACCCTACGGACGATCCAACACCTGGTAGAGGCGGCAGGGTTCGAGATCAGGATGCACCTCGAGCCGGTCGACAATCACGACCGATCATTGGAGAGGCTGCTCTCGACGCTTTCGCCTTCAGCGCGGGCGGAGATCGAGCAGGGACAACGCGATCGGCTCGATGGCGCTCGCCTGGAGCGGGTCAGGGGGCGTTGATGCCGGCACCCGGGGTCGACGCTGCTGCGATCATCAGCACCCTCCTCGACCATGGGGTCCGCTTCGTGGTGGTGGGAGGGTTCGCCGTCGAGCTCTGGGATGTGGCGGTTCGTCCCACCATCGACGTCGACATCACTCCGGAGCAGTCGAAGCGAAACCTCGGGAGGTTGGCTGACGCTCTCAACCAGCTCGATGCAGGGCTACGGCTCGGCGATGAGACAGTGATGGTCCCCGGTGGGCTCACCGCGGCCAACCTCCAGGAGATGCGAATGCTCAACCTCTCCACATCGGTCGGCCCTCTCGACCTGACCATCTTCCCCGCCGGCACCGCGGGCTATCCCGATCTGGTGCGAAATGCGACTGAGATCGAGTTCCAGGGGGTGATGGTGCCGACTGCGGCGCTCGAGGACGTGGCCCGCTCCAAGGAGGCGGCGGGGCGGCCGAAGGACTTGGTCACTCTGCCAGCGATCCGGGCCCATCTGGACCGGAGGCGACGCTAGTGGTCTGTCGACCTCGGCTGCGCCTCGGTCCGGTCGAGGCTATGTCGCCGTTGATCCGTTGCCGCTGACCCCGGTCTCGGTGACCGTCCATGTCCCGGTGGAGCGGATCAGCTGATTGAGGTCGCCGCGACCCCTTTTCTCGATGGCCTCATCGATCTGACGGTTGAGCTCGGCGTCGTAGGTGGGTCTGACAACGTTGCGGAACACGCCCAACGGGGTCGGCCCGTAGGGGCCATGGGAGAGGCGGGACAACGCGAAGGCCACCGATGGGTCGGGTCTGGTCTCATCGTGGACCAGGATCGCCTTGGGATCCACCGAGGAGGAGTCGACGATGGTGGCCTGGCCATCACGCATCAACACCGCCTTGGCCCCCTCGTCGAACACAACCGGCTTGCCGTGCTCGAGATCGATCCGGTTGTGGACCCGCTCTTCCTTTCCGGTGAGCTGGATGAATGCCTTGTCGTTGAACACGTTGCAGTTCTGGTAGATCTCGATGAAGGCCGAGCCTTCGTGGTTGTAGGCCTTCTCGAGGACGGCCTGGGTGTGGTTGCGGTCCATGTCCAGGGTCCTGGCGACGAAGCCGGCCTCGGCCCCCAGCGCCAGCGACACCGGGTTGAACGGGTAGTCGATCGACCCGTAAGGGGTCGATTTTGTCTTCTTCCCCACCTCGGAGGTCGGTGAGTACTGCCCTTTCGTCAGGCCATAGATCTGGTTGTTGAACAGCAGGATCTTGAGGTTGACGTTGCGCCTCAAGGCGTGGATCAGATGGTTGCCGCCTATGGAGAGCCCATCCCCGTCACCGGTGATGACCCAGACCGAGAGATCGGGCCTGGTCGAGGCCAACCCGGTGGCGATCGCCGGGGCGCGACCATGGATGGAGTGCATCCCGTAGGTGTTCATGTAATAGGGGAAACGCGACGCGCAGCCGATGCCGGAGACGAACACGAACTCCTCGCGTGGGCGGCCCAGCCCGGCGAGGTACTGCTGGACCGATGCCAGGACGGTGTAGTCCCCGCAGCCGGGGCACCAGCGAACCTCCTGATCGGTCTGGAAGTCGGCTCTCGAGTAAGAGAGGCTGGTCATTTCGTCATCTCCAGGATCTTGGCGGTTATCTCTGACACCTTGAATGGCTCACCCGCCACCTTGTTGAGACCGGTGGCATCTATCAGGTACTCCGCCCTGATCACCCTGAGCAGTTGACCGGTGTTCATCTCGGGGATCAGCACCTTCTTGTAGGAGCGGATGACCTCGCCCAGGTTGCGGGGAAGCGGGTTGAGGTATCGGAGGTGGGCCGTCGCCACCTTCTTGCCCTCGAGCCTGACCCGTCGCGCCGCTGCCCGGTTGGCCCCGAAGGTCGAACCCCACCCCAGGACCAGGATGTCGGCGTCTTCGTCGCCCTGCACTTCGACCAGGGGGATGTCGTTGGCGATATTGGCCACCTTCCATGCCCTGGTGTCGGTCATCAGTTGGTGGTTGCCGGGGTCGTAGGAGACGTCGCCCGAGATGGCCTCCTTCTCCAACCCGCCGATCCGGTGCTCCAGACCTGGGGTTCCCGGAATGGCCCACGGCCGGGCGAAGGTGTCGATGTTTCTCATGTAGGGGAGGAACTTCCCATTGGGCCCGTTGGGGTACTTGGCGAACTCGACTTTGATCTCGGGGATGGAGTCGATATCTGGGAGCAGCCACGGCTCGGATGCGTTGGCCACGTTGTTATCGGACAGCAGCAGCACCGGAGTCATGTAAGTGACCGCCAATCGCGCTGCCTCGAGGGCCATGTAGAAGGCATCGGAGGGCGAGGCGGCGGCGATCACCGGTATCGGTGATTCGCCATGACGGCCGTGGAGGGAGAAGAGGAGGTCCGACTGCTCCGGCTTGGTGGGGAGCCCGGTCGAGGGCCCACCTCGTTGCACGTTGATCACGATCATGGGCAACTCGAGCATGAAGGCCAGTGAGATCCCCTCGCTCTTGAGGGCGATCCCGGGCCCTGATGAGGCGGTGACGGCCAGCGCTCCGCCAAAGGCGGCCCCGATGGCGCTGCCGACCGCTGCGATCTCGTCCTCGGCCTGGAAGGTTCGGACCCCGAAGTTCTTGTAACGAGCCAGCTCATGGAGGATGTCGGAGGCGGGGGTGATCGGATAGGTCCCATAGAACAGGGGGAGCCCACTCTTCTGGGAGGCGGCGATGAGACCCCAGGCCAGGGCGGTGTTCCCGGTGATGTTGGTGTAGGTGCCGGGTGGCAGTGCCGCCGGCTTGACCTCGAAGGTGACCCGGGTGGCCTCGGTTGTGATCCCGAAGTTGTAGCCGGCCTTGAAGGTGGCCACGTTGGCGGCGGCGACCTCGGGGAGCTTGGCGAACTTCTTCTCCACCCACTCGATGGTGGGCTCGGTGGGGCGATGGAACAGCCAGGCCATCAGGCCCAGGGCGAAGAAGTTCTTCGATCTGAGCACTTCACGGCCGCTGACTCCAGTGTCCTTGACCGCCAGCTTGGTCAGCTCGTCCATGGGGACCTCGATCACCCGGAAACCCTCGAGAGTCCCGTCCTCCAAGGGGTTGGCCTGGTAGCCCGCCTTGGCCAGGTTGCGCTCGTCGAAGGTGTCGGTGTTGACGATCAGCGTCCCACCGGCCCGGAGGTCCTTGAGGTTCTGCTTCAGTGCCGCCGGGTTCATAGCCACCAGGCAGTCGGGGGCATCGCCGGCGGTGAGGATGTCGAAGTCGGCGATCTGCACCTGGAAACTGGAGACACCTGGGAGCGTCCCGGCGGGAGCCCTGATCTCGGCTGGGAAGCTGGGCAAAGTCGCCAGGTCGTTCCCGAACAGGGCGGATGCGTCGGTGAACCGGCTTCCGGCCAGCTGCATACCGTCGCCGGAATCGCCGGCAAACCGGATGACCAGGCGGTCGAACTCTTCGGTTGTGGTGGTCGAGGGGTCGTCTGTGGCGGTTGTATCAGCCACTTTGGGTCACTTCCTTGTCAATGCGGCCGGCAACGACCGCGTCGTCATCTATGTCAACCGATTGTATCCTCGCCCTGTTTCTGAGAGTTCGACCCGGCCACGGCGAAACTCGAGAGCCCGGCGGTCTCGAGGGTGCGGGCGAATCCGAGGAGGGCGGCCTCACCGCCGAGCGGGGCGACAGCCTGTAGCGACAGCGGGGGCGAACCCGTGCCGGCGAGGGGCATTGCGATTGCGGGGTGGAGGGTGTGGTTGACCACCGCCGAGAAATAGGAGAGGACCGCCCGATAGTGGTGCTCGCCGATCATCTCCTGTCCAATGGTCTTGGACCGGACCGGTACCGACGGCGTCATCAGTAGGTCGACCCGGTCGAAGCCTTCCGCCAGCGCCGATCGCATTCTCCCCTGCCAGTCGTGACCTGATCGCGACTCGGCTTCGGTGACCTTTTCGGCGTCGTCGAGACGTCTTGCCACGTCCGCGCCGTAGCTCTCGCCCCGCCGGCGAAAGGGACGATGGACCTCCCTCACCTCTTCGGCGATCGCCCACATGATGTGATGAGAGGGGCCGAAGTCAGGGATCTCGATGGGAACCACCTGATGGCCCATCCCGGTCAGCTCGCTCACGGCTTTTTCGAAGGCGTTGGCCACCTCTTCGCTCATCGGGGCCTTCTCCACCCAGGGCTGGGGGACCCCGATGCGAAGAGACTGGGCATTTGGCTCTGGGCTCCGGTCCCCGGACATCACCCGGTAGGCCGCGGCCAGGTGCTCCACCGAGTCGGCCAAGGGTCCAATGGTGTCGATGGAGGGGACTAGAGGGAACACTCCATCGAGGGGGATCCGACCGTGGGTGACCTTGAGACCATAGGTGCCGCAGAGGGCCGCCGGCACCCTCACCGAGCCTCCGGTGTCGGTCCCGATCGCGATCGGGGTGATCCCGGCTGCCACCGCCGCCGCCGAACCTCCCGACGACCCTCCCGGAGACGTTGCGGGGTTCCACGGGTTGCGGACCGCTCCCCAATGAGGGTTCTCAGAGGAGAATCCGAAAGCCCACTCATGCAGGCCGGTCCGCCCGATGATCACCGCTCCCGCCTCTTCGAGACGTCGCAGGCATGGTGCAGTCTCCGTGGCTCTCTTGCGGTAGAAGGCCGAGCCACAGGCGGTGACACGCCCGGCATGGTCGATCAGGTCCTTGACCCCGAGCGGCATCCCGACGAGGGACCCGGTGGTGTTGGTCTGGGGCCCTCCGGGCTCGATGTGGGTGAAGAGGTTGAGGGTGGGTTGGACGGCCTGTGCGGCGGCAATGGCCCTGGTGGCTGAGTTTGGGTCCGGTTCGATCACTCAGTGTCGACGCTAGTCCCGCCTGAGCCGCTGCCAGATGCCCCTTGACGGTGCGCTCTGACCATCGTACGCTCGGCGCCGGATGACAAGTCACCTGCCCCGCCCCGTCTGCTGTGCCTGCGCATGTGCGACGGTGTCGCGCGGGCGGTGACGGTCTGAACCACAACTAGACGACCACCAGCCCGCACCGGCGACATCGGTAGCGGGCCTTTTCTATGCCCCGAGGGACCTGACATGACATCCATCACCCGAAACCAACGGTTGGAGACGGACACCTCCGCCAGGAGATTCACTGACATACGCGACCTGTTGCCGAACGTCGACAACCCCTCCCCACTGGTCCGGATCAACCAGGTGCTCAGTCACCGGGAGCTGGATCTGTATCTCAAGCTGGAGTGGATGAACCCCTTTGGCTCGGTAAAGGACCGGACCGCCCTCTATCTACTCGACGGGCTGGCTCGTCGAGGTCTGCTCGAGGGGCGGGAGGTGGTCGAAGCATCGAGTGGCAACACCGCCATTGCTCTCGCCGCGCTGGCCTCGTTGGCCGGCACCCGGCTCACCACGACCATTCCCGATGGTGTCCCCGAGGAGAAGAAGGTGATCCTCCGCATGCTTGGGGCCGAGGTGTGGGAGACACCGGACGAACTGTGCCCGGTGGACAACCCGAAGGATGGCGCCATCGCTCTCGCCCGCGCCCTGGCTGCCTCGGAGGGTGGTCGGCGCTACGCCGCCACCCTGCAATACGAGAACGAGGACAACGTGACTGCCCACTACGAGACCACCGGGCCCGAGATCTGGAGGCAGACGGAAGGGAGGGTCAGGTGGTTCGTCGCCGCCTACGGGACGACCGGCACCGTGGTCGGCGCCGGTCGTTTCCTCAAGGAGCAGGACCCCACGATCAGGGTGGTCGGTGTCGAGCCCGAGCCAGGGCATCGGCTACCGGGGATGAGGAGCTTCGCCGAGGCCAGCGTCCCGGCCATCTTCGACCCCGCCGTTGTCGATGGCTCCATCGTCATCTCCGACGAGTCGGCATATGGCATGACCAAGGAGCTGTGGAGACGGGAGGCTCTCACCGTAGGACCATCGACTGGTGCGGTCGTCGCCGCCATAGACCAGATACCAGCTGAGCCAGGCGAGATCGTGGTCGCCATCTCCGCCGACTCGGGATTCAAGTACACGAGTTACTTCGAGGACATCCTCGGAGAGGAAGGAATGCCACAGATATGAGCAGCCAACCGACCACCGGAGCGGATGTCGAGGTCATCGACCTCGATTGCGCAGGTCTCCTCTGCCCGCTTCCCGTCTACAAGGCGGCGATCGTCCTCGACAGGCTCCAGCCCGGAGACCGCCTGCGGCTTATCACCACCGACCCAGGGGCACTGGAAGATGTCCCCGCCATGGCCCGCCAACGTGGCGACCGGCTGATCTCGGCCAAGCAGACCGACGGCAGGCAGTACTTCCTCATCGAGAAGGGTGGACGGACATGACCACCGAAGGCGCACGGAAGCGAAGGATCGCCATCGTGGCCTCCAAGGGCACACTCGACCAGGCGTACCCCCCGTTGATCCTTGCCGCCACCGCGGTCAGTCTCGGCTGGGAGGCCGGCATCTACTTCACCTTCTACGGGCTGGACATCCTCCACGCTGAGCGGTTCGACAAGCTGAAGGTGGCCTCCCTGGCCAACCCGGCCGGGCCGATCCAGCTGCCCAACGCCCTCGGGGTGGTTCCCGGGGCCACTGCCGCCGCGACCAAGGTGATGCGCAAGTGGATGAAAGATGCTCGGATGCCCACCATCCCCGAATTCATCGAGATGACTCGGGAGCAGGGCGTCCGGTTCTTTGCCTGCTCCACCACGATGGGTGTCATGGGTGTCGAGGAGAGCGACCTGATCCCGGGGGCCGACATCGCAGGGGCTGCGGCCTTCCTCGACTATGCGGCGGATGCGGACGTGAGCCTCTTCGTGTGACCGGGAGGATCCTCACGGCTCGTAGGTGAGACCCCCGCTGCTCGGCACCAGGGACACCCAGACCTTGCCCGGTGGCACCAACATGGTCTCCCCGCTCGAGGTGCTGAGGCTGAACCAATCGGTCTCCGACTCCCGGGTCCAAATCCCCTCGACCACCTTGCCGTCGGCGAACACGAAGGCGGTCCCGGTTCCCACCGTTTGGGAGCTGGGCAGCCCCGAGCCCCCGAACCCCGGGGGCGGCATGGCGAAGTACTGCTCCACGTGGAGGGCTACCAGCACCGGGACGCCGACCCGGGTCTCGGTCCCGTCCTGGTCCCGATAGAAGGACTCCCGGCGGTAGGCGGTCCGAAGCCATGACCTGGACGCCTGGTCCCAGTCCCACATGGTGGTGGTCCCGGCGAAGCGCATGGTGACCGACGAGGCTGGGTCGGCGCCGGTAGGCAAGGGGCCAAACTCCCACAGCGGCTCGGTGGGTGGCTCGTCCGGGTGGCCGCGGCCATCTGCCACCTTGCGAAGCTCGATGGTGTCGACGTAGAGGTTGTGGGGGGCGTTCCGCCCCGAGATCCTGAATGTCGCCGGGGGCCCGACCTCACCCACCAGGTGGATACCCGCCTGCACCGCCACTGCCTGGACCCACTCCTGAGAGCCGGACCGGGCGTAGGTCGGCTCGTTGATGGCGACGAGGAGACTGGTGTCGGTGGGGCGGGCCGAGCGCATCGGGCCCAGGTAGTCCGAGTCACTCTCCTGCCAAAGGGTGAGATAGCGGGTGACCCCTTCCACCAGTATCTCGATCACCATATCGGCCTGATCGATGCCCGACTGGGGGTTGGCCCGCGGGTGGTTGTCGATCTTGACCGCCAGGAGGCGGCGATCGAGCAGCGCGGGATCGGTGACGCTCAGCCCGGTCACGGGAGAGACATCACCGGCAAAGGTGGTGCTGGTGGTGGGCAGCTGAGTGGTCGAGGTGGTCGACGACGAAGTGGTGGTGGCCTCGGTCGTGGTGGTAGTGGAGACCGCTGCTACCGAGCAGGCGGTGATGGTCAAACCGAGCGCAACCAGCCTGGCTGTGTCGGTGCGCATTCAGGCCACTATAAGTGGCGACCCGCCCTAGCGGCCATCACCCCGCGATCCGGTTGAGGACTCCTCCGGTCACATCCAGATGGGGGAGTGCCGTCTCTGGCTGGTCGACCGAGATGGCAAGCTCGATGCCATCTGCGGTGGACTTGAGGACGTAGAGGGCATCGATATTGACACCGGCGTCGGCGAGGGCACGGGTGAGGCGGGCCAGCTCACCCGGTCGGTGGGGTAGCTGGGCGGTCAAGACTGTTCGTTCCTCGTTGTGCAGAGCCGCCTCTTCGAGCACGCGGCGGGTGGTGGCGGCATCATCCACGATGAGGCGAACGGTTCCTTCCCCGTCGTGCCCATAAGCGGTGAGTGCCTCGATGTTCACCCCGAAGGCGGCGAGGTTCTCGGTGAGAGCCGCCAGGCGACCCGGTCGGTTCTCCATCGAGACCACGAACTCGGTCATGCCCCGACTCTACGCCCTCTCCGGGATGGGTGTGCCATGGTCGGGCTCGACGCGGCCCCTGACCGTCAGGTAGGCATGCCAGATCAGCCTGGCGGCCACCGCCCTCAATGGCCTCCACGGCTGAGAGATGATCTCGAGCTGTGCCCCGTCCGGAGTCTGGGACATCCCGAGGACTTCGCCGGCGCCCACCTGGAGGGCGCGGTCACCCACAGGGAAGACATCGAGGTGACCAAGGGCGGAGAGGAGGTAGGCGTCTGCGGTCCATGGGCCGATTCCTTTGAGCTCGAGGAGAGATCGCCGCGCCTCGGCGGCGGATCGATTCTCGAGACTGGCCAGGTCGAGTGCTCCGGTGACCACCGCCTGGGCGAGGTCGAGGATGTAGGTGGTCTTCTGCCGGGTGACGCCCACGCCGCGCACCCCGTCGGCTCCCATGGCGAGGAGCGACTCGGGGCGGATCCCGCCCGCCCCCTCGCGGAGCCGGCGGAAGACTGCCGCCCCCGACTCGAGTGACACCTGCTGCTCTAGGACGAGGAGGATCAGCGTTGACAGACCACTTGGTCGGCGCCAAAAGCCCGGGAGCCCATGGGCGGCCACCACCCCTGCCAGAGCCTTGTCCTCGGCGCTGAGCAGGTGACTGGCCTCGACGAAGGACTCATCGTCGAGCCGGTTCACAACCGTCCACAACCGGTCGAGAGGCACCGGCCCCAAAGTCCGGGAGTCGGCGACGGTCACCGAGGGGTCGTCGGACATGACCCATGCCTGATCGGGGCCGATGGCGCCCGGTGGGTCGACCCGCCGTTTCACCATCCAAAAGTCGTCTCGGCCCGGGTGGAGGAACACCACGATGTCGCCGACCCGGGCTGCTCGGGCATCGGTGGCCACGACCTCGTCGCCTGGTGAGAGCGAGGGCCGCATCGAGTCCTCCGCCACCCTGAACCGTTTCATCGCCATGTCCGGGGGGAAGTATTGTCAGACCAGGCCCCGATCCACGAAGGAGTTGAACATGCGTCAGGTCACCATCGCCCATGCCCACTGTGACCTCTACTGCGGGGTCTACGACCCGGCCCAAGCCAAGATCGAAGCACTTTCGGTGTTGAAGATCGCTCAGAAGTACCAAGAGTCGAATGACGACGTCTTCAGGGCCAGGGCCCTGCAGCTCAAGGAGGAGCGGGCCGAGGAGGTAAAACACCACCTGATGGTGCTCTGGGCCGACTTCTTCAGTGCCGATCACCGCGCCGAGTTCCCCGGCCTCGACGATCTCTTCTGGCGGGCGATTCATCAAGCAGGCGAGGCCAAGAAGTCGGCCGACCCCGCCGAAGGTCAGAAGCTGATCGATCTCATCGATGAGATCTCAGAGATCTTCTGGAAGACCGAGAAGGCGAAGGGGATGGGGGTCTACCCGCCCCACTAGGCGCGGTCGGCGTAGTCCTTCGGGGTGGGCAGATACCGCGAGGTGACCCGGTCCTTGAGACGACCCGCCCATTCCACGTCCTTGGCGAGAATGGCTAGCCCGGCGCCGATGGTCAAAATCCCTGGGCCGGGGAGGACCAGCATCACAGTCCCCGCCATGACGAGGCTGGAACCAGCGACGATCCTGACTATGCGGCCCATGTTGGAAAACTATCGGAACTTCGGGTCTATGGGGTAATGCGAGATGTTGACACTTCGACGCCAAAAGGGCCCGAATGGTTTCAGGAAAGGGCGTCGGTATCGAGCTTGGTGAACACCGGGGCGATCGGCCCGAGGACGGTGCCCCCTGGCACCGGCGGCGCAGACCAACCGGTGACCTCCGGTGCGATGCCGAGCATGACACCTATATCTGAGGCGGTGAACGGGAGGTAAGGGGCGAGCGCCACCCGGATCGCCGAGATCGCCTGGATGGCGGACCACAGGATGGTGGCGGCCCGATCCCGGTCTTGCTTGATCACCTTCCAGGGCTCGGTCGAGTTGAGATAGACGTTCACCGCCGAGGCCGCCTCCATGGCGGCTCGAAGGCCGGCTCGCAGCTCGACCCGCTCGATCTCCTTGGCGACGTCATCTAGCACCGAGTCTGCGAGGCCGACGATGGCTTCGTCACCGGGCCCCAGCCGACCCGGTCCCGGGACCACGCCGTCGAAGTTCTGCTCTGTCATGGTGAGGACCCGATTCACCAGGTTCCCCCAGGTGGCGACCAACTCGTCGTTGACCCTCCGGATGATCTCGTCGTCGCTCAGGTCGGTGTCCTGCTGCTCGGGGAGCACCGCGGCTATGGCATAACGGAGGGCGTCGGGCTGGAGGCGCTCGGCATACCAGCCGATCGACTGCCCGACTCCCTTGGACTTCGAGGCCTTCTCACCCTTGAAGGTGATGTATTGGTTGGCGGGGATGTCGGTGGGCAGGTTGAGGCCGCCGTACCCCATGAGCATCGCCGGCCAGATCACGGTGTGAAACGGGATGTTGTCCTTGCCCACGAAGTAGTAGGACTCGGCCTCTGGGTCCTCCCACCATTGTCTCCAGGCATCGCGGTCGTCGGTGCTCGACGCCCACTCGATGGAGGCGGACAGATATCCGATCACTGCATCGAACCACACATAGATCCGCTTGCCCGGGCCCAGGTCGTCGACGGGCAGCTCGACTCCCCACTCGATGTCCCGGGTGATGGCGCGCTCCGGGATGTCCTCGAGCATCCCCAGCGCCCAGTTCCTGACATGTCGGCGCCAGCTGGTCTTCGACTCCAGCCACTCACGGAGGGCATCGGCGAACACCGGCAACTGGAGGAAGTAGTGCTCGGTGGAGCGTCGCACCGGGGCGGCACCGCTGAGCCGTGAACGCGGCTCCAGCAGGTCGGTCGGGTCGAGGGTGCGCCCACAGTTCTCGCACTGGTCGCCCCTGGCCTCCTTGTAGCCGCAGTGGGGGCAGGTTCCCTCGACGTAGCGGTCAGGGAGGAATCGTCCCACTTCGGGGTCGTAGAACTGCTCGGAGGTGCCCTTCACCAGGTAGCCCTTGTCCAGGAGTTGCAGGAAGAAGTCCTGAGTCACCCCGTGGTGATTCTCGGTCATGGTGGTGGTGAAAAGGTCGAAGGTGATGCCCAGCGCCTCCCAGTAGCCGAGGATCTCAGGGTGGTAGATGTCGACCACCTCTCGTGGCGTGATCCCCAACTGATCGGCCTTGACCGTGATTGGTGTCCCGTTGGCATCCGACCCCGACACCATCAAGACATCGCTGCCCCGGAGCCTCTGGAACCGGGCGAAGATGTCGGCAGGCAGGTAGGCACCGGCGAGGTGGCCCAGATGAAGCGGGCCTGACGCGTAGGGCCATGCCACCGCAACCAGGATCCGACGTCTCATAGTGGGCGGAGGGTAAATGGTCGTCCCGGTCTCGTCGCCCATATACCCGATGGCCGGCACTCGAAGGGCTAAACGATCTCGGGCACCGGAGCCCGGTTGCTGGCCCGGTCGGCCAGGACAACGCCACCGACGATCAAGGCCGCCCCGCCGAGAATCACCGGGGTCAGGGTCTCACCGAGGAAGACAACTGCGAGGGCCACCGCCAGCACCGGGACGGTGTACCCGGTGAGCCCGAGCCTCCATGCCGGGTTGATTGAGGCGGCGATGATGAACATGGCAAATGGAAGAGCGGTCCCCACCACCCCGATGGCCACCAGCCAGGCGAGACTCACTCCGTCGACCGACTCCGGGCGGAAGTCGAAGAGCAACGGGACCACGAGGAAAAGGACCGCGGTGCCCACCATGAACTGGGGGAGCACCAACTGATGACTGGGGACGTCGAGGGCATATTTCCTGGTCAGCGCCCCGCCGATCCCGGCGAGGACCACGCCGGAGAGGCTGAATGAGACACCCCGCCACAGGTTGACGACCCCGTCGATCGACTCGCCCCCGACTCCCACCAGGAGGGCGGTGCCGGCCAGTGCGATGAGGAGGCCGGGCACCGATCGAGCCTGGAACCTCTCGTCCTCGAGTATGAAGTGGGCGGCGATCACCGTGGTGATCGGGATCAGGGCGATCAAGAGCCCCCCGAGGCTCACGGGCAGGTCCTCCAAGGCTCGGGTCATCACCAGGTTGGGGACGGCCATGGCGGCCACCCCCAGTACCGCCCCGCGGCGCCAGGCAGGCTTCGACGTGGTCCAAAAGCGCTTGGTGACGGCGGCGATGAGCAAGAGAGTCACCAGCCCGAACGCCGTCCTTATCGGCACCAGGGTGACGGTGTCCACCCCCCTGGCCAGGATCACTTTGCTGATCACCACCGAAAAGGCCCACCCGAAGGTGGCGGCGATGAGCGGGGTCCAGGGATTCACGAGGCCGACAAGGTAACCGGGTGGTTCAAGCACAGATTCCGCATGCCGATAACCTGGCACATCATGCGTCGTCTCCCGTTTCTTCTCTCGGTGCTGGCGCTGGTGATCGCCGCCTGCAATCCATCAGGTGGTGACCCGTCTGCAACCACCGCCGCACCCCTAGCCCCCACCACCACCGAGGCGCCGGAAGCGATGCTGCTCAGCTACCAACTCGAGGCGGGGACGGTCTTCACCTATGAGGTCGAGTTGGATCAGGCCATCGACATCACCACCAACGGCGACGCTTCAGCCCTCGACGAGGAGGGGATCCCAGGGGAGATGTCGATCCGTGTCACCGGAACCTCCACCTTCACCCACTCGGTTGCCGATGGGCCCGAGCCGGGCACCTTTGCCGTGACCATCACCGGTGACTTCGCCGCCCTCGAGTTCTCGGGGACGGTCGACGGCGAGCCGGTCGATCAGTCGGAGATCCCCGATCTCGCCGCCATAGAGCCGGTCGACATCACCGTGATCGTCGATGAGCAGGGCAATGTCATCTCGGGGGGCGGCGGCGAGCTCGAAGATCTCTTCGGCATCGGTGGCATGGGAGGATTCGGCGGGCTCGAGGACTTCTCCCGATCAATGCAACCGGGTCGGTTCGTTGGCCCACCATTGAGCGACGGCGAGGTGGCCGTCGGCGACACCTGGTCCGAGACCATCGAGATCCCGATGATGGGTGACGGGGCGGAACCGGCCACCACCGATATCGAGAGCACCGTGACCCGGACCGACACCCTCGACGGCGTCGAGGTGATGGTGATCGAGACCACCATCTCCACCTCCGCCATCGAGATCGACCTCGCCGAGATTTTGATCGGCATGTTCGAAGCCTTCCTCCCGGAGGACGCCACCGATGAGGAACGGGCAGAGCTGGCTGCCATCAGCGAGGATCTCAGGTTTGGCTTCTCCCTGGCCCCTTCGGTGGCCACCATGACCACCTGGTTCGACCCTTCCGCCGGTCTGGCCAGAACCTCCGAGTTTGCGGGGGACAATCACTTCGAGATGAGCATCAACGCCCCCGACGAGGCATCCGGAGAGATGATCGCCTTCGGGATGGTCATGGAGATCTCCCAGAACATCGGCTATCGGCTGGTCGACTCCGGCAACGCCTGATCGGCGACGCTACCCGCTCAGCGCCGCCTCCGGCCCTTCCACTTCGCATAGAGCCGTCTGGTCATCTCCATCGAGTAGGCGGTGAGGCTCGGCGATCGCGGCCCGGTATCGGCGACACCGGCCCCTCCGACTGATGGCACGGTTGCCGCCGGGATGGGTACGCCGGCGCTCTCGACCTCAGAAACCGTCGGCTTGTCCCGCGCCTGGGCAAGCTCCACCCTCAACTCGGCCAGTCGTTCTCTGAGGAAAGTCGCTTGGGTCTCCGCCTTGGCGGCTCGCTCCCGCGCTTCGGCGAGCTGCTGACCGGCCTCGTGGAGGTTGCCGAGTTGGTTGAGCATCTTGTTCCAGGCGTCGAGCGGGACGAGCATCGTGCCCTCGGGCACCTCGCGCTGAGCCGATGTCGGCTGAACCTCATCGGTCAGATCCACCGCGGGTGGCGCTTGCGTCGGACCCGGACCTGGTCTCCTCTCCGGCCTCGTCTCCACCTGGCGTCCCAGCTCCTCGGCTCGCTGGTAGATCCCCTGCAAGGAGACCATCCGAAGCTGGCCGACCGCTGTCTTCTCGAGGTAACTGGGGACGTTGTCTCGAAGGGCCCATTTGCGCAGTGTGGGCACCGGGACGCCGGTGATCTCATTGGCCTGCCGGAGGGTCAGCCAGTCGGCCGGCTCCACCGCCCGGATGCGACGGATGTGGGGAATCGTCCGGATGGTGGCGGCCCGCAACGCCTCGGTCTCCCAGAGGAAAGCTGAGTCTCGCTCGGCCACGTCCCCATCATAAGACTGGTTCACGGGTGGGGGCGGGACAGAGTGATCCCTAGGATGCGGCGACCAGGAGACACCCCGTGACACCTCGCCCGAAGCCCGGCTTGCCCAGCGAACAAGAGGTCCGCTCGCTCGTTGGGCGCATCGTCGATGGTGTCATCGAATCCCGATCGGCCGCCTCCATGGATAGGGCAGAGCCCACCGCGGTTTCTTCCTCCGACGACGAGTTGGGTGACTTGAGCGGTGCGATCGCCATCGGTGCCGACCATGGAGGCTTCCCGCTGAAAGAGCGGATCGCCTTCAAGTTGAAGGAGGCCGGCTGGGAGGTGACCGATTGTGGGACCGACTCACACCAGGCCGTCGACTACCCGGATTACGCCCATGCGGTGGCCAGAAAGGTTGCTGATGGGGATTGCCGCTGGGGGATCATCATCGACGGCGCCGGCATCGGCTCCTCGATGGTGGCGAACAAGGTGCCTGGAATAAGGGCTGCCCTCTGTTACGACCTCTCTTCGGCACGCAACAGCAGGGAGCACAACCACGCCAACGTCCTCACCCTCGGCGCCGGGCTGATCGGCGAAGGGCTAGCGTGGCAGATCGTCGACGAGTGGCTGTCCACGGGGTGGGCAGGGGGGCGTCACGCTCGGAGGGTTGACAAGATCGACGCCATCGAGCGGCAATACTCAGAACGGATGAAAGACGCACCAGGATGAATAGAGAGGCCCTCGTCGAAGCGATCACGAGTGAAGTCCTGGCGGCCCTATCCACCAGATTCGACATGGCCGAGACCGGTGAGACCGTCAGGGAGGTGGTGGCCAATGGCGCCGATCGGGTCGCATTCCACGGGGAGGCGGCTGATGTCCCACTGGATCTCGCTCAGTACATCGACCACACCCTGCTCGGGCCGGATGCCACCTCCGAGGACATCGACCGTCTCTGCGCCGAAGCCGAGCAATACAGATTCGCTTCGGTCTGCATTAACCCCACCTGGGTGCGGAGGGCGGCCAACAACCTCAGAGGGACTGGGGTCCCGGTCTGCACCGTCATCGGGTTCCCGCTCGGGGCGACCACCACCGAGGTCAAGGCGACCGAGGCGCGCAAGGCGCTTCGCGACGGCGCCCGGGAGATCGACATGGTGATCAACGTGGGAGCCCTCAAGTCCGGGGACCACGAGCTCGTCTTCAACGACATCGCCAAGGTGGTCGACGCCGCCCACGAGGTGGGGGCGATGTGCAAGGTCATCCTCGAGACCGCCCTGCTCACCGACGAGGAGAAGGTCATAGCCTCGGCCCTGGCGAAACGGGCCAAGGCGGATTTCGTCAAGACATCCACCGGTTTCGGCCCTGGAGGTGCCACCGTCTACGACGTGGCGCTGATGCGTGAGACGGTGGGCCCCGAGATGGGGGTGAAAGCGTCGGGTGGTGTCCGGACCGCACATGACGCCGAGGACATGATCGCCGCAGGCGCCACCAGGATCGGCGCCTCGGCCGGTGTTCAGATCGTGAGCGGATCCGATGGAGGAGACAGTGACGAAAGGTATTGAGCTCAGGTCCTACGCCTTCCTGGACAGCCTGCAACCCCAATATGCGGCCTTCCTGGGAACGGTTGCCCAGGGTTTCCTCCCCCTGGCCGGCGATGCCTCGCTGTGGGTGGAGGTGGCGCCCGGGATCGAGATAAACCGGCTCACCGATGTCGCCCTCAAGGCGACCACGGTCAAGCCAGGGCTCCAGATCATCGAGCGCTTCTACGGAGTCCTCGAGGTCCACTCACCCGATCAGGCCGAGACCCGGGCGGCGGGCGCCGCCATCCTCGAGGCCATCGAGCAGACCGAGGACGACCGGATCAAGCCCCGTATCCTCAGCTCACAGATCATCAGGCGTCTCGACGACCACCACGCCCAGCTGATCAACCGGACCCGTCATGGGCAGATGATCATCCCCGGCCAAACCCTCTACGTGCTGGAGTGCGAGCCGGCGGCCTACGCCTCGCTGGCGGCAAACGAGGCGGAGAAGGCTGCCGAGATCAATGTGCTCGAGGTCCGCAGCTTCGGGTCGATGGGCAGGGTGTATCTAGGGGGTGAAGAGCGCGACATCGATGTTGGATGGCAGGCGGCCGTGGCTGCCTTGGAGGGCCTGGCCGGCCGCGAGATCAGCTAGCCCACGATGACTGTTCCGAACACGAACAAACGAAAGGAGGAGCTTCATGGCTGAAGCTCTTGGAATGATCGAAGCTCGCAGCTTCCCGGCGATGGTGGAGGCTGCCGACGCCATGGTGAAGGCCGCCAAGGTCGAGCTGGTCGGCATGGAGAAGACCGGTGGCGGCTACGTGACCGCGGTGGTTCGCGGTGACGTCGCCGCGGTCAAGGCCGCCGTCGACGCCGGTGTGCGTGGTGCGGAGAAGGTTGGTGAGGTCACCGCCACCCACGTCATCGCACGGCCCCATGTCAACGTGGACCTGGCTCTGCCGCTGGGTCGTCAGGAGCAGGCTCAGGAAGAGCTCGGCTAAGTGACCCTGAGGCGGAGAGACCCATGCAGTTAGGCAGGGTCGCGGGAACCCTCGTCGCCAGTCGCAAGGAAGCCCTGATGTCGGGCATGAAGTTCCTCGTGGTCAAGCAGATCGACGAGGTCAACCAGGAGACGGGCTCCTATGTGGTGGCAGTGGACGTCGTCGGCGCCGGCATGGGTGAGGTGGTGCTCTATGCCTCTGGCAGCTCGGCCCGTCAAACCGAGATGACCAGGGACCGTCCCTGTGACGCGGTGATCATGGCGATCGTCGACTCCTGGGACGTCGGCGGAGAGGTCAAGTACCACAAGGGGGAGGAGGCTCGCTCTGGATAGGTCGAGGCTCAGTGAATCCGAGATCCGCTCCATCATCGATCGGGTGAAGGGGAGGGTCGCTGCCGCCGAGTTCGCCTCGCGGGCAGGCCCGGCGATCCGGGCCACCGACGATCTGGCCGTATCCGAGGTCGAGTTGGGTGATGGCATCCACGCCACCATCGACGAGGCGGTCAAGTCGGCTCGCAACGCCTTCACCACCTACCGGGAGATGGGCCTCGAGTCGCGCAAGACGATCGTCGAGAGCATGCGGGCAGCGATGCTCCGTGAGGGGGAGCGGCTGGCCTATATGGCCGCCGAGGAGACCGGTATCGGGCGGGCTGAGGACAAGGTGGTCAAAAATCGCCTGGTCACGACGAAGACCCCGGGGCCCGAGGACCTGGAGCCGCACGTGGTCACCGGTGACGCGGGGATGATGATCACCGAGTACGCCCCCTACGGGGTCATCGCCGCGATCACCCCGACCACCAACCCGACGTCGACGATCATCAACAACTCGATCTCCATCGTCTCGGCTGGCAATTCCGCGGTCTTCAACGTCCATCCCAATGCCGCCCTGGTCTCGGTGGAGAACATCAAGCTGCTCAACCGGGCGATTGTCGCTGCCGGGGGGCCACCCGACCTGATCACCGCCACCCCACACCCGACGCTGGAGTCGGCTCGTGAGGTGATGCATCATCCCGACGTGAGGGTCCTCCTGGTAACCGGTGGGCCAGGGGTGGTCCAGGAGGCGCTCAAGACGTCCAAGAAGGCGATCACCGCCGGTCCCGGCAACCCGCCGGCCGTCGTCGACCAGACCGCCGACGTCGAGGCGGCGGGACGCGACATCCTCCTAGGGGCCTCATTCGACAACAACGTCATCTGCACCGACGAGAAGACCACGATCGTTGTCGACACCGTCGCCGACCGTCTGGTGCAGGCGATGGTGGCCAATGGCGGCTACCGGCTCAAGGAACATGAGCTGAAGCGGTTGGAGAGGATCATCTTCCGGGAGATGGGCCCCCCCAACAAGCCGGGCATGATCAACCCCGACCTGATCGGGAAGAACGCCTCGAGGATCCTCTCCGAGATCGGGATCACCGTCGGCGACGATGTTCGGTTGGTGGTTGCCGAGGTTTCCCGAGAGCACAGTTTGGTGTGGACCGAGCAGATGATGCCGGTGATGCCGGTGGTCAGGGTGCACAACGTTACCGATGCCATCGATCTCGCGGTCAAGTCGGAGCACGGCTTCCGGCACACCGCCTCGATCCACAGCACCAACGTGGACACCATCACCAGCATGGCCAGGGCGATGAACTGCAGCATCTTCGTGGCCAACGGGCCCAACTACAGCGGTCTGGGGCAGGGCGGGGAGGGATTCACCTCTTTCTCCATCGCCAGTCCCACCGGTGAGGGAATGACCCGGCCCCGCCATTTCTCCCGGGTCCGCCGCATCAGCGTGGTGGGAGCCCTCCGCATTGTCTGACCCGGCCATCGCCCTCCTCGAGTTCGACTCCATCAGCGCCGGCATCGTCGCCGCCGACGCCATGGTGAAGGCGTCACCGATCGGCTCGATCTACGCCGGAACGGTGCACCCGGGCAAATACCTGGTCCTGGTCAGCGGGGACACCGCCAGTGTCGAGATGGCGCTGGCGACCGGCGGTGACGCGGGACGAGGCCACGTCAGCGACTCGGTGTTTCTCCCGGAGATCCACCCCGATGTGACCACCGCCATCATGGGCGGGTCGGACAAGGCGTCACTCGCCGAGGAGGCACTGGGGATCGTGGAGACCTCCACGGTCGCCGCGGTGATCGATGCTGCCGACGCCGGAGTCAAGGCAGCCGGGGTCGTCGTCTCCGCGGTGCGCCTCGCCGACGGCCTGGGAGGCAAGGGCTACGTGCTGTTCTCGGGCTCCGTCGCCGAGGTCGAGGCCGCAGTCGAAGCTGCCGTCGAGCGCATCGAGGCTCATGGCACCCTGGTTCGGTCGGACGTCATTCCCCAGCTTCACGACGAGATGGCCGACAACTTGGCGGCCGAGCTCCATTTCATGAAGCGGGTCGAGAGCAGGGGTTGAGGTGCAGCTGGCCCGGGTCCTGGGAAGCGTGGTCGCCACCGAGAAGGCGGCCGGGCTGGAAGGGGTCCGTTTCCTTGTCATCCAGCCTTTGGACAAGACTCAGCAACCAAAAGGAAAGATCGTGGTCGCCGCCGACGCCGTCCATATGGCCGGGCCCGGGGAGCTCGTCTACTTCGTCAGCTCCCGAGAAGCCGCAGAGGCGCTGTCGGAGCGATTCGTGCCCGTCGACCATGCCATCGTGGGGATCGTCGACGACATCCATCTGGTGGACGCATGAAGGTGGGCAGGGTGGTGGGGACCGTGGTCTCCACGATCAACATCCCGGTGCTCGATGACCACCGCCTCCTCCTATGTGATGTCAGCGACATCGACGGGAAGCCTGAGGGGTACACGATCGCCGTCGACGTGGTGGATGCCGGCGTAGGAGAGACGGTTTTGATTCTCGACGAAGGCAGCTCGGCCCGTCAGATCCTCGGGCTCGGGTGGGGAGCGATCCGCGCCGTGGTGGTGGGGGTGGTCGACGAGCTGGCGATCGACGGGGAGTTGCGGGATCTGGGGTGAGGGCCGGCAGAGGCGATCTCGCCGCGACACAGGTTAGAAACCGAGGTGGGCTCCACTCGGCCGCGAGTGCCGATGTGTCGGTACCTGGTCGATCCGGAAGAGAGCGCCTGCAGGATCGTGTCCCCTGAACGACGGCTCCAGATGAAGTCGGTCGACCCCGCGGAGCCGTTCCGTCTGGCAGCTGTTGGCGAACCGTACGACCATGGCCACACTTGGATGAGAACCAGAACCATTCAATGGCTTCACCGGGCCTGGCCTTGCGAGAATGCCCTTATAGGCGGGTCGTCAAGCGTCCGAGTAGAAGGCCTCTTGGACTCTTGGATCGCCTTGGAAGTATGCGTCGACGATGAAGCCGTCTTCGATGTGGAACACGTACACGACGCGATCCTCCAGAACGCGATCTCCGAGCTTGGCTTTGGTTAGCTGCAGGATCACGGTGTGGCGGTCGTTGGCGAGAATGTCATGGACCTCAATGTGGAGGGTGTTCTCGGTCAGAGCGCGTAGCTGCTCGACCAGCGACCGGATGGCATCTCTTCCCTCAATCTGACCATCTGCGCCGTGGAGGACAGCATCCTCAGCGAAGGCAACAAGGAACCCGTCGATGTCACCTACGTTGAACGCCCGATAGGCGTCACGGACCAACGTCTCATTTGGATGAGTCATCGCGATGAGAGTACCCAGCCGGGAGCCGAGCGATCTCGCCGCTCTTTACGTGCCGTTATGTAGGCCCCAACGCGGCAACCACTGGCGCCAGCCCTTCAATGGTTTCGTCCTGATCCCCGGCTGCCACGATCTCGATACGAGTGAATCCCATCTCGGCAAATCGACTGAATGTGTCGATAATCTGTTCAACAGAGCCATGGATCGGGCCGTCATCAGCCAGGACCCCTGCCGGGTCCTTGCCCGGAGGCGCGACAATGAGGCCGACCGACTTTTCGATTGACGCCGGATCCCGACCCTTCTCCTCGCAAATATCCTCGAACTGCTGGAAAAGCTCTCGGTTCCGCAACCGAACTGTTGATCTGGCTCGGCTCGAATCGGTCTGCTCGAGGTCACTCGTTGTCGGCGACCAAAGCCTGATCACCGTTACCGCTTTCGGCTTGACGGCGACAGTCCTGCATGACCCCTTCTGGTAGGAGCCGCAAAGCAGCGAGCACCAGGCCGGGGATGATGACCGCGTCATCGAGGTATCCCAGCACCGGGATGAAGTCTGGAATCAAGTCGAAAGGCATAAGGGCGTACCCGACTGCAGAGGCAAGCAGCCATCTAGCGAGACGTGGTGTACGGGGGTCGGCGATCACCAGCCGGTAGACGGTCAACTCTCGTTTGAATCGTCTTCCGACTTCTCGGAGACTCATGCGAGGCAGCTTGGCATCGCTTCAGTGTGCCGGTGCCAATTTCTGAACGAAGTGCACGAAGTGCCGTTAGCGCGCACCTGAATTGATTGAGCGCTTTCGCTGCAGTCTTGGTGATCGGCGCTGGTGATCATCAGTTTGGCTCAGATCCGGTTCGCCCGCGTACTCTCATCTGAGTGACCCGGGTTGCTGCAGTCGTGGGTGTGCTGGCAGTGGTGTTGGGAGTTGCTGCCATCGTGTTCCTCTCATCTCCAGAGTCCGCGAAGGCTGGGGAGATTGTCGTCGGCACCGTGGGCGAACTCGAGGCGAGTGGTGTCATCTATGTTCCGGATCCCGGGTTGTATGTCGTGGCGACCGATGACGGCTTCCTTGCACTTTGGGACGACGCTCGCCATGTCGGCGACCGTGTCCTGTACTGCTCGGTTGATGAGACTTTCTCGTCTCCTGCGCACGGCGAGACGTTCGATCGAGAGGGCCGATACATGGCTGGCCCAGCGAGCGGCGATCTCGGGGTCTATCCGGTGGAAGTTCGAGAGGACAAAGTTGTAGTTGATGTGTCGGAGGACCCTGAGCTACCGGGGCGTTCCAATGTGGATCTTTCCAGCGGTGAGATGTCACAGTGCCAAGGAGCCGAGGATCCACCGGGCTTCTATGAGAGCGGCGAACCTAACACGTGACTGCACGGTCGCACGAAACGATATGAAGCCGTGTTCTCACCCGATCGAGCCGTGCCGATCTAGGGCGGTCTCAGATATGGGCGGCTCCGCAACAGAACTGTTGATCTGTGTCGGCAATACCGGGTCGGATATTGGGGCCCATCATTTAGCGCGGCCCCATCTAGCGCCTTTCGTATACGTAGCTCAGCGTGGAGCCTTTGTAGGTCGCGGTGACCTCCCAACATCCGGGGAGCGGCGGGTCGAACCCGGCGATCATGAAGGACCCGTCCTCGGGTGTGAATGCGTTGGTTGCCGGCTCCCCCTCTATTACTAAGGGGTTCTCGAAAAGGCGCCGCCAGGTCACCTCAAGATCAGGATCTGGCTCGGCAGCACCGCCTTGGGAGGCGGCGCTCCACCAGACACTCTTTCGTGGCGTGTAGGACCCATCGGACCTCAACACGGTCCAGAGGTCGGGGGTGCCGTACCAATGACTTCCCTCGGACGAGGGGTCAGGGTTGTAAGGATCGGGTGGGGTGAGCTCGGGCACTCCGGCTCTGGTGACAACGCATACCTGTCCGCCGCCTCCTGGCACCTCAGTTTGCCATTGCAGCGATGCCAGAACCTGCCATGCAGTATCACGACGGGAGGGCTCGACCTCTTCGCCAAAGACGAGGAGCACGTACACGCTCTCCTCACCCACTTTGAAGTCCCCCCAATGGACCGCAAGAGTGTCTCGCTCCGCGCACTCCTGGGCCTCCGTATGGCTGGCGGGGAACGTTGACTCATCGAGAATCTCGGGTAGCGGCGGCGGCTCAGGGCTCAGGCTGCCAGCGAAGAACACCGTCAGAAGCACGTCGTCCGCCGACATATCTCGCATTGCGTTTTCCGGCACTTGGGCGCACCGATTGCCTCCGGGTCGGAGCGGCATGGTGGCGACGGTCACCGAACGGAAACCCAGATTTGGCATCAGCTCTGAGCCCGCCCGATGCCAGTCGGGCGGATACGCCAGACCGAATACCCTGTTGTATCGCACCGGCGGGGAACTGGTTTCTACGGTTGAAGACCCAGTCGTTGACGGAGTAATTGATGGGGCCGGACCCGTCAACGGCTCGCCCTGTCCGGTCAGAACCCAGATCACAGAGCTCAGAGCCAACACCAGAACGAAAGCGCCGACCGCTGCGAACCAGGGGCGGACCGCGAACTTGCGAGGTTGCCGCTGTGTCGTCTCCGGAATGGTGGCAACAGTTTCCTCGGCCCTCGCCCCCGCGGCGTAGTCGAGGTAGCGGCGGACTTGGGCGATCACATCATTCGGCATCTGATACTCCTAGAGCTGTTCGAAGCTTCCGCAAGCCTCGTTCGGCATGTTTCCGCACCGTCGCTCGAGAAACGCCCAAGGCATCGGCAGCCTCGCGCTCGGACAGTTCCTCGACAAGGAGAAGGACGACAGCTGCACGCTGTCGTTGGGAGAGCTGGCGCAACGCAGACGGCAGACGAGGATCAACGTCGGGCAGCCCATTCTCGGGAACTACGGGAAACCAAACCCGCTGTCGCCGATAAGAACGAGACCGGGACTGTCCCACCCTGTAGAGGTAGCCCACGGGATTGTCAAGTGTCGACACTTGATCCCAACGCTCCCACGCATATGACAGGGCGTCTCGAGTGGCCTCCCGCCCGACCTCAGATCCATACGCCCCTACGAGTGCGCGCAGAAGACGCGGCTCGACTTCCTCCACAAAGCGGGCGAACTCCTGCTCGACTTCAGCCGACGTCACGACCACAACATCCTCACCAACTAATAAACCATTGCCAGAGACGTTTTGGGCGACACGTACTTATGAAGGCGTCTGTCGCGACCTCATAACCAGCCACCTCTAGATCTCGATCAGGGAGTGCCGATCGGGAGTGGTGTCAGCCAAGTCCTACCCTGAGTGAGAAGACATGATCCCTACAGCGATCCTTCTCGGACTGATCGCGGGCCTCATCCCCAGGTACCGCTGGTGGTCGATTTCGGTCATCGGAGCGATCTGGTCCATCATGTTGAGCGTCGCAGGTGATCCCACACTCTCGGTCCCACAGATTTGGATTGGTGGGTTCTTCTTCGGAGCGGTGAACGGCGCCGTCGGCGTGGTCTTTACATGGCTCGTCTGGAAGCTGATCCAGTTCGTATCCAGATTGGTCCGCGGCTCGGGTCCTCCGAGTCAAAACTCAGCCAGCGCATGAGGCGCGGCAGCAAACCTGGAAATCGGTCAAGTCACCCGCACGCTATCCGGCAGTTGTGAACCGCACGCCGAGGTGCCGATAGGTAGCGGGTCCAAATATGTGCGATTTCGCTACGGAATTGTTGATCGGTGCGGATGGGCGACGATACTGGAACCTCATAGTGCGATTTGGCGTCGTACACGTATGAGCATGATGCGGCGGGTGAATCTGATGATTGTGACCGCGATGGTTGGCTTCGTGGGAGCTTGTGGGAGTTCGCCTGAAGGCGCTGATCTGCCGCGGACTACTGGCCAGGGCATCACCATCACTATGTCGATGTCAGAAGAAGTCTTGCCCCTCTCCGGATGTCACACCCAGTGGTTGATGACTCATGACGAGGAACCTCTGCCGGGTGCCTGTGAGCAGTCCATGACGGTGCGCCGCTTCATCGCAGAACAGGACGGGGAAAGGGTTGAGACGACGGTGGTGGGAGAGGCGAGTCTGGATCCGTTGTATCCAATGGGGTTAGCCGGGCGGAATCTGACCGAAAGCGTTTCGATAGTTGTGGTCGATCCTCCCTCTGATGCGACAGTGGTTCGCCTGGTCGACGGTTCCGGGGAGCTGGTCGATGAAGTTGTTCCGTCGGACGGTCTTGTGGCGCTCGCCGGCTTTGGTTCAGACTTGACCGCCGAAGCTGTTGCCAACGACGGGACCGTTGTCGCGGCATGTCCCTCAACAGGCGTGCTGGTTGAAGGCGTCATCTTCGAGTGCACCCCTGCAGCGGATGCCACTGTCCCTGTCACCACCATTCCCACCGAGACTCCAAATCAGTGACCCATGCGCACGCCGATGTGCCGTTCTAGTGCACCGTCTCAAATGTGCGTTATACGCCCCGAATTGTTGAACTGCGCTAGTTATGGACCGATTTGGCCGGCAAGGTATATGCCTTCGTCGGTGACGATGATGTAGCTGGTCCCGAAGATCTCGTCGGTGCGGCCGCCGGCTTGACCGGTGACCAGGTTGATGGTCTCGTACCCCCACCAGTCATCGGAGCTGGTTTCGACCACTAGCCAGTCTTCGTAGACTCCGCGGGGGTTGAACCCGTTGCCGGGAAGGTATTGGTGGCGGATTTCCAGGCTGGTCGGGTCGAGGAGGATCAAGCCAGAGTTCTCGTATTCACCTTCGACCTCCGGTTCATTGTTACCCGGCTTGCACACCTCGTCGCACCAGGTCTGGGACCCTTCTGATCCGGTGAGGACGACTGCGCTCCTTGTAGATAGCCCACGATTTACGGGTAGCTCGAGTGTTCTTTCTAGATCCAGGGTCTCTGTGTCGATGACCATCAAACCGAGTGCAGTGTGTGTGGTGTGCAGTCTGTTCTCCGCGTCGCGCCATGCGTCACCTGCCTCGCCGGTCACGAGGAGTTGGGAGCCGTCGTGGTTGAGCCACGCGGAGAGACTCGCCGAAGGTTCACTGCCCTTAGCCTCGGCGGGTGGGATTAGCCAGGACATCACACTCGTCCAGAACGACGGTGGCTCGGCAAAGTCGGATACTTCGGATGTTCCGGCCAGCAGGTCGACGGTGGTGAGACCGGCACCATCGGCATGCACGACAAACAGCCGGCCGCCGACTTCATCGAACACGATCGCCGGTTCAACCTCCCCGTAGGGCCATTGAGGATCGTGTACGGCGTCCTGCGCCAGTTCGGCATGTCCATGCACCACGCCTGTCAACTCGATTGGCTCTCCGAGCATGTTGGTGGTGAGGTCGCCGACTCGTACCTGGGGCGGATCCCCGATCCTGTCTTCGACATAACCGAATGTCTCGTAGATGGCCACCTTGCGACCACCGTCGACCAGTGCGGCGTCGTGCACCCATCCAATGTCCTCCTCACCGAACACTGTGTTGTCGGCGAAGGAACCGGTTAGCGGGTCGAAGAGAAAGAGGTGCGGGGTGTCTAAGTCGAAGCCGATCATGACCACCCTGTCGAGCTCTGTGCTGTAGCCCAGAGGCCGGACACCCCCTGTAAAGGGTGCTTCCGCCTCAAAGTCGACACGGTTGGCGTCCGGGTCGAAGACGATCGCCGTCCAGTCGTTCTCCTCGAACGTGAATAGGAGCAACCGACCATCGGGCAACGCCACATGCTCCTCAGCTAGGAACCCGGACAAAGTCAACGGAGATCCCACTGGGTGCAATGTGGCCTCGTCCAACCGCTGTAACGATGACGTGGCCCCGGGCGCCGTCGTTGTCGACGAAAGCAGGCTCGTCGACGTCGTCGCAGCGACGTGGACCGTGGTTGTTGTGGTTTGGTCGAGGGTAGAGGAGGACGTCGAGGCTCCCGCACACGCCGAAACCGTCAAAAGGCATGCACCAAGGATTGGAGAACCGATCCTCACGCCCGTAAGACGTTCAATGGCGCCGCAAAGTTCTACGCGCCCATCTCCAACCCGTTGATGTAATAAGCATCGGCCCCACGTTTCCGAGATTGGTCAACGCTATACGTGCCGATTGGCGCTACATCACGTGCTCTGATGCGGTGGCCGTCGACGGCCTATCAACCCGAGGATGATGCCCACCAATCCTACCGCGGCCGCACCGGCTGCGAATGCCAGCCCAGACCCACACGGTACGACGTATTGGAACATCGAATAGCACTCCGGCGGGTCGGTATCGACTCCCGACCAAGGCAGGAGGAGCACAAGCACGACGAGACCTAGAAGGAGGGCAACCGCAATCTTGGAACCTCGATGAGGTCCGGAGTTCTCAACTCGGCTCAACCCCGCTGAGACTACCCCGAGCACGAAGCGCCGATATCGAGCGGTCTCAAGTTGGGGGCGGTATCGCTTGGGATCTGTTGGTCGGCGCTATGGGATGAAGGTCCAGGACGGATAGGCACGACCGATTACCTCTAGGTGTCTTGACCACTCGGCGAGGTCAAGTACCTCTGCTCTGACGATCGACACTTCACACGCTCTCATCACGAAGCCCCAACTGAACCCGACCACGGCCTGAACCTCTTTGGCCATTGGATGGCCGGGCGCCGCGCATAGAAAGCTATGAGCCAGCCAATCGAGCGTCTGGTTGCGGTCTCGTCGAGATGGAGCGTCGAACAGCTCGGGCCTCAACCCATAGAAAGCGAAGGGGTTGTCTACCTGGTCAAATACTTGAAGTGGATCAATCGCGAAGACACGATTTGCGCTCTCAGCTCTCATGACTCCAACAACCTGAACCCAGCCAAGTAAACCGTCGTAACCGTCTCGTCCAAATTCAACTGTGGCTCGGCACACCGGGAATCCGTGGGCCGATGCATCGGTGCCGAGACTGGCAGGGTCAGTGTTCTCAGCGACAACTACATTCACTCGGCCGCTAGTGCCCCGGGCTCGAAAACTGAGTACCAGCGGATGAGTCTCTGACATCGCGTCATTCTCACAGGTTGACTCCTGACCCCGACAGGAGGCGCGGTCGGCATCGGGAAACGCGACCCGAGCCAGACGTGCCGTTATGTGCGCGTAGTTTCGGACAGATCGCCATGCAACAAGGAGGGACCTTGAAGATCGAATATCTGGATTCGGACGCTTGGGGTACCACGGGTGACCGGTTCCATTTGACACCCGTGGTCAGGGTGGGCGATCTGGTGTTCATCTCAGGAGCTAGCGGCGGCAGCCACTCTGCAGACCCAGAACAGCAGTTCACGGCAGCTTTTCAGGACATCGCTGATACGTTGGCCGCTGTTGGAATCGGTTGGGATGAGGTTGTCAAGATGACCACCTACCACCAGGGTGGCCTCCGCCAGCACCTTGACTTGCTTCTACAGGTGAAGGACCGATTCGTTGGTCCTCCCTACCCGGCGTGGACTGGGGTGGGTGTAACCGAGTTAGCTAACCCACACGCTCTCATCGAGATTGACGTCATCGCTGTCGTGACGGCCTAGGCCAACGGCGCATGTGGCCGATGGGTGCGGCACCCAAGAGGTGCCCGCAGTGATCCTGTTGTCGCGGTTTGATCGTTGAGCCATGGTCCGCGATGACCAAAGTCTGTTTGTCTGAGCGATTAAGTCTGCCCTGGCCAGCGCATAACGCGCTAAGCTCGCCTGCTCGCAGGCGTGCAGCAGGATCGCCCACCGCCGCCGTGCTGGAGGCAGGATCGCCCTCGTCGTGCCAATCGCCTGGCGGTAGCGTTGTAGCATCCTGACGGCATGACCCACCGGGACGACTTTCTACACTGGGTCAAGACCGCGCTGTATGAAGCCGAACTCGCCCTGCACAACGGCGACGCTGGCCCACGCCGGGCGCTCTGGTCTCGCAACGAGCCAGTGAGCGTCCTGGGTGCGTTGCGCAACGCCTTTGGGCAGCGTGAGCTTGACGAACTCTTCTCTTCCCTCGAGAGGACCTTCTCCAATTGCACGTCGCATGCGTTCGAACTGCAGGCGTACGACGTGGTGGGCGACATGGCCTACACCGCCGGCCTCGAGCACACTACGTGCTCCGTTGACGGTCAGCCGGGAAGCTACACCTTGCGAGCTACGCAGGTATACCGCCTCGAGGACGGCGAGTGGAAGGTAGCCCACCGCCATGGTGACATCGTGAGCGACTGACGGCGCCGCATCGGCGGGTGGCGACGCGGGATCGGCGCCTTCAAGGCCGATTCCTGAAGATTTGGTTGCTCGTGGTCGAGACCGCGCTGAGAATGCCTATCTCTTTGGGTCTCAAAACGAAGAGCACAGCAGAGACGTGCCAGCAGATCCTTATGAAATCGACCATTAGGTGGCACAGCCCCGGACCGTGCAGACCCAACCCCGTTCGACCACCCGGCTTCCCGACCCCACTATCCGCCCGAACCAGTGGCGGCCGAGAACCCATTTCCGGCAGTCGGCGCTGGCTGTGCACTATTCGACGCGTAGACGTTTTCAGGCGACCGCGAGTTCGAATGCAAACGGGAGGCCGGTTACCTGTGCGACGGGGCGCTCCCTAAATCATTTGACCTGACAGGAGTGCGGACCCCACCGCGTGGCTGGCGGAGGAGCGCACAGTCGCGCCGTTCGGGTGTGGTCTCAGTTATGAGCGACTGAGTTCCGGAACGGTTGATCTGCACCGAGGATCAAG